>DENB01000017.1 GCA_002359495.1 Enterobacteriaceae bacterium UBA2655
TTACTGGGGATTCCTCAGCGCTTCGGCGGGTTTATTTTTTAGCAGGACGAAGGCTTTTCGCCGTGAATCGCCTGCAACGATCCTTCATTTATCGCCTGTTTATAATGTTTGCGGCAGACCGAGATATATCGCTCGTTTCCACCTATGACGACCTGCTCGCCCTCGCTAAAAGGTTTGCCCTGACTGTCGAGGCGCAACACCATGGTGGCCTTGCGACCGCAATGGCAGATCGTTTTCAACTCAACCAGCTTATCCGCCCAGGCGAGAAGATAATGGCTGCCGCTAAAGAGCTCGCCGCGAAAATCGGTGCGTAAGCCATAACAGAGCACCGGAATATCGAGTTCATCAACGATATCTGACAGCCCCTTAACCTGTTCACGCGTCAAAAACTGACTTTCATCGACCAGCACGCAGTGGATGCATTCACGTTGATGCTCAGCAGCGATCTCTGCGGCGATATCCGTTCCGGCATTATAAAGCCAGGCCGCGGAAGAGAGGCCAATGCGCGAACTGACTTTGCCACTGCCGAAACGGTCATCAATTTCAGCCGTGTAGACCAGCGTGCGCATGCCACGCTCCTGATAATTATAGGAGGATTGTAATAAAGCCGTTGATTTCCCGGCATTCATTGCCGAATAATAAAAATAGAGCTGTGCCATTGCGTCGCGTTCTCGTTCATATGCTGCAAACTTAATGACGCGAAGTTTACCATAAAGCAGAGCACGCGTTTGAAGGCTTTATTTAACAATGCTGCACAAAAGGCGACCATCTACACCAGTTTCTTTACTTGTTCGCTTCCTGTTTATGGCATAAAAAGATAAAAAATAGTCAAACGCACTTTATGCAGGCGCGTTGATTTAAGTTTATCGGCATTTTCCGATTTTCCGGCGGGCTACCATCGTTAATTGAAATTGTCGTTTATCCCCTTTCCAACGCACGGATGCGCAGAGCAAAAATAACTATTAAAAAAACGACTAATTTTGTCCATAAAATAGGTTTTCCTGTTTTTATTTTTAACGCTTTTCACCTCTCTCTCCATTTAACTATTGAAGTTATTTTATACCGACACTACTATTAGCGGGCAGAACAACTCTCCCATCATAATATTCAGAGATTAGGACAATGAGCGAAGCACTTAAAATTCTTAATAATATCCGTACATTGCGCGCGCAAGCCAGAGAATGTTCGCTGGAAACGCTGGAAGAAATGCTGGAAAAACTTGAAGTTGTCGTAAATGAACGCCGCGAAGAAGATTCGCACTTTCAGGCTGAGAATGAAGAGCGCACGCGCAAATTAGAACAGTACCGCGAAATGCTGATTGCCGATGGAATCGATCCCAATGACTTACTTCAGGCAATGACTGAAACTAAAACTACGGGTAAAGCGAAACGCGCCGTGCGTCCGGCGAAATATCAGTATACCGATGAAAATGGCGAAACCCGTACCTGGACAGGTCAGGGCCGGACGCCTGCCGTGATTAAAAAAGCTATTGAAGAACAAGGCAAACAGCTGGAAGATTTTCTGCTTTAATCCCGTCAGGGACGTGCTTCGTCAGGTCAGACTAGCCAGGGAGAGGTTTTGACATATTGTCGTTAGCATCAGATAAAAAAGGAAGCCCAGGCTTCCTTTTTTGCGCTTTGATTAAACGTTATAAAATTCTCGATACCATTCAACAAAGCGTTGCACGCCCTTCTCTATTCCTGTTTCCGGTTTAAAACCAATGGCATTGTAAAGCGCCTGCGTATCGGCACTGGTTTCCAGAACATCGCCAGGCTGCATAGGCAGCATGTTCTTTTTAGCCTTGACGCCCAAAGCTTTCTCCAGCGCTTCGATATAAGCCATTAGCGTAACAGGAGAACTGTTGCCAATGTTATAAACCCGATACGGCGCGGAACTTGTTGCAGGGGAACCGGTTTCAACCGTCCAGTTTTCATCTTTTTGCGGAATAACATCCTGCAATCGGATTATCGCTTCGGCTATATCATCAATATAGGTAAAATCACGCTTCATTTGTCCCTGGTTATAAACATCAATACTTTCACCGGCAATCATTGCGCGTGTAAATTTAAACAGCGCCATATCCGGGCGTCCCCAGGGACCATATACGGTAAAGAAACGCAGCCCGGTCGTCGGCAGATTATAAAGGTGGGAATAGGTATGAGACATCAGCTCATTCGCTTTTTTCGTCGCGGCATAAAGTGATACCGGATGATCGACGCTGTCATCAGTCGAAAAAGGCATTTTGCGATTCAGTCCATAGACTGAGCTGGATGAGGCGTATAATAAATGTTCAACCTTATGCTGACGACAGCCTTCTAAAATATTCAGGTGGCCGGTAAGATTCGCGTCCGCATAGGCGTGCGGGTTTTCAATTGAATAACGCACGCCCGCCTGCGCGCCTAAATGAATAACGCGCTGCGGTTTGTGCTGTTGAAAAAGCGATGCGATAACCTGACGATCGGCTAAATCGGCCTGAATAAAATGGAAGTCGGGATGTTGCCGGATAAGATCGAGTCGGGATTCTTTTAGCTTAACGTCGTAATAATCATTCAGGTTGTCGAGACCGACAACCTGGTGACCGGCAGCCAGCAGACGTTGGCTGACATGAAAACCAATAAATCCTGCGGCGCCGGTTACCAGAAAGTTCATAAATCCCTCGTTAATTACGCAACTTGAAGTGACGCTCCGCGGCCGATTGCATAATAAACGAAACCGCGGCGGTTCATACGTTCCGGATCATACAGGTTACGACCATCAAAAATCACCGGCTCTTTCAGCGAGTTTTTAATCGTATCGAAATCCGGAGCGCGGAAGTTTTGCCACTCCGTACAGATAACCAGGCCGTCAGCGCCCTGCAGCGCCGCTTCTTTGGTGCCCATCAGCTTCAGATCGCTGCGATGACCGTAAATGCGCTGCGCTTCATCCATCGCTTCCGGATCGAACGCCTGCACGGTCGCGCCGGCCTGCCATAAGGATTCCATCAGCACGCGGCTTGACGCTTCGCGCATATCGTCGGTGTTGGGTTTAAACGCCAGTCCCCAGAGCGCGAACGTTTTCCCGCTCAGGTTCTCCCCGAAGTGACGCTTAATGAAGCCCGGCAGCTTATTTTTCTGGTTGTCGTTAACATCTTCGACAGCCTGCAGCAAACGCGGCGTATAGCCGATAGACTCCGCGGTGCGGATCAAAGCCTGTACGTCTTTCGGGAAGCAAGAGCCGCCATAACCACAGCCGGGGTAGATAAAGTGGTAGCCGATGCGGGAATCGGAACCGATGCCCTGACGGACCTTCTCAATATCGGCGCCCAGACGTTCGGCCAGGTTGGACATCTCGTTCATAAAACTGATTTTCGTCGCCAGCATGCAGTTTGCCGCGTACTTGGTCAACTCAGCGCTACGAATATCCATCAGGATCATACGGTCGTGATTGCGGTTGAACGGCTCATACAGCTCACGCAGTAGCTCAACCACCTCTTCGTTGTCGGTGCCGACGACGATGCGCTCAGGACGCATACAGTCGTTGACCGCCGCCCCTTCCTTAAGGAATTCCGGGTTGGATACAACATCGAATGCGATATTGGCATCACGCGCGCGCAGCGTTTCACTCATTACCGTCCGCACTCTGTCCGCAGTGCCGACAGGAACGGTGGATTTATCGATAATCACCTTATGGCTATCCATATGCTGCGCAATGGTCCGAGCCACGGCGGTCACATATTTAAGGTCAGCCGATCCATCCTCATCAGGCGGCGTGCCCACGGCGATAAACTGCATGACGCCATGTTTTACGCCATCTTCCGCATTGGTGCTGAACGTCAGGCGGCCCGCTTCATAATTGGACATGACTAACGGCGTCAGGCCCGGCTCGAAAATGGGAATAATGCCTTTTTTCAGGTTCTCGACTTTATTTTCATCGACATCAATACAGAGAACGTCATGTCCGACCTCGGCCAACACCGCAGCCTGAACCAGACCAACATAGCCGATACCAAATACAGTGACTTTCATTGAGTTATCCTGTTTTTAATGAGTTACTTTTTGTTGCCAACTTCTTGTTCGAGCCACTGCGTGAAATCTTTGCCCAGAACCGGGTGGCGAACGCCGTACTCAACGAAAGCCTGCATATAGCCCAGCTTGTTACCACAGTCGTGGCTGACGCCCTTCAGGTGATAAGCTTCAACAGTTTCTTTATCCATCAGCATGGCGATGGAATCGGTCAGCTGTACCTCTCCGCCGGCGCCCGGAGGCGTTTTCGCCAGCAGCGGCCAGATATCCGCAGAAAGAACATAACGGCCTACTACAGCCAGATTTGAAGGCGCTTCAGCCGCTTTCGGCTTCTCAACCACGCCGACCATCGGCGCGCTGTCGCCCGGGCTCAGTTCAGCGCCCTGGCAATCAACCACGCCGTAAGCAGTTACGTCCGCAACCGGTTCGACCATAATTTGGCTGCGGCCGCTCTCTTCGAAACGAGATAGCATTTCGGCCAGGTTGTCTTTGGTCGGATTAGATTCATATTCATCGATGATAACGTCCGGCAGGATCACGGCCACCGGCTCATCGCCGACCAGCGGATGGGCGCACATAACCGCATGGCCCAAGCCTTTCGCGATGCCCTGACGAACCTGCATAATGGTCACGTGCGGCGGACAGATAGACTGAATTTCATCCAGCAGCTGACGCTTAACGCGTTTTTCCAGCATCGCCTCCAGCTCAAAACTGGTATCAAAATGGTTTTCGATGGAATTTTTTGAGGAATGAGTAACCAGAACAATCTCATTAATTCCAGCAGCGATACATTCGTTAACGACATACTGAATTAACGGCTTATCAACCAGCGGCAACATCTCTTTAGGAATCGCTTTGGTGGCAGGCAGCATACGCGTACCCAAGCCTGCAACCGGGATTACCGCTTTTTTAACTTTAGATTTATAGGCAGACATCAAGATACCTCTCTTATAGGCCGTTCAAGTTACTACTTGATATGTCGGTTTAAAAAATCGAAATGAGTATATCAGTTACCATCCGACGGAATTATCCTGGATGAAGTTAATCCGTCGAATTTAAGACTATTACCCAAGTGTAAAGCGTGGGAATGGACCTGTCTTCCATCCCCCCGGAAATAAACTTTTGATGCCTACTCTTCAGCCGATAACATCAGGCGCAGCCGTCCGCCGGCGCCCCATACATGGCATTGCCAGTCGTCGGCGCGCTGGCTGATTTGATTGAGATAAGCGTTGCCCATAGTACCGAGCGGAACGCCATTGCTCAGTTGTATCTGTTGGTTGTTGAACTGGAGCGTTGCGTTTAATCCCGCCGAGACTAAAACCAGATTTTTCAGACCACGGTGGTAATAGCCGACCAGCAGAGGGAACTGGCCGCTAAGATTCGCCTGCCGCAACAGCAAATTCACCTGTCGTAATAATCCGTTCAGCTCCGGCAGACGCTGTTTTTGCCCGGAAAGCTGCTCCTGCAGCAGGCCATTAAACAACGCCCGCAACAATAAAGCGGCCAGCACGCCGTTATCGCCGGCGCGCGTGACGTCAAGACAGTAAAAGGCCAGATCTTTCTCCGACAACGCGGCGATATCCAGCACCAGCCCCGGCTGCTCCGCCATCGTCAACTGTCGATAATTGATGCGGCAGTTGGCGATGGTTTGCTGAACAGGCGGTTGCAGCTGCTTGAGCAATTTCGCGGCGGCCAGCGGGTCCCGCACCAGGGCATCCCAGTCCTGAAACAGCTGCTCATCCTCTTCGACTTTCGAGGTAAACATGGAAGGGTACAGACATTCATAGACCGCCTCCCGGAGGCGCTCCAGATTTTTGAGCGGTTTAAGCAGGACGTCCTGAACGCCCAGACGCAGCACATGCGCGATATCCGCCATGTTTTGCGTCGCCGAAATGATGAGGATGGGCACGCTATTACCGCGTGTTCGTACATGCTCAACGAATTTGATGCCGTTCATCCGCGGCATTTCGAGATCGCAAATTACCAGGTCCACATCGTGGCCCTGCAACTGTGCGATGGCATCAAGCCCATCTCCTGCCAGCAGCGTGGTCGCGCCTGACGCCAGCAAGAAATTTTCCAGTAATGAACGGAAAACGACCTCATCTTCGACAATGAGTATCTTTTTGCCGATTAGTGGTTTTTCCATTCTCTCCCCCTGCGTACCAGATCATTCAATAGTGGTTCATAAAACGCAGTTGCGCCTTTCAGAATTGACCGAAGAAACATCTGTGAATGAACAACCTGATTATCTGCTACGGGCCAGTGGCAATAGTTCATCCATTTTTTTCTCAACGGCAGCCTTGCCTGCCGCAATGGCTTCTTCGGCACGATGAAAGTCCAGCGTTGAAATCTGCGGACAAAGCGGCTGAATAAGCACATCCGGCGGATCGCCTGCCATACGATTGCGCTTCAGACGATTTTCCAATACCTGGATCGAGGTGGTCATAATTTCCATCGCTCCAGGCGTATGATAAGCACGACGCTGTGTAAAGCCGGTCAGACGCTGGCGTATTTTTTTACCCCAGCTTAACGCTGCAGCCGTAGCGGCTTCCTCTTCGCTTTTCGGCGTTACGGAAAGCAGATCCTGCTGCATCAAATGCGCGTCATGCTGCAGATCGACAGCGATGACAATATCTGCGCCCAGGGCGCGCGTCAGCGAGATGGGTACCGGATTGACTACCGCCCCATCCACAAGCAAATAACCATTGTAGCTAACTGGCGGCAATAAGCCTGGCATACTGCAGGAAGCGCGCACCGCCCGATGCAAATCCCCTTCCGTAAGCCAGAGCTCGCGGCCCGTGCTGAGATTGGTGGCGACGACGCCGAAAGGCTTGTCGCAGCCTTCCAGCGTATCATGAGGGATAAGTTGACGGATGTGGTTGAACACGCGTTCGCCGCGCAGCAGCCCTCCGCGTTGCCACGAGAGATCCATCAGGCGAATCACATCCCAGTAGCGAAACGCATTGACCCATTTTTCCATCAGGTCGAGGCGCCCGTTGACATAAGCGGATCCGACCAGCGCGCCGACGGAACAGCCTGCTACGACATCGATCCCGATACCGGCGCGTTCGAGCGCGGAGATAACGCCGATATGCGCCCATCCTTTGGCCGCGCCTGAACCCAGCGCCAGTCCAATCTTAACCTGTCTCATTTCACCTCTGGTGTCGACTGCAATAAATGGCTTCACTGCGCCGAGTCAGCTACCATAGCCGCAATTAACATGTTTTCTTATTCACACTCAGGAGCCAATGTGTCCGAAACGTGCCCATGCTGCAGCGGAAAGCAGTATAGCCTATGTTGTGAACCCTATATTTCCGGCATCGCTATTCCTGCCAGCGCAGAAGCGCTGATGCGCTCGCGCTATACCGCCTATGCCAGAAAAAACGCGGCTTATCTCATCTCAACCTGGCATCCCGCTAAGCGCGTCCCGAACATGGCCGGGCTATTATCTGAAAGTTTTCACGATACGCAATGGCTGGGTCTGAATGTAACTCGTTGTAATCATGGAAGCCATGAGAATGAAAGTTTTGTAACATTTTTTGCGCGATACGTCGAAAAAGGCAAGCCTGCCAGTCTGCATGAGTGTTCGCGCTTTCTTCGCGAGGATCAACGCTGGTACTATATCGACGGAACCTCGCCCCCGCTGGGACGAAACGATCGCTGCCCTTGCGGTTCCGAAAAAAAATACAAAAAATGTTGCGGCTAAGCCCGTCGCTTCGCCCAACGGCACGACCATAACGGCTTTTACAGGACTCTGATTGAGATGCAAGCGCAAACCATGCAAAGAAAAGTTTTACGTACCATTTGCCCCGATGCGAAAGGTCTTATCGCTAAAATCACCAACATTTGTTACAAGCACGAGCTGAATATCGTGCAGAACAATGAGTTTGTTGATCATCGCACCGGGCGCTTCTTCATGCGCACAGAGCTGGAAGGAATTTTTAACGACAACACCTTGCTGGCCGATTTGGACAGCGCGCTCCCCGCGGGTTCCGTACGCGAGCTGAACAGCGCCGGTCGTCGTCGCGTGGTGATTCTGGTGACGAAAGAGGCGCACTGTCTGGGCGATCTGCTGATGAAAAGCGCATTCGGCGGCCTCGACATGGAGATCGCCGCGGTCATCGGCAACCACGATACCCTGCGCTCGCTGGTCGAACGTTTCGATATTCCTTTCGTTCTGGTCAGTCACGAAGGGCTGACCCGCGAAGAGCACGACAATAAAATGGCTGACGAGATCGATCGTTATCAGCCCGACTATGTGGTGCTGGCGAAGTACATGCGCGTGCTGACGCCCGCTTTTGTGCAACGCTACCCCAACCAGATCATTAATATTCATCACTCCTTCCTGCCGGCGTTCATCGGCGCGCGTCCTTACCATCAGGCCTATGAGCGCGGCGTGAAAATCATCGGTGCCACCGCGCACTATGTGAACGATAATCTGGATGAAGGCCCGATTATCATGCAGGATGTGATCAACGTCGACCACAGCTATACCGCCGAAGAGATGATGCGCGCCGGACGCGACGTCGAGAAAAATGTCCTGAGCCGCGCGCTGTATAAGGTGCTGGGCCAACGCGTCTTCGTCTACGGCAACCGCACCATTATTCTGTAAGCCTGCGGGCGCTGAATTGCCTGACAATTCAGCGCCTCGGGTAAAAAGTGGGCAAACGATTCACTATTTCATTTTCGGCGCTTTACACCCGGCTTTCATTTGGTATGATGCGCCCCGCTTTCAGGCGTAATGATTCAGGCCAGTGGTGGGATTCCCGAGCGGCCAAAGGGAGCAGACTGTAAATCTGCCGTCACAGACTTCGAAGGTTCGAATCCTTCTCCCACCACCATCTGAATCGTCTTACCCGGTCTGAAGGCTTATCACATATTTCCCAGGTGGGATTCCCGAGCGGCCAAAGGGAGCAGACTGTAAATCTGCCGTCACAGACTTCGAAGGTTCGAATCCTTCTCCCACCACCATCCTGTACGCTCTCCGTTTGTTTCGCACGCCGTCTCCGCGCTTATCACTCTCTCGCAAAAACGCAGTCCAATTTTATTCTGCTCCAGCAGCGTCGCTTCCTGCCCTTCCCGATGACTTTTCACAAAAAAGCGGCTACCATCCTGCCATTCTTTACTGACAGTAGCTGACCACATGAAATTTGTTTCTTTTAACATCAACGGATTGCGCGCGCGTCCTCATCAACTTGCCGCTCTTGTCGAACAGCATCAGCCTGACGTCATCGGCCTGCAGGAAACCAAAGTCCATGACGATATGTTCCCGCTCGAAGAGGTCAGCGAGCTGGGCTATAACGTCTTTTATCACGGGCAAAAAGGTCACTATGGCGTCGCGCTGTTGACGAAAGCGCCGCCGGTTATGGTGCGCAGCGGTTTTCCGGGCGATGACGAAGAGGCGCAACGTCGTCTGATCATGGCGGAGATCCCCAGCCCGATCGGCAACATTACCGTGATCAACGGCTACTTCCCGCAAGGGGAAAACCGCGACCATCCCACCAAATTTCCGGCTAAAGAAAAATTCTACCGTGACCTGCAAAGCTATCTGGAAACGCAGCTGAGCGCGGATAAACCGGTGTTGATCATGGGCGACATGAATATCAGCAGCACAGACAGCGATATCGGCATTGGCGAAGAGAGCCGCAAACGCTGGCTGCGCACCGGAAAATGTTCATTCCTGCCGGAAGAGCGCGAATGGATGGATCGCCTGTTAAGCTGGGGGTTGACGGATACCTGGCGCGCGCGCAATCCGGAGGCGATTGACCGCTTCTCCTGGTTCGATTATCGCTCGAAAGGTTTCGATGACAACCGTGGACTGCGCATCGACCTGCTGCTGGCCAGCCAGCCGCTCGCCTCCCGCTGTATTGAGGCCGGTATCGATTACGAGATCCGCGCGATGGAAAAACCTTCGGATCACGCTCCCGTCTGGGCGACCTTTGGCTTGTAACGTTCAGCGTGGCGTCGCGCCACGCTGAGGTTTACTTCAGGATTTTCCAGATCAGGTTGTTGGTGCCGAGCGACTTTTCGTCGCGCGCGCACTGCAACAGCACCCCTTCCGCTTTTACTACCGCGCCTTCCGAATAGCTGCGGTTTTCATAGGTGCAACAGCGCAGACAGTCCGCCTGCCGGTTTTGGCCCTGAGTCCAGACCTCGGCGGGCATATCCACCACCACATCGGGCGTGCTGTTGCTCACCACCTCTCCTTGCTGATGGCGCCCCGCCATCGCCGGGGCGCTGAGCATCGTCAGCATAACCATACCCGCTAACGCATAACGCATTATTATGTCTCCTTGATCTTACGCCTTGATGGCTTTTTCGCTCGTTTTTGTCCGGAAGCGGGCAGACCGCGGAAGGCGCGCGCGGCGGGCTGCTGTCGCGCCTGGTGGATCAGGCCGGTCAGCGTTGTCACCAGCGGCTGCATAAAATCATCGTAGCGACAGGCCTTTTCACTGATGCGCGTTAGCGTCGATTCCCATTGCGCAGTCATATCCGGTCGCGCAGCCATTTCAGGCAGCGAGTGAATGAGCGCTCTGCCGGCTTCGCTGGCGTGAATATAGCGTCCTTTTTTCACCAGAAAAGTGCGCCGGAAAAGCAACTCGATAATGCCCGCGCGCGTTGCCTCCGTACCTAAACCATCGGTCGCTCGCAGCACTTTCTTTAACGCTTTATCCTGCACGAAGCGGGCAATACCCGTCATGGCCGAGAGCAGCGTGGCATCGGTAAAATGTCGGGGCGGCTGCGTTTGCTTCTCAACCACTTCGCCCCGCTCGCAGAGCAGCGTATCCCCTTTCGCCACCACGGGCAGCGGCATCCCTTCGTTCTCCTCGTCGCGCTCTTTATGCCCCAGTAGCACGCGCCAGCCCGCCTCGGCAAGAAATCGCGCTTTGGCGATAAATTTTCCGCCGACGATATCCAGCTCTATGGTGCATTTGCGAAAAATCGCATCGGGACAGAATTGCATCAGATACTGGCGGGCGATCAGTTCGTAAACGCGCGCTTCATTTTCCGACAGCCGCACCGCGCCGCTGCGCGCGGTCGGAATGATGGCGTGGTGCGCATCGACTTTCTTATCATCCCAGCAGCGGTTTTTCTGCTGCGGGTTGAAATCGGCCGGCGTTTGCAGATCCGGCTGATGGGCGCTTATCGCTTTCAGGACAGACTGCCGTCCGGCGAAATGTTCTTCCGGCAGATAACGGCAGTCCGAACGCGGATAGGTAATCAACTTATGGGTTTCATACAGCCGCTGACAGGTGTCCAGCACGGTCTGCGCGCTCAGCCCGTATCGCTTAGCCGCTTCAATTTGCAGGCTGGAAAGCGAAAAAGGCAACGGCGCCGTTTCATTTTCCCGCTTGTCGTTGTAGCTGGTGACCAGCGCGGGTTTGCCATTGATTCGTTCGACGACATGGTCGGCCAGCGGCCGGTGTAGCAAATGTCCCTCTTCATCCTGCCAGGGTTCGCACGCCTCGCTGGGTACCCAGGAGGCGATAAACCGCTCCTGCTTCGGCGTAACGATATGGGCTTTGACCTCGAAATAATCTTTAGGCACGAAGTTTTCGATCTCTTCGTCCCGGCGCACCACTAAACCCAGCACCGGCGTCTGCACGCGTCCTACGGACAAAACCCCATCGTAACCGGCATTGCGCCCCAGCAGCGTCCAGGCGCGCGTCATATTAATGCCGTACAGCCAGTCGGCGCGCGCACGCGCCAGCGCCGACACGCAGAGCGGAATAAATTCGCGGTTTTCGCGCAGGCGGCTGACGGCGCGCTCCACCGCCTGCGGGTTGAGATCGTTAATCAAACATCGCTGCACTTTATTGCGCTTAGCGGCGGGCAACTGCAGATAATCCAGCACTTCGTCCACCAACAGCTGCCCTTCGCGATCCGGGTCGCCAGCATGGACCACCTCGCTGGCTTTTTTCAGCAGGCCCTCAATTACTTTCAACTGTTTCGCCACCGAAGGACGTGGCTGAAGCCGCCATTTTTCCGGGATAATCGGCAGGTCGGCCAGCGACCAGCGCGCATAGCGGCTGTCATAACTGTCCGGCTGCGCCTGCTCGAGCAAATGCCCGACGCACCAGGTGACGACCTGATCGTCGCCGCAGGCGATATACCCTTCTGCACGCCGGTGCGGTTTAGGCAAAACATCAGCAATAGCACGCCCCAGGCTGGGCTTTTCCGCAATAAACAAACGCATGAATGACGACAATCCTTTACTTCAGGAGATAATGTTCAGCGAGAGCCGTTGCGCCGCAGCGCCGCATTCTGGCGGCCCTGTCGCGCTTCTTCCTCATAATGGGGTCTATGTTAGCCTGGCGGAAGGGATGGCGTAAGCGTTGACGGAAAGCTTCCCGATCTTTCGCACAATGCGTCGTCAGTTAACTGGCAGAGCCGCAGTCGACCCTGCCTGAAAACAGCTGGCTATTTCCTCAGAAATAACGGACAAACGCGCGGGTATCGGGCGGCAGTACGGTGGTGTGCGATTTTAGCTGCGGCGTTCCCAGATAAAGAAAACCGACAATGGCGTCCTGCTCACGACAGCCGAAGGCGTCACGCACCTGTTGGTGCTCGGTCCAGGGGCCGCTGCGCCAGATGCCGTTAAAGCCCTGCGCCAGCGCCGCCATCTGCATCGCCATCACCGCGCAGCCTGCGGAAACCACCTGTTCCCAGCGCGGCACCTTATGGTGCGATTCGCAATGCGCGACGACGGTAATGATCATGGGCGCGCGAAACGGCGACTGAGTGGCTTTTTCAATCGCTTTCTCATCCAGGCCGTCCGCCCTCGCCGCCTGCTCCAGCAACTGGCTGAAACGCTCGCGCCCTTCGTTCTCGACGATAATAAAACGCCAGGGTTGCAACGTACCGTGGTCCGGCGCGCGCATACCGGCGCGCAGAATGTTCTCCAGCGCCTCGCCAGCGGGCGCAGGCTCGGCCAGACGCGAAGCGGAACGACGATTAATCAGTAATTCAAGTGCATCCATGTGTCTCTCCTGATAATGAAGCGCATGGCTTAATCCTGGCACAGGCGGTTTTTTTGTAACAGTCCAACGCGATTTCCTGCTGACTTTTAGCACGCCGCTCTTTAGGATGAGGCGTGAACGAGGGGGTGTCCGGACGTCGGGATTCCCTCAGCTAAGCGAATATGGAGAGTATATGCGCACAGTGTGGCGACTCATTGCAGGTCTGTTTAAATGGGCCTGGCGAGTGTTGAATTTTATCAGGGAATTTATTCTCAATCTTTTTCTGTTGTTATTGATTCTGGTTGGCGTCGGCATCTGGCTGCAGGTCAGCGGCTCAGGCTCGTCATCTGCTACTGCCGTTCAGCCCGGCGCGCTGAAAGTGGATCTCAGCGGCGTGATCGTCGATAAAGCCTCCGTCAGCAACAAACTGAGCAAGCTTGGACGCCAGCTGCTGGGCGCCAGCAGCGATCGTCTGCAGGAAAATTCGCTGTTTGACGTTATCGACGCCATTCGTCAGGCGAAGAATGACAAAAACATCACCGGCATGGTGCTGGACCTGCGCGATTTCGCCGGCGGCGATCAGCCTTCATTGCAGTATGTCGGCAAAGCGCTGCGTGAATTTCGCGACAGCGGCAAACCTGTTTACGCGCTGGGCGACAGCTATAGCCAGGCGCAGTATTACCTCGCTAGCTACGCCAATAAGATCTACCTTTCGCCGCAGGGCGCGGTCGATCTGCACGGTTTCGCCACTAATGGCCTTTATTACAAATCGCTGCTGGATAAGTTAAAGGTAACGTCGCACGTCTTCCGCGTCGGCACCTACAAGTCTGCGGTCGAGCCTTTCCTGCGTGACGATATGTCCCCCGCCGCGCGCGATGCGGACAGCCGCTGGGTTGGACAGCTCTGGCAAAATTACCTGAATACCGTTTCGGCCAACCGGCAGATTACCCCGGATCAGCTGTTCCCCGGCGCGCAAGGCATTATCGCCGGCCTGCAGGCCGTTCAGGGCGATACGGCGCAGTACGCGCTGAACAGTAAGCTGGTGGACGCGCTTGATTCGCGCGCCAGCGTCGATCAGCTGTTAATCAAACAGTTCGGCTGGGATAAGCAGAACAACGATTACCGCAACGTCAGCATTTACGACTACCCTGTGAAACCTGCCCAGAGCCGTCAGAATGGCAATATAGCGGTTATTCTGGCTAACGGCGCCATCATGGATGGCGAAGAGACGCCGGGCAACGTCGGCGGCGATACCACCGCCAGCCAGATTCGCGACGCCCGCCTCGATCCGAAGATCAAAGCGATTATCCTGCGCGTCAACAGCCCTGGCGGCAGCGTAACCGCATCAGAGGCGATCCGCGAAGAGCTGGCGGCGGCCCACGCGGCGGGCAAACCTGTCGTGGTGTCGATGGGCGGTATGGCCGCGTCCGGCGGCTACTGGATCTCTACGCCAGCTGACTATATCGTCGCCAACGCCAGCACGCTGACTGGCTCGATCGGCATTTTCGGCGTTATTAATACGCTGGAGAAGAGTCTGGATTCGGTGGGCGTTCACAGCGACGGCGTCGCCACCTCCCCGCTAGCGGATATCTCCACCACTAAAGAGCTGCCGACGGAAGTCCAGCAGATGATGCAAATCAGCATTGAGAACGGCTACCGCAACTTTGTCGGGCTGGTCGCCGCATCGCGCCATAAAACCCCGGAGCAGATTGACGCCATCGCGCAGGGCCATGTCTGGACGGGCAGCGACGCCAAAGCTAACGGTCTGGTGGATGCGCTGGGCGATTTCGACGACGCGGTGAAGAAAGCGTCGGAGCTGGCGAAAGTCGCGACGCCTCAGCTGAGCTGGTATCAGGACGAACCGGGCTTCCTCGATATGATGCTGAGTCAGGTCAGCGCCTCCGTCAATGCGGTACTGCCGGAAACGCTGAAGGCCTGGATCCCGGCTCCGATACTCTCCGTGATGGCTGAAGTGAAACAACAGCCTGGCTTATTCGATAGCCTTAACGATCCGCAAAACCGTTACGCCTTCTGCCTTAACTGCGGCAAAGTGCGATAAACCTGTCAGCCCGGCTGTTTGCCGGGCTGCTTTTCCCCTGCTTTCCTCTTATACTGCGCTCTTTAAGGCAAGCTTGAGTTTATTCATGCAAAAGAAAAACATTTACGTTGCTTATACCGGCGGGACTATCGGTATGCAGCGTTCTGCGCAGGGCTATATCCCCGTTTCGGGCCATCTGCAGCAGCAGCTGGCGAACATGCCGGAGTTTCATCGCCCCGAAATGCCCGCCTTCACGATTCACGAATACCAGCCACTTATCGATTCTTCAGATATGACGCCGGCTGACTGGCAGGCGATCGCCGAAGATATTCGACTGAACTATGACGCTTACGATGGCTTTGTGATCCTGCACGGCACCGATACGATGGCGTTTACCGCCTCGGCGCTCTCTTTCATGCTGGAAAATCTGGCGAAGCCGGTAATTGTGACCGGGTCACAGATTCCGCTGGCGGAACTGCGCTCGGACGGGCAACAAAACCTGCTTAACTCGCTCTACGTGGCAGCGAATTTTCCCATTAACGAAGTGGCGCTGTTTTTCAATAACACGCTTTATCGCGGCAACCGCACTACCAAAGCGCATGCGGACGGATTCAATGCTTTCGCCTCGCCTAACCTGACGCCGCTGCTGGAGGCCGGCATTCATATCCGTCGCCTCAATACGCCGCCGGCGCCGCAGGGCCAGGGTGAGCTGAAGGTTCACACCATTACGCCGCAACCCATCGGCGTAGTGACGCTCTACCCGGGAATCTCCGCTGACGTGGTGCGTAATTTCTTACGCCAGCCGGTTAAAGCGCTTATTCTGCGTTCATACGGAGTGGGCAACGCGCCGCAAAATGCGGAGTTTTTAGCGGAGTTGAAGCAGGCTACCGAGCGCGGCATCATTGTGGTTAATCTGACCCAGTGCATGTCGGGTAAGGTAAATATGGGCGGCTACGCCACCGGCAACGCTCTTGAGCACGCCGGCGTCGTCAGTGGCTTTGATCTGACGGTGGAAGCGACGCTGACGAAACTGCATTTTTTGCTGAGCCAGAACCTTACTACTGAGCAAATTCGTGCCAAAATGCAGCAAAACCTGCGCGGTGAATTGACCGAATAGTGATACGGAGCGAGTAATGAAGCGGGCACTGATAATTATCGACATTCAGAACGACTTTTGCCCCGGCGGCCCAATGGCGGTCAAAGAGGGCGATATGACTGTCGCCGTGGCGAACCGCTATGCACGCGAGTTTCAAGCTCGCGGCGAGTACGTTCTGGCTCTGCAGGACTGGCATCCGGTCAATCATGGCAGCTTCGCCTCGGTGTCAGGCGAACCGGTTTATACGCTGGGCGAGCTGAACGGTCTGGCGCAGATTTGGTGGCCCGATCACGGCATTCAGCACTCGGCGGGCGCCGACTTCCATCCTGAGCTTGACCGCTCCCTGATCAATGCGGTGTTCCATAAGGGACAGGATGCTGACGTGGACAGCTACAGCGCCTTTTTCGATAACGGCCACCGACGGAAAACCGAGCTGGATAGCTGGCTGCGCGAGCGTGATATCACGCATTTAGTGATGTTGGGTTTAGCGACCGACTACTGTGTTAAATACAGCGTTCTGGATGCGCTGGAGCTGGGCTATCAGGTCGAAGTCGTCAAAGAGGGCTGCCGCGGTGTCAACCTGAACGCGGAAGACAGCGACATCGCCTTCGCGCAAATGACCGCGCAGGGCGCGGTATTAATCTGAAAAAAGCTGGCTTTGCGCCAGCTTTTTTAATGCAGATGAATACGAGTAACATCCGGCTCGATGCCGAGCTCTTCCTTTAACTCCCGTTTCGATTTCATCACCATTTCGCCGCCTTTGCCGATGGTCATATGCTGCGGCGCTTCATTATGCTGCGCCTGCCATAACATCACCAACTGCATACAATGCTCGCGCTGTTCCGGCGTCAGCGCCACGCCGTCCGGCCATTTACCGGTTTCAACCGCCGTCGCCAGCCGTTGATAGACATCTGGGGTCATCGCCGCCAGAATGACATCGAGTTCCTGTGTCATCGCTTATCCTTTTACCTGGCCGCCCTGCTCATCGGTGAAGCTCAGGGATGCTGAGTTCACGCAGTAGCGTTCGCCGGAAGGCTGAGGCCCGTCAGGAAAAACGTGGCCGAGGTGAGAGTCACAATTGCCGCAGCGGATTTCAACACGATGCATGCCGTGCGAGTCATCTTCCAGGTAACGAATCGCGTCATCGCCGACGGGCTGGTAAAAGCTCGGCCAGCCGCAGCCAGAGTCATATTTCGTTTCGGAGAGAAATAGCGGCGCATTACAAACGAGACAGTGATAAATGCCCTCCTGCTTGTTATGCAACAGCGCGCCGGTAAACGGCGGCTCCGTGCCACGGTGCTGAGTAACGTAGCGCTGCATTTCGGTCAGCTGCGCGGTTTTCGCGTCGGGTGCGGTTTCTTTGGCCATTTTAACTATCCCGGAAGTGTGATTCTGAAAAATTCGACTACTATTCTAACAAATGGCTAACAAGACTGGGGCCTTTTTCGTGCTTATCGTCGGACCCGGGCCATCACTGCGTATATTTGTGACCGCGATCACCCTTTGCAAAACGCATCCCTTTATATTCGGCGATCGGTGCTATGGCACCCTGGTACGAAGCCGTTGTGCAAGCGTTTGCGCAACAAATAATTCTTGGCGTGCGGATTGACCTGTCGCAACAAGTGACACGATTCCGCTTGACGCCTGGTAAGGTTTTTGTAATTTTACAGGCAACCTTTTATTCACTAACAAATAGCTGGTGGAATATATGACTATCAAAGTAGGTATCAACGGTTTTGGCCGCATCGGTCGCATTGTTTTCCGTGCCGCTCAACAGCGTTCTGACATTGAAATCGTCGCAATCAACGATCTGCTGGACGCCGAATACATGGCTTACATGCTGAAGTACGACTCCACGCATGGTCGCTTCGACGGCACCGTTGAAGTCAAAGACGGCGCGCTGATCGTTAACGGCAAGAAAATCCGTGTTACCGCTGAGAAAGACCCGGCTAACCTGAAGTGGGATGAAGTGGGCGTGGACGTAGTTGCTGAAGCGACCGGTATCTTCCTGACCGACGAAACCGCACGTAAGCACATCGCTGCCGGCGCGAAAAAAGTCGTGATGACCGGTCCGTCCAAAGATGACACCCCGATGTTCGTACGTGGCGCCAACTTCGATAAATATGCCGGCCAGGATATCGTCTCCAACGCATCCTGCACCACTAACTGCCTGGCACCGCTGGCGAAAGTCATCAACGACAACTTCGGTATCGTTGAAGGCCTGATGACTACCGTTCACGCGACCACCGCAACGCAGAAAACCGTTGATGGCCCGTCTCACAAAGACTGGCGCGGCGGCCGCGGCGCTTCTCAGAACATCATCCCGTCTTCTACCGGCGCAGCCAAAGCGGTAGGTAAAGTGCTGCCGGAACTGAACGGCAAACTGACCGGTATGGCTTTCCGCGTACCGACCCCGAACGTTTCTGTTGTTGACCTGACCGTACGCCTGGCTAAGCCGGCAAGCTACAAAGAGATCTGCGAAACGATCAAAGCCGCTTCCGAAGGCGATATGAAAGGCGTTCTGGGCTACACTGAGGACGAACTGGTTTCTACCGATTTCAACGGCGAAACCCTGACTTCCGTGTTCGACGCCAAAGCAGGCATCGCGCTGAACGACAACTTCGTGAAGCTGGTTTCCTGGTACGATAACGAAACCGGTTACTCACACAAAGTTCTGGATCTGATTGCGCTGGTCGCTTCTAAATAAGCACAGCCTCGCAATGAGCAAGGGCGACTACGGTCGCCCTTTTTTATGCTGGTCAGCCAAAAAGAAGGTCTTTATATGCAAGATAAACTTTTTTCGCTACCCATAGTGAAGCAACTCACCCCTTACCTTTCCCAGCGTCAGGCGGGCGAACTGCCGATTATCGTGGTGAGCCATCCACGCGTGCGCGCGGCGATTGCCTTGCAGGGCGCTCAGCTTATCGCCTGGCAGCCGAGCGGCGAGCAGCCTGTGATCTGGCTGAGCGACAAGACGCTCTTTGCCGCCGGGAAAGCGATTCGCGGCGGCGTCCCGATCTGCTGGCCCTGGTTCGGCCCGGCAGGCGAACCGGCTCACGGCTTCGCCCGTAATCAGCCATGGACATTATCCGCTCACGATGAAAATGATGAAGACGTGATGCTGACCTTCGTGCTGGAAAGCAGCGCGCAGACTAAAAAGTTCTGGCCGCACGATTTCACCCTTTTCGCCCGCTTTCGCCTCGGTCAACATTGTGAAATCGAGCTGGAGTCGCATGGTGATTTCGACGCGACCGGCGCGCTGCACAGCTATTTCCAGATTGCGAATATCAGCGACGTTGAAGTAAGCGGTTTAGGCTCGCCCTACATCGACAAGGTAAATGACGGCGCGGAAGGGACATTAAGCGATAAACAAACTTATCCCGGCCGGATCGATCGCATTTTTACCCAACCTGAAGATTGCAGCGTGATAAATGATAAGAGCGGCCAGCGCTGCATCGAAATTTATCATCATTACCATAGTGACGTTGTCACGTGGAATCCGGGCGCAGAGCTTTCCTGCAGCATGAGCGATATGGCTAACGATGGCTATAAGACGATGGTATGCGTTGAAACGGCGCGTATCAGCAAAGCCATGACCAGCGCAGGCGAACAGCCTGCGCGACTGGCCACAACCTTTCGTATCCGGCGTTAAGCGTCGCCCTTGCGGCGCGCTTTGCGCCGCTAAACCACATCCAGCGGCTGCTTGCTCTGCGGCGGCGGGAAAGCGCGATCGATTGCCGCCAGTTCGTCGACGTTTAAGCTGACCTCCAGCGCCTGCGCATTTTCTCTGACATGCTCAACCGAGCTGGCTTTTGGAATCGCCAGAACCCCTGTTTGATTGATGACCCATGCCAGCAATAGCTGCGCTACGCTAATGCGCTTTTGCCGAGCAATTTCCTGCAGCGTCGCGTCGCTCATCAGGGATTGCCGCAGCCGCCCGGCCTGCGCGAGGGGACAATATGCCATCACCGGCAGCTGTCGCTGCTGGCACCATGGCAGCAAATCGTACTCAATCCCCCGCGACGCCAGATGATAAAGCACCTGATTCGTTGCGCACTGCTCTCCCCCCGCTAAGCGCTGCACATTTTGCATATCGCGCAGGTCAAAATTTGAAACGCCCCAGCGGCGAATTTTCCCCTGCCGCTGCAGCGTTTCCATGGCGTGGATCGTCTCTTCCAGCGGCACGTTGCCGGGCCAGTGCAGCAGATAAAGATCAAGATAATCGGTCTGTAACCGGCGCAAGCTGCGTTCGCACGCTTCGGTCGCCTTCTTTTCGTCGGCGTTCCAGGGGTAGACTTTCGATACCAGCCAGGCGTTTTCACGACGGCCTTTTAACGCCTCGCCGACCACCTCCTCCGCCCCGCCTTCCGCATACATCTCGGCCGTGTCGATAACCTTCAGGCCGAGATCCACTCCTGCCTGCAGCGCCCGGATCTCCTGCTGACGCTGCGCCGCGTTTTCCCCCATATACCAGGTGCCCTGTCCAATGGCGGGCAGCGCGTTCTCTCCGCTAAACATAACCGTCTGAGGCATAACCTTCTCCTTGCGACTTAATGAAGCACCAAAAATAAACAGGGAGCAGTCGCTGCTCCCTTTTGATGCGTTTTATCAGGCCGCCCGGGGATCAGAACGTATAGCTGACTCCGGCCCAGACGACGGCCTGGCCATTTTTATCGATCATCGGGCTGTCTTTGATTTCATCATCGAAACGGATATAGCGCCCTGTAAAAGAGGCATTCCATTGTTTGTCGAGCTGGTAGTTAACGCTCAATTCCACATACGGCGACCAGCTATCGTCAGGACGGTAAGTACTGATGCCGGTGCGCACGCTTTCGTGTCCTGAAACGCCATAATAGTAACGATTTTGATTTGCGCTGTTCCATGTCGCGCCAATGCCCGGCGTGACGCTGAACTGGCCGAGGTTGAAGCGATAGAGCCAGGTTAAATCCCAGAGCACGCCGTTGCTGTTATTGAGCAGATCGCCCAGCAGCGCCGTACGCACGATGCCCCACTCTGCGACGTGGTTGTAAGTCGCGCCACCCATTAATGTCATATGACGCTTGTCGAGCCTCTTCATATCGCCCAGATCGTTGTCATCCGGGTCATATTGCTGAGGCGAGCCCAACAGGGTCAATGAAAGCCGGTTTTGCTCGTCTTTCCAGAGGTAATAACCGCCCTGCAAACTATGAAGCCAGAAGTTTTCACCTTCATAATTTATTACAGGAATTGGGAGGTAGCGATCCTGACCGCCCCGATAGGGTGATTGCGCGTAAATCACTGATGCGCCAATAGAGAGGGGACCGGCTTGTGCGCTGCATGCCACAAAACAACAGGGTAAAAAAACAGCAAGGGTCTTAAGTTTGAATTGGTTCACAAATTATTCATTCCATAAATATAACAATCACCGTTGAGTCTAACGGATCCCAGGTTGGGTTTGCATTTTACATTATAAGGAGAGCGTAACGGGGAAATGCGCGTTGCCAGCGGCAACAACCGCTTCAGCGCAGGCGGGCCGCCTACTCTCCGCCGCGAGAGTATAGTCGCGCTTTTCCAACTTTGTCATTGATATATCATTAAATAAGGAGAAGAGACTAAGGTAAATTCTTAAATGCCTTCTACAGTTAAAAGTAAGACGAGACTTTTTGTACGAGCAGAGTAACCATAAGAATTGTGTATCCCGATATAAAAACGTCAGGTTGGCATAAGGGTTGCTGTACTCAATAGAGAATATCTTCCGGGAGCTATATGAGCACGTAATTACGCTCCTTTACCTGTGCTAAAAATGAAAGGACGGGCATCGCTATGAATATATTCGATCACTATCGTCAGCGTTATGAAGCTGCCAAGGACGAAGAGTTCACACTGCAGGAATTCCTTACTATCTGTAAGCAAGATCGCAGTGCATACGCCAACGCCGCAGAGCGACTGTTAACGGCCATTGGTGAGCCTGTAATGGTCGATACTGCCCAGGAGCCACGCCTTTCCAGACTATTCTCTAACCGTGTCATTGCGCGTTATCCCGCTTTCGAAGAGTTTTATGGAATGGAGGATGCGATTGAACAGATTGTTTCCTACCTGAAACATGCGGCCCAGGGACTGGAAGAGAAGAAACAGATTCTGTATTTGCTCGGTCCGGTCGGCGGCGGTAAATCTTCGCTGGCTGAGCGGCTGAAATCGCTGATGCAGCGCGTGCCCATTTACGTGCTGAGCGCGGACGGCGAGCGCAGCCCGGTTAATGACCATCCGCTTTGTCTGTTCAATCCGCAGGAAGACGCTAACATTCTTGAAAAAGAGTACGGCGTGCCGCGTCGTTATCTTGGCACCATCATGTCGCCCTGGGCGGCAAAAAGATTGCACGAGTTCGGCGGTGACATTACCCGCTTCAAGGTGGTAAAAGTCTGGCCTTCCATTCTCGAACAGTTGGCCATCGCGAAAACCGAACCGGGCGATGAAAACAACCAGGATATTTCTGCGCTGGTGGGTAAAGTCGATATCCGCAAGCTGGAGAACCATGCGCAAAACGATCCGGACGCTTACGGTTATTCCGGCGCGCTTTGCCGCGCCAACCAGGGCATCATGGAATTCGTCGAGATGTTCAAGGCGCCGATCAAAGTTCTGCATCCCCTGCTGACCGCCACCCAGGAAGGCAACTATAACGGCACCGAAGGAATTTCCGCCCTGCCGTTCAACGGGATTATTCTGGCGCACTCCAACGAATCTGAATGGGTTCAGTTCCGTAATAACAAAAACAATGAGGCGTTCCTTGACCGTGTTTATATCGTCAAAGTTCCTTATTGCCTGCGTGTTTCAGAAGAGATCAAAATCTACGAGAAGCTGCTTAACCACAGCGAATTGGCGACCTCGCCCTGCGCCCCGGGCACGCTTGAAACCCTGGCGCGCTTCTCCATCCTCTCGCGCCTGAAAGAGCCGGAAAACTCCAGTATCTATTCAAAAATGCGGGTTTACGATGGCGAAAGCCTGAAAGATACCGATCCGAAAGCGAAATCGTGGCAGGAGTATCATGATTACGCCGGCGTGGATGAAGGGATGAACGGTCTCTCCACACGTTTTGCCTTTAAAATTCTCTCCCGCGTTTTTAACTTCGATCATACCGAAGTCGCGGCTAACCCGGTTCATCTCTTCTATGTGCTGGAGCAGCAGATTGAACGCGAGCAGTTCCCGCAGGAACTGGCGGAAAAATATCTGGAGCACCTGAAAGGCTATCTGATCCCGAAATATGCTGAGTTTATCGGCAAAGAGATCCAGACCGCCTATCTGGAATCTTACTCCGAGTATGGTCAGAACATCTTTGACCGCTACGTCACCTATGCCGACTTCTGGATTCAGGATCAGGAGTACCGCGATCCCGATACCGGCCAGCTGTTTGACCGCGAATCGCTGAACGCCGAGCTGGAAAAAATCGAGAAGCCTGCCGGGATCAGTAACCCGAAAGATTTCCGCAATGAAATCGTCAACTTTGTGTTGCGCGCTCGGGCGCAAAATAATGGACGCAATCCCAACTGGACCAGCTACGAAAAACTGCGCACGGTTATCGAGAAGAAAATGTTCTCGAACACCGAGGAGTTGCTGCCGGTTATCTCGTTTAATACCAAAACCTCAACGGATGAACAGAAAAAGCACGATGATTTTGTCGATCGCATGATGGAGAAAGGCTATACCCGCAAACAGGTGCGCCTGCTGTGCGAATGGTATCTGCGTGTGCGTAAATCGTCATAATTCATGTCTGTAGGCCAGCCGGCGCAGGGGCGCCGGGTTTAAGAAGGCCGGCTTGTCCGGCCTGGCTTGCACTGTAGTTTGGGGGAATCCTATGGCCTATTTCATCGATCGGCGACTGAACGGCAAAAACAAAAGCGCAGTGAACCGACAGCGCTTTTTGCGCCGCTACAAGTCGCAAATCAAGCAGTCAATCTCCGAGGCCATTAACAAGCGTTCGGTTACCGACGTGGAGAGCGGTGAGTCTGTCTCTATTCCAATAGATGACATCAATGAGCCAATTTTTCATCAGGGTCGCGGCGGCCATCGCCATCGCGTTCACCCCGGCAACGATCACTTTGTCCAGAACGATCGCATCGAGCGTCCGCAGGGCGGCGGCAGTGGCGGCGGCGGACAGGGAAATGCCAGCCAGGATGGCGAAGGCCAGGACGAATTCGTTTTCCAGATATCCAAAGATGAATATCTCGATCTGCTTTTTGAAGATCTTGCCCTGCCTAATCTGCGTAAAAACCAGCATCGCCAGCTGAATGAATATAAAACGCACCGTGCGGGTTATACCGCAAACGGCGTTCCGGCCAACATCAGCGTAGTGCGTTCGTTGCAGAACTCACTGGCGCGGCGTACCGCCATGACGGCTGGCAAGCGGCGCATGCTGCACGAGCTGGAAGCTGAGCTGTCGGATATCGAAAATACCGAACCAGCGCAGCTGCTCGAAGAGGAGCGTTTACGCAAAGAGATCGCCGAACTGCGGGCGCGTATCGAGCGCGTGCCTTTTATCGATACGTTCGACCTGCGTTATAAAAATTTTGAAAAACGGCCGGAGCCCTCCAGCCAGGCCGTGATGTTCTGTCTGATGGACGTTTCCGGCTCGATGGATCAGGCGACCAAGGATATGGCGAAACGATTCTATATTCTGCTTTACCTGTTCCTGAGCCGCACCTACAAGAATGTCGATGTGGTCTATATTCGCCATCACACTCAGGCGAAAGAGGTCGACGAACAGGAATTTTTCTACTCGCAGGAAACGGGCGGCACCATCGTCTCCAGCGCGCTGAAATTAATGGATGAAGTGGTCAAAGATCGTTATGACCCGGCGCAGTGGAATATCTATGCGGCGCAGGCGTCCGACGGCGATAACTGGGCCGACGATTCGCCGCTCTGCCATGAAATTCTGGCGAAAAACATTCTGCCGGTTGTTCGCTATTACAGTTACATTGAGATAACGCGACGGGCTCACCAGACGCTTTGGCGCGAATATGAGCATCTGCAAACCGTTTTTGATAATTTCGCTATTCAGCATATCCGTGAACCGGAAGATATTTATCCGGTCTTCCGCGAGCTGTTCCATAAGCAGGCTGAAGAGACCCGTTAGTCCGCTCGGCAAACGGAAGCGCTTTTGTTCATTGCCTGTTATTGACCGTCTCATCGCGATAAAGCAGCCATCGATGGCTGCTTTTTTATTGACCAGATTTCGTTACGTCATGCGTAGCCGTTCGTCCTGCTAAACAGGAATGGCGGTGATAAAGATTGCGCTGTGGTATCGAGGCGGCGAACCGCGGCTCAGATCAGGAAAGCGGACCGCAACAGCGTGGACACTGGACGCATCCCCTGTAGCGCTTTCTGGCTGTCAGTAAAGCATCGGCTGGTCTGTAGAAGGTTCCGAGAAATTCCATCTCTTTTTGCAGGATAACATGCTTAATACAGCCTGACTTATGCAGAATTTTTACAGAACCCTCTACCCCTCTTATTTCAATATAATAATATCTACCCATCTGTAGAACTCCCAGAGTGATAAAGAGGTAAGAATTATAATTTTGTATCAGGAGAGGAAAATGTGCGACAAAGTCATCTGCAAGTTAAGAATTTATCCACGCAATGCATCAGGCTACGTAATATTTCCGCACGCCAGTTTGATTTTTAACTGGCGTTAATCATAAACAGATTAACGAATAAAGTCATTTAATAGTTCCCATTTTATCTGCCAATAATTATAAGTATTCCCATAAGCCATGCTTAAAAAGCCACAGCCTGCGTGCTCAGACTGCTGGACAAAGCACACAGCGACTGTGGCTCAGTAAAAGCCGCGGCTTCGGGTGCCTCCCGATGAGCTGATAAATGGCCAATCCAGCTCGCGCCTGATTACATAAAGCAGTTGATGAGCTGGCCATTTGCGCCCCTCCGCTTAGGGGGATTAACCGCAACGGGATAAAACTATCATTTATGCTGGCTAAAACAACATCGGCAAAAGCCGAACCAGCGTTTTTTAGATAAATACTCACCGGCATCGAGCCAAAATAATCAGAGCGCGAAGGTAATTATTATTACGGCTGGATGAGATTTACCGCGTCTGACAGGAAAAAGAGTGCGGACACTAAATTATTTAAAATTCAGAAAGGTCGGTCAGCGGCAAATAGCTGGCGCTGTCCTATGCGTGATAAGAGAGAATAATTTCTTTTCAGGTGGAAGTAAAAAATATCCCGGTCTGATTTTAAGAAGAAAAAGTCGACAGGTAGCCAAGCCGATCTATTCTGGCGGCTTTCGCTTCGCGGCGGGCTGGCAAAACAGATTGCCGTGGCCATAAAATAGCAAAGCCGGTCAGAGACCGGCTTTGTTGTCGCGTCAGGCTCAGGCCGCAGCGCCTTTCGGCTGAGAGGCAAGGTGGCCCGCCCACAGGCTGGCGATCCATTTCACCCCTTTCGCCGTAAAACGCGCCTGGGAAAAGGCGTGCAGATTTTCCCCTACGCCCGCACGCAGCGTGAAGTAGCCTGTCTGCAGATGATGTTGCTGAGGCGTCAGAACGCCGTTAGCGCGATACATAATATTGCGCTCAAGCAGGAATTGACGAAACTCCGGCTCTTTGACCTTCAACATCTTACAGAGTTGACGAAAACCTAACGAGTCTTCCACCTGCACGAAACGGTCGAAGAATTCAGCCTTTGGGGCTGATAAGGCCAGCTGCTGCTCAGCGGCCTGACGCTGTTCAAACTGTTCAGCCCACGCGCGCGCCGCCGCAGCGGGGTTGGTGAAATCGGGCAGATGGGTATTTTTCTCGCGCTCCTGCCAGCGATCCAGCGCTTCAGCAGTAAAGCCCGGCGAGAGGCGCGCCACCGCGAGAAGCGAATCCCGCTTGTTCAGGCAATATTCCTGACGCATCTCACCGGCATTTTCATAGGCGTTAACGCTTAACGGCTGCGAAAGACGCTGCGCCGTTTCAAGACTTTTAATCAAACGCTTCACTTCACCGTGCGTTATGCCTGTCATCTTTGCAATTTCACGGCTGCTCATTGTGACCGATTGATTCAGCGAATTCAGGTTTTCTGTCGAAATCATCATAGGCTTCACCATTTACATACTAACAGCGTTTACCCGGTCGGGCAGTAGAAATATTATACAATGACCTGTTTAAATATCCAGTGTTTTTTTTAACCAATCGCGTGACGCGATGCTATAACAAATAAATGATTTTTATGGCCGGAGATGCTGACAACTTATTGATTAAGCATTATCTTTTGACAAGGGATGACTAAATACAACAGACTGTCCCTTCGTCTCCCTTTTCACCTCGCAGGAGTAAGCGTCTTGAATGCCAGCATGATTTACAGCGTTTTCATCATCGGTTCCGTGCTGGTTGCAGCAAGTATCCTGTTAAGTTCGTTCTCGTCCCGCCTCGGTATTCCGATTCTGGTGATCTTCCTGGCGCTCGGTATGATCACCGGGATCGATGGCATCGGCGGCATCGCTTTTGATAACTATCCGGTCGCCTACCTGGTTTCCAACCTGGCGCTGGCGGTGATCCTGCTGGATGGCGGCATGCGCACCAAAGCGAGCTCATTCAGGGTTGCGCTGGGACCTGCGCTTTCTCTCGCCACGGTGGGCGTTATGATCACCGCTGGTCTGACGGGGCTGGCGGCCGCCTGGCTGTTTCGGCTGGATATTATGCAGGGCTTTCTGATCGGGGCGATTATCGGCTCCACCGACGCGGCAGCGGTATTCTCTTTGCTGGGCGATAAAGGATTAAACGAGCGCGTCAACTCGACGCTGGAAATCGAGTCCGGCAGCAACGATCCCATGGCGGTGTTTTTGACCATTACCCTGATTGAGATGATCCAGCAGGGCGAAACCGGTTTGAGCTGGATGTTTCTGGTGCATCTGGTACAGCAGTTCGGGCTGGGCATCGTGCTGGGCCTTGGCGGCGGCTGGGCGCTGCAGCAGCTGATCAACCGCATCTCGCTGGCCAATGGCCTCTATCCGCTGTTAGCGGTAAGCGGCGGCATTTTAGTTTTCGCCTTAACCACCGTGCTGGAAGGCAGCGGCATCCTCGCCGTTTACCTCTGCGGCTTTCTGTTAGGCAATCGGCCGATTCGCAACCGGCACGGCATTCTTCAAACCTTTGACGGCATGGCGTGGTTGAGCCAGATCGGTATGTTTATCGTGCTTGGCCTGTTGGTTACCCCTTCCGACCTGTGGCATATCGCCGTACCGGCCATGATCCTGTCGCTGTGGCTGATCCTGGTGGCGCGCCCGCTCTCGGTGCTGGTCGGCCTGTTGCCCTTTCGCGCTTTTAACGGCCGCGAGCGCCTGTTTATCAGCTGGGTGGGACTACGCGGCGCGGTGCCGATTATCCTTGCGGTATTCCCGATGATGGCGGGCCTGGAGAACGCCTCGCTCTATTTCAATATCGCCTTCTTCGTCGTGCTGGTTTCGCTGATGTTGCAGGGCACATCCCTGGGGTTCGCTGCGCGCAAAGCGCGCGTAATTGTGCCGCCGACCGCCTCGCCCATCAGTCGCGTAGGGTTAGATATTCATCCTGAGAATCCCTGGGAGCAGTTTGTTTACCAGCTCAGCGCGGACAAATGGTGCGTGGGCGCGGCATTGCGCGATTTGAAAATGCCGCGTGAGACACGTATCGCCGCGCTGTTTCGCGATAATGTATTGATGCATCCCAGCGGTAATACGCGGCTTAAAGAGGGCGACGTGCTCTGCGTCATTGGCCGTGAGCGCGATCTGCCGGCGCTGGGCAAGATGTTCAGCCAGTCGCCGCCGGTTTCGCTCGATCAGCGCTTCTTTGGCGACTTTATTCTGGACGCTGAAGCCCGGCTGCGCGATGTGGCGCAAATTTACGGCCTTGAGCTTAATGAAGAGACAAATGATCTTCAGACGCTCGGCCAGCTGATCATGGGCAGATTACGCAACGCGCCGGTAGTTGGCGACCAGGTTGAATGGAACCATTTAATCTGGACCGTAGCGGAAAAAGAAGATAATCGCATTATTAAAATCGGCGTTCGCGTAACGGAAGAGAAGGAATAATCCTGGAGCATTCCGCTCGATATTCGCTCCATAACGACTATGATCTCTATTTAACCCAGAGCATGCGGGAGAAAACAATGGGACATATTGTTAAAATTGGCCGGTATGAAATTATCGATGCCGAACTGAACGCAGAGAATCTCGAAACGGTGAGTATTCCCTGTCAAACCAATCCGGGACTGAGTTATCAACTGGATGGCTGGGATCATGAAACCAGCGTACCGGCCTGGATCGACGGCGAGCCGGTTGACCTCGAAATAGGCCATTACGATAAGCAACAAGACCGTTGGATTTTAAAAAAACCGGCCTGATTTTCGCGATTTACCGCCATTCTATTGTTTGGCGGTAATTCCGAAAAAGAGGCTTAAAATGAATTGTTATATTCGTCCCCTCCCCGTTTTTTTATTTTTAAATCATATAATTAACGCAAAAGAACTTTAGCCATATTTTACGTTTTCAGATTATTTCCATATTAACTATATCAAATATCTCCTGCATACTCTTTAGCGTTGCTGCAGTTTTCCGTGACGCCAGTCACGTCGATGACAAACCTTTTGGTGCAGCGCTTATGGCAGCATTGACTCTTATCTCGCTGAAAAACTTTTCGTTTTTTCTTTCGGCGATTCACTCCTGAGCGCGTACTTGATTCTGGTCAGGCCATCTTTTACTTAAGAAAAGAGAGCAGGTTTTATGGCAAGTACATTGGTTTTGAATGATGCAAGCCGTTCCTGGAGCGGTTTACGCAAAAACATAATCGCGAAAATTGCGTTAAGCATTTCCGATCTTATTGCATTGAATTTGGCATTATTTTTATCTGCCGCTACTGTCCAGGGTATTTGGGGAGAACTGGACACTTTTATCCCGCCGCAGCAGATCGAATACCGTTTTATTGCGCAGTTTATTATGTCGGTGCTCTGTACCGGATGGTTTTGGGTACGTATGCGCCATTATACCTATCGCAAACCTTTCTGGTTTGAGCTGAAAGAAGTGATTAAGACATTATTTGTTTTTTCACTGCTCGATTTGGCGCTTATCGCCTTTTCAAAATGGGATTTTTCTCGGCTGATTTGGGGCTTTAGCTGGAGTTACGCCTTGCTGCTGCTGCCTCTGATGCGCGCCGTGGTGAAACATGCCATCAATAAGGCGGGACAGTGGCAGAAAGAGACCATCATCATCGGTTCCGGCAAAAACGCGCTGGAAGCCTATGCCGCTCTGCAGAGCGAGGAGATTCTGGGTTATAACGTGCAGGCTTTCGTCGCCATTGATGATGGTCAGCATCCCGACAACGTCAACGGCGTCCCGGTTATCACCTTTAAAGATATCAATTGGCAGACCATGGACCGTGATAATACGCAGTTTATCGTCGCGATGGAGTACGAGCAGCAGAACGTCCGCGACAAATGGCTGAAATTTCTCTCCAAGATGCAGTGTCGCTCTATCTCGGTGATCCCTACGCTGCGCGGCGTGCCGCTCTACGGCACCGATATGTCCTTTATCTTCAGCCATGAAGTGATGATCTTACGCGTCAGCAATAATCTGGCGAAGCGTTCCTCACGCTTTCTGAAACGCGCTTTCGACATTGTGGTCGCCTCTTTGCTGCTGCTGTTCCTGGCGCCGGTATTCGGCCTGCTGTGCTGGATGGTGAAGCGTGACGGCGGCAATGCGATCTATGGGCATGAGCGCATTGGCCACGAAGGCAAAAAGTTTAAGTGCCTGAAGTTCCGCTCAATGGTAACCAACTCGCAGGAAGTGCTGCAAAACCTGCTGGCGACCAGCGAAGAAGCGCGCGCCGAATGGGATCGCGATTTCAAGCTGAAGAACGACCCGCGCATCACTAAAATCGGCGGTTTTTTGCGTAAAACCAGCCTTGATGAGCTGCCCCAGCTCTGGAACGTTATTCGCGGCGAAATGAGCCTGGTGGGACCGCGCCCGGTTATCGAAGCGGAGCTGGAACGTTATGCCGGCGATGTGGATTACTACCTGATGGCGAAACCGGGCATGACCGGCCTGTGGCAGGTCAGCGGACGTAACGATATTGACTACGATACGCGCGTCTACTTCGATTCCTGGTATGTGAAAAACTGGGCGCTGTGGACCGACATCGCCATTCTGTTCAAAACGGCCGGCGTAGTGCTGCGCCGCGACGGCGCTTACTAATCATTAAACCCTCGCCGCGATGTCCGGGCGCTTTTGTCCGGGCATCGCATTTTCTGCCTGTTTTTCCCTTTCCTTTTTGCCGCTGAGTCATTACCCTCTCTCGCTCTTTTTTACAGGATGTTTGCTGGTGCTATGCAAAAATTTACCCTTCTTCTGCTGAGCCTGGTGCTGCTGGCGCCGCTGGGCATCGATCTCTATTTACCCACGCTGCCGCAAATCGCCTTGGGCCTCGACACGCCGGTGTCAAATATTCAGGCGACGATTCCGCTGTTTCTGCTGGTGATGGGCGTGGGTCAGTTGATTACCGGTCCGCTGGTCGATAACTTCGGCCGTAAGCCGATCGCGCTGATCGGCCTGGCGCTTTATATTCTTGGCAGCGTGGTCGCCGCAACCGCCGCCATCTGGCCGATATTTTTGCTGGCGCGCCTGATCCAGGGCTGCGCGGTCTGCTGTACCGCCGTGGTGGCGTTCAGCGGCGTGCGAGATCGCCTGAGCGGCGACGATGCGGCGCGGGCCTACGGCTTTCTGAATGGCGCGCTGAACATCGTGCCGGCGCTGGCGCCGCTGCTGGGCGGCCTGCTGGCGGACGCCTTTGGCTGGCGCGCGCCGTTCTGGTTTCTCAGCGCCTACGGCCTGCTGATTGCGCTGATCGTTATTGTCTGGCTGCCGGAGACGCGCCCGGCGCATACGCTGCGGGTCGCCGGGCTGCCGCTGCGTCAGTATGCCGGGATTTTGTGTCAGCCGCGCTTTCTCGCCTTCGCCTTCGCGAATGCCGGCGCCCTTGGCATGGTGTTGACCTATGTATCGCTGGCACCGCAGGTGCTGATGACCGAGGACGCACTCACGCCGATTCAATTCTCCTTCGCCTTCGGCGCCAACGGCCTCTGGATTATGCTGGTGAGCGCCTTCGTCAATAAAACCATTCGGAAAGCGGGGCGCCCCTTCTGTCTGGCGATGGGCTTTGTCGCCATGCTGCTGGGCGCGCTGCTGTTAACCGGCGGACAAATGCTGCCGACGGCATGGCAGACGCACTGGGCGCTCTATATGCTGCCGGTCGCGGTTTCCGTCGCCGGACTGGCGTTTACCGTCGGGCCGGCGACCAGCTATGCGCTGGAGCCTTACCAGCAGCAGGCAGGCGTGGCGGCGGCGTTACAGGGGTTCATTCAAATGGCGGGCGGCGCGGCAGGCAGTTTGCTGATGGTCGCGCTGCCGATCGCCGAGAAGTCAGCGCTGGCGCTGATGATGCTGGCAGGCGCAGCGCTGGCCCTGATCGCCTGGCGCTGCAGTAAAAAAATGCACGGTACGCTGACCGCGCTCTGATTCAGAGCACTTCTACCGGCACGCGTGGCGCGAGGGCGCACATTAGCTCATAGCCCACCGTGCCGGACGCCTGCGCGACATCGTCGATTTTGACCTGCTCACCCCACAGCTCCACCCGGGAGCCGATGCCCGCCTGCGGGCAAGGCGTGAGATCCACCATGATCATATCCATCGAGACGGCGCCCAGCGTCTGCGTGATCACGCCATCGACGCTGACCGGCGTTCCGGTAGGAGCGTGACGCGGATAGCCGTCGGCGTAACCGCAGGCCACCACGCCAATGCGTTGTTCGTCGTGGGCGCGGTAGCGATAGCCATAGCCTACCCCGTCACCCGCGCTGAGCTGCTGAACGCCGATGATCTCGCTGGCCAGCGTCATCGCCGGCTTTAAGCCGGTGCCGGCGATATCCCGCCACTGGCCGCTCGGCGACGCGCCGTACAGCACGATGCCCGGCCGTACCCAGTTGAAATGCGCCTCCGGGTGCCAGAGCGTGGCGGCGGAATTTGATAAAGATCGCGGGCAGTTCAGCCCTTCCGCCGCGCGTTCGATGCGTTGCATCGGCTCGATAATCCCGTCCGGTTTTTCCGCATCGGCAAAATGCGCCATCAGCGTCATCTCGCCGACATTCTTCAGCGCGCGCAGCTTTCTCCAGGCGGCCTGCGCCTGTTCAGGCTGGAAGCCGAGGCGATTCATCCCGCTATTGACCTTCACATAGATATCCAGCGGCGCGCTGAGCTGCGCCTTCGCCAGCGCCTGGATTTGCCAGTTGCTGTGAACGCTGGTGGTCAAACGGTAGCGATCGAGCAGGGCGAGTTCCTCGCTCTGAAAGAAGCCTTCCAGCAGCAGGATGGGCTTTTTCCAGCCCTGCTCGCGCAGCAAGATCGCCTCTTCCAGATTAAGCAATGCGAAGCCGTCAGTTTCCGCCAGACTCTGCCAGACGCGGGCGATGCCATGACCGTAAGCGTTAGCTTTCACCACCGACCAGACGCGCGAATCGGGAGCAGCCTGACGCGCAACCGCCAGATTATGCCGCAACGCCTGTTGATCGATAGTTGCGACAATGGGACGTGACATAGTTCCTCTCTTTAAATGCTTAGCGGGCGACGTTCGCGTTACGCAACGGCGAGGCCTGACGATCGAAGCCCGGCAAATAGCGCAGCACCGACAAATCGTCCGCAGCGATAGCGGATTTTCGCCCGGAAATTAAATCTGCCAGCAGCTGACCTGAACCACAGGCCATCGTCCAGCCAAGCGTACCGTGTCCTGTATTGAGCCAGAGATTGTTCAGCGGCGTACGACCGACAATCGGCGTACCGTCCGGCGTCATTGGACGCAAACCGGTCCAGAAAGTCGCCTGCTCAATATGTCCGCCCTCAGGATAAAGATCGCGGACCACCATCTCCAGCGTTTCACGTCGCGCCGGCAACAGTTTGGTGTTAAAACCGACAATCTCAGCCATGCCGCCGACTCGGATACGATCGTTGAAGCGGGTCACCGCCACTTTATAGGTTTCATCGAGAATGGTGGATACCGGCGCCGCGGCCGGATCTTTGATTGGAATCGTTAGGGAATAGCCTTTCAACGGATAAACCGGTATCTCCAGAACAGGATGCAGCAACGCCGTTGAGTAAGAGCCAAAAGCCACCACGTAGGCATCCGCCTTGATCACCTCGTCGCCGCATTTTACGCCATAAATACGGTTGCCTTCGCGCAGCAGCCGATCGACCGGGGTGTTGAAGCGGAAGAGGACCCCCGCCTGCTCAGCCATTTTCGCCAGGCGCTGGGTGAAAAGCTGACAGTCGCCGGTTTCGTCGTTCGGCAGACGCAAACCGCCAGTCAGCTTATGCTGGGTCGCGGCAAGGGCTGGCTCAACGCGCGCAAGCTGGCTCGCCTCCAGCAGCTCATAAGGCACCCCCGCCTGCTGCAATACCGCGATATCTTTGCTGGCGCTCTCATACTGTTGCGCCGTGCGGAAAAGCTGCAGCGTTCCGCCCTGACGCCCTTCATAGGCGATGCCGGTCTCTTCCCGCAGCGCTTTCAGGCAATCGCGGCTGTACTCGGCGATGCGCACCATACGGCTTTTGTTTTCCTGATAGTGGCGCATATCGCAGTTGCGCAGCATGTTCCACATCCACTCCAGCTGAAAACGGCTGCCGTCCAGGCGGATCGCCAGCGGGGCATGGCGCTGGAACATCCATTTAATCGCCTTGAGCGGCACGCCGGGCGCAGCCCAGGGCGCGGCATAGCCTGGCGAAATCTGGCCGGCGTTGCCGGCGCTGGTCTCTAAAGCGGCGCCGGGTTGGCGATCGATCACCGTGACCTCGTGCCCCGCCTTCGCCAGATACCAGGCGCTCGCCACGCCGACTACACCACTTCCGAGAATCACAATGCGCATATGCACCCCGCCCCATTAACAAAAGCATAATTCACTGCCCATCCCGCTATGAACAGCATGAATGAACCAGCCCTTTTAACCTTACTTTCCTACATCATATTTCACATCTTTTTTACCAAAGCGGTAACTAAAATCATGCAGCCGATCAAAATTCAGTATATTTTCCGGCTAAAAGGGTTTTCTCAGTCTTTCATTAGGATCAATCCAGTGAAAATCACTTTTTTCAGGAGATTCACGCGATGCCATAGGAAAGCATTATAAACAGGATTTTATCTTGCACTATGAAATCCAACTGAAACTTATCGCCATGAAATCTGGCGCAAGAAAGGATTGAATGATTTTCTGCCGCAGAATTCATTTGAGTTCCGGTTTCGGATAGACGACAGTGGACTATCATTGAAGTGTTCGCTCAGTTCTTTGGGCTCTCTTTCCGCAGGATGTAGCCTTAAATAACCGGAACAGGCTGTGCCCGCCGGGCCAGACCCGTTTGCATAACAGAGGTGCGCTATGACGACTATCTTTGACGATGCCATTAAGGACAGCAAACGACTCGATGACGGACCTGACTGGACATTCGAACTGCTGGATGTCTACCTCGAAGAGATTGACCGCGTAGCCAAACTCTACCGCCTTGATACCTATCCCCATCAAATCGAAGTCATCACTTCCGAACAGATGATGGACGCTTACTCCAGCGTCGGCATGCCGATAAATTATGCGCACTGGTCATTCGGTAAAAAGTTTATTGAAACCGAGCAGCGCTACAAACATGGGCAGCAAGGATTAGCCTATGAGATTGTAATCAACTCCAATCCCTGCATCGCCTACCTGATGGAAGAGAACACCATGACCATGCAGGCGCTGGTGATGGCGCACGCCTGCTACGGGCATAATTCGTTTTTCAAAAATAACTATCTGTTCCGCAGCTGGACGGATGCCAGCTCGATTGTCGATTACCTGCTGTTCGCCAAAAATTACATCTCTGATTGCGAAGAACGTTACGGCGTCGAAGTGGTGGAGCGGCTGCTCGACTCCTGCCATGCGTTGATGAATTACGGCGTCGATCGCTATAAACGCCCGCAAAAAATTTCGCTGCAGGAGGAGAAGGCGCGGCAAAAAAGCCGGGAAGAGTATCTTCAGAGCCAGGTTAATACTCTGTGGCGCACCCTGCCGCGCCGGGAAAAAGAGGCGGTGCATATAGAAGCGACGCGCTATCCATCGGAGCCGCAGGAGAACCTGCTCTATTTTATGGAGAAAAACGCCCCGCTGCTGGAGCCGTGGCAGCGCGAGATCCTGCGCATCGTGCGTAAGGTAAGCCAGTATTTTTATCCGCAGAAACAGACGCAGGTGATGAATGAGGGCTGGGCGACGTTCTGGCACTATACCATCCTGAACCATCTCTACGACGAGGGCAAAGTGTCCGAGCGCTTTATGATGGAGTTCCTGCACAGCCACACCAATGTGGTATTCCAGCCGCCTTACAACAGTCCCTGGTATAACGGCATCAACCCCTATGCGCTCGGTTTCGCCATGTTTCAGGATATCAAGCGCATCTGTCAGTCGCCGACGGAAGAGGATCGCTATTGGTTCCCGGATATCGCCGGTTCAGACTGGCTGGAAACGCTGCATTTCGCGATGCGCGAATTTAAAGACGAAAGCTTTATCAGCCAGTTCCTTTCGCCGAAGATCATGCGCGATTTTCGCCTGTTCACCGTGCTTGACGACGATCGCAACAACTATCTGGAAATCGCCGCCATCCATGATGAAGCGGGCTACCGGGCGATTCGTCAGCAGCTTTCTGCTCAATACAATCTGAGCAATCTGGAGCCGAATATTCAGGTGTATAACGTTGATCTGCGCGGCGATCGCTCTCTGACGCTGCGCTATGTGCCGCAAAGCCGCGCGCCGCTCGATAAGAGCCGTCGCGAAGTGTTGAAGCATGTGCATCGCCTGTGGGGCTTCGACGTTAATTTGGAACAGCAGAACGAGGACGGCAGCGTCGAACTGCTGGATCGCTGCCCGTCGCGCGGTTCGTCGCTGTAATACGACGAGGCAATACAAAAAAACCGGACGCGATGTCCGGTTTTTTATTAACGCTTGCTGCCTAAATCCTCCGGCAGGCTTTTCTGCATGCCGTGCCAGATTTCGCCGCTGCGGCGACCGTAATCCCGCACCGCGTCGACGATTTGCTCCTGCGTCGGCTGCGCGTTGCAGAGCGCGAGCAGCTGCTGATAAAAGCTGCGCGCCAGCTCGCGCGCTTCGGAATTGGAGAAATAGTGCCGTCCAACCCGCGTATAAAGTCCTTTCAGTCCGTTCAGAATCAGACCGTAAATCGGATTGCCGGAGGCGAAAGCGAGACCGCGGAAAACGCGATAATCGATCTCAGTGAAGGCGTCAGACTGATCGTCCGCTTCGCTGGCGCTCTCTAACACCAGCGCCGCTTTATCGGGGTGATGGCGCAGCGCGCGGCTGATAAAAATCGAGGCGATATTGGTACGCACGGAAAGCAGATTATCGATCAGCTGAGGCACGCTGTCGTGATCGAGCCTGGCGAGGGTTTCCAGAATATTCAGGCCCGAGGTTTCCCAGAAATCATTGACCCGCGTCGGTTTGCCGTGCTGAATGGTCAGCCAGCCGTCGCGCGCCAGACGCTGCAGCACTTCGCGCAGCGTGGTGCGCGTCACCCCGATTAACTCAGAAAGCTCACGTTCAGCTGGTAAAATCGACCCCGGAGGAAAACGGCTGTTCCAGATACTTTCAATAATATACTCTTCAGCAAATCCCGCAGGGCTCTGCGCCTTGATCACCATAACGTTAAATTCTCGTTGCTTTCTTTATCGTAATTAACACTCATCATACCAGACGGCCTGGAACGGATATAGCCTGAGCCGGGATTAAAACCGCGCGCCGCCGCAAAAAACCACGCCTGCACGTTGCCTGTGCGGTCAGCGACGTTTACCCTTTGCGCACAATCTAAAATTTGCTGAATGAGGATAGCGAAACAGATGGAGATTTCTTACGGACAGGCGTTCAGGCGTAATTTTCTTGGACAGTCGCCAAACTGGTATAAAGGGACCCTGCTTTTTTTTCTGCTGCTTAATCCCCTGTTATATTTTTTTGTCAGCCCTTTTCTTGCCGGCTGGCTGCTGGTGGCGGAATTTATTTTCACGCTGGGCATGGCGCTGAAATGCTATCCCCTGCTGCCGGGCGGACTGCTGGCGCTGGAAGCGATCTTTATCGGCATGGCCAGCGCCGAACAGGTGAAAGAGGAGCTGGCGAGCAACCTTGAAGTCCTGCTGCTGTTGATTTTCATGGTCGCCGGCATCTTTTTTATGAAACAGCTGCTGCTGTTTGTGTTTACCCGGCTGCTGCTTTCCATCGAATCCAAAGTTACGCTTAGCCTGGCGTTTTGTTTTGCCGCGGCGTTTCTTTCCGCCTTCCTTGATGCCCTGACGGTCATCGCGGTGGTGATCAGCGTGTCGCTGGGCTTTTATGGCATCTATCATCGCGTGGTTTCCGACCAGCATGCGGATGACGACAGCTTTCAGGACGAACATATTCATGACGAGACGCACCGTGCCACGCTGGATAAATTTCGCGCCTTCCTGCGCAGCCTGATGATGCATGCGGGCGTCGGCACTGCGCTGGGCGGCGTCATGACGATGGTGGGCGAGCCGCAGAACCTGATCATCGCCAAAGCGGCGGAGTGGGATTTTATCGGCTTCTTTCTGCGCATGGCGCCGGTAACGGTGCCGGTGCTGATCTGCGGCATCGTAACCTGCGTTTTGATCGAGCGTTTTAAACTCTTCGGCTATGGCGAGCCGCTGCCGGCGAAAGTGCGTGAGATTTTAGTGAACTACGATCGTCAATCCCGCGAGCAGCGCACCCGTCAGGAGTGGATTCGGCTATGGGTACAGGGCGCGATTGGCGTCTGGCTGATTGTGGCGTTGGCTTTTCATCTGGCAGAAGTCGGCCTGATCGGTCTGTCGGTGATTATTCTGGCGACCTCGCTGTGCGGCGTAACTGACGAGCATACAATCGGCAAAGCTTTTACTGAAGCCTTGCCGTTTACCGCGTTACTGGCGGTGTTCTTCGCTATCGTGGCGGTGATTATTGAACAGAACCTGTTCAGCCCGCTGATCCATTTCGTGCTGCAGGCGGAGCCCGGCGCGCAGCTGACCTGGTTTTACGTGTTCAACGGTCTGCTGTCGTCAATCTCGGATAATGTTTTTGTGGGTTCGGTCTATATCAACGAGGCCAAACACGCCTTTGCCAGCGGCGCCATTGACGCGCGTCAGTTTGAACTGTTGGCCGTCGCCATTAATACCGGCACCAACCTGCCTTCGGTCGCGACGCCAAATGGCCAGGCGGCGTTTTTATTCCTGCTGACGTCGGCGCTTGCGCCGCTGATCCGCCTCTCTTACGGCCGCATGGTCTGGATGGCGCTGCCTTATACTCTGGTGCTGTCGCTGGTTGGGCTGCTGTGCATTGAATTCACGCTGCTGCCGGTGACGGATTATCTTCTTCAGCAGGGATGGATTAGCCAACCGCAATTTTAATTCAATACGTTAGCCTGGATCATTTTTAAGTCATTTTTTTACATGATTTTTTTGCGGATGCCAGGCTGGCACTGCTTCGCTTTTGGTTTACACTGCGGAGCATCAATGATTACAGGGAAAGCAACATGTTGCGATATTTGAATCAATCTTCCCGCGGGCGCGGCGCCTGGCTATTGATGGCTTTAACCGCGCTGGCGCTGGAGCTGGTCGCGCTCTGGTTTCAGCACGTGATGCTGCTGAAGCCCTGCGTGATGTGTATTTATGAGCGCTGCGCGCTGTTTGGCGTGATGGGCGCCGGCATCGTGGGCGCCATCGCCCCGAAAACGCCGTTACGCTATGCGGCGCTGCTGATTTGGTTGGGCAGCGCCTGGCAGGGGTTACGTCTCTCTTACGAGCACACCATGATCCAGCTGCATCCTAACCCTTTCGTCACCTGCGACTTCGCCGCCCGTTTTCCTGGCTGGCTGCCGCTGGATAAATGGTTGCCGTCGGTGTTCGTCGCCAGCGGCGACTGCGCAGAGCGCGGCTGGAGTTTTCTCACCCTGAGTATGCCGCAGTGGATGATGGTGATTTTCGCCGCCTATCTGCTGGTGGCGTTGCTGGTCGCGATCGCGCAGCCGTTTAAACCGAAACGCCGCGATCTCTTCTCACGCTGATCGGCGATAAATGACGGTCTGCACGTCTTTTGCAGACCGTCCGACTTGTCTCCTTGCCCCGCTTCTCCGCAACCTTTCTGACGCGTCGTCAGCCGTTCTGATCGGGTCGATCGATAATATGATCTTCCCAGTCGCGAACTTCGCTTTCCCGTACCGCGATGTAGCGTACCGAGATGCGCTGAGCATGCATCGCTTGCTTTGAACCGGCGATCAGCGGATGCCAGGCCGGCAACGCTTTTCCTTCTCCCAGCAGCCGATAGGCGCAGGTGCGCGGCAACCAGTTAAAGGAGGTCAGGTTTTCGCGCGTCAGCTTGATGCAATCTTCTTCATACTCGAAACGACGCTCGTAGTTGCGGCACTGGCAGGTTTTGATATTCAGCTGATTGCAGGCGACGTTAGTAAAATAAATCTCATCGGTATCGGCATCCTGCAATTTATTCAGACAGCACTGCCCGCAGCCATCACACAAGGATTCCCATTCCTCATCGTTCATTTCATCAAGACGTTTACGTTGCCAGAAAGGGGTCTCGGTCATGTTGCTATTCCGCATTCAAATCAAAGCGCACCTTATAAAGCCTCAGGTGCGTCGATGCAAGCTTTAGAGCACGCGCGTGCTGACGCCATGTCCCGCCAGAGAAAGCTCCAGCGTATCGCCGGAGCGCATCGGACCCACGCCTTCCGGCGTGCCGGTCAGCACCACGTCGCCTGCGCGTAGGGTAAAAAACTGGCTCATATAGGCGATAAGCGGCAGAATTTTATGGATCATATCCGAGGTCGAACCCTGCTGACGCACTTCGCCGTTTACCGTCAGCTTCAGCTCCACATTTTGCGGATCGCCGGCGAACTCTCCTGCCGGAATAAAACCGGAGAGCGGACAGGAGTTATCGAACGCTTTCGATTTCTCCCACGGCTGCCCCGCTTTTTTCAGCCCGGCCTGCAGGTCGCGCAGCGTCAGATCCAGCGCCACGCCATATCCGGCGATGGCCTTCGCCACATGCTCTTCGCTGGCCTGCTTCAGGGTGGCGCCGATCAGCACCGCCAGCTCTACTTCATGATGCACCTCGCCAAAAGCGTCGGGAATAGAGAGCGGCTGGCGCAGATCGCACAGCGCCGTCTCCGGCTTGATGAAGACAACGGGTTCGGTCGGCGTCTGGCTTCCCATCTCCTTGATGTGCTTCGCATAGTTGCTGCCGACGCAGACGACCTTGCTGACCGGATAATCCAACAGAGCGCCTTGCCAGTTACGATGCTGATACATGCTATTCCCCTGCTTTCAGTTGAGTGTGACGCCAGATAAGCTGGCCCTGTTATGCGATAGCGTCGGCGAGCATGCCGACGCTGATGGCGAAATAATAAGATCGATTCCAGCGCATAAGTGTGCGGAAATTGTCATAAACCATAAAAGCTCGCCCCTGCGTATCATCCGGCTGCACGATCCAGGCGGTTTGCGCGGCGGGCGGCGCGGCGTTTTGCGGCGTCAAGCCCTGACGCAGCCAGCGGGCGACGCTTTTTCCCTGCGCTTTTTTTACGCCGATCAGCGCGGAATCGAATCCTGCCGGCAGAGTGACTTCAACGCGCCAGCCCGATCGCGCCAGATAGCGCGCCGTGGAGGCGAACACATCGTCGGGGTTGTTCCAGATATCGATGCGGCCGTCGCCGTCGCCGTCCGCGCCGTAATGGAGATAGGAGCCCGGCATAAATTGATTTTGCCCCATCGCGCCGGCCCAGGAGCCTTTCATGCTCTGCGCATCGTTGGCGCCCCGCTGAATCATCTGCAACGCGGCGAACAGCTGGTTTTTGAAAAAGGTTTCGCGCCGTCCCTCAAACGCCAGGGTCGCCAGCGCCGACACGATATCTTCTTTGCCCTGAATCTTGCCGTACTGGCTCTCCATGCCCCAGAGCGCCACGATGTACTGCGGCGCCACGCCGTAACGCTCGCTGACCGCCCGAAGCTGCGTCCGATAGCGCGCCATCATCGCTTTGCCCTGCGCGATTTTATCCGCAGTCAGCACCCGCGCCAGGTATGCGTCCAGGGTCAGCTTCGCTTCCGGTTGATTGCGATCGGCGGCGATGGCCCGATCGACGAAATGGATATTCGCGAAGCTTTCAGCGATAACGTCGGATGGAATGCCTCGCCCACGCGCCTCCGCCTTCAGGGTGTCGACATACGCAGGGAATTCAGCAGGATCGCGCCCCAACGCTGAGAGACTCGTCGGTTTTTCCTGGGCAGGCGGCGCGGGTTGGGATATTAACGGGGTCGAGGCGCGCGCATAATGATTTTTTGCGGCGCAACCGGATAACAACGAAATAAAGATGATACTCAATGCTGAATGCTTCATCCCAATCGCCTTTTATATTCAGTTAACGCGGCGCGCCGAATATTTCGTCCTGCGTTTAAGCGTTACCGCAGATAATATTTACAGAGGAATCCGAATTAATTTTTTTTATCCGATTCCAAATGGATCTTGAGCAGACTTTCCACCGGCGGCGGCAGCTGTAAATAAAAGCCCTTATCACTTAACGCTTGCTTCACTTTATTGATATCGGCGCCGGCCAGCTTATCACGCTGCGCAAGGGATAACACCATAGCTAACTGAGGCTTACCGAAGCCCTTCAGCAATTCTTCAGGCACGCGGGAGAAATCGTCCTTTTTTTCAACGTAGAGATAAGTCTGGTCGCGAAGCGGACTTCTGTAGATCACACAAAACATATTTTTTACTCGAATTAACCGGGATGGTCCCTTGCCTGAATATAGCAGTAACTATAACATGCTTGCAGTACTTCGAATATTCACCGTTCTGGCTTAAATGGCGATTTTATCGGCGCTTATCAGACGGTAAAGATAACAGGACTGAGTCAGGACGATGTCGCAAACGCCAATCGAATTCAAAGGCAGCAGTTTTACCCTGTCTGTAGTTCATCTGCACCATTCGCAGCCCGAAGTGATTCGTCAGGCGCTTCAGGATAAAATCGACCAGGCTCCCGCTTTCCTGAAAAACGCCCCGGTGGTGTTAAACGTCGCTGCGCTCAGCGGCAACGTTAACTGGAAGCAACTGCAGCAGGCGGTCGCGTCAACCGGGCTGCGTATTGTCGGCGTCAGCGGCTGCAAGGACGAGAACCTGAAGCGGACGATCGTGAAGGCGGGCTTGCCGGTGCTATCAGAAGGCAAAGAAGCAAAAAAACGCAGCGACGAGCCTGCGCCAGCGGATACGCCAGCCGCGCCTGAATTGCCCGCCAGAACGCGTATCGTCACGACGCCGGTACGTTCCGGGCAGCAGATTTACGCCCGCAATGCCGATTTGATCGTGACCAGCAGCGTCAGCGCCGGCGCCGAACTGGTCGCCGACGGCAATATACATGTTTACGGCATGATGCGCGGTCGCGCCCTGGCGGGCGCCGGAGGCGATCGCGACTGCCAGATTTTCTGTACCAGCCTCGCCGCAGAGCTGGTCTCGATCGCCGGGGAGTATTGGATCATGGATCAAATCCCGGCGGAATTTTTCGGTAAAGCCGCGCGCCTGTGCCTTAAAGAGGGCGTGCTTACCATCCAGACACTTATTTAGGCCCCTTTTCTTTCGTTAAGGAAATCAATATTTATGGCACGCATTATTGTTGTTACATCAGGTAAAGGGGGCGTTGGCAAGACCACGTCAAGCGCGGCCATCGCCACCGGTTTAGCGCAAAAAGGCAAAAAAACTGTCGTTATTGATTTTGACATCGGCCTGCGTAACCTCGACCTGATCATGGGCTGCGAACGCCGCGTGGTATATGACTTTGTCAATGTGATTCAGGGCGACGCCACGCTGAATCAGGCGCTTATTAAAGATAAACGCACCGAACACCTCTATATCCTGCCTGCCTCTCAGACGCGGGATAAAGATGCGCTGACACGTGAAGGCGTAGAAAAAGTGCTGAACGATCTTACCGCGATGGATTTTGATTTTGTGGTTTGCGACTCTCCGGCGGGCATTGAAACCGGCGCGCTGATGGCGCTCTACTTCGCCGATGAAGCGATTATCACCACTAACCCGGAAGTCTCCTCGGTGCGCGACTCCGACCGTATTCTCGGTATTATCGCCTCTAAGTCCCGTCGGGCTGAAACCGGCGCGGAGCCGGTTAAAGAGCATTTGCTGCTCACTCGTTACAACCCAGGCCGCGTTAGCCGCGGCGACATGCTGAGTATGGAAGACGTACTGGAAATTCTGCGTATTCCACTGGTTGGCGTGATCTCTGAAGATCAGTCGGTTCTGCGCGCCTCTAACCAAGGGGAACCGGTGATCCTGGACACAACATCCGATGCGGGTAAAGCCTATGCTGATACCGTAGACCGCTTGCTCGGCGAAGAACGTCCCTTCCGCTTTATTGAAGAAGAGAAGAAGGGTTTCCTGAAACGCCTGTTCGGGGGATAAACCATGGCATTACTTGATTTCTTTTTATCCCGGAAAAAGAACACTGCCAATATTGCCAAGGAAAGGCTGCAGATTATCGTGGCAGAACGCAGAAGGGGGGACAGCGAGCCCCACTATCTTCCGCAGCTCAAGCGCGATATTTTGGAAGTGATCTGTAAATACGTCAAAATCGACCCTGACATGGTTACTGTTCAGCTCGATCAGAAAGGCGACGATATTTCGATTCTGGAACTGAACGTGACCTTGCCGGAAACGGAAGATGTAACCAAATGACGCTCTGCTTTTCCTGACATTCCCCTGCGTTGCGGCAGGGGAAGCTGGTTGTGGGTTACTGGCCGGTTACGATTTTGTCGATGCCCGCTTTCAGCAAGTCGCCGCGCCACCCTGTCAGCAGCTCCGGCATCCTCGCCTGCGGTTTCAGTTCCCAGTACGCGTTCAATGCCTGGTTGATCTGGCGACGCGACGCCAGCAACTCCTGGCTATAGCCGGTTTGCTCGCTTACCTGCTGGACCAGCGCTTTGATCGCTTTAAACATCTGCTTATAGTGCGGATGATCGATTAAATTGCCGAGCGGCGCCGGCAGGCTCTCTTCTTGCTGCGCCTGCGCCTCGGCGACCAGCGCCAGCAGGGTTTTGCCGTGGAATCGGATCTCGTGGCCGGAAAGCCCCAGATGATCGAGTTCGCCCATTGAGCCAGGCAGAAAACGCGCCACTTTCCAGAGGTTCTCTTCGCGCACCACGAAGTTCACCGCCATATCTTTTTCCCGCGCCAGGTTCAAACGCCACGCCGCGAGACGCTGCAATGCCGCCAGCTGACGCGGGCGCAGCTGCCAGGCGTTGGTGATATCGCGCCAGGCATCGATCGGCTGCTGGATATCCAGCCGACGCTGACAAAGCATATCGCATTCGCTCAGCGCAGCGTCCAGATTGCCCGCCTCTTCCGCCTGCTTCATCAGCTGACGGGCGATCGGCAACAGGTAAGCCACGTCGGCCGCCGCGTAGTCGCACTGGCGTTCCGTCAGCGGACGCGCCAGCCAGTCGGTACGGGATTCGCTTTTATCCAGCTGCACCTGCGTAAAGTGCGCCACCATGGCGGCAAATCCCCATGACAGCGGCTGGCCCGAAAACGCCGCCAGAATTTGCGTGTCGATCATCGGCTGCGGCAACACCTTGAAGCGGTGCAGAAAGACTTCCAGATCTTCCCCGCCGGCATGGAGAAACTTAATCACCCCGGTATCGGTCAGCAGCTCGATAAACGGCGACCAGTCGCTGATTTGCAGCGGATCGATCAGCACCAGCTGTTCGCCGTCATAAAGCTGAATCAGGCCAAGCTGCGGATAGTAAGTGCGGGTGCGAACAAATTCGGTATCCAGCGCAACGGCGTCATGCTGGCGCGCCGCCAGGCAGACGCTGGCGAGTTGGTCGTTGTCGCCGATCAGGGAATAATTCACGTTCAGATATTTTCACCGCGGCAAACTACGCGCAGTGCTCCATGTTGAAAACAATAAAAACGCCGGTCGTTACCGGCGTTCAACCTGTGGTGCCGCGCGCTGTCAGCGTACTGCGGCTTTTGCTTCGTCGCGCAGCTCGCGGCGTAAAATTTTACCGACGTTGCTTTTGGGCAGCTCATCGCGAAATTCGATGATTTTCGGTACCTTATAACCGGTCAGCTGCCGTCTGCAGTGGTCAAGCAACTCCTCTTTGGTCAACGTTGGATCCTTCTTCACCACGCAGACTTTTACCGCCTCGCCGGAGAGATCGCTCGGCACGCTGATGGCTGCAGCTTCGCGGACTTTGGGATGCTGCATCAGCACATCTTCGATCTCGTTCGGGTAAACATTGAAGCCGGATACCAGAATCATATCTTTTTTGCGATCGACGATGCGGATAAAACCTTCCTGATCAACGGTAACAATATCGCCGCTGTGGAGCCAGCCATTTTTCAATACCTCTTCCGTCTCCTTTGGCCGCTGCCAGTAACCGGACATTACCTGCGGACCGCGAATGCAGAGTTCCCCCGGCTCGCCTGCCGGCACCTCATTGCCCTGCTCATCCAGGATGCGAATATCGGTGGACGGCACTGGCAGGCCGATGCTGCCGGTATGGCTGGTGATATTGTAAGGATTGACGGAGACCAACGGCGAGCACTCCGTCAGGCCATAGCCCTCCAGCAGATAGTGGCCGGTGAGTTTTTCCCAGCGCTCCGCGACCGCTTTCTGTACCGCCATGCCGCCGCCGGCGGAGAGGCGCAGCGTGGAAAAGTCGAGCTTATGGAACTGAGGTTCGTTCAGCAGCGCATTGAACAAGGTATTGACGCCAGTAAGCGCAGTGAAGGGAAACTTGCCGAGCGCTTTGACGAAGCCTGGAATATCGCGCGGATTAGTGATTAACAGGTTATGGCCGCCCAGCTCCAGAAACAGCAGCGCGTTCACCGTCAGGGCGAAAATATGATAGAGCGGCAGCGCGGTGACGACGTGCTCTTTGCCGTCGCGCAGCAGCGAGCCGTAGGTCGCTTTGGTCTGCTCCAGATTCGCCTGCATATTGCGGTGCGTCAGCATCGCGCCTTTCGCCACGCCGGTCGTGCCGCCAGTATATTGCAGAAAGGCGAGATCGGAATTCAGAATATCGGGCCGTTGATAAGCCATCAGCGCGCCCTCCTGCAGCGCGCTGCGAAACGCGATGGCGCCGGGCAGATCGTATTTAGGGACCAGCTTCTTGATATATTTAACGACGAAGTTGACCAGCGTAGCTTTTACCGGCGCCAGCTCGTCGCCCATCCGCGTCAGAATAACGTGTTTAATCGCCGTCTCCGCCACAATTTTTTCCAGCGTATGGGCGAAGTTGGAGATAATCACGATCGCGCCGGCGCCGCTGTCATTGAGCTGATACTTTAACTCGCGCGGCGTATAAAGCGGATTGACGTTGACCACCACCATGCCGGCACGCAACGCGCCGAACAGGGCCACCGGATACTGAAGCAGGTTCGGCATCATCAGCGCGACGCGCTCCCCTTTCTGCAGCTTCAAACCTTGCTGCAGATAAGCGGCGAACGCCCGGCTTTGCGATTCAAGCTGACGAAAGGTCAGCTGTTGTCCCATATTTTCAAATGCCGGCTTATCGGCGTAGCGCTCAGCAGCCTGTTCAAACAGATCGACCAGCGAGGTATAACGGTCCGCATTAATCTCAGCAGGAACATCTGCCGGATAGCGTTTCAGCCAAACCTTATTCAAGGATTCACTCCAGGAGTTATGTTGAATTGCCATCGCCGCCTCAGCTGAACCAACTGTTAACATTATATTAACTGATTGTACCAGTATGCCCGGTTCAGCTCGTTCAGGTTGCGAAGCCCATCACTAAATTTTACGCTTCGTTACTGCACAAACAAAATGGCCCGGTCGCGCATGCCACGACCGGGCCGAAAAGAACTATTTTACGTTATCCAGAAGGCTATTCCGTTAGAATCGTCTCGACCTGCGCCGGACCGGAACTGTACACGCCCCAGTAGGGGTTCGGTCCCCAGTAGCCGGGACGATGACGCGTCGGCCCGTACCAAATCCAGGGGTCGATCGGTTGCGGCGGCGTGACCACCTGCTTCACCATGCGCCAGCGCTGATAGCCTTTAACGTCAATCACAATAAAGTTATAACTGGCCTGGCCGATCTCGCCCTTCTCGCTGCCTTTGATGGTGCCTAACACCGTCACATACTGGTTATTAAGATCGATGGGATCGACAAAGCCCCGAATGTCGGCATAAATACGCCCGACTGACGCCGCGCCGAGCTGAGGCCGGGCGCCGTCGTCCAGCGGCTGCGTGGCGATCTCCACGCGCGTCACGCCGTTAAGGTTGGCGACCTTAACGACTTTACCGCCAAAACGCGACTCCTGGCCGACATAAAGCTGCGGCGCATTCATCACGCGTAACAAATCTTGCTGCGGAAGCGGGGAAGTCCCTTGCAACGTCGTCGGCACGGAAACACAGCCGCTGAGCATCAACGTGGCCGCTAACAGAAGGCCCGGGAGTCCCTTAATACGGTTTGGCATAACTCTCTCCTTTTTGCTGTTAGACTGAATGCGCAGCGATTAGTTGCGCGCGGCTCAGCGCCCGGGCAACTTTTTCCAGGCCACTTCATTGCGCAGATAAACCGGCTCCGCGTGCTCCGCCGTCACGGTCTTGCCCGCCTGCCACGCCTGCAGCGCCAGCGGCAGCATATCTTCCGCCGCCGGCAGCGCGATCTCGCTGGCGTTCAGCGTCAGCGTATGGCCCTGCTGCAGCTGCGGATACGCCTGCCAGCCGGTTCCCACCAGCGTCCACTCGCCGCTCAGCGCCTGCATGCGCGCCTGCGCCGCTTCCGGTTTAAGCACGCTTTCCGTCGCTTCGCCCTGCCAGTTGCCCTGCGCATCGCGTTGGTATTCCGCCCAGTAAACTTCGCCCATACGCGCATCGATCGCCGCCAGCACGCGCGTCGCGCCAGCGGTGCGCCAGGCGCCCTGCGCCATGGTCGCCAGGGTCGACACGCCGATCATCGGCAGCGCCGCGCCCAGCGCCAGCCCCTGCGCAATGCCGATGCCGATACGCACGCCGGTAAAACTGCCGGGACCGCGGCCAAAGGCCAGCGCGTCAAGCGAAGCGAGCTTAAGCTGCCGCGCCTGCAGCAGCTCATTGATCAGGGGCAGAATGCGTTGCGTGTGGTCGCGCGGCGCGATTTCAAAGCGGGCATCGATTTGCCGATCGCTGATTAACGCGACGGAACAGGCTTCCGTCGCCGTGTCCAGCGCTAAAATACGGGCAGACATAACAACCTCAGGGTGATCTGAAATGGCGCGCATCTTAACATAGCCTGGCGCAAATTACTGAACCTCGTCCGCCCGAATGAATTGCACCGCCCGGGCTAAATCGCGCGTGCGCGGCGTGGGCGGCAGGCTATTGAGAAATAACGCGCCGTAAGGGCGGGAAACCAGCCGCTGGTCGCAAATCACCAGCACGCCGCGATCGTCGACATCGCGGATCAGACGGCCAACGCCCTGTTTCAGCGTGATCACCGCATCCGGCAGCTGAACGTCGGTAAAAGGATCCCCGCCGCGCAGACGGCAATCTTCCATACGCGCCTTCAGCAGCGGATCTTCCGGCGAGGTAAACGGCAGTTTATCGATAATAACCAGCGAGAGCGCATCGCCGCGTACGTCGACCCCTTCCCAAAAACTACTGGTGGCGACCAGCAGCGCGTTACCCGCCTCGATAAACCGCTTCAGCAACTGCCCTTTGCTGGTTTCGCCCTGGAGCAGCACCGGAAGCGTCATCGACGCGCGGAACTCCGCCGCCAGTTCGCGCATCATCAAATGCGAGGTGCAAAGAAAAAAGCAGCGTCCTTTGTTGGCTTCGATCAGCGGTTTCATCATGCGCGCCAGCTGACGCGCGCCGCCTGGCCGGTTCGGCTCCGGCAGATTGCGCGGCACGCAGAGCAACGCCTGCTGCGCATAATCGAACGGGCTGTTGAGGATCAGGCTTTTCGCCTGGCTGACGCCCAGCCGCTCGGCGAAATGGCCCATCTGCTCGTTCACCGCCAGGGTGGCGGAAGTAAAGACCCAGGCGGCTTTGCGGTTGTCCATCACCTCGCGAAAACGTTCGGCGACCGACAGCGGCGTCAGCGCCAGGGTAAAATGCCGCGCGCTGCACTCATACCAGTAGCTGTAGCCCGGCTCATCGATCGCCCGCAGTCGTTTCAGGCGGCTGCGGTAAAGCGCCGCGCGCTCAAAGGCGGCGTCCAGCAGCGCTGAACGTCCCAGGGAAAGCTTGATGACGTCGTGACAAAGCTCCAGCGCATCGTCCAGCAAGGTCAGCATGCGCAGGATATTCGCATCGCTCAGCAAATCGCGCAGGTTGCCGCGGAATCCTGGCTCCCCGAGCGACAGCCGGAAGTCCTGCGCGCTTTGCGCCAGACGGTCGGCCGACTTTTGCAGCTGCTGAACGTCGCGCGCTTCGGTTCGGTAAGCGATAATGATATCCTTCGCCAGATCCTGCAGCTGGCGGCTGGAGAGTTGCTGGCCGAAATACTGGCTGGCGATGTCGGGAATTTGATGCGCTTCGTCGAAAATCATGACCTCTGCTTCCGGAATCAGCTCGGCGAAACCGCTCTCTTTCACTACCAAATCGGCGAGGAACAGATGATGGTTAACCACCACCACATCCGCATCCATCGCCCGTTTGCGCGCCTTAACCACAAAGCAATCTTTATACAACGGACAGTCGCTGCCGAGACAGTTGTCGTTGGTGCTGGTGACCATCGGCCAGATCGGGCTGTCTTCCGCCACGCCGCCGCAGCCGCTGATGTCGCCGTCAACGGTTTCCGACGACCAGCCGCGCAGGGTAACGAGATCGCCCAGCGCCTGGGCGCTCAGTTCGCCGCCCGCCATAGTTTGCTGTTCCATCCGCTCAAGACAAAGGTAGTTAGAACGTCCTTTCAGCAAGGCGGTTTTGCCGCTGAACTTCAGGGCGCGGGCGATAGTCGGCAGATCGCGACTGTAGAGCTGATCCTGCAACGCTTTCGAGCCGGTTGAAATGATCACTTTCTTTTTGGCCCGCAAGGCCGGCGCGAGATAGGCGTAGGTTTTCCCCGTGCCGGTTCCGGCTTCCACCACCAGCTCGCCGCCCTCTTTGACCGCCTGCGCTACCGCGGCGGCCATCTCCTGCTGCGCCGCGCGCGGTCTGAAACCCGGAATAGCCTGCGCCAGCGCGCCATCTGTTGCAAAATCGTCCGCCACACTTCCTCTCTCAACCCGGCAAAAACACTGTAATTATGTCAGTATTCCGCAACAGATGACAGCCCGGCCGCAGATGTGCCAGGCTATCGCGCATGTCGCAATAAGGAGAAACAGATGACAATTCAACGAATCGATCCCGAACACCGTATGTCTGAAGCCGTGATCCATAACGGTACGGTCTATTACACCAGCGTGCCGGAGAATCTCGACGAAGATGCGGAAGCGCAAACCGCCAATGCACTGGCGGTTATTGATGCATTGCTGACCCGGGTGGGTTCGGACAAGAGCAAAATCCTCGACGCCACGATTTTCCTGGTCGATAAAGCGGACTTTCCCGCTATGAATCGCGCCTGGGACGCCTGGGTTTCGCCGGATAACGCGCCGGTGCGCTGCACGGTGCAGGCCGGGCTGATGAATCCAAAATACAAAGTTGAGATTAAAATTATCGCAGCGCTATGATCCCGGCGGGCGCGCTACCCTTCATCTTCGTCTTCAAAGCGCGCTCGAATCTGTTCACCCTGGTGATTCTGGCGGATCTCCTGCGCGACCTGCGCGATCGCCTGGCCGCTGGACATGCCCGCCGCCATCAGCTCCTGGATGCGCTCTACTGCCTGCTGCTGCTGTTCATGAGAAAGCGCGGGTAGACCTGTAAACATATATCTCTCCTGAAATGACGAAGGGGTATTATTTCATGGGGAACAAACAGGTGCCAGCATCAAAAAATTATGGCAGGCTAGCTTCCCTGATTTTTCTCTGCCACTTCCTTCATGATCCCAGAAAAAATTTGCTTAGCCTATACGCCTGATGCGCTGACGCAGCGTTTTTCCCGCCTGGCCCACCTTCCCTGGGCGATGCTGCTCTCTTCGGGCGACGCTGAACATGCCGATAATCGTTTCGACATTCTTAGCGCCGATCCCCGCGTCACGCTGGTGACGCGCGGCGCCGAAACCGAGATCGCCTGCGCGGGCGCCGTCGCCCTCTCCTCTGAGGATCCGCTGACGCTGGTGCAAGAGGCTTGCGCGGCATTGGGCGTCGAGCCGGAGAGCGATGGCGATCTGCCCTTTCAGGGCGGCGCGCTCGGTCTGTTTGGCTACGACCTGGGACGTCGTTTCGAGCACCTGCCGGAAATTGCCGAGGCCGATCTGCGCACGCCGGATATGGCCGTGGGCATTTTCGACTGGGCGCTGATCGCCGATCATCATCTGAAACGTTTGACGCTGGTGGCGTTAAGCGACGCGCGCGCCCGGCTCGCCTGGCTGGAGAGCTGGCCGGAACCGCAGCCGACGCCTTTTACCTTAACCACAGCGTGGCGCTCCAATCTCAGCTATGAGGCCTATGCGGCGCGTTTCGCCGCGGTGCAGGCTTACATTCAGGCTGGCGACTGTTATCAGGTCAATCTCGCTCAGCGTTTCCAGGCGGGCTATCGCGGCGACGAATGGCAGGCGTTTTGTCGGCTGAACGCGGCGAACCGGGCGCCGTTCAGCGCTTTTTTGCGCCTGCACGGCAGCGCGATCCTCAGCCTTTCCCCGGAGCGCTTCCTGAAGCTGGAGGATGGCGTCATCGAAACGCGCCCGATTAAAGGAACGCTGCCGCGCCTCGATGACGTCCAGGCGGACCGTCTGCAGGCGCAGAAGCTGGCCGCGTCGTTGAAAGATCGCGCGGAAAACCTGATGATTGTCGATCTCATGCGCAACGATATCGGCCGCGTCGCCGCCCCCGGCTCGGTCTCGGTGCCGGAACTGTTTGTGGTCGAGCCGTTTCCCGCCGTGCACCACCTGGTCAGCACGGTTCATGCCCGGCTGCAGGCGGGGCTGCGGGCGACGGATCTGCTGCGCGCCTGTTTTCCCGGTGGTTCGATCACCGGCGCGCCGAAAATTCGCGCTATGGAGATTATCGACGAACTGGAGCCACATCGCCGCAATGCCTGGTGCGGCAGCATCGGCTATCTCAGCCTGTGCGGCCGTATGGATACCAGTATTACCATCCGCACGCTCATCGCGGAGAATCAGCAGCTCTACTGCGCGGCCGGCGGCGGTTTGGTGGCGGACAGCGATGCAGAAGCGGAATACCAGGAAACGTTGCATAAGCTCAACCGTATTCTTCCCTGTCTGACCGGAGCATGACGTGACGCCTCCCGCCTTAACGTTGGATCACTTTCTCAGCCGTTTTGTGCTGCAAATCCCCGTCGCCGACGCGCCGGCGTCGCCTCCCGGACGCCGAGCCGCGGTGCTGGTGCCGCTGATCGAACGGGAAACGCCCGGCCTGCTGCTGACGCGCCGCGCCGCACACCTGCGAAAACATGCCGGGCAGGTCGCCTTTCCCGGCGGCATGCAGGATGCCACGGACGCCTCGCTTATCGCCACCGCGCTGCGGGAGGCGGAAGAGGAAGTAGGCATCAGCGCCGATCGGGTGCGCGTTATCGGATCGCTGCCTGCCGTCACCAGTAGCACCGGCTTTCAGGTTACGCCGGTGATCGGCATCATTCCCGCCGATCTGCCGTTGCGCCTTAACCCTGACGAGGTGGAAAGCGCCTTTGAAATGCCGCTGGCAGAGGCGTTGCGCCTGAGCCGCTATTCATCGCTGGATGTACACCGGCGCGGTATCACACATCAGGTATGGTTATCCTGGTATCAGGATTACTTTGTCTGGGGCATGACGGCAGACATTATTCGGGCGCTCGGTCATCAAATCGCTCCAGTCTGAAAAAAGATCGGCGCAGACTCCCTATCCGATCTTTTCCTTATAACAGACGGCTTGCGCAGGCTGCCGTCTCCCTCTCATTTTAAATAGCGCCGGTATGATAAATTCTGTTGAATGCGATTAGTTTTTTTCATGTGAAAAAGCGGTTTTTTCTCTGTGTGTCCGTTTACTATTAGCGCCATTGCCGCCCTAGCGGCAGTACAAAAATAATATTGTGAGGAGTGTCATTTGTGATTAGCGTTTTCGACATGTTCAAAGTGGGTATCGGTCCATCGAGCTCCCATACTGTCGGCCCGATGAAAGCGGGCAAACAGTTCGTTGACATGCTGACTGAACAGGGAAAAGTACAGGACGTTACACGGATTGCCGTCGATGTTTACGGTTCGCTCTCCCTGACCGGCAAAGGTCACCATACCGATATCGCCATTATTATGGGGCTGGCAGGCGCATCGCCTGACACGGTCGATATCGATGCTATTCCCGCCTTCTTTAAAGATGTCGAGCAGCGCCAACGTCTGCCAATCGCCAACGGCGCGCATGAAGTCGACTTTCCGCGCGAGGGCGGCATGGTTTTCCGCAGCGAAAACCTTTCTCTGCATGAGAACGGCATGCGCCTTTCCGCCTGGAACGGCGAACAGCTTGTGCTGAGTAAAACCTACTATTCCATCGGCGGCGGCTTTATCGTCGATGAAGAGCATTTCGGTCAGTCGACGTTAGATGAAGTCAGCGTGCCTTGGCCTTTCCATTCCGCAAAAGAGCTGCTGGCCCACTGCCACGAAACCGGCCTTTCCCTTTCCGGACTGGTGATGAAAAACGAGCTGGCGCTGCATTCCCGTCAGGAGATCGAAGACTATTTCGGGCACGTCTGGCAAACCATGCTGGCCTGCATCGACCGCGGCCTGAATACCGAAGGCGTGCTGCCCGGTCCGCTGCGCGTGCCGCGTCGCGCCGCGTCGCTGCGCCGTCTGCTGGTCTCTTCGTCCAAGCATTCCAACGATCCCATGAACGTTATCGACTGGGTAAACATGTTCGCGCTGGCCGTTAACGAGGAGAACGCGGCGGGCGGGCGCGTGGTGACGGCGCCGACTAACGGCGCCTGCGGCATCGTGCCGGCGGTGCTGGCCTATTACGATCACTTTATCGAAAAGGTGACGCCCGATATTTTCATCCGTTACTTCCTCGCCTCCGGCGCGATCGGCGTGCTGTATAAAATGAACGCCTCTATTTCCGGCGCGGAAGTCGGCTGTCAGGGCGAAGTCGGCGTGGCCTGTTCCATGGCGGCGGCGGGTCTTGCTGAGCTGTTGGGCGGCAGCCCGGAACAGGTTTGCGTGGCGGCGGAAATCGGCATGGAGCATAACCTCGGTCTGACCTGCGATCCGGTCGCCGGCCAGGTGCAGGTTCCCTGCATTGAACGCAACGCTATCGCCTCGGTGAAAGCGATCAACTCGGCGCGCATGGCGCTGCGCCGCACTAGCGAGCCGCGCGTGTCGCTGGATAAAGTGATCGAAACCATGTACGAGACCGGCAAGGATATGAACGCCAAATATCGCGAAACCTCGCGCGGCGGACTGGCAATTAAAGTACAGTGCGATTAGTGACAATGTCACAGGATGTCGCTCCTGTCTGATTTTTGTTCAAACGGAGCAAAAACCCCATCCGATGCTATCCCCATTGCGCTGAAATCGGTAGAGTAAATTTCCGCGCGGCTGAATCCTGGCCGCGCGCTGATCAGAACCGCTTTTTTTCACAGACACCGCTAAACCTGGCTCGTGTGATGCCGATAACAAACCCGTTAGATTGGCTCTTATATTTGTTCCTGGAAGGTGGTTACTGATGCAAATGGCCCAGCAATTTGTTGGACAGTTTCGCCGAAAGCGTTTGCTTATTGCGTTGGTGATTGCCGCACTGGTTTTAATCCTCACCCTCGCCTTTCGTTTTATTGAAGAAAAGTCGCGCATTGAGCAACAATCGCTGGATTTTGCCGACAGTGCAATACAGCGTTTCGACCGCATGTTCTCTCCGCTGGACGTGTCGGCGAACAACATGCTTGGACTGGTGGGCTTACCCTGCCAGGAAATTCGCTTTCCGTTAATTGAAAAAATCTCCGCGCTGCAGACGGTGCGTGCCGTATTGCTGATCGATAATGACAAACTTTACTGCTCCAGCATCTATGGCGAGCGCGCGATCCCCTTTAGCCAGAGTTACCCGGAGCTGGCGATTTTTAATCAGCGCATGCTGCTGACTACGGATAACTATCTGCTGAAAGGTTCGCCGGTGCTGCTGCTCTGGACGCCCAAAAGCCTGGATAATCGCTCCGGCATTTTGCAAGTCATCAATATCGAACTTATGAGCAATTACCTGCTGGAGCCGCAGCTGCCTTGGGTTGAGCGCGCCATTTTCAACGTTGGCGGCGAGAGCCTGGAGTATGGCAATCCGCTGATTGAAGTCACCCACCCGTCCGAAGACGAGGTCAGCTACAATCAGGCGTCGCTGCGTTACCCCTTTACCATTACGCTATACGGCCCTTCTCCGGCGCGGCTGGCGTTGTCGACGCTGCCGTCGCAGCTGCCGCTGGCGGTGCTGTTGAGCCTGCTGATGGGCTATATAGTCTGGACGGCGACGGCTAACCGCATGAGTCTCTCCTGGCAGATCAGTTACGGCATCAGCGCAAATGAATTTATGGTCTATTGCCAGCCGTTAATTAACGCCAAAAGTGGCCAGTGCGACGGCATAGAACTGCTGCTGCGCTGGCACAACCCGCGCCAGGGCTGGATCTCACCCGACGTATTTATTCCGTTGGCGGAGCGTCAGAACCTGATTGCGCCGCTGACGCGCTTCGTGATCGCCAAAGCGGTTCAGCACCTGCCCAGCCTGCCGCGCTGCGCCTCGTTTCATATCGCCATCAATGTGGCAGCCAGTCATTTTCACGATCGGGCGATTGTGGAAGATTTACAGCGTATCTGGTGGCCGGCCAACCCTCAGCCCGGGCTGGTTGTCGAGCTTACGGAGCGCGACGCGCTGCCGATTATCGATCAGACGGTGGTCGGCCAGCTGCATGATATCGGCGTGCGCCTCGCCATCGACGATTTTGGCACCGGACACAGCTCGCTCTCCTATCTGAAAGATTTACAGCCGGACGTGCTGAAAATCGACAAGATTTTTACCGCGGCAATCGGCACAGACGCGATTAACGCCACGGTCACGGATATGGTGATTTCACTGGCGCAACGCCTGAATATCAGTCTGGTGGCGGAAGGCGTGGAGACGGCGGAACAGGCGGAGTACCTGTGTCAGCGCGGCGTCGATCATCTGCAGGGCTATTTCTACGCCCGTCCGATGCCGATTGAAGATTTTCCCGCCTGGCTGCAGCAGCATCAGGCCGAAAAAGAGGCGTAAAAAACGGCGCCGCAGCGCCGTATTCTTTACTCGTGTTCTTCCTCATCGTGCGGTTTATCTTTCGTCACCCGCGCCAGATCGACCCGATAGTCGGTGGCTTCGATAATCTGAAAGTGAAGCGGCGGCAGATCGATGACCTCTCCCGGCTGCGGCAGCTGCCCTTTCTGAGCAATCAGCAGACCCGCCAGCGAAGCGTGATCGTCTTCAGGTTTTACCAGCTCGTGAAAATCTAACAGCTGTTGCAGCGAATGCAGATCGGTACCGCCTTTAACCAGCCAGCCATCTCCGTCGACGACGATATCCGGCGTTTCATCTTCGTCCGGGAACTCGCCGGCGATCGCTTCCAGTACGTCCAGCGGCGTAATCAATCCCTGCACCACGCCGAATTCGTTGGTGACAATAACGAAGCTGCCTTTCGCGCGGCGCAGCACGCCCAGCAGGTTAATCGGATCCAGCGTCTCAGGTACGATAATCGGCGGCGAAGCGGCGGCAAAGGTCGCGACGTCCATGCCATGATCCAGTGCCACCAGCAGCTCTTTGGCTCGCACCACGCCGATAATTTCGTCCAGCTCGCCGCGGCAGACCGGAAACAGGCTGTGCGGCGTATCCAGCAGCTGAATGCGCACTTCGTCCAGCGGGCGCGCCACGTCGACCCAGGAGATGTCGCCGCGCGGCGTCATGATGCTGCGAATAGAGCGCGACGCCAGCGTCAGCACGCCATTGATCATATAGCGCTCTTCATCCTTAAAGGTTTCCTGCGGCATCGCTTCCGCCAGAGCCGCCTCTTCCGTATTCGCCTGCTGTTTGCGCTGGCGTCCTCCCATCAGACGCAGGATCGCTTCTGCGGTGCGTTCGCGCATCGGGCGGTGCGCCTGATGGCGAATAAAGTTGCGCCGCGCAATCTGGTTAAACAGCTCAATCAGGATCGAGAAGCCGATCGCCGCATAGAGGTAGCCTTTGGGAATATGGAAACCGAAACCTTCAGCCAGCAGGCTCAGGCCTATCATCAGCAGGAAGCTGAGGCAGAGCACCACCACGGTTGGATGCGCATTGACGAAGCGCGTCAGTGGTTTTGAGGCCAGCAGCATGATGCCCATCGCGATCACGACCGCCGTCATCATTACCGGCAGATGGTTCACCATCCCCACCGCAGTGATCACGGCGTCCAGCGAGAACACCGCGTCCAGTACCACAATCTGAATGACGACCGCCCAAAAACTGGCGTAGCTCCGGTTGCCCTGATGTTCCAGATGGCGGTTTTCAAGCCGCTCATGCAGTTCCATCGTCGCTTTGAACAGCAGAAATACCCCGCCCACCAGCAGGATCAAATCACGCCCGGAAAAGCTGAAATCGCCTACGCTAAATAAAGGCCGCGTCAGCGTGACCATCCAGGAGATCAGCGACAGCAGCCCCAAACGCATTATCAGAGCCAGCGAAAGGCCGATAAGGCGCGCTTTATCGCGCTGTTTGGGGGGCAATTTATCCGCAAGGATAGCGATAAAGACCAAGTTATCGATGCCCAGTACGATTTCAAGCACAACGAGCGTTAACAGTCCCGCCCAGATGGAAGGATCGAAAAGGAATTCCATTAATGGCTCCTCAGCAAGCTACGGATAGCATGATGCCCGATCAGAGCATAAGGTTCTGATGACAGGACAAGCGAAGCGGAATACAAAACGCAGAGAGGCGTAAAGGCACGCGCCGGCTGGCGCAGAGAGCAGGTAAAGCGACGTCGGTGACGATCCATAAGGTGGGCTGAAGCCCGTTACTCCTGAGTAATAAACAGAAGGTTACTCTATCAGTTACATCAGGGGCGTCAAAAAATTTTCTTACATTTACAAACAGTTTAGCGAGTCGGTTGATTCAGGCGTTGCGGCAAATTGCCTGCGTTATGGCTTAATTACAGAGCGCATCACATAAATAAATTTTTTACTTACTAAAATAAGTCTCAACTTTTCTCCTTTTAGCTGTCGACTAGTGACATTCTCAGGCGTTTGCGCTTTGTGAAGAAGATAAGCAGGTGCGGCAATAACACTATCTCACCGCTCTTAAGCAGCGCATTAAGATCGTTAATACAATCGGAGGTAGCAGGTGACCATTGCTCTTGTGATAGGTACACATGGTTGGGCAGCAGAACAGCTTCTGAAAACAACGGAAATGCTGCTGGGCGAACAGGAAAACGTCGCCTGGATCGATTTCGTCCCCGGAGAAAATGCGGAGACTCTGATTGAAAAATATCAGGCGCGCCTGCAGGATCTCGATGTCTCGCAGGGCGTGCTTTTCCTTGTCGATACCTGGGGAGGAAGCCCGTTTAACGCAGCCAGTCGCGTCGTGGTCGATAAAGAGAATTACGATGTGGTCGCCGGGGTGAATGTCCCGATGCTGGTCGAAACCTTTATGGCCCGTGATGACAATCCCCCCTTCGCCGATCTGGTCGCGCTGGCGGTCGAAACCGGCCGCGAAGGCGTAAAAGCGTTGAGAACCGAGACGGCGCCGCCCCCGCCCGCCGCCGCGCC
>DENB01000011.1:0-1677 GCA_002359495.1 Enterobacteriaceae bacterium UBA2655
ATCTGCGCGCCATTATCGCGCAGGCCCCGGCCTGGCTCGCGCCCGGCGGCTGGCTGCTGCTGGAGCATGGCTGGCGGCAGGGCGAGCAGGGTCGCGCGCTGATGCAGCAGCAGGGCTATACCGCCGTTGCCACGGAAACCGACTATGGCGGCAATCCCCGCGTTACCCTTGGACAAACTCACTCATAAGGAAGCAAGATGGCTGCTTATTATCCGCTGATTAAACAACTGCATATTCTGACGGTGGCGATCACCATTGCGCTGTTCCTGCTGCGCTTCGTCTGGCAGCGCACCGGCTCGGCGATGCTGAACCGCCGCTGGGTGCGTATCGCGCCGCACATTAATGATACGATTCTGTTGCTTACCGGCGTGTTACTGGTGGTTATTACGCACTTTTATCCTTTCTCGGCGCAAGGAAGCTGGCTGACGGAGAAGCTGTTAGGGGTTATTATCTATATCGCTTTAGGTTCTGTGGCGTTAAGCCGTCGCCCGCGTTCTGACCGCACACGCTGGATCGCGTTTGCTATAGCGCTGCTGGCTTTGGTCGTAGCCATCAAGCTGGCGGTGACGAAAATGCCATTTTTGGGGATAGTATGACCTCGGTTGACCAACTCGATTTTAATGATACGCCGCTCTGTCAGGCGGTGATTAGCGCGACAAGCGTGATTCGCGACGATTTTCCCACCCAGGAAGTGCAGCGACAGCTGGCGGAGCTGGTGGATGAAGCCCGACGTTATGTGGCGTCTGAACAGGATGCCGATCTGCAGCTGGGCAAGCTGCTGGAGCTGTTTTACCGCCATTGGGGATTTGGCGGCGCAGGCGGCGTCTATAATTTATCCGACGCGCTCTGGCTGGATCACGTTCTGAAAACGCGTCAGGGCACGGCGGTTTCGCTCGGCGTGATTCTGCTGCATATCGCCGAGCAGCTTGAGCTGCCGCTGATGCCGGTGATTTTTCCCACTCAGCTGATCCTGCGCGCCGACTGGCTCGACGGCGAAATGTGGCTAATCAACCCCTTCAATGGCGAGACGCTGGATACCCATACGCTGGAAGTGTGGCTCAAGGGCAATCTCAGCCCGACCGCCTGTCTCTATGAGGACGACCTCGACGAGGCACAGACGGCGATGGTGATCCGAAAAATGCTGGATACGCTCAAGGCTGCGCTGATGGAGGAGAAGCAGATGGAGCTGGCGCTCAACGTCAGCCAGGTTCTGCTGCAGATCGACCCGGACGACCCTTATGAAATTCGCGATCGCGGGTTAATTTATGCACAGCTGGAGTGTGAGCACGTTGCGCTAAGCGATCTCGCCTATTTCGTTGAGCAATGTCCTGAAGATCCGGTCAGTGAAATGATCAAAGTGCAAATCCACGCGATTGAACAAAAACAGGTGACGCTGCATTAAGCGCACACAGAGAAGAAAAGGAAAGGGCATGACACAGAAAGTAGTGAGTATTGGCGACATCAAGGTCGCAAACGATCTGCCGTTTGTACTGTTTGGCGGTATGAACGTGCTGGAATCGTACGATCTCGCCATGCGCATCTGCGAACATTACGTCAAGGTCACGGATAAGCTTGGGATCCCTTACGTTTTCAAAGCCTCGTTTGACAAAGCGAACCGCTCGTCCATTCACTCTTACCGCGGCCCGGGCCTGGAAGAGGGAATGAAAATTTTCCAGG
>DENB01000011.1:1742-2055 GCA_002359495.1 Enterobacteriaceae bacterium UBA2655
AGCGATGGCGAAAACCGGCGCGGTGATTAACGTGAAAAAGCCGCAGTTCGTCAGCCCCGGTCAGGTCGGCAACATCGTCGACAAATTTGCTGAAGGCGGCAACGATAAGGTTATCCTGTGCGATCGCGGCAGCAACTTCGGCTATGACAACCTGGTCGTGGATATGCTCGGCTTCAACGTCATGAAGAAAGTGAGCAACAACAGCCCGGTGATCTTCGACGTGACCCATGCGCTGCAGACCCGCGATCCGTTCGGCGCCGCTTCAGGCGGCCGTCGCGCGCAGGTGGGCGAACTGGCGCGCGCCGGCATGGCG
>DENB01000011.1:2062-5245 GCA_002359495.1 Enterobacteriaceae bacterium UBA2655
TCCGCGCTGCCGCTGGATAAGCTGGAGCCGTTCCTGGCACAGATGAAAGCGATTGACGATCTGGTGAAAAGCTTCCCGGAACTCGATACCGGCAAGTAATTGCCCGGCAAGAAAAAAGAGCGAGAAATCGCTCTTTTTTTCGCCCTGAGAACGCTGCGCTTAAAGCATGATCGTCAGCAGATAGCCAGCGAACAGCGCCAGATGCGCCGCGCCGTTTAGCACATTGGTGCGCCCGGTGGAAAAGGAGATGTGGCAGAGGATCAGCACGGCGCTCATCATCACCATGTGCGGCGGCTCCAGCCCGAAAATCAACTGCTGTCCGGTCAGGGTGGCGATCAGCGTCACCGCAGGCACCGTAAGCGAGATGGTCGCCAGCACTGAACCGAAAAACAGGTTCATGGCGCGCTGCACCTGATTCATCAACACCGCTTTGATGGCGCCGAGCCCCTCCGGCGACAGGATCAGCAGCGCCACCAGAAAGCCGGTGAATTGCTCCGGCGCGTTCAGTTCGGTCAGCAGGTGCTCAAGCGGATTGGCGTTCATTTTCGTCACGCTGATCACCGCAATCAGATGCACGATCAGCCAGAAGGTATGCCAGATGCTGCTGTGCGCCGAGGGTTTGCCATGGTGCGGATCGCCGTCGTCGCTCTCATCTTCATGTTCGTAAACAAACAGGCTCTGATGCGTTTTGGTCTGTATCAGCAGAAAAACGCCATACATCGCAGCGGAAATCGCGGCGATCATCAGCGCCTGCGCCGGCGTGAAGTTGCCGCCCGGCAGCGCGTTGGGAAACACCAGCACCAGAATCGCCAGCGGAAAAATCGCGATCATATATTGCTTAACGCCCGCCAGATTGACGTATTGGGTGGCGAATTTACTCCCGCCCAGCAGCAGCGCAAAGCCCACCAGGCCGGCGGTGACGATCATGATAATAGAATAGAGCGTATCGCGCATCAGGGCAGGCGCGGCGTCGCCGGTCGCCATCAGCGCGGAGATCAGGCTGACCTCGAGGATCACCACCGACAGGCTCAGGATCAGGGAGCCGTAAGGCTCGCCCAGACGGTGCGCCAGCACGTCGGCATGACGAACCACGCTGAACGCGCTGCTCAGGATCGCGATCAGCGCCAGCAGATTGATGCCGATCACCACCGGCAGCGACGTTTGCCCGCTGAAAAACCACAGCACCGTCAGCGCAACTGCGGGTAATAGCAGGGAGTACTCAGTATGTCGGGTTTTCTCGTGCATCACCATTTGGCATCCTCTCCGGCTAAACAGAAAAAAACGGGGTCGATAAGGTTTCCTGGCCCGTTAAAGCATAAGCGATTCATCGCTTTTCGCAGTGTATCGCGTCGATATCAGCGCGATATAACATTTACGCATTTTTACTTATCGATGTTTTTATGACCAAAAGCTTAAAGTAGGGTTTTAATTATTATTTTTAGTTTAAAAACAGTAATTTAAATTTTAAATTTATTATATTTATTGAGTTCTTTAACCCCAAAAAGCTATAAAATTTTAATAAATAACCGCCTTATGCCTGATTTTTCAATCTGAAGGGGTATAAAACACGGCTTGCTTTTTTCTGCTGATAAACCAGGCTTGAAATGTCTGCAAAACAGGAGGAATTATGCCTTACAAGTCAAGAAGCGAACTGCCTGACAACGTGAAAAACGTGCTACCGGCGCATGCGCAGGATATTTATCAAAAAACTTTTAACAGCGCTTGGGACGAATACAAGGATAAAGAGGATCGGCGCGGCAACGAGTCGCGGGAAGAGGTGGCGCACAAAGTCGCCTGGGCAGCCGTTAAGCATGAGTATGAAAAAGGGGACGACGATAAGTGGCATCCGAAAAAGTAAGCCGCTCCACTCCTGCGGGCCGATAATCTTCGGCCCGTTTTTTTGATCGCCTCCGCGAATTTCGCGCAAATGCCTCAAGCGGCTCGCCAGAAGGCCGATGCTGTTTATGACGTTTTTTTTAACCGTGATCGGCTTCAAACTTGAAAGCGCTGACGAAAATGGATTAATGTCATTTTTAGTCGCGTCGCGTTTGACGCTTCTTTTCTTTCACAGGAGAGTAAACCGCAGGGAAGAGGTTGTGGTTGAGGAGGTTAAGTTGCTAACCCGGGAATTCTTGTTAAAAGCGGATTGTAAAACATCTTTCGGCGACATTGAAGATGCGTTGCTGTGGAGCAGCGAACAGCGCGCCTCTTCGCTCGCCGCCACGCTGGCCTGCCGTCCGGATGCGAGTCCGGTATGGATTTTCGGCTACGGTTCGCTGATGTGGAATCCCATCTTCGAACCGGAAGAGGCGGCGGCGGCGACGCTGGAAGGCTGGCACCGCGCTTTTTGCCTGCGGCTGATCGCCGGACGCGGCACCTCGTCCCATCCCGGGCGGATGCTGGCGTTAAGGGAAGGGGGCAACACCAGTGGGCTGGCGTTTCGTCTGCCGGAGGAGCGGCTGCATGAGGAGCTGGAGTTGCTCTGGAAGCGTGAAATGGTGACCGGCTGCTACCTGCCGACCTGGTGCGAGCTGAAGCTGGACGACGGCCGCAGCGTTACCGCGCTGGTGTTCATTATGGATCCCCGTCATCCGCTTTATGAGTCTGACGCCTGCGCCGGCACTATCGCGCCGCTTATCGCGCGCGCCAGCGGCCCGCTGGGCACCAATGCGCAATACCTTTTCTCGCTTGAACAGGAGCTGGAGAAGCGCGGCATGGTGGATGAAAACCTGGCGACGCTGGCGCATCAGGTGCGTCAGCTTCAGTCCTGCCACAACACCCTGACCGGGTGACAGAACGGGCGGCGATCGTCGCCCGTTTATCTGCCGGGATTAATCAGCCAGGTGCCAGGCTTATCGATATTCAGCGTCTGGGTATGCACAATGTTGCCGGCGTGCACCTCAATGCGGTAGCTGCCCGCCGCCAGATTCAGCGAGGCGTAGCCGCTGTTGCCTGGCCTCACGTCCAGCGTTTCGCCGTTCAGCACCAGATTCTCGCCGCTTTTTAATCGCAGATAGACTCTCGCCAGCGTCGGCGTACTGCTGGAGGCGGTAGGCTGCGCCGGTTTGGCGGACGTCGCGGGCGCGCTCGAGGCGACCGGGCGATCCGCCATCTCGGGCGCGGCGGACTGTCGGTTAATCAACAGCACCACCGCGATCGCCGCCAGCAGCGCGACGCCAGCTA
>DENB01000040.1 GCA_002359495.1 Enterobacteriaceae bacterium UBA2655
CTGTTCAGGTGGCCAAATTCAATAAACCACTACACTTATCGAGGGGCTTGGCGTTTTTTACTTTAGTATCAGTAAGTGCCATAACGGCATCCCCCGTTTGTTGGTAAAAGCGCAATCGAACTACCATTACCAACATTTTTACCAGCAAATGGGTATGGCTTCGAGTGGTTTTTAGTGAACGAGGGTGAACCTAAAGAAGGGGGTAACCAATTGATAGAAATGCAGAAAGCAGACGTCAGTGAACGTCTGCTTCCCTTAAATTGGCTCCTCTGACTGGACTCNNCTGAACTACAGAGGAATCGTTTCGATGGGGCGCATATTAACGGCGGCCTCCCGATGTGTCAACAGCAAAAAACGCATTAGCATTCAACTGGCTAGCATTAATGCAAACTGGCGGCATATCAGTCAGAAAGCGGTTGAATCGCCTGCAAACGCGCCAGCGGATGTTGATGATAGAAGGCGCTGAGCCGACGGTACATGGCCGGAAAACGCTCCGCCAGCAGATCCGGCGCGCTGAAAAAATACTCCGACAGCACGGCGAAACATTCCGCCGCGTCGCTGGCGGCGTAAGGATCGATCGACGCCGCCTGTTCGCCCACCAGCTCCACTTCCGCTTCGATCTCCGCCATCGCCCTGTGCAAATCCTGCTCCCAACCCGCCACTTCGCGCAGGGGGATCGCCGGCACGCCGTTAGTATAACCGCTGCCGCGCGCATCCAGCTTATGCGCGACTTCATGCACGATCAGGTTAAAGCCGGAAAGATCGAACGAGTCCTGAATATCGAGCCAGTTCAGCACCACCGGACCCTGCGTCCAGCTCTGTCCGGCATGGACGGCGGGTGCCTGGTGAACCACGCCTGCGTCGTCCTGCCAGCGATCCTCTACGGCAAACGGGGAAGGGTAGATCAGCACATCGTGAAAGCCGTCGAGCCACTCCAGTCCCAGCTTCAATACCGGCAGACAGAACAGCAGCGCGACGCGCGTGGTGCGCAGCGCATCCAGCTCCATCTCCTGCAGAGGAACCAGTTTTTTCTGACGCAGGAAGCGACGGGCGAGCTGAATCAGCGCTTGCTGTTCCTCATCGTCAAGCAGGCTGAAAATGGGCTGAGCCAGCGCCTCCTGCCAGGGCAGGGCGTCGAGTTGGGCGTCGGTATTCGCTTTCCAGGGCCATCTGAACATGGGGAAGCTCGCTGTGATGAACGGCAACGGGAGCAAGCCTGACGCGCCCCGCACCGTCTGCCCGGCGCGCAGACCGCATCGAGCTGGCTGGCGAGGCGGCCGTCAGGAATCAAAGCGGCATATTCAACCCGTTAGCGTCGGATTAGTCTGTGATGCAGTCCGCAAACATCGGCGCGTACGGCGATTATTTGCCGTCGGCGAGCCGGAACTCAATCACCCATACCCAGGGATTCACTTCCCAGCTGGTGGCGCCGTACTGTTTTTGCCAGGCTTCGCGGTAGGCTTCCTTCGGCGATTCAGAATTCATATTCATGGTGAAAAAGTTATTCAGAAAGTGCGTGTCGGTCTGCACCCCTTCCGCCATGATGTCATCATCGCTGATATCCTGAATTTTCTCCGTCCGTACCGCAGTGATTTCAAGGTTGATGCGGCTGGCCCAGCGCGGCATATGGATGGCGGTTTGCCAGCCAAACTGTTCCGCTGCAGGATGATGATCCCGGTCGGCGCTGTCGGCGCGGTACTGGCAGTAGCGAGGCGTTCTGAAGGGCAGCGGATCGCGTTCGAACGCCTGCATCATCTCTTCCGGCACGATCGGACCGCGCCAGGTTTCGCGCACCCAGAGAATATCGCCGGGTTTACCGTAGGGACACTGTTCGCTGACGTCGCTCATCGACTTCATTTTATAGCCGTGCAGATGGTTAGCGCTGACGTCAAACGCATGCACGCCTTCATGATGATCCTGGCCCGGACCGAAAGCCTGCGTTTTCATAATGCGTCGGGTCTGAGTTTGCTGGCCAATTAGCAGGGCGCGCACCCTCTGTTCGGAAAATTGAATCGGCCGTTCTTTCATCGCATACCTCTGATTATGTGTAGAACCCGCGTTATCTACGGTAAAAAATTTTTTGCGTATCTCTTATGCCCCAAACAAAGGACTCGAATCATTTTGCTTAATAGTTTTTCGCCTTATAATTAACGTGGTTATACTATTTCACGGCCCTGAAAAAAGAACTGTGATAATAAGCAAAATATCTCTTTCGTACTCCGCCGCCCACGTCATCTTCTCCAGTAACAGTACGTTATATCGGTAAGAATAGGAACCATTTCAGAATAATTCGCCTGTTTTTAGCGTTCCTTTTACGATATGGGCAGCGAAATTTGCCTTAAATGCTTTTCATTGCGGTATAAATTGTTTACCGGTAAATATTACTGCTGTTTAACAGATGCACTGGAGCCGGGTGCCAGTAAGGAAAAGCCGAAAACCGCAGCGCGGCTGGGCAACGGCACAAATTCGGTCTATAAATAGGATCCGGCGCTTATCTTTCACTCCGTTATCGTCACTTCATCTTTAAACGTACATCCGAATTAAAAATGTCATCATCCGAACGGTATGATACGTACTGTTGTCAACGCTGAACGGCCTGTCCCGTCAGCGCGAGAAAAACCATTCGCAGGGAGAAGAACTATGTCGCTCACACTCTGGCAAACCCGATTCGAAAGCTGGCTCCAGACTAACTGGGTACACGGGGATAAAGCGCATGATATCGCCCACCTGCGGCGCGTCTGGATGAGCGCGCAACGTATTATGCAGGGCAGCGACGCCAATCCGCTGGTGGTGCTGACCGCCTGTTATTTCCACGACGTCGTCAATCTGGCGAAAAACCATCCCGAGCGCCATCTGGCTTCCACCTATGCGGCGGTTGAGACGCGGCGCATTCTGCGTGAAGATTTTATCGATTTTCCTGAAGCGCTGCTGGAGCCGGTCGCCCATGCAGTGCAGGCACACAGCTTTAGCGCCGCCATCGCGCCCGAGACCCTGGAAGCCAAAATCGTTCAGGACGCCGACCGGCTGGAGTCGTTGGGCGCGATCGGTCTGGCGCGCGTCTTCTATACCGCCGGCGCGCTGGGGCGGCCGCTGTTCGACAGCGAAGATCCGCTGGGCAAAGCGCGCGAGCTGAACGACGTAAGCTGGACGCTGGATCACTTTCAGAAAAAGCTGCTGCGTCTGCCCGCCACCATGCAGACCGAAGCGGGCCGCCTGTTGGCGGAGCACAACGCCGAGCTGCAGGGCGACCTGCTTTCGCTGGATGAATCGGTGGTGCGCGACTTCAGCGCGCTGCGGGCTTAATATTAAATTTTTGTGACAGTCTGTTAAACGGGAGACGCTTCCGCCAGGATGAGGGAAAACAATAACCGGAGAAATGGGATGTCAGAAACCGTTAATTTAACAATCAAAATTGCTCCTGAACTGAAAGAGCACATCAAACAGCTTGCGCTGGAGAATCAGGTCTCAATGAGCCAGGAAATCGTTCAGCGTTTGCAGTCGAGCCTGATGACGCACCCGCATCCGGCGATTGATAACCAGGATATCGAAGAAGAGGCGACGACGCAGTTGAATGCCGCCGAGCTGAAGCAGGTGCGCGCACTGTTAAAAAAACAGAGCAAAAAGAAGAAGTAACAAAAAACCCGTCGCCAGACGGGTTTTTTTATCACGCCTGTTCGCCCGCCGGCCTCTCCAAACAGAACTGCGCCACGCTTTGCGCCAGCCGCACCGCCTGCTGCATCAACGCCTCCGACGCCTGACGGTTTTGCTCTCCCATGCTGGCATTGCGCTGCACCTGCGTGTCCAGCGCCAGAATCTGTTGCGTAATCTTATTCACGCGCGCGCTCTGCGCCGTGGCGTTTTGCTGCTGATCGTTGAGCTGGTTGACCACCGCCGCCACCGCGTCGCTGATTTGATGGAACAGCGTCTCCAGCAGCTTCACCTTATTAAAACCCTGAGAGATATGCTGCTGCGTGTTCTGAATCAGCCCGTCGATCTGCCGGGTCGAGCGGCCGCTCTTGTCGGACAGCAGACCGATCTCTTTGGCGACCACGGAGAAGCTGCGGCCATAGAGTCCGGCATGGGCCGACTCGATCGCGGCGTTCAGCGCCAGCAGGCGCGTTTGCAGCGAAAGCCCGTCGAGCAGGGTGACGATGCCGGCGATCTCCCCTGACGCCTCCACAATCTCCTGCATCTGCTTTTCAACCTCATCCACCCGCTGCGCGCAGTTACGCGTCAGGGTATCGGCGGACTGCGCCTGTTCAGTCGCCTGCTGAGAGAAGCGGGCACTATTCTCCACCTCTTCGGCTACGCGATGCAGGCGTTGCGAGAGATGACTGAAGGTGGCGTTTTGTGCCTGATGCTGTTCGCTCAGGCTGTCGTTATGCTGCTGCATCTGCGCCGCGCCGCTGGAAACCGCGTGCGCAATGGTGTTGATCTCCAGCACGATGTGCTGCAATCCCTGGCGCATCTCCTCCATCGCCAGAAAAAGCTGCCGGGTCTCCTGTGACTGCCGGCGAGGCTGCGCGCCGTGCGGGATCAGATTGCCGGTAGCGATATTTTGCAGCTGACGCGCGGCCTGGCGCAGCGGCGCGATCACCCCGCGCAGCAGCAGCCCGCCCGCCGCCATCAGCAGCGCGAACAGCAGCGTGCTGATCGCCAGCGACAGGTTGCGGCTCTGGGTCAGCGAGGCGAGCGTCGCGCCATTGGCGGCAGCGACCTGCTGATTCGCGGTTTTCATCTCGTTGAACCAGGCGTCGTTGAACTGCTGCTGGAACGCCTGCATCGGCACCATAAAGAAGCTGTCCATGTCGTTATCCGCCAGCCCCTTAAGCTGTTCGTTCAGCCCGTCCACCAGCAGGGTAAAGCTCTGATGCAGTTCGCTCTCCGGGGCGGCGCCATATTGCGCAAACAGCGACTGCGCCTGCTTCAGCGACGCGTCGGCGGTAGCGGCGAGGCTTTTCCAGCTATCCACCGAGCCGCTCTGCTGATCCTGCATCAGGTAGATGCCGGCGCGGTGGCTGTTGTCGCTGGCGGTTAACAGTTCGATACGCGCTTTGTCGAGCAGGGTCAGGCGCTCGCGCTGGATTTGCGCTTGCATGACGTTTTGGCTGGTGTGATCGACCTGGCGCGTCAGCAGCACAATGCCAGCGCATTGCAGCAGGCAAAACAGCAGCAGAAACAGAATAAAGTTGCCGCGCAGGCTGGTCAGCCAGAGTGGCAGGCGCAAGCGTTGAAAACGCGGCGCGCGGAGACGAAGCGGAAGCAGAGAGATTAACGACATAAGGCTGCCCAAAAATAAAAAGCAGTATTAGCGGTCATGGTGACAATTTTGTGACAGGGTCACGACAGCGGCGATAAACAGTAGAATGGCGTGTCTTAAGAGAAACTCTTGAGAAACCGTCTGGCGAACCAGACGGAAAAGGTCAGCGCGTCACTTCCCGAATCAGCGGCAGCAGCAGTTGCGCCACGGCGGCGAATACCGGAACCACTACCGAATTGCCGAACTGTTTGTAGGCCTGCGTATCGGAGACGGGAATGCGGAATTTCTGCTCGCCGGGGGCTTCGAATCCCATTAGACGGGCGCATTCGCGCGGGGTCAGACGGCGCGGGCGGCGCGCCATATTGTCCGCATCCTGAAAATCCGCTTCGCCGCGCGCGCTATCCCAGCCGCGATCGATCAGAATCTCCGAGCCATCTTTGTAGTAGCGCGCCGAGAGTGTGCGGACACAGCAGTTCAGGTCGCGCGGATCGTTCAGGCCGAAGCCGAAGCCGTTGCCTTTCGCCTTGTGCTTTTTCGCATAGTGATAGAGGTAGCGCCAGAGATCGGGCGAAAGAGTATATTTTTCGTCGACCTGTTCATCCAGCAGCGTATGCAGCGACGGCACCTGCTGCGGATACAAGCGCCGGATCTGCTGCAGGCTGAAATCCCGGCTGAAGGGGTAGTCGCGGCGGATGCCCACCAGCACGATGCGCTCGCGATGCTGCGGCAAAAAATGGCGCGCATCGAGAATTTTCGCGTCGGGCGCGGCGGCGTTGGCGTCGGCCACGTCGTAGCCCAGCTCGTCCAGCGTCTCCATGATGATCTGAAAGGTGCGGCCCTTATCGTGGCTCTTCAGGTTTTTCACGTTTTCCAGCACGAAAATAGCCGGTTTTTTCGCGGCGATGATGCGCGCGACGTCGAAAAACAGCGTGCCCTGCGCCTGGCACTCAAAGCCGTGGGCGCGCCCCAGCGCATTTTTCTTGCTGACACCCGCCAGCGAGAAGGGCTGGCAGGGAAAGCCCGCCAGCAATACCTGATGATCCGGGATTTCACGATCGATATGCTGATAGATAGCCGCGTCATCCGTCAGGCCCGCGGCTTGGGTGATTTTCCGAATGTCAGTGTTGAAACGGTGTTCGGCCGGATCGCTGTAGTGGTTGGCCCGGTAGGTTCTGACCGCCTCTTTATTCCATTCGCTGGTAAAGACGCATTTACCGCCGATCGCCTCAAAACCTTTGCGGATGCCGCCGATACCGGCGAAAAGATCGATAAAGCGAAACAGCGGCTTATCGTAGTGGGCGGGACGTTCGGGCAGCATGGCCTGCAATGCCGCGATCTCCTGTAAGGAGAGGGGCAGGCCGCGCGCCTTACCCTGACGGATGCGGGCAAGCAGCTCATGCGTCCAGTCGCGTCCGCCAGCCTGACTCAGCGCGGCGGCGACGGCGCGCGGGCTGTAAATCGCCAGCACCTGCGCTAACAGGGCGGCATCGGTCAGGTCGGGATGAAGCGAATCGTTTGGGAGTGCGGGCGCGGAACTTTCAACGGCGTGCATGCGTTTTTCCTTAACAGTGAAGCCTGTATGCTACCACTCCTTGCCCGGTGAAAACATTAGCGCGAGGTGCCCGGCCCACAGGTTTCCTGCTTTCAGTTTCGCCATGGCGAACTACAGTTGTCAGGTAAAAAGAGAAAAGAGGCGCTTATGGCAGACGTTCATTCCAGTGAAATACGCAGTAAGAATATGCGCGCCATACGAACCCAGGATACCGCCATCGAGCAGCGGATCGCGCTGCAGCTCCGGGAGCTTGGCTTCGACTTTCGCGTACAGGATAAAACCTTGCCGGGACGGCCCGATTTCGTGCTCAGCGAGCAGCAGGCGATCATCTTCGTCCACGGCTGTTTCTGGCATCGTCATCACTGCTACTTGTTTAAGTTACCCGCGACCCGCACTGAATTCTGGTCCGGCAAAATCAACAGCAACGTCGAGCGCGACCGGCGTTACGTCGCGCAGCTGCGGCAGGCGGGCTGGAAAGTGCTGATCGTCTGGGAGTGCGCGCTGCGCGGTAAGCTGCGCCTCAGCGATGCGGCGCTGACGGAGCGGCTGGAGGAGTGGCTGCTGGGCACGGAGAAAAGCGCCGAGATCGATCATCTCGGCATTCATCAATATGTGGAAACTTAACCTTCGCGCTCCGGCTTCGCCGGAGCGGGGAACAGATATTTGCCCAGCGTCACCAGCACCACGGCGGCGATGATGATAGCCAACGCCAGCCATTCGCGCTGCGACAGGGTTTCGCCGGCGAACGCGGTGCCGAGCAGCACGGCGACCACTGGATTGACGTAGGCGTAGCTGGTGGCGACGGCCGGGCTGGTATTGCGGATCAGATACATATAGGCGTTGATGGCGATCACCGAGCCGAACAAAATCAGATAGGCGAGGGCGAGAAAACCGTACAGCGACGGCATTCCGTGCAGGCGCTCGCCGCTGAGCGGACTGACCACCAGCAGAATAATTCCGGCGGCGATCATCTCAATCGCGCCCGCCATCGCCCCCTGCGGCAGCGTCACGCGCGATCCCCAGACCGAACCGAATGCCCAGCTCATGGCGGCGAGCAGGATCATCATCGCGCCCCAGGGATTTCCCGCCAGGTGGCCGCCGCTGTTCAGCAGGATGATGCCCGCCATGCCGATGGCGATCCCCAGCCATTCCACGGGCCGCGAGGGAATGCCGAACAGCCGACCGAAAATCAGCGCGAACAGCGGCACCGTGGCGACCATCACCGCCGCCAGCCCCGAAGGCACCTGCTGGTGCTCCGCCAGCGTCACCAGACCGTTGCCGACGCTGAGCAGTAAAAAGCCGACGATAATCGCGTTGCGCGTCGCTTTCCAGCCCGGCAGCGGCTGGCCGCGCAGACGTAAAAACAGCAGCAGCAGAACGCCGGCGCTGAAGAAGCGCAGGCCGGCCATCAGCAGCGGCGGCCAGCTCTCGACGCCGACGCGGATCACATAGTAGGTGGAGCCCCATACGATATAGAGGATAAATAACGAGAGCGTGAGCGGCAGCAAGGGCCGGGCGGAAGATGACATTGTCCGTAATCTCAACAGAGGTAAAGAAGGTGCATAGACTGCGGCGAAACCGCCATGGGCGCAAGCGGTTTTCGGACAGGGAAAATGTTTTTTCAGACGCAGCGGGAGTGCGCAACCATTGCCAATCTCTATCATACTTGGTTAGATCGTCCCTCGTTTTGTGACGAAGGATGCTTCGATGAGCAGTATTAAATTGACGGTAAAACGTCTTTACCGACTCCAGGACGAGCGCATGGTGAATACCCGCGCGACAGCGCGCGTCTATCTGGGCGACGCGTTAATCGCGACGGAAGAGATTACGGGTATGACCGAAAGTCCCGTCAGCAAATATCTGCACGCTGGCGACACTGCCGGGCGACCGGTGCGTGTGGAGTGGGATTGCGAAGGGATCGTGGAGATGACCGTAACGGAAATCGAGCGTTGTCCCTGTTGTCAGCATAACGAACCGGAATAAGGATAACATTTTGGCAGGAACAAGTTTACTGACGCTTCTTGATGATATTACAACGCTTCTGGATGACATCTCCGTGATGGGAAAGGTGGCGGCGAAAAAGACCGCAGGCGTGCTGGGCGATGACCTGTCGTTGAACGCGCAGCAGGTCACCGGCGTAAAGGCCAACCGCGAACTGCCGGTGGTCTGGGGCGTGGCGAAAGGCTCTTTTCTCAATAAGCTGATTCTGGTGCCGCTGGCGCTGGTGATTTCCGCTTTCGCTCCCTGGCTGGTGACGCCGCTGCTGATGCTGGGCGGCGCTTATCTCTGTTACGAAGGGGTAGAGAAGGTGATGCACAGTCTGCATCGCGACAAGGAGGAGAAAAGCCCGGAGGCGCGGCGGCAGCGCCTGGAAAAGCTGGCGCAGCAGGATCCGCGCGTATTTGAAAAGAACAAAATCAAAGGCGCGGTGCGCACAGATTTTATTCTCTCGGCGGAGATCGTGGCGATTACCTTAGGCATCGTCTCCGAGGCACCGCTGCTGGATCAGCTGATCGTGATGGCGGGCATCGCCATTATGGTGACCGTCGGCGTCTACGGCATCGTAGCGGCAATCGTCAAGCTGGACGACCTCGGCTACTGGCTGCGGGAAAAAAGCTCGACGCTGGCGCAGGGCGCGGGCGGCGCGCTGCTGTTCGCCGCGCCCTGGCTGATGAAGATTCTTTCGGTGGTCGGGACGCTGGCGATGTTTCTGGTGGGCGGCGGCATTGTGATCCACGGCATCGCGCCGCTGCATCATGCCATTGAGCAATACAGCGAAGGCTTTAACGGGCTGGTCGCCGCGCTGCTCAGCAACGGCGCCAGCCTGGTGCTCGGCTTTATCCTTGGCGCTATCGTGCTGTTGGTAGTGAATTTGATTGCTAAACTGCGCGGGAAATCGGTATAAAGCGCACTTCATTTTGTGATGTCGGGAGGAAAAAGTGAACGACGATATGTTTGAATTCGATATCGATGCGCAGCTGGAACAGGCTGAAGCGAAAGCGGAACAGAAGGCCGGCGAAGTGCCTGACGATCTAAATGACGAAGCGGATTGCGAAGGCTGCAAAATCTGATTTCAGCCCGGCTGACGGCTTAAAAGCGGATAATAATTTTTATCCGCTTTTTTTATTTTTAACATATCCAGCTGCTTATTCTGCCTTAACTCGCCTTTTCCCCTTTCTCTCACGGCAAAAAAATGCGTACCTGCTATAACTAAAAACACCATTAAATGACGAGCGGGAGGAAGCGTATGTACGTTGCAATCAGCGATGAAGTTCAGCATAAACAGGGCGGCCCGGTGATGGTCGTCACCGGCTATGCCAGCGGGATGGTTGAGTGTCGTTGGTATGACGGCTATAGCGTGCGCCGCGAAGCCTTCCATAAAGAAGAACTTTCTCTTCAGTCGCGGCCGCGCCAGCTGGCCAGCTGAGCGTTCGGCGCAACATCGGGGCGCATCCCTCGCCCCGTTTGTCCTTTTCTTTCCGTCGCCTGTCACACCTTGCCGTTGTTATCCTCTTCCACCGCCTGATAGATGCGTTGCAGAATGTCAGGAAAAGCGGACTGCACGCGGCTCCAGCTTGGTATAAAAGGTTTATCGTTAGGACGTTCGATAAAGGCCTGGCCGGCATCCAGGATCGCCTGGGTAAACATCTCTACCGCCGCCTCTTCCGTATGCTGATCGAATGTCAGACCGTTCATCGCCGCTTCGTGGTTATAGATCTCCATCATATCGAGCGCGTTGCGGTAGTAGGTCGCTTTCAGTACGCGAAACGAGTCGCTGGTGAGATTCACCCCCATAGTGGCCAGCTTACGGAGCAGCGACTGCACGATATCGTTGCTCATCCGCTTCAGCCCGCCGGTGCCGTCATCTTCGGCGAGCGGCTGATGTTTATGATCGTAATTATCGGCGATCTCGACCTGACAGCTCTGACGCGTGGTGTAGTTGCGGTAAATCTCCGACAGCACGCCGATCTCCAGCCCCCAGTCGCCGGGAATTTTAATGTTGTTCAGCACATGGGTGCGCATCGCGAACTCGCCGGAAAGCGGATAGCGGAAGCTGGAGAGATAATCGAGGTAGTCGGAATGGCCATAGACCTTCTGTAGCGAGCGCAGCAGGGGACCGACCAGCAGCCGTCCGACGCGGCCGTTCAGCTTGCCGTCCGCCACGCGCGCGTAAAAGCCTTTACAGAACTCATACTGGAACGAAGGGTTCGCCAGCGGGTAAAGCAGGCGGGCCAGCATGCCGCGCTCGTAGGTGACGATGTCGCAATCGTGCAGCGCCACGCAGCTGGTGCGGTCGGAAGCCAGCGTATAGCCGGTGCAGAACCAGACATTGCGTCCTTTGCCCGGCTGGCTGGGCGACAAGCCCTCTTTATCCAGCTCCGCATCGAGCGCCTTCAGGCGCGGTCCGTCGTTCCACAGAATGCGATGACGTTGCGGCAGGCGGGAGAAGAATTCGCGGGCGAAAAGAAACTGATCGCGATCGGCGCGATCGAGACCAATCACAATCTCTTCCAGATAGGGCACTTTCGCCAGCTCGTCGACAATATGGCTCAGCGCCGGGCCTTCCAGCTCGGAGAAGAGAGAAGGCAGCATTAAACCCATTTTGCGTTTGTCGGCAAAGCGCACCATCTCTTTTTCCAGCTCATCCACGTTGCGGTGGGTGAGATTATGAAAATTGGTGATGACCCCATTTTGGTAAAAATCACTCATCGCATCATCCTTCTATCTGATCGAGGGCGCAGTCAATCAGGACTGCGCAAGGAAATAGTCGAGGCCTTCGCTCCAGCCCTGCGGGCCATAATGCGCGGTGTGGTAGATGTTCTGCTGATCCTGACGCGTCAGCGTGACGGGGAATTTACTGTAGCCTTTGATCACCACCGCGTAGTCGACGCTGTCGAGCATCGGGGCGTCGTTCGGGCCGTCGCCCAGACCGAGGGTCTGCCGCCGCTGGCCTTCCTGTTTTTGCATCTCGTTCAGCAGCCAGGCCAGCGCGGCCCCTTTGCCGCTGCCTTTCGGCATCACGTGCCAGAAGCGGCCGCCCTGGGTCAGGGTCAGGTCTAACCTTTCCAGCTCGGTTCGGAACTGCTCCAGCTTTTCGTCGTCGTCGCGCCACAAAATGGCTTCAGACGCCTCGCGCTGACGGGCTAAGGCCGCCTCGGCAGGCGTCAGTCCGGTGATTTCCGCCACCTCCCGATCGCTATAATCGCTGAAGCCGTTGAAGCGAAACCGTCTTTGCAGGGCGATAAGCACAGCGCAAAGCGAATCATAATCTTTGCCGGCGGCGGGAATGCGCTCAATATGGCCGTCGTTTAACCATACCACCGCGCCGTTCTCGGCGATAAAAGGTGAGCCGGTAATCCCCAGCTTCTGTTGCAGCGGCAGAATTTCCGCCACGGTTTTACTGGAGCAGATCACCAGCGGAATCTGGTGCTGTTGCAAGCGCGCCAGCCAGTCGGCCGCCGCATCCCACTGATAGGTATGGTGATCGAGCAGGGATCCGTCGAGATCGGTCACAATCAATAAGGGCTGGTGCAAAGCGGGCATCTTTCCTCTCCTGTTCAATCTTCACCGACGGTAAAGCAGATAAATTTCAGTATAATAGCTTTATTCACATCCAGGATTTTTCACAGGTTAATTCGCCTGAAGGCCAGGAATCTTCTTAAATGTCGGCGGGATCAACGGGTGGGATGCATGAAACGTGCATGATGAAGCTACAGACAGCGCGCCGTGTTTTCGGTAACAAACCAGCCGTGGCGCTGCGCTTGCCGGGCAGAACATGCAGAACTAAGACTTGTCTTGCTTTGGTTAAAGCGTAAGCTGCTGCTGTGTTATGAATTCCCTGGTGTAACGAATTTGAATGCAAGGCTTCTGCCCGGCGATCCCGCCGGGTATTTTTTTGCCTGCGGTTTCACCGGTTCACTTCCCAGCTGGCATGATCATGAATATCTAGCTCGAACGCCTCCGCCAGTTCGCTGTAAGCAACAGCGTTCCGATTGCCGGCGCGCAGCAGCTGCGCGTGATCGCTATCCATATGAATTTTCACCTCGCCGGAGGTGCGTACATGAATCGCCTGCAACATCGCCTCAACGTCGCTGCCGATTTCAGGCTTAGCGCCGTCGCGCTTCTCTCTGATGACATTCATGATGAATACTCCCCAGGCAGGATATCTCTGTCAGTATAGACGCTGGCGGAGAAAAGGGCAGAGAGAATCGCGGGCAAAAAAAAGCCCGCGCTGCGCGGGCAAAAATCCTTGTTACTTTTAGGTTGACTGCGCCTTTGGGGTTGGTGCAGTACGGATAAGTGTAAGAGGTTAAGGCGTCAAAAGTCTGGTCGCTAAACGTTAAGAAAGTGAAAAGCTGCGCCCTGACGAATCTTTACCTGCCTGAGCGGAAAAGCGCAGCGATAAAGGCTATATTTATCAGTGATTCGCAGATTTTATCGTTTACCTCAAGGAGAGATTATGGATCTGTTACGTATTATCATCGCTATTCTGCTGCCGCCGTTGGGCGTATTTCTGCAGGTAGGTTTTGGCGGCGCATTCTGGCTGAACATTCTGTTGACGCTGCTGGGTTATGTACCGGGTATCGTTCACGCGGTCTGGGTGATCGCGCGTCGCTGAGTTCGGCGCAGAAGCGATATTCAGTTACACTGTGGCCGGAACGTTATCAGGAGTAATGACAATGAAAGTGAATGACCGCGTCACAGTGAAAACCGAAGGCGGCCCGCGCCGTATCGGCACGGTTCTGGCCGTAGAAGTGTTCCATGAAGGCACTATGTACCTGGTCTCGCTGGAAGACTACCCGCTGGGCATCTGGTTTTTTAACGAAAACGATCACCACGAAGGCGTTTTTGTGGAGCCGTATCAAGGGGCGTAACGCCCCTTTTGCGCATTATAGCGTCGCGGTTTGCGCACGGCGCGGCTCAGAACGTTTCCCAGTTATCATTGCCGGCCGCCAGCACCGGGCGCGGCGGCGGCGGCGGCGCTTTTACCGCGCCGGCGCGAACCGCCGTTTGCGTCGGAGCCGCCGGGGCATCGCTGAGACGGAACGCCGCCACCGCTTGCGTCAGTTTGCCCGCCTGATCTTCCAGCGACGCCGCCGCCGCTGAGGCTTGTTCCACCAATGACGCATTCTGCTGCGTCACGTTATCCATCTCGGTGACGGCCTGGCTTACCTGCTGAATGCCGCGGCTCTGCTCATCCGACGCGGCGGCGATCTCCGCCATAATATCGGTTACGCGCCGTACCGCCTCGACGATGTCGCTCATGGTCGCGCCCGCCTGGCTCACTTGCGTCGAGCCGTTGCCGATCAGCGTCACCGATTCGGCGATCAAACCTTCAATCTCTTTCGCCGCCTGCGC
>DENB01000012.1 GCA_002359495.1 Enterobacteriaceae bacterium UBA2655
TGTTGGCGGCGCAGCTCGCCGGCGAGCCGCAGCCGCTGGATGCGGCGACGCTGGCCGCGCTGAACCCGAATCGTTACTGGATAAGAAAACTGCTGAAGGGAAAAGCGGTATAGCGGCAAGGGCGGAGAACCGCCCCTGCTGCGGTCAGGCGGACTGGCGCGCCTGTAAAAACAGATTGTCCCACATGCCGATAACCAGCGCCTGATCGCGCGGCGAAAGCTCGCCGGCGGCGATGGCGTTCTGCAGGCTGTTGGTCACCTGAATCTGCAACGCTTCCGGCGTATGCTGGCCTGACTGCTCGATCTCAGCGACGGCTAACGTGAGGTGGCCACGCAGATAACCGCTGGCGAACAGCTCATCGTCGCTGGCGTGGTCAACCATATCGTCAATCAGGGCCAGAATACGCGCTTCAAATTCTGCGATCATCTCAATTCCTCTTTCGTCATCATGACGCCGTTCAACACAGATCTTCCGGCCAGGGAAACTGTGTCGCCGTCAACGGCGGCGTATTATAAAATGTGCCCAATTCCTGAATAAAACGCGCGGGTCGGGAAGGGATCCCGTTCTCCAGATAAGACATTACCTGAGCATGAACCTTACGCTGAAAGCCGATGCGATCCGGTTCACAATCCCCGTCGAGATTGTCACAACTTACGTTGAAGGGAAAGCCCGCCGCGACACAAAACATCCACTCCAGCGCCTGCGGCTTCACTTCCACTGCTTCGAACTGGCTCTGGGTTTGCGCATCGCGACCGTCCGGGCAGTACCAGTAACCGAAGTCGACCAGCTTACGCCGCGCCTCGCCCGCGATACACCAGTGAGAAATTTCGTGCAGCGCGCTGGCGTAAAAGCCGTGCGCAAACACCACCCGGTTCCAGGGCGACTCCTCATCAGCGGGAAGATAGATGGGTTCATCGTCGCCTTTAATCAGGCGGGTCTGAAACTCGTCGCTGAAGCAGCGATCGAAAAGCGTAATCAGCTGTTGGTAATGGTGCGTCGTGGTCATGGGTATCTTCATATTAAATAAACCGGCGTCCTTATCGCTGCGGGCGTCCGGCGTGACAAATGAACATTATTGCGCTTACAGGCCGGCGAGCCAGGCGAGGATCGCGCTGCCGTGGCTGTCCCACAGCAGTTTGGCGCTCATCACCGCCGAGACGATCACCACCATCGGCCGAATCAATTTCTGCCCGCGGCTCAGCACCAGCCTGGCGCCCAGCCGCGCGCCGCAAAACGCGCCGACCATCATGATCAGGCCGGTTGCCCAGACCACTTTGCCGCCAAACATAAAGAACAGCAGGCTGCCGAAGTTGGAGGTAAAGTTCAGGATCTTGGCGTGGGCCGTGGATTTCGCCAGGTTATAGCCGCACAGCGTGACGAAAGCGAGGGCATAGAAAGAGCCGGCGCCCGGCCCGAAAAAGCCGTCGTAAAAACCGACGCAGCCGCCGCCCAGCAGCGCAAATGGCAAACCGTGCAGACGACGGGCGCGATCCTCTTCGCCGAGGCGCGGCATCAGCAAGAACCAGAGGCCGATGGCAATCAGCAGCAGCGGCAGCACCTGACGCAGAATGTCCGCCTGCAGGTGTTGGATCAGCAGCGTGCCGAAGATGGCGCCGATAAACGTCATGGCGATGTTCAGCTTCTGCTCGCCCAGTTTTACCGCGCCGCGACGAACAAAATAGAGGCTGGCGGAGAACGAGCCGCCCACCGACTGAAGCTTGTTGGTCGCCAGCGCCTGGGCGGGCGACAAGCCAGCCGCCAGCAGCGACGGCACGGTCAGCAGCCCGCCGCCGCCGGCGATAGAGTCGATAAAAGCGGCCAGCATCGCCACGAAAAACAACAGTCCGGCAACCAGCGGACTGACAACGAACCAATCCATCTCATCCCTTAAAGTAAATGTTTATCCAGCAGCGCCTGGCAGGAGGGCGGCAGCGGCGGCGGCTCGCGTTTGACCGGCGCGGCGCCCGGTTTTTTCGGCGCGAACCAGCTTTCCAGCTCCGCGCCGCAGCCGTCGCCCGGCGGAGGCGGCGTCTGATCCTGACACTCCAGGCTCTCCGGCGGACAACGCAGGCGCACATGCATATGGGCGCGATGGGCGAACCAGGGACGCACCTTGCGCAGCCAGTCGCGATCGACACCGGCATCGGCGCAAAGCTGCTTTTTGATCGCCGGGTTGACGAAGATGCGCGATACCTCGTCATCGTTCGCCGCCAGCTTGATCAGGCTGGCGATTTCCGGCTGCCAGTGGCGCGCCAGCACGCTTTTGCCGTCAGCGGCGACCAGATCGAGCGGCTGAGGCTTCAGCAGCTGCTGCGCGCTCCAGCGGCTTTTCGGCAGTTGCAGCCAGATGTCGACATCCAGACCGGTTTGATGGCTGGCGTGCCCGCCGCTAAACCGACCGCCCGCCGCCATGCCCATATCCCCGACCAGCATCTGCCCCAGTTGCAGATTATGCGCCTGGGTGCTGAGGCGCTGGATAAACAGCACAAGGTCGGGATGGCCGAAATAGCGGCGCTGATCCGGCCGCATCACCTGATAGTCGGGTGAATTAAGCGGCAGCGGCTGCGCCCCTACGATACAGCCGTTGGCGAAAGCGCCGATCGACTGCGGAGCGCCGGAAATGGGATGACGGATATTCTGCCAGGGCGTAGCCGCCAGGCTCGCGGCGCTGAACGCCAGCGCCGCGACGGCGAATAAAAGGCGTTTCATCGTATCACCAGCGCGGAACGGCGGACGCGACATCCGCGCACTGCGCACGGTGGCGCAGTAGGTGATCCATCAGCACGATCGCCATCATCGCCTCGGCGATCGGCACCGCGCGGATGCCGACGCAGGGATCGTGGCGGCCTTTAGTGATCATCTCCACCTCTTCGCCCTGGCGCGTAATGGTCTGGCCCGGCACCGTGATGCTGGAGGTCGGCTTCATCGCCAGGTTGGCGCGGATAACCTGCCCGCTGCTGATGCCGCCCAGAATGCCGCCGGCATGATTGCTCTGGAAACCGCTGGCGCGGATCTCATCGCGATGCTCGCTGCCGCGCTGATTCACGACCGCAAAGCCGTCGCCGATCTCCACCCCCTTCACTGCATTGATGCTCATCAGCGCGTGGGCCAGATCGGCGTCGAGACGATCGAATACCGGCTCGCCGAGGCCCGGCGGCACGTTTTCCGCCATCACCGTGACTTTCGCGCCGATAGAGTCGCCCTCTTTTTTCAGGCCGCGCATCAGCTCGTCCAGCGCCTCCAGTTTATCCGCGTCGGGGCAGAAGAACGGGTTCTGCTCGACGATGCTCCACTCTTTCAGTTCGCAGGCGACGTCGCCGATTTGCGCCAGATAGCCGCGAACCTGGATATTGTGCTTCATCTGTAGATATTTTTTGGCGATGGCGCCCGCCGCGACGCGCATCGCGGTTTCGCGCGCCGAAGAGCGTCCGCCGCCGCGGTAATCGCGCAGGCCATATTTCTGCTCATAGGTATAATCGGCATGGCCGGGGCGGAACAGATCTTTGATGGCGCCGTAATCCTGCGAGCGCTGATCGGTGTTTTCGATCAGCAGGCCGATGCTGGTGCCGGTAGTCACGCCTTCAAAAACGCCGGAAAGAATTTTAACCTGATCGGGTTCGCGGCGCTGCGTGGTGTAGCGCGAGGTGCCGGGACGACGGCGATCAAGATCGTGCTGAATATCCGCTTCGGTCAGTGGAATGCCCGGCGGCACGCCATCGACGATGCATCCCAGCGCAATGCCGTGGGACTCGCCAAAGGTAGTTACTCGAAAAAGTTGCCCGATACTGTTTCCGGCCATGGTGATTCCTTGTTGCAGGTTCGCGGGCGAACGCACGCCCGTCGATCAGTCTTTGTAAAACGAGAAATGATGCTGAGCATCCAAGATTTGCTGACGCGTCAGCATAAAGACGCCGTCGCCGCCGTTGTCGAACTCCAGCCAGGTGAAGGGCACGTCGGGATATTGCTCCATCATATGCACCATGCTGTTGCCCACTTCGCAGATCAGCACGCCCTGCTCGCTCAGGTAGTCCGGCGCGCAGGCGAGAATGCGGCGCACCAGCTTCAGGCCGTCGCTGCCTGCCGCCAGCCCCAGCTCCGGCTCGTGGCGATACTCTCCCGGCAGATCGTCCATATCTTCCGCGTCCACATAGGGCGGATTGGTGACGATCAGATCATATTTCACCTGCGGCAGTTCGCGGAACAGATCGGCGCGAATTGGCGTAACCTGATGGATTAAGCCATGCTCTTCGATGTTCTGCTCGGCCACGGCCAGCGCGTCGGTTGAGATATCGACCGCGTCCACTTCCGCTTCCGGGAAAGCGTAGGCGCAGGCGATGGCGATGCAGCCGCTGCCGGTGCACATGTCGAGAATGTGGCGCGGCGCGCTTTCAACCAAGCCGGCGAAGCGGTTGTCGATCAGTTCGCCGATCGGCGAACGCGGCACCAGCACGCGCTCGTCGACATAAAACTCGTGTCCGCAGAACCAGGCTTTATTGGTCAGATAGGCGACCGGAATACGCTCGTTGACGCGACGGATGACGCGCTCGACGATGCGCTGACGTTCGCTGGAGGTGAGACGCGCGTTGCGCATATCTTCAGGAATATCGAGCGGCAGCCAGAGCGTGGGCAGTACCAGTTGAACCGCTTCGTCCCAGGGATTGTCCGTGCCGTGACCATACCAGATGCCGGCCGCCGAGAAGCGGCTGACGGCCCAGCGCAGCATGTCCTGAATGGTATGTAGTTCGTTGACTGCCTCATCGACGAAAATTTTGTCCACGTAGCCCTCCGCAGGCCGTTTGCTGAATCGGCCGATAGTTTGCCATGAAGCCGGGCAGAATTCAGCGCAGCAGCGTGAAAAAGCTGACTTTTGTTTACGCTTAAGGTTAAGGTAACGCCACCGGCTGCTCTCCAGCCTTATCTGATGACAATGACGATCCAATGAGTAAAAAAGATCCGCTCAGCAGCGATGATAAAGCGCTTTTTCGCCAGTTGATGACCGGCGCGCGCAAGCTGAAACAGGACACCATCGTACATAAACCGAAGGTGAAAACGCGCGAAGTGCCGTTGAAACGGCTGCTTTCGGAGCAGGTGGACAACAGCCACTACTTTTCCGACGAATTTCAGCCGCTGCTGTCCAACGAAGGCCCGGTGCGCTATGTGCGCAGCGACGTCAGCCACTACGAGCTGAAAAAATTGCGACGCGGCGATTATACGCCTGAGATTTTTCTCGACCTGCACGGCTTAACGCAGCAGCAGGCGAAGCAGGAACTAGGCGCCTTGATCGCCGCCTGTCGGCGCGAGCATCTGTTTTGCGCCAGCGTGATGACCGGCCACGGTAAGCATGTTCTTAAACAGCAAACGCCGCTCTGGCTGGCGCAGCACCCTTTGGTGATGGCGTTTCATCAGGCGCCGAAGCTGTTCGGGGGCGATGCGGCGCTGTTGGTATTGATTGAAGTCGAAGAGTGGCAACCGCCTGAGTTGCCCTGAGAAAGGATTGGGCCGGTCATTCGGCCCAGCGCTGATTACATCGCTTTCGCCAGTTTGGAAGGACTGACCTGCCATTCCAGTTTGCCTTCGCAATTATCGGCATCGAAGTTGATGCAGGCGATCGCGGAGGTCGCGAACATCGGCGGCGCTTCCTGCGGGCAGAGTTCGGAAACCAGATAGCCGACCAGCGGCAGGTGAGAGATCACCAGCACGGATTTCACGCCTTCTTTGGCCAGCGCATGCAGATAACAGGCGACCAGTCCCGGATCGCCGCCTGGGGTGAGCTCCGGCAACACATCCTGTTCTTCCGGCAGATTTAACGCTTCGCGTACCGTCGCCAACGTCTGCTCTGCGCGCAGAAAAGGGCTGACCAGTACCCGTTCGATATCCAGTGCCTGGCCGTTCAGCCAGCTCGCCATCTGACGTGATTCGTTGCAACCACAATGAGTAAGAGGTCTTACCGAATCACTTGCCGCTTCGAGAGCCGCATCGCCGTGACGCATGATAAAAACTTGCATAAAGCACCGCTGTTGATTAGAGATCGCCGATCAGCCTGCCGATCGACTCTTCATTCTGCGAATGAACGCTGTGTTGTACCCCAACGCCTTAGCCCGGTCAACTGGTTGCTTAATAAATAAGCAACATATCAGACTGCTACCTGTAACATTCTGACGGCCCTTTTTACTAACCCGCTGAATCTTTATGGCTATTCACTTCTGATGCTGAAATGTAAAATTTTCGCTCATTATCGGCGCGCTGTTGCAAAGCCTCGCAGGGGGCAAAACGGTCGCCCTGCCGCTGCATTAAATTACTTAATGTATTGACCACGCTGGCAATACTTGTCCGATCCATATAGCGAAACGGCCCGCCGAGAAAAGGCGGAAAGCCGATGCCGAACACCGCGCCGACATCGCCGTCGCGCGCTGAACGGATAACGCCTTCCTCCAGACAACGCGCCGCTTCGTTGAGCATCATCATTACGCAGCGTCCGGCGATCTGCTCGCGGCTCTGCTGCTCTTTAGGCTCCAGCTGCAGCAATTTGTAGAGCGTAGGATCAGGCTTTTTCCGCCCCGGCCAGCGCATCGAATGATAGAGATAAAAGCCTTTGCCGTTTTTCCGCCCTTTACGCCCGTCCTGAAGCACCGCCTCAAAGGCGGCAGGCGCAGCGAAACGCTCGCCGTAGGCCTGTTGCAGAATCGGTACGATTTTACTGCCGACGTCAATGCCGACTTCGTCCAGCAGCTGTATCGGACCGACCGGAAACCCGAACGCCACCAGCGCCCGGTCGATATGTTCAATCGGCTCGCCCTCCAGCAGGCAACGCATCGCTTCATTTATATAGGGAGTCAAAATACGGTTGACGTAAAAACCGGCGCGATCGGCGACGACGATCGGCGTTTTTCCCTGGTTGCGCGCCAGCTCGATGGTGGTCGCGATGGTTTCCGCCGAGGTGACGGCATGCGGGATCACTTCCACCAGCGGCATCTTTTCCACCGGGCTGAAATAGTGCAGGCCGATAATATTTTCCGGCCGTTGCGCCCCCGCAGCGATCTCAGCAATCGGCAGTGACGAGGTATTCGAGGCGAAAATCGTTTGCGGCCCACAATGCTGTTCCACTTCGCTCACCATCTGACGCTTCAGGGCCAGATCCTCAAACACCGCCTCGATAATCAGATCGCGCCGCGAAAATCCCTGATAGTCGACGCCGCCGCTGAGGCGCGCCATCTGCTGCTGTCGCTGCGCCGGATTGAGCTGGCGCCGCCGCACCTTTTCGCTCAGTCGCTCCCAGCTGTGCTGCAAGGCGTGGTTGACGCCGCTCAGGCTGACATCCCGAATGCGCACCGGCAGCCCGGCGTTCAGTGCCGTCACGCTGGCGATGCCGCCGCCCATCATGCCGCCGCCCAACACCCCGACCCCGGCGACGGCGCGCGGCTGCGCGTTCGCTCCCGGCTCTTTTTTCATCGCCGTGGTGGCGAAAAACAAGCTGCGCAGCGCGGCGGATTCAGGCGTCATCGCCAGCTCGCCAAAGGCGCGCGCCTCGGCGTCGAACCCGCTACGGGCGCCCTGCTCCAGCCCGATGCGCACCACTTCAATGATGCGTTCGGCGGCGGGATAGTTGCCCTGAGTTTTCTGCCGGGTTTGCCGCTTCGCGAAGGCGAACAGCGCGTGGCGCGCCAGCGGCGCCTGAATCAGCCGTTCGCGCGTCGGCAGCGTTGCCGGGCCTGCTTTACCTTTCAGTACACGTTCAATGGCGCTCTGCAACAGAATAGCCTGCGGCACCGCCTCATCCACCAGGCCCAGCCTGCGCGCCTGCTCGGCGCGCAGGGTTTTGCCGCTCAGCATCAGCGTCAGCGCCTCGGATACGCCGATCAGACGCGGCAGACGCTGCGTGCCGCCGGTGCCGGGCAGCAATCCCAGCTGCACCTCCGGAAGACCAAGCCGGGTTTTGTCATCCAACGAACAGATACGCGCATCACAGGCCAGCGCCAGTTCCAGGCCGCCGCCGAGGCAGGCGCCGTGGATCGCCGCGACCAGCGGAACGGGCAGCGCGGCAAGACTGGCCATCACCTCCTGTCCCTGGCGAGAAAGCCCTGCCGCTTCCTCGACGCTGCGGCAGCGATCGATCATGCTGATATCCGCGCCGGCGATGAAACTGTCCGGCTTGCCGGAGATCAGCACCAGGCCAACCAGCTGAGCGTTGCGGCGTGCCTCGGCGATTGTCGCCATCATCTGCGCGGCGAATTCCGCCTTCAGGGTGTTTATCTTTTCGCCGGGCACATTAATGGTGATCACGCCGATATTATCGGGACGCATCTGCAGATGAAAAGCGGAGGTCGGGGTCATGCTTCCACCTCCAGCACCATCGCGGCGCCCAGTCCGCCCGCCGCGCAGGCGGTCACCAGACCGAATCCGCCGCCGCGCCGCCGCAGTTCATGCAGCGTTTGCGTGATCATGCGCGCGCCGGTAGCGGCAAAGGGATGGCCGTAGGCGATGGAGCCGCCCAGCACGTTGAATCTGTCTTCGTTCACCTCGCCCAGCGGCTCGGCCCGATTCAGGCTCTCGCGGGCGAAGCGCCGATCGTTGAACAGCTTCAGATTGCACAGGGTTTGCGCGGCGAAAGCCTCGTGCATGTCGATAAGTTCAAGATCGTTAAGGGTTAGACCGGCGCGATCGAGCGCCAGCGGCGAGGCCCAGGCAGGACCCAGCAGCATATCCTGCCAGACATCGATCGCCGTAAAGGCGTAGCTGCGCAAATAGCCCAGCGGCGTTAACCCCAGCTCGCGCGCCCGCGCTTCGCTCATCAAAATCAACGCGGCGGCGCCGTCAGTCAGCGGCGTGCTATTGGCGGCGGTCACGCTGCCGTATCGGCGATCGAAGGCCGGACGCAGGCGCGCATAGTCAGCGCTGCGGGAATTCATCCGCACATTGTTATCCTGCTCGACCGGCGCTTTCCACGGCGGCACGAACGCGGGCATCACCTCCTGCGCCAGCTTGCCCGACTGCCAGGCCTGAGCAGCGCGCTGATGCGAACGGTGCGCCAGCGCATCCTGCTGCTCGCGGCTGATATGCCAGGTTTTCGCCATCTGCTCGGCGCTATCGCCCATCCGCAGTCCGGTGGAATATTCCGCCACGGCGGGCGGCACCGGCAGCAGATCGCGCGGACGCAGGCGCTTCAGCGCCCTGAACCTGCGGGAAAAACTGCGCGCTTTACTGAGGTCCACCAGCGCGCGCGCCAGCGACTTGCTGACGCCGACCGGCAGTACCGAGGCGGAATCGGCGCCGCCGGCGATGCCTGCCCGGATCGTGCCTGCCATCAGGTTTTCCGCCACGTTCGCCACCGCCTGAAAGCTGGTGGCGCAGGCGCGGCTGACGCTATAGGCGTCGGTATGCACGCTCAGCCCGCTGCTGAGCACGATTTCACGCGCGATGTTCGGCGCTTCCGGCATCTGCACCACCTGACCGAACACCAACTGTTCAATCACCTCGACGGGCAGTTCGCTGCGCGCCATCAGCTCGCTGACCACCATACGCCCCAGCTCCACGGCGGGAATGGTGTGAAACGCGGTCGCCTGACGAACGAACGGCGTACGTAAACCATGGGTTATAGCGATGCGATCGCCCTGACGCGTCAGCAGCGGCTGCGCTTTACTCATTGTTTTCACCTGTGAATCGGAACCTGGCGTCATTGCCGAAAGAGGTCAGACCTGAGGCACAGTGTTAATCAGAAGCGCGGCGCTCGCCAACAGAAGAGGGAAAAATTGAGAATAAGCACACGAAACAGAAGAAAAAGGCCGCCCGGCGGCGGCCCTGTGGTTTAGCGCAACCCTAACTGAAATATCAGGGTTTCGGCCTGGCAGGCGAAGGTGAAATCAACGTCGAGCCGCACCCCTTCGCTCGTTTCACTGAGACGCGCGTTAATGTCGCAGGGTTCGGACTCCACCTGGCGCGCTTTTTCCGTCAGACGCGCCAGCGTCGCTTCGGCATCCTGACGAGAAGTAAAAGTTTGCGACCAGCTGGCGGTACAGTCGCTGTTGTCCATCACCGTACCGACATCAACGCAGCAGCAGGCAGCGGTTTCATTGGCGCTGCATTTCTTAAGGGCCTCGGTCATCTTTTTCTCCTGACGGTTTCCCGTAATGATTGTGCAAATAATTGCCGAAAATTGTACGCCGATTGCGCGCCTGCCGCTATGATTGCTGCGCTAAGTGACGAATATCACAATAAAAATTGATCCAGAACAATTCAGTACCGTTATGCTGAACCGGATGCCGCGCCGTTTTGTTATGCAGATCTGATTTTGCAAACATTTAAGAAATATTTCAGAAACCATATTGCAACTCAGACTGCGGACAGACCTATACTTGCCGCACTGGTCCGATATGTATGTTGCCGATCAGTCCCTACAATCCGCCGTCCTTGTTACGCGACGTAACAGATAAATAATAATTCACATGAGGTTGTGGTCATGAACCATAAAAACCTGTTTATAAAATCAGCCGTGGCGGCTGCAGTGGCGCTTGTTTCCTCGCAGGTTTACGCCGCTGGCTTTCAGCTTAATGAATTTTCATCTATCGGCCTGGGGCGCGCCTATTCCGGCGAAGGCGCCATGGGCGACACAGCAGCTTCAGCCAGCCGCAACCCGGCGACGATGGCCCTGATGGATCGCCCGATGTTCTCCATCGGCACGGTATTTATCGATGCGGATGTGGATATCAACGGCACCAGCCCGAGCGGCAGAAGCCTGAGCGCGAATAACATCACGCCGACCGAATGGATACCCAATATTCACTACGTCCAGCCGATCAACGATCAATGGTGGATTGGCGCATCGGCGACCACCAACTTCGGCCTGGCGACGGAATTCAACCATAATTACGCTGCGGGCCCGTACGCCGGCGAAACCGACCTGCTGACCACCAACCTCAATTTAAGCACCGCTTACCGTCTGAATGACCATTTCAGCGTCGGCGTCGGTTTTGATGCGGTTTACGCCCACGCGAAAATCGAGCGCTACGCCGGCGAGAGCTTTACCCAGTTCCGTTTGCCCGCCGATACGCAGATTACCTATCTGAAAGGCAATGAATGGGGCTACGGCTGGAACGCCGGCATCCTCTATGAAATCGATAAGAACAACCGCTTCGGCCTGAGCTATCGCTCGGAAGTCAATATCGACTTCAAAGGCGCTTACAAAAGCAGCCTGCCTTCCGCGCTGAACCCGGCGCTGCAATCCTCCGGGCTTTACGGCACCAACGGCAGCACTATACCAGGCTACCTGACGCTGGATCTGCCGGAGATGTGGGAAGTGTCGGGCTGGCATAAAGTGGCGCCGCAGTGGGCGGTTCACTACAGCCTGACCTACACCAGCTGGAGCCAGTTTGAACAGCTGAAAGCCACCGGCAGCGGCGGCCAGACGCTGTTTCAGAAAGAAGAAGATTTCAGAGATGCGTACCGTATCGCGCTGGGCACCACCTACAGCTACGACGATAACTGGACGTTCCGTACCGGCATCGCCTTTGATGACAGCCCGGTTCCGGCCGATAAACGTTCCATCTCCATTCCCGATCAGGATCGTCTCTGGCTGAGCGCAGGCGCTTCCTATGCGTTTAACGATGCGGCGTCAGTGGACGTGGGCATCTCTTATATGCACGGGCAGCACGTCACGGTGAAAGAAGGTCCCTATACCTTTAACTCGGTCGGTAAGGCTTGGCTTTACGGCGCGAACTTTAACTATAAGTTCTGACGCCCCGAGGCAGATAAGCAAAAGGCGGCCGATTGGCCGCCTTTCTTGTTTCTGTTAATGCCGTTTATTCCGCATCAATTTCATTCAGATCGCCCTGAATCGCCTTCGCGTTCGGGTTTTCCTGCGGCTTCAGCTTGCCGCCGTTCGCCAGAAAGTCGTTACGCTGGAAATAGGCGTTACGAACGAAGGCGTAAGGATCGCTCTGCTGACGCAGAATCGCATCGGAATCGAGCAGCTGCGCGCGCGTCTCTATGCCTTCCAGCGCCCATTTGCCCGCCGACATCCAGAAAGTCAGCCAGCTCAGCGGCGGATAGAGCAGATCGACGGAGTCGCCGCCCTCCTGACGTGGCGTAAAGCTGCCGTAGGCAGGCAGTTCCACATAGGGGCCATAGCCGACGCCATAATGTCCCAGCGTGCTGCCGAAGCCATGCGATTCTTCACGCGCCAGCGCCGGGTTCGCCCTACCCGCTACATCGATCAAACCGCCCAGCCCCAGCGTGGTGTTGAGGAAGAAGCGCGTAAAGTGGATCATTGCGCGACGCGGATCCCCTTCCAGAAAATAGTTGACCATGCTGGAAGGCTCATCCAGGTTGCCGAGGAAGTTGCTCAACCCGGAGCGAGCCGGCGCCGGGACATAATCACGCCAGGCCACCGCGACGGGACGCACCACGTAGGGGTCCAGTATGTTGTAATTAAGATTAAACATGGTGCGGTTAAAGCCTTCCAGCGGATCGCTGCGTTGCGGCGGCGCGTCGCTGTCAGGCTTAGAACTGGCGCATCCCACCAGAAGTACACTGGCCAAAACCAGACCGGTCAGGCGGTAATACATTTTCATCTCCCTGTGCGGATCGAGTATGTATCGCTTCAGGGCTGCTGTTGATTGATTTCCACAGCCATTTGCGAATGACCATTCCAGGGCGTCGGCGCGCTCAGGCCAAACCAGTCGCCGGACTGGGGATTGGCGCTGCCGTCGCGCGAAATACGCACCCGGACCTGCACCTGATGCTGCGCCGAAAGCAGACGATCAGGCATCATGGCGTTGCTGTCATCCAGCGTCAGCGATAACGGGAAGTGGCTAAGCGGCAGGCGCTTAACAGCCACAGGCACCGGTGAAACACCGTCAGAAACAGAAATATACAACACTCCGCCCTGCGGTAACATTTTTTCTGCCGTCGGCGACAGGCTTACGGTCAGCGCCAGCTGGCTGTTTTGCTCTCCCGCATCGGTTTTCGCCTGTTCGATGCTGCGTTCGATCATCGCCGCGCGGCTGTCGCCGGCCGGCAATAATTTCAGCATCGCCTGCCAGGCGCCGATCGCCTCGTCATACTGCTGCTGCCCGTAAGCGTTGAACGCCAGCAGGCCGAGCATACGCAGATTCTCCGGCTGCTGCCTGCGCAGATCGCGCAGCATGACGCCGCCCTCGCGGTTATCCTGCGGATCGCTGGAGCGCGTCAGCACTTCAGCATAATCGAGTTTCAGATTGATGTTGTTCGGCGCCAGCTGCAGCGCATGCTCAAAGGCCTGGCTGGCGGTGCTGGCGTTATTGAGCACCATGCCGAGGCGGCCCAGCATCGTCCAGTCGTTCAGGTTGTCCGGCTCCGCCTGCAATGCGCTGCGCAGGCCGAGCTGCAGACGCGCCAGCTCTTCCATCGTCAGGGGCTTCGCCTGAGGATCCATGACGCGCGCGCGCAGCTGCGGGTAGTCCGCGCGCACCTGCATCCACGCCATGACGTTCGTCAGCCCGCCGGTTTTCAGGTACATGCCCAGCGATACGCCGATCAGCAGCAGCGCGCCCGGCAGCAGAACCCAGCGGCTGCTGCTGCGCGCCTGCGCCGCGTCATGCTGCGGAATATCGGTCAGCAGTGTCTGTTGCAGTTCGCGCACCATGACCGGACGCTCCGCGACCACGCCCTGCGCTTCGTCCTCTTCCAGCTCCTGCAAACGTTGTTGATAGAAGGTCTTATTAAGCCTGTCGCGATCGCCGTCGCTGGCGGAACGCTGTTTCCAGCCGGCCAACAGAAAGAGCGCGCTGGCCGCCGCCAGTAGCACGAAAAGGGTGATCCAAAATGCACTCATCACGGCTTCCTGTCACTGTTTAGCAACGCGGCGAGACGCTGCTGTTCTTCTTCGTCGAGATCGCTGCGCGTCTTCGGTTTACGGCTGCGTAAAATAATGGTCAGCGCGCCCAGAACGGCAAAGAGCGCAGGACCGACCCAGAGGATCAGCGTCGATGCGGTGACCGGCGGTTCGTAAGTAACGAAATGTCCGTAACGCGCCACCATGTAGTCGATAATCTGCTGCTTGCTTTGCCCCTGCTTCATCAGCTCATACACCTTGAGGCGCATATCGCCGGCGATCATCGCGTTGGAATCGGCGATGCTGTTATTCTGGCATTTCGGGCAGCGCAGCGAGCCGGTCAGCTCGCGATACTGTTGCTCCTGCGCGACCGAGTCGAACTGGTAGGTATCGATCGCCGCCCAGAGGCTGAAGCTGAGCAGCAGGCCGCACAGCGCTAGCAGGCCGCGCTTCATGCTCCGGCCTCCTTGCGGTATTTATCCCACAGCGGCTTGACTTCCTGCTGCCAGACGCGGGCGTTCATATCGCCGGCATGGCGATAACGAATGATCCCTTTGCCGTCGATCAGAAAGGTTTCCGGCGCGCCGTAGACGCCGAGATCGAGTCCCAGCATGCCATCGCCGTCATAGAGGCTGAGCGCATAGGGGTTGCCCAGCGTATTCAGCCAGTTAACCGCTTTGGCGCGGTCATCTTTATAGTTCAGGCCGACCACGCGGATGCCGGCTATCGCCAGCGTGTTGAGATACTGATGCTCGGCGCGGCAGGTCGGGCACCAGGTGGCCCAGACGTTAAGCAGAATCGGTTTGCCGTCGTTCAGCACCTGCTGATCGTAAATTTTTCCCGGTTCATTCAGCGCTTCCAGCTTAAACAACGGCACCGGCTTGCCGATCAGCGCCGACTCCAGCCGGGTCGGATCGTCGCCGTTGGCGTTGCGCGTCAGCTGCCATAAGAGCGCGGCCGCCAGCAGCAGGAAAAGCGCCAGTGGGATAAAAAGGATTTTCTTATTCATGCCAGCTCCCGTTGCGCTTTTTTGGCCGAGCGGTAGCGCGGATCGAGCAGGCAGAGCAGGCCGCCGATCGCCATAAACACGCCGCCGAACCAGATCCAGCGCACAAAGGGTTTGTAGTAAATGCGCACCGCCCAGGAGCCGTCATCCAGCTCTTCCCCCAGCGCCGCATAGAGATCGCGGGTAAAGCCTCCATTGATGGCCGCCTCGGTCATCATAGTGCGTGCGGCGGTGTAGAAGCGTTTTTCCGCCTGCAACACCGCTTCCGGCTTGCCGTCGCGCGTCACGTCGATAATCGCCGCGCCGCCGCTGTAGTTCGGCCCCTGCAGGTTGCGCACATCGCGGAAAACGAAGTGGTAGCGATGGATGTCTACGCTGTCGCCCGCCTTCATGCGCACGTCGCGCTCCACGCTGTACTGTGTGCTGAAGGCGATGCCGATAACCGTGACGGCGACGCCGAGGTGTCCCAGCACCATGCCCCAGTGGCTGCGGGAAAGGTGGCGTAATCCGTGGAAAAAGCGGTGACGGTGAGTGGCGCGCTCGTGCAACTCCATCAACGTCAGGACGATGACCCAGATCGACATCAGCAGGCCGACGACGGTCATTCCTTCAATGCGATCCTGCAACAGCCATGGCAGCAGAATCGAACCGAGCAGCGTAACCAGCAACGCCAGCGCCAGGCGCTTCAGCAGCTTTTGCGGCTCGTCGCGACGCCAGCGCACCAGCGGCCCGATGCCGAGCATCAGCGCAAACGGCGCCATCAGCCAGGTAAACATGGTGTTAAAGAACGGCTCGCCCACCGAGATGCTGCCCAGCCCAAGCTGTTTATGCACCAGCGGCAGCAGCGTGCCGAGCAGCACCACCAGCATCGCGGCGATCAGCAGCACGTTATTGCCCAGCAGCAGCGATTCGCGCGACCAGACTTCGTTCTGCACCCGGCTGCGCACCTGGCTGCCCTTCACGGCGTAAAGCAGCAGCGAGCAGCCGATCACAATCACCAGGAACGCCAGGATAAACATGCCGCGCGCCGGATCGGAGGCGAACGAGTGTACCGAAACCAGCACGCCGGAACGCACCAGGAAGGTGCCCAGCAGGCTGAGGGAAAACGCAGTAATCGCCAGCAGCACCGTCCAGGCTTTGAAGGTGCCGCGCTTCTCGGTCACCGCCAGCGAGTGGATCAGCGCGGTCCCGGCCAGCCAGGGCATAAAGGAGGCGTTTTCCACCGGATCCCAGAACCACCAGCCGCCCCAGCCCAGTTCATAGTAGGCCCAGGCGGAACCCAGCACGATGCCGATGGTCAGGAACAGCCAGGCCGCCGTGGTCCAGGGACGCGACCAGCGCGCCCAGGCGGTATCCAGCCGGCCGGCCATCAGCGAAGCGATGGCAAAGGCGAACGCCACGGAAAAGCCCACGTAGCCCATATAGAGCAGCGGCGGATGGAAAATCAGGCCGATATCCTGCAGCATCGGGTTCAGGTCGCGCCCCTCGATGGGAAAGTCGGGCAACGTGCGGGCGAAAGGGTTGGACGTCAGCGTAATAAACAGCAGAAAACCCAGATTGATCATGCCCATCACCGCCAGCACGCGCGCCACCGCATCCTGCGGCATCCGACGGCTGAACAGCGCCACCGCCAGCGTCCAGATGCTGAGCAGCAAGACCCAGAGCAGCAGCGATCCTTCATGCGCGCCCCAGGTGGCGGCGACGCGGTAATAGACCGGCAGCAGCGTATTCGAGTTGGTCGCCACGTAGGCGACGGTGAAGTCGTTCACCACAAACGCATGCACCAGTACCGCAAACGCCGCGGCGATGCAGAGAAACAGCCCGACGGAGAGCGGACGCGCCAGCGCCATCAGACGCGCGTCCTGACGCACGGCGCCCCAGAGCGGATAGACGCTCAGCAACAGCGCCAGCCCCAGCGCCAGACAGAGCAAAAAAGTTCCGATTTCCGGCATCATGACTGCGTACCTGCCTGCTGATAAGCCGACTGCGGCCCGGTATGATTTTTCTTCATCGCGTCTTCGATTTCCGGCGGCGTGTATTTCTCGTCATGCTTCGCCAGCACCTCTTTCGCGTTGACCAGGTTGCCCTCTTTCAACACGCCCTGCGCCACGACGCCCTGCCCTTCACGAAACAGATCCGGCAGAATGCCTTCGTAGCTGACGCTGACGACGCCGTTGGCGTCATAGAGCTTGAAGGAGACGGCAAGGGTATTGGGATCGCGTTTAACGCTGCCCGGCATCACCATGCCGCCGACGCGCAGCCGCTGTCCCGGCTCCGGCTTCTGATGCTCTTCCCCTTTGCCATAAAGGATTTCGCTCGGGGTATAAAACAGATCGATATTAGAACGCAACGCGTACATGACCAGCGACGTGGCAAGGCCCAGGCCTACTAATATCGCTATCACCACGTAAAGGCGGTTACGGCGACGGATATTCACACATGCTCTCCTGCCGCTTCACCGGCGGCTTTTTTTGTTTTTGCCGCGCGGATGCGGCGCTCCCGGGATTGACGCTGACGGATCTCCGTCAACAGGCGATGACGTTGCCAGAGGGTGTGCGCGATCAGGCCGCAAAGCGGAATGAGCGTGAAGGCGACGGCCAGCCAGACGAAAAAGCCGTAGCCGCCCATGGCGAAAAAGGCTTGCCAGGAGGTAAAGGCGGGCGTCATGAGCGGCCTCCTCCCTGCGCGACGTCAGCTACCCAGGGGCGATGACGCTCGGCAAACAGAATAAGGTTGCGCAGGCGCATCAGCGTCAGCGCGATAAAAACCAGCAGATAGCCGAGAATGGACCAGCGCAGCGGCGTGCGCATACTGGGGGCGATCGCCTGTTGCAGCATGCCCGATGAGCCTTGATGCAGCGTATTCCACCACTGCACCGAAAAGTGGATGATCGGCAGGTTCACCACCCCCACCAGAATCAGAATGCCGGCGGCGCGGCCCGCCATACGGCGATCGTCGAAAGCGTTAAACAGCGCGATGACGCCCATATAGATGAAGAGCAACACCAGCTCGGAGGTGAGGCGCGCATCCCAGATCCACCAGGTTCCCCACATCGGTTTGCCCCAGGCGGAACCGGTGACCAGCGCGATAAAGGCGAAAATCGCGCCGACGGGCGCCATCGCCGCGGCGGCCAGATCGGCCATTTTCAGCTGCCACACCAGACCGGTAAAGGCGGCGACGGCCATGGCGGCATAGACGCCCATCGACCACATGGCCGCCGGCACATGAATGTACATGATGCGATAACTGTCGCCCTGCTGGTAATCAGCCGGCGCGAAGCCGAACCCCCATATCCAGCCCAGCAGAAGCATGGCGGCGCCCCCGACGGCAAACCAGGGGATTAAACGTCCGCATAACTGATAAAGCCGCTCCGGCTTCGCCAGTTGATGTAACCATTTCCACATTTTGCATTGCTCACAGTAAAGAGAAATTATTATCGGCACGAGCGGCGCATCCGCCGCTCAGTGCAGGCTGATGCGCAGCGCCGCGGCCGCGGCGAAAGGCGCCAGCGTCGCGCTTGCGGCCAGCATCGCGCCCAGAATCGCCAGATAGCCTGCGATGGGCAGACCCATGCCTGCGGCGTCGATCGCCGCGCTGGCGAAAATCAATACCGGAATCGCCAGCGGCAANNTTAGAAAGCTGAAGGTCGGCGTGCCCAGCAGCAGCGTCAGCGCCAGCGCGCGCCAGCCGGCAAAATCGAGCGACAGCAGCAGCGCGGCCAGCGGCGACAGAATAATCAGCGGCAGCCCGGTTACCAGCCAGTGAGCGATCACTTTCCCTAAAACCGTCAGCGGCAACGGCGCAGGCAGCAGCAGCAGCTGTTCCAGCGAACCGTCGAGAAAATCGTCGCGAAACAGCCGCTCCAGCGCCAGCAGCGAGGCGAGCAGCGCGGCAACCCAGGCCACGCCGGGCGCGATGCGCGCCAGCAGCTGAGGTTCCGGCCCGATGCCCAGCGGGAACAGCGTAATCACGATCAGGAAAAACCACAGCGGATTAATCACTTCAGCGCCGCTGCGAAAAACAATCTTCAGCTCGCGCTGAATAACGCGTCCCAGCATTAACATCTCTCCTGCGCGCTGAGGCGAATTTTACGCACGCGCTCGCCCGCATCAGGCAGGTCCTGGTGAGTGGTTAAAATCACCATGCCTCCGTTATCGGCATGTTGCGCAAAACGCGCCATTAATTTTTCTACGCCCGCTTTATCGATAGCGGTCAAGGGTTCGTCGAGGATCCACGCCCGCGCCGGGCTGAGCCAGAGGCGTGCCAGCGCGACGCGACGCTGCTGTCCGGCGGAGAGCTGCGCGACCGGCACCTCTTCGTAACCCAGCAGGTCCACCGCCTCCAGCGCGTCGAAAATCTCGTCCTGCTGGCGATCGGGATGATAAAAACGCAAATTTTCCAGCGGCGAAAGCACCGCTTTAACGCCGGGTTGGTGACCGAGCCAGAGCATATCCTGATGCCAGCGCTCGCGCTGCTGGCGAATCGGCTGGCCCTGCCAGCTGACTTCGCCCTGCTCCGGGCGACTCAGACCGGCAAGCAGCCGCAGCAATGAGGTTTTCCCTGCCCCATTCACGCCCTCAATCTGCACGATGTCGCCCGCCTGAACGGAAAACGAAAGCTCGCGAAACAAGATCCGCTCATCGCGAGTGCAAGAGAGATTAATGATTTCCAGCATGGAGGGAAAATCGCGCTAAATAAGTGAGGCGGCGATAATACCACAAGTCATGGGTGGGCCGAAGCCTGCGCGGCTTTGCCAATCCTGCAAACTGACGCATTAGCATGCATAAGCTCTCCGGATTGATGAAAAAAGCAGCACATTTAAAGCTTTGTTACTCTTACTCAAAAACTTCGTAACATTTCAGTGGATTTAAAAAGGTCTACGCTTATTACGCTGTTGAACTATCACCAGGAGCAAAAATGAAGCCCGCACAAAGCGAAGAACAGAGCGAAAAAGATGTGGATAGCGAGGAGAAGGAACAGGGAACCGAAATTGAAGTTGACGAAGAAGTGCTGCCTTCGCGCGCGGCTGCGATCCATGAAGAGATCCGTCAGGATGGGGAAAAGGAGCTGGAACGCGACGGCATGGCGCTGCTCTGGTCCGCCATCGCCGCCGGCTTATCAATGGGCGCATCGCTGATGGCGAAAGGGATTTTCCAGGTGCATCTCGCCGGTTTGCCCGGCGCCTTCCTGCTGGAAAACCTGGGCTACAGCTTTGGCTTCATCATCGTCATTATGGCGCGTCAGCAGCTGTTTACGGAAAACACCGTGACCGCCGTGCTGCCGGTGATGCACAAGCCTACTTTGGGCAATCTGGGATTGCTGCTGCGTCTCTGGGGATTCGTGCTGCTGGGCAACCTGATCGGCACGGCGCTGGCGGCGCTGGCCTTTGACGCGATGCCGGTTTTCGATGAGGCGACGCGTCAGGCTTTTACCGCCATCAGTGAAAAGGTGATGGAGAGAAACGCAGGCGAAATGTTCGCCAACGCGGTGATTTCCGGCTGGATTATCGCCACGATGGTCTGGATGTTTCCGGCTTCCGGCGCCGCCAAACTCTTTGTCATTATTATGATGACCTGGCTGGTCGGGCTTGGCGATTTGGCGCACATCGTGGTGGGTTCGGTTGAAGTGCTCTACCTGGTGTTTAGCGGCGCCATCAGCTGGCACGAATTTATCTGGCCTTTCGCGCTGCCGACCCTGCTGGGCAATATTACCGGCGGAACCCTGATCTTCGCTCTGATCAGCCACGCTCAGATTCGCAACGATATGAGCGAAGCAGCTAAAGCCAAAATGCGGGCAGATGCGAAAAAGGCGCAAAAAGATGAAAAAGCGGACCAGTCTGATGCATAAATCGTTGAGATAATGAGCAAACGGGCCGGCAGGAGGTTAATCTGGCGCAGCAATTAGGTTATACTGCCCGCCCTCGTCCCCTTAGTTAAATGGATATAACGAGCCCCTCCTAAGGGCTAGTTGCAGGTTCGATTCCTGCAGGGGACAATATCCTTTCATTTCACCACGTTTCATAACCTTTCAAAAAACCTCCTAAAACCAGAAAAATCATAGCTTAGCATCATGATAGTGGTTTCAGTTACCTTCATGACATTACATCTCTCTGATGGTATCGTTGATGGTATTCGTCGGTTCGATATGCCGATACCATCAATTTTAGCAATGAGACTAGTGAAATGGCTTTGAACCAGCTTTCACCCAAAAAGATTGAAAACGCCAAGCCTAAAGAAACTGATTACAAACTTACAGATGGTGGGAGCCTTTACCTGTTAGTCAAAAAGAACGGGACTAAAGCTTGGAGAATGAATTATCGTTTCAATGGTAAGCAGGCGACTTTGGCGTTGGGGGTTTATCCAGATGTACCGCTTTCAATTGCTCGTAAACGCCGCGATGAAGCTAGGCAGATGCTCGCTGATGATCAAGACCCGAGGATCGCAAAGAATGCAGTTGCTAATGAGGATAAATCCCCAACGTTTGAGGCTATAGCCCGAGAGTGGCATCAAGGTTCCATAGGACATCCTGAGTGGAAAGAAATTACCCGCCAAAAAATACTGCGTGAAATGGAAAATCATCTGTTTCCGGCCATCGGTTCAAAACCCATCGTTGCACTCAAAACTCGTGACTTGCTGCCATTGTTAATTGAGATGACAAGAGTGGGCATCGGTACAACCACGGGGCGGGTAAAAACCACTATGGCGAGTATTTTCCGTTATGCCGTACAGCGAGGCATTGTTGATTACAATCCGGCCCAAGATTTAAAAGGCGCAGTCATTACACCTAAAGCACGACATCGCCCTGCTCTACCGCTCGAACTCTTACCAGAATTAATGGCAAAAGCTGAAAATTATACTGGTAGGCCTTTGACACGGCTGGCAGTGTTTTTATCGCTGCATACGTTTGTGCGGTCTAGTGAACTGCGTCATGCCCGGTGGGATGAAATAGACATTGAAAAGGGGCTTTGGACGATACCCGGACAACGGGAAGAGATAATAGGGGTTAAATATTCAGATCGGGGTGCAAAGATGGGCGCAGCACATTTCGTTCCACTTTCTACTCAGGTAATTGAGGTGCTTGAAAATATTCGAAAGATTAGCGGGGAATATTTACTCATATTTCCTGGTGACAGTAATCCTTACAAACCAATGAGCGAGAATACCGTAAATAAGGCACTACGCACGATGGGTTACGATACTCAATCTGATGTATGCCTACACGGCTTCCGTGCAATGGCATGCTCTGCCCTAACTGAATCAGGATTATGGTCACGTGATGCTGTTGAAAGACAGATGAGTCATCAGGAACGAAACGAGGTGCGCGCAGCTTATGTTCATTTGGCACAGCACATGCAGGAACGACGTCGAATGATGCAATGGTGGTCGAACTATCTAGATATAAACAAAGATGAATATCATCCTCCTTATAATTTGCCAGATGTCAGTATCCTTAAAAAATAACCCTATAAAACAGAGGCAATAATGCAATCATTAACAGACACTGAAAGCAACTTTTTAAGAAGCTTGTGGATCGAAAAAAAAATACCCCCCTTAGAATACTGTTCGTTTGAGAGGGCTGGTAGGCTCCTAGGATGCGAGGTTGATGATCTAATTCATTTATATGAAATAGGTGCATTCAATGTTGGTTTGAAACTGGACGGAATCGATGTTGAATTCACTGTTGATTTCGATAAGGCTGATAAAAAAAATGATTCTGACTTATTGCACCCAGCACTAACAAACAGAAATCTGGAAATGGAATCATCCACCATACTTTATGGATTTAATGAAAATGCGATTGTTCATTTTGAAAATGGATATCATATTGATGGATTTGCATGTGGTGTCTGGTACGCCGATTATGTATTACCAGAAGTTAAAGATGGATTCTTTATTGAAACCGAATACGGGGCCACGTTTAAGCCAGTAAAAATGCGAGATGATATTGTTAGTGCTACTGCTAGATACAAAGGGAAAGTTGACATTGAAATTCCTTTTGAAGAGCTAGTAATTATGAGAAGAGACTTGGAACTGATCTGGAAATCAGTAAAAACTGGACGACCTTTACCCGGAATATTGACGGGAAACATGTCTTCAAAAACAAAAATATCAAAGCCTATCAGTAACACAGCTGAGCATCATGCTAGAAACAGAGAAGGATTGTTAAACTCCGCAATATATATTTTATCAAGATATCCCGAAGAGTGTCGCGGCTCAAGGAAAGAAATAAGCCCTGAAAAATGGACAAGCTCAATATTAAACCATCTAAGCGAATTACCACCAATATTCATTACAAACGAGCAAGAAATTTTAAGAAAATTAAGGCTGGCTGTTAATCATGCTGGTTCAAAAAGAAAGGGGTAGACTTAAAGCATTCTACGGGTAAAGTTGATTACGCTACCTACTCAAGCCTTTTATTCAAGAATAGTATCTGCCGTGTTTATTACATTACACGGCAGATACTTACATGACATTAAAAACTTATCCTATTAACGGACATGCCCGCCCACGCGCAACTGCTGATTTTTTACAAATCAGCACGGTCACTCTCTGGCGATGGGAGAAAAACAACCCTTCATTTCCCAAATCTACACGCATTTCAACAAGAGTATCTGTTTACGATGCTCAAGAAATCAGGCAATGGGTCAAAGATCAATCTCCGAGAATGAGAGAGATTTAATGAAGAAAACGAGAAAAAGGGGAGAAAAAATTTCCCCTTTAGTTAATCAATTGCTTGTTTCCAATCCTCGATTTTGTAGCTCCTTACGCAGAATGCGCTTGATCCACGCTGCGAGCGATTCATCACCATCTTGCTGCTGTGCCTGCTCCATGAGTTCGCGTAATTCAGGATCTAGTCGGAACTGGAATGGTGGATTGCCACGTCTTTCGCTTTTGTGTGTTGACACGCTAATTACACCCGTTGTAATGTGTTTGTGTGTAATTACACATTACACACATCGAAAAAAAATAGCAACGCCCCGGAGTGTTTGCAGCACCACCGAGGCGTCTAACCAAAACGTTAAATAGGTAACGAAAATGGCTAAACAAAAGTCTACCTGGATCTTCGCGGCAATCAACCGTTCTCAGTTGTCCTGCCGCCCCGTCATGCTGCGTATTACTGCCACTGACGAGCAGAGCGCCCGCAGCCGGATGGCGGCGGATTACATCCTGCTCTTTGCGGGCCGCCTGCCCGTCCACGGAGGCCGTCATGCGTGAATATCCACAGCGCGGCGAACGCTGGCAGCATTCGCAGGGCTGGACGGTGACGGTACTGCGATTTACCGATGCGCCTGCGTCAGTCGCATCCGCTAACCCTGAATTCAGTCACGAGGTGCTGTATCGCTATGACAGCGACGGTCAGGTGACCTCCTCACCACTGGCGTGGTTTGAGGAAAATTACACCCGGCTTGCCGGTGCACCGCATCGCCTCACCGCCCCGGCCGGAGGCGGTGGCGGGTTCAGCCCGTTTAGTCTGCATCACACGGTGAAGTATGAGCGCTGGCGGGAGCGGGCTGCAAAGCAGCCTGCGGAGCCTGACGACGACCACTACTCAAAATTCCTCTGACACACAGCCAGCTTTAACGGAGTAAATCATGACAGTTTCAAACGGGCACAACGGTGCTCAGGGCATCCCCTTGCCTGAAAACGGTACTTTTGCCGCCTTTACCCACGGCCTGCCGGAGGACGCTTTTGAGAAGCTGACCCGCGCAAAGGAAGCCTGCGACCTGCTCCAGCTCCTGTTTTCCGAGCATAACTGCTCAGGTTCATTCAGCGCGCACAGCGTGCCCGGCGTAGCCGCACTGATGGAGTACCTGCGCGCCGACCTGACCGACGTTACGCGCTGCTGCGCACTGCTTGAGGAGGACCGCGCATGAAGAAGCCACAGGTATCCGTTTTTCCGGCGGAGCTGACCACGGCCCTTTACCGCCGCGCCATTGCTTCCGCATGGCGGGCAAGGCATCTGGCCGACACCGGCAGCGAAATGCGCGGCCCGCACCGCATGACGGTGGAGCGTATCGAGATGGCCATCGCCCTGCACATAGAGAGCGCGATGGTGAATGAGTACGGCGAGGCACAGGGTGCGGCTGCGGCGCTGGCGCTGCTCACCGACATGGTGGAGCCGACGCTCCTGACCGCGCCGCCCGCTCTGACGGCGCGCGGGTATGAGGTGATGGAAGGGCTTTACGCCACGCTTCCGGCGGCGTTTGAATCGTTCTGCGACACCGGCGCGTCGCTGTACCGGCATTAAGGAGGAGTTATGACAGTACAGTCAGTATCACACATCACTGCCGCCGCGCGCGGCCGCTGGCCGGTCATTTTTCAGCTGCTGGGCGTGAACGTGCCCGACGGCGGCAGGCACGGCCCCTGCCCTCAATGTGAAGGCAAAGACCGTTTCCGCATGGATGACCTTGAAGGCCGGGGTACGTGGATTTGCAGCCACTGCGGCCACGGCGACGGCCTTGACCTGGTGAAGCTGGTGACGGGCAAAGGGGTAAAGCAGGCCGCGCAGGCGGTGGCAGAGGTGCTGGACGTGCGTGACGTGCAGGCCCTGCCGGTTAAGCCTGCCAGAGAAAAAGCCCCGAAGCGCGACATGGCCGCCACCGTCGGTGCGCTGGTGAAGGCCAGCCACAGCGGTGAAAGTGCCTATCTCGCAGGCAAAGGCTTTGCCGGTTATCCGGCCTGCCTGACCGGCAGCGCACAGCGCGTTGGCGGCACGGCCTTCCCGGCGGGTTCCCTGCTGCTGCCGCTGACCACGGCAGACGGCGCGGTGACCGGCGCGCAGCTGATTGCCCCTACGGGTGAGAAAAGCCTGCTGCCCGGCAGCACCATGAAGGGCGCGTTTGTGGCGATCAACCCGCTGCCGCCTGAACCGCCGGTGCAGGTGGTCATCACGGAGGGCTACGCCACCGCGCTCACGGTGGGCCATNNACGTGGCGCAGGCGCTGCGGGCGCGCTGGCCGGAGGTGAAAATTATTATCGCCGGTGACAACGATTTTCAGGATGCGGGTGAGAACCCCGGCAGGGCGTTTGCGGAGAGGGCAGCAAAATCCGTCAGCGGCTGGGTGAGCCTGCCGCCGGGCGAAATCAAGGCCGACTGGAACGACTTTCACCGGGAGCACGGCGTGACCCGCGCCCGCGAAGCCTTCCGTAACGGTCTGGTGCTGTGCGGTGAGGGCCGCACGCAGCTGCCGCACGGGTTCCGGCTGACGCAGGAGTATCTCTGGTACGAGAAGCAGGTGCAGCGCAACGGTGAAACCGAAATCCAGAACGTGAAAATCTGCAATCCGCTGCGCGTCACGGCCATCACCTGCGACGCCGACGGCGGCAACTTTGGCCGCCTGCTGGAGTGGGAGGACACGTGGGGCGAGCGCCGCCGCTGGGCCATGCCGATGGAGATGCTGAGCGGCAGCGGCGAGGAGCTGCGCCGCGTGCTGCTGGTCAACGGCCTGTCGTACATCAGCACCACCGGTGAGGCCCGCGCGCGCCTGATGGAGTACATCTCGCTGTGCAAGCCGGAGCGCCGCGTGACCTGCGTGAGCCGCACCGGCTGGCACGGTCAGGTTTACGTCCTTCAGGACGAGGTGAGCGGCGACGGGGCCGACGGCGTCATTCTCCAGACCACCTCCGTGCAGGGCCGCGACTTCCGCGTGTCCGGCACCACGGAGGAGTGGCGCGAGCACGTGTCGCGCTTCTGCACCGGAAATTCCCGCGTGGCGTTTGCGGTCAGCCTCGCCTTTGCCGCCCCGCTGCTGCGGCTGGTTGGCATGGACGGCGGCGGCTACCACCTCAAGGGTGAATCGACGGACGGCAAGACCACCACCATGAAGGCGGCCACCTCCGTGTGCGGCGGGCCGGACTACTGGCAGACGTGGCGCGCGACCGGCAACGCGCTGGAGGGCTGCGCCAGCCGCCGCAACGATGCGGCCATGATGCTCGACGAAATCCGCGAGGTGGACGGGCGTGAGGCGGGCAACATCGCCTACATGCTGGCAAACGGTCAGGGCAAGGGCCGGGCCGGGACGGACGGCGAGCTGCGCACCCGTAAGCAGTGGCGGCTGCTGTTCTTCTCCACCGGAGAGCTGTCGCTGACCGAGCACGCCGCGAAAGCCGGTGAGCGCACCTTTGCCGGAATGGAGGTCAGGATGATCCAGATACCCAGCGACTCCGGCAAGTTCGGCGTGTTTGAGGAGCTGCACGGCTTCGGCAGCGGCAAGGCGCTGGCCGAACATCTGGAATGGGCCACGGCCAGCTACTACGGCACGCCGTTCCGCGAGTGGCTGAAGGCGCTGACCGCCGACCTGAACGGGCTGACGGCGCAGGCTAAAACGCTGCTGAAGGAGTACACCGCCGCCCTGACCCCGCCGGACGCGGGCAATCAGGTGGGACGCGCGGTTAACCGCTTTGCCCTGGTGGCAATGGCCGGTGAGCTGGCGACCCGGCTGGGCATTACCGGCTGGCAGGAAGGTGAAGCGCTGCGGGCAACCCGCGTGTGCCTGAATGCCTGGCTGAAAGACCGCGGCCACACCGCCAACCAGGAAGACATTGCGGCGCTGGAGCAGGTGCGCAGCTTCTTTACGGCCAATCAGTACAGCCGCTTTGCCGACTGGCACGACGAGCGCAACCGCCCCGGCAACATGGTGGGCTGGCGCAGGGTGGAAAAAGGCAATACCGCGCAGGGCACCGAGGCGGTGACGACGTTCTACGTCATGCCGTCCGGGTGGAAGGAAATCTGCAGGGGATTTGACCCGCGCAAGGTGGCGCGCCTCTGTGCCGACCGTGGCTACCTTATGGCCTCTGCCGACGGCAAGTTACAGACCAGCATCCGCCCGCCAGAGATGAACGTGCGCAGGCTGTACGTCTTCAACAGCGAGGTGCCGGGCTGACGTTAAAGGCTTTGCGTGAGTCTTATTTTTAAAGGGTAACAGGTGTAACGGGTGTAACAGCCGCATTCAGTAAGGCGTCAGCCTGTTACACCTCTTTCACTGGCGAGGTGTAACAGGTGTAACGCATCCGTCAGTGCTGTTACACCGTGTTACCCGTCGTGTTACACCGGAAAAATAAGAAAATATCATTTTAATTCATAGCTGTAACACCTGTCACCCGTGTTACACCGCTTACAGAAGGTAAGTCAGCCAGCAGCCCTTTTCTGGCAGGCGTTGTGTCAGGCACGGCACACGACCCGCACATGGCTCACCTGTGCCAGCCCCGGCACAATTGACTTACCGAAACTGACCTGACAGGAACCGATATGACCGATACCGTTAACACCCCACAAGCTGAAACCCTCGCCGCTCTGCCCGCTGCCACACAGCAGGCATTAGAAAACGTCAAGAACACGAAATCCGCATGGCTTGCTGCCCGCCAGAAACAGGCGGAGGCAGGAACAATGGCCGCCACGATTAAACAGCGCCGCGATGAAACAGAAGCCGAAGCAAAGGCTATGAATGAGGAGTGGCGCGGGCTGTTCCGCGAGAATCAGGGCGGCATGACGCCGCGCATGAAGAAGCTGCGCGCTGAAATTGCGCTGGGCCGCGAAACGCTGGATGAGTTTGATGAGCTGCTGGCCGCACATCAGGCCGAAACGGAAACCCTGCCCTGGACGACCGGCGACCGGGCGATAACCTACATCAGCGCCCATCATTCGCTGATAAAGGTGCATTCCCGTCACGTCTGGGCACAGTTTATGAAAGAACACGG
>DENB01000042.1 GCA_002359495.1 Enterobacteriaceae bacterium UBA2655
CTCAGCGGCGCGGAGGTGATCCGTCAGGCGCAGCAGCAGTGGCCGGGCCTCGCCACCCTGCTGATCAGCGGTCAGGATCTGCGCGGCCAGCCGGTGACTCTGCCGCTCTGCGAACGGCTGGCCAAGCCCTGGACGCAGCCGCAGCTGGCGCAGGCGCTGCAGCGCGCCTGGCAGCGCAGCCGACGGCTCAGGCTTGCACGTCAGGCTTCCAGAGCGGCACCGCTTTCCCGCTGATATAGCGCTTGCGCAATGGTTCATTGGCAGCGCAAGGCGCCGTGATGAATTTGCTTTAAGACAAAATAATTGCGCGGCGCGACGCCTGTATCAGATAAAAAATATTAAACCTTTGTTTATGCGAAGCGGCGCAACATTTTTTTCCATGTTTTAGCGAATTTAGCCACACCCCTTGCTATTCCAGGCATCGCATTTTCTGCTAATTTAACTAATGTGAATTCCTTGTTACGTGAAACCCAAGCAAATGATTAACAGCAGAAAACTGTCTGAAGGCTTTCGGCGCAACTTTGCGCGTGAAGTATTACTCCCGCTTACGGCGATTCTGATTCTGACGTTTGCTGGCGCCAGTCTTGCTCTGTATTGGAGCACGTCGCTCTCCAACCATGAGGCAAAATCGCAGCAGCAGCGCATGATCGAGGCCTCGTTTTCGCAAAGCCTGGCGGAACATCTGCGCCAGCTGCGCAGCCTGACGCGCTGGGGACCGCTGGAGGCGCAGCTCGCCCGACCGCAGCAGAATCAGGCGTGGCTGGATGAAAATGTCGGCCACTGGCTTTATCAGATGTTCGGTCATCAGCTGATTGTGGTGCTGGACGAGCGCAACCAGGTGATGCAGGTCTGGCGCAACGGTCAGACGGTGGCGGATAAGCGTCTCGGTCCGAACGTGCGGGCGATGCTGGATCAACAGTTGGCGCGCTTGCGCCAACAGGCGCCCGGCGACGACATGGCCGACTTTGTCCGCATCGGCCAGCGGGTGGCGGCGCTGGCGGCGGGCACGATTGTGCGCGATGAGGGCGAGCCTGGCCACTATCGGCTGGTCAGCCTGAAATTCCTCGACGACGGCTATCTGCGCGGGCTGGCGGAGCGCAGCCAGCTGCAGGATCTCCACTTTACCAACGGCGAGCCGCGCCCCGACGACAAAGCGCGCTATCTGCTGGTTTCCCAACAGGGCGATCCGGTGGGCTATATTAGCTGGTCCCCTTCGCGGCCGGGGGCGCAGATGCTACGCACCATCGGCCCCTCGACGGCTTTCGCCGTGCTGGTGGTGACGCTGCTGTGCGTCTTTATGGTACGGCGGCTCTGGACCTCCTCCGTAAGTTTGTCGCAGTCGATGCTCAAGCTGGGCGCCAGCGAAGCGCAGGCGCAGCACCTTGCGTTTCATGACGTCCTGACCGGCCTGCCCAACCGGGCGCTGGTGGAGGATCGTCTGTCCCAAGCGCTGGCGCTGGCGACCCGCAACGAGCAGCGCGTGGCGCTGCTGCTTATCGATCTCGATCGCTTTAAAACCATCAACGACACCTACGGCCATCACGCCGGGGACGATCTGATTATCGAAGTGGGACACCGGCTCTCGTCGCTGCTGCGCAGCAGCGACACCGTTGGCCGCATCGGCGGCGACGAATTTATTATCGTGCTGCCGGAGGTGGAGAACATCGGCCAGGTTCAGACGCTCAGCAAACGTATTATCGAGGCGTTAAATCAGCCGTTTATGTTGATGGGCAGCGAGGCGTGGATCGGCGCCAGCATCGGCATGGTGCTGGCGCCGAGCGACGGACTGGACCGACAGGAGCTGATGCGCAAAGCGGATATCGCGCTTTACGAAGCGAAGAACAGCGGACGCGGCCAGTATCGCCAGTTTGAGCGGGCGATGGATGAGTCGCTGCGCACCCGTCAGACCATCGCGGCGGATCTGCGCAGCGCGCTGCAACGTCATCAGGGACTGGCGGTCTGGTATCAGCCGCTGATGGATATTAACGGCCAGCAGATGGTCGGGCTGGAGGCGCTGCTGCGCTGGGAACACCCTACGCGCGGCGCCATTATGCCGGGCGAATTTATCTCCATCGCCGAGGAGACCGGACTGATTATTCCGCTCGGCGAGTGGGTGCTGCGCGAAGCCTGTCAGGTATCGCAGCGCTTTCCACAGCTGGTGGTGGCGGTTAACGTCTCGCCGGTGCAGTTTCGCGCCACCGGTTTCGTTGAGCGCATGGTGGAGATCGTGCGCGAGGCGGGCGGCGATCCGCAGCGGCTGGAGCTGGAGATTACCGAAGGGGTGTTGATCGAGGATGAGCGGGAAGCGCGGGCGATTATCGTGGCGCTGCGCGAAGCGGGCTTTCGCATCGCCCTGGACGACTTCGGCACTGGCTACTCCAGCCTGAACTATCTGAGCAGCTTCCCGGTGGACAAGATTAAGATCGACCGTTCATTCACCCAATCGCTGGGCGTAGCGGAGAACGCCGCCGCCATCGTGGAGTCGGTGGTGAAGCTGGGGCACGCGATGGGCCTGACGGTGACGGCGGAAGGGGTGGAGACCAGCAGCCAGATGTCCGCCCTTGCGGACGCAGGCTGCAATCAGCTGCAGGGCTATCTGTTCAGTCAGGCGGTGCCGCTGGCGCAGATCGTAGAGATGGTGGAAAAGAGGTAGGGTTTCCGCCCGTGCGGGGGCTGGGCCGCAGCACAGCGGCCCCCTCGCCTGACGGCCTCCCTCCCCCTTTATTCCGGAAAATCCGTCCCGACCGAGGTCGCTTTCCAGGCTTCGATCTCAGCCAGGCGCTCTTTCAGCTTGTTAACCACCGCCTCGTGGCCCCAGGCGCCCAGCACCAGATGGCGCGGCGGGCTGTCGCTCTCCGCGATGGCGATCATCGCCGTGGCGGCGCGCGCCGGATCGCCCTTCTGCGTGCCGCTGTTATCCGAGGTGGTTTTCATGCGCGCGGCGGCGGTGTCGGCATAGTCCGGCAGCGTGCTCGGCGTCTGATGCAGCGAGCGGCCCGCCCAGTCGGTGCGGAACGGACCCGGCTCGACGCAGGTCACTTTAATGCCGAGCGGCGCGGTCTCCAGCGCCAGCGAATCGGACCAGCCTTCCACCGCATGTTTACTGGCGGAGTAGTAGCCGGAGCTGGCGAAACCGATCAGGCCCGCCACCGAAGTGATGTTGATGACGTGGCCGCGACGCGCTTTGCGCATCAATGGCAGCACGGCGCGCGTCAGGGCGAACAGGCCGAACACGTTGGCGTCGAACTGCGCGCGGATATCCTGCTCTACCGCCTCCTCCACCGAACTTTGGTAGCCGTAGCCGGCGTTATTCACCAGCACGTCGACGGTGCCGAACTTCTCCAGCGCCGCTTTTACCGCGCTGTCGATGCTGGCCTGGTCAGTCACGTCCAGCGCCACGGCCAGCGCATTATCATGCCCGTTCACCAAATCAGCGACCTTGCCCGGATCGCGGGCTGTGACCACCACGTTAAAACCACGCGCAATCGTCTGCTGCGCCAGTTCGCGGCCGAAACCGGTTGAGCATCCCGAAATAAACCAGACGGGGCTTTTCTCTGCAGCCATCGTTCTTCTCCCAGCTGATGTTAAAGGTGGCGAAACGCCGTGAATCCGACCGCGAGCGCGGCCGGATGAAGTGTCGGTTAAGGGTAGCGATCCGGCGACAGAGCGCTTATCCCTTTGTGCTCAACTTTTCTTCTTGCTGAACAGCTGGCTGGCGGTATCGCCGATGATTTTCGCCGCGCCGCGATCGCCTTTCGCCATCGACGACATAAAGGCTTTCGCCTGCTTGAAGGTAATATGCGGCGGCAACGGCGCCACTTCCGGGTCGGTTTTCACCTCCAGCACCACCGGCCGATCTGCGCTCAGCGCCTGCTGCCAGGCGGCGGCCAGATCGTCCGGCGAATCGACGTAGATGCCGGTCAGCCCCAGGGTGCGCGCGAACTCGGCGTAGCGCACGTCCGGCACCGACTGCGTGGCTTCGAAACGCGGATTGCCCTCCATGACGCGCTGCTCCCAAGTCACCTGATTGAGATCCTGATTGTTGAACACGCAGACGATAAGGCGCGGATCGGCCCACTGCTGCCAGTATTTTTGAATGGTGATTAGCTCCGCCATGTTATTCATCTGCATCGCGCCGTCGCCCACCAGCGCCACCACCGGCTTGTGCGGGTGAGCGAACTTGGCGGCGATGGCGTAAGGCACCGCCGCGCCCATGCAGGCCAGCCCGCCGGAGAGCGAGGCGCGCTGACCCTGCTTCACGCGGTAATCGCGCGCAAACCAGTTGGCGCAGGAGCCGGAGTCGGAGGTGACGATGGCGTCCTCCGGCAGCTGCGGCGACATCTCCCATACTACGCGCTGCGGGTTGACCGGGTTAGCGGGCGCCATGGCGCGCTCCTCCATCACTTTCCACCAGTCGCGCACCTGAACGGCGATCTCTTCCTGCCAGCTGCGATCCGCCTTATGCTCCAGCAGCGGCAGCAGCGCGCGCAGCGTTTCCGCCGCGTCGCCGTGCAGGTTGACCTCGGTGGGATAGCGCAGGCCGAGCATCGCCGGATCGATATCGATCTGCACCGCGCGCGCCTTGCCCTCTTCCGGCAGGAATTCCGTCCAGGGGAAGCCGCTGCCGATCATCAACAGGGTGTCGCAGTTCTGCATCATATCTGAAGAGGGTTTGGTGCCCAGCAGGCCGATGGAGCCGGTGACGAAGGGCGCGTCGTCCGGCAGCACATCTTTGCCGAGCAGCGCTTTCGCCACTCCGGCGCCCAGCACGTTTGCCGTCTGCACCACTTCCACCGCCGCCTCGCGCGCGCCGGCGCCGATCAGGATCGCCACCTTTTTCCCGGCGTTGAGGATAGCGGCGGCGCGCTGCAAATCTTCTTCGTAAGGCACGACCTTAGGACGCTGGTAGCCGGGACCGGAATGGGTGAAGCCGTGCAGATGCTGCGGCGGCTGCCAGGGTTCGTCCTGAATATCTTTGGGAATAATCAGCACCGCCACGCCGTTTTGCGCAATCGCCAGCCGCACGCCGCGATCGATCAGATGGCGTATCTGTGCCGGCGCCGCCGCTTCCTGAACGAAATTAGCGACATCGGCAAAGACACGGTCCAGATTCAGTTCCTGCTGATAGCTGGCGCCACGGGCGGTCGCTTCCGCCTGGCCGGCGATCGCCAGCACCGGCGCGTGGTCCATCTTCGCGTCGTAGAGGCCGGTGAGCAGATGGGTGGCGCCCGGTCCGCCGGTCGAGAGGCAAACGCCCAGCTCGCCGGTGAATTTGGCGTGGCCCGCCGCCATAAAGGCCGCCATCTCTTCATGCCGCACCTGAATGAATTCGATGCCGTCGCCCGCTTTATTGGCGCGCTGAATCGCGCCCAGCACGCCGTTGATGCCGTCGCCCGGATAGCCGTAAATGCGCGTTACGCCCCACTCTTTCAGACGCTGTACGAAAAAGTCACTGGTTTTACTGCTCATCGTCCACTCTCCCTCCTGGTTTCCATTGAGACTTTAAGGGTAGCTGACGATGAGCGGCTACGGGTGCGACGCCTTGCCGACGGCGGGATAGCGCTGGCGCAATTCGGTAAAAATTTGTGTCTTCCGCGCAGGAGGATGTTTAGTAATGAATAGCAGATATACTGGCGCTGCACGGCAATAGGATCATTAACCTCCAGCTGCCAGTATTAAACGCGATTGATTCAAAAATAAATCACCCCTTAACCTAAATTCTTTCATCGGGTCAGGACGCGACTGATTTATGAGTAAACCAGCATGATAAATATGGAATGATGAATTCATTTTTATATCCTTATAATGACAGCTTCATCTCCTTTCTGATCGCGATGGCAGAATTACTGGCTTTCCAGCCCCTCGTGAAAACATGAATTACATTACCGATCCAGCTGGCGCTGCGCGCTGACTCGACCGAATGCGAACGTCATCTGGCAAACATCAATAGACGCCTTAACGCCCCCCGGATTTGATCCTGTCTCAGGCTAATAGCCGGCCGATAAAGACGCACTTAGTTATTTGTTTCTTGTTATATTTCTGTAAAGATCGTGATAGGATGCCAATTCTGTTTTTTAAACAATTCTTTAAAATCCCATGCCAGCAAACCCAAAATATCAATCGGTACAATGCCTGCGAGCGTTAGCTGCTCTCTCGGTCATGTTTTTTCATTACAGATATCTTATAAACAATCAATTTCCTGCAACAGGTGATGCGCTGTTTGGCTGGGGCGCATATGGCGTTGATCTGTTTTTTATTTTAAGCGGTTTCGTTATTTGCCTTTCGGCTGAGAGGATGGGAACCGGTTTGAGTTCAGGATTCACCTTTATGAAAAAGAGGGCGATCCGCATTTTACCTACTTCTTATATTTTACTTCTGTTGACCTTTTTACTGACAGGTGCAATGAGTAATCTTCACTACCCCGAGAAAATGGCAAGTTTTATCAGCGCCATGACTTTTTCCCCTTATTATGCCGACCATGCTCCATTTTATATTGACGACGGCGGCGCTTACGGTATTCGTTGGACGCTCAACTATGAAATTTATTTTTATATTATATTCAGCGCATGCCTGCTGTTGAAAAAGCCGGTGCTGACATTAACCGCTTTTTTTGTTTCTGCCATGGTCATCCTTCCTCTGCTGGCGGGTCAACAGGCGACCCTTTCCGCTGATGGTTATGCTTTTCATAGCGCCCGGTTAAATCTGCTAACGAACCCGGTGAGCTGGCTTTTTATCGCTGGCGTTTTTATCGCTAAGGCGCGTTACAGGGTAGTGCACCTTCCCTTCGTACTCCGCCTGTTAAGCCTGATCGTCGCTCTGGCTTTTGTTGCCTTCTGCTTCGCAGACCTTCTGTTTACCGGTCATGGCATTAGCGGATCGGGTTTTCCGTTATTGTTGCTTTTTATCGCCGTGATCGCCAATCATGACTGGCTTGATGCTTATGCCCCGCGCTGGCTGGCTTTCATCGGCGATATCTCATTTTCCCTGTATCTTTTACATACGTTGTTAATTACCGGGCTTGGCAAACATTTACGCTGGACAGGCCTGACCAACGGCGTCGCCGGTTTTATCTTGTATTCCGTAATTGCAATCGTCCTGGCATCTCTGGCGTTTCGCTTTATAGAAAAACCCTTTCTCTCACGTGAAAAACGGCTTCTCCCAGCGCAGTGAGCGCCAGGTCCGCAAAACAGGGCGCAGGCTAAATTTCGACGAAAAGCAGGGTGTTATTGTCCCGTTCTCTGTGCTTAAAGAGAGCGGGACAGCGCAGCAGGTCAGAGGCCGAATTCGACCTGATTCTGACGTGAAATCAGCGAGCGCAGCGGCACGCTGCTTTTCATAATCGGGGATTTGATCACGATATAGCTGAAATACTTATCGATGCCGATCTGCGCGTCCAGCATCTTTTCGATCACTTCCTGGTAGTGTTCAATGCTGCGGGTAATAAAGCGCAGCAGATAGTCGTAGCCGCCGGTGATCAGATGACACTCCATCAGCTCGTCCACTTCGCGCATCGCGCTTTCGAACTTCATGAAATCTTCGCGGCGATGGCCGGTGAGCGTCACTTCGGTGAAGACCGTGACCGAATCGGTGATTTTGGTCAGGTTGATATGCGCTTCGTAGCCGGTGATAAAACCGGCCTGCTCAAGCCGCTTTACCCGTTGCAGGCAAGGGCTGGGGGAGAGACCAACGGCATCGGCCAGATTGACGTTGCTGATACGGCCATCTTTTTGCAGTTGCACGAGGATGTTGATGTCGATGCGGTCGAGTTTCATTAAGCCGTTCATAGCACCCCTCATTGTTGACCAAACGTGCAGGATATCCCGATGGTATAGCACGCTTTCAGGTGGCTGCGCCAGCCCTTACGCGCCGGGCTGCCATCGGGATTTTTTATAATAATTCCAGCATTATCAACAGGGAACGGGGATTTATCCGAGACGGCCGCTGGCGCGCGCCAGCGCAATATCGAAAATATGCAGCGCTTCTTCCAGCTGCGAGTCGGTGGTGACCAGCGGCGCGAGGAAGCGCACCGTGTTGCGCTGCACGCCGCACTTGATCAGCAGCAGCCCCTCCTGGCAGGCAAAATCGAGGATTTTTTGCGTCAGCGCCGCATCCGGCTGGCCGGTTTCAAAGTCGATAATCTCCACCGCCTGCATAAAGCCCAGGCCGCGCACTTCGCCGATGCAGGCGTACTTCTCCGCCAGCTGATGCAGGCGGGCGTTGAGCTGCTCGCCGAGCTGAACGGCGCGCGCCAGCAGGTTGTCGTTCTCCAGCAGGTCGAGCACCGCCAGCGCCGCCGCGCAGGCCAGCGCGTTGCCGCCGTAGGTGCCGCCCAGCCCGCCCGGCAGCGGCGCCTCCATGATCGCCGCCTTGCCCACTACGCCGGAGATCGGCAGCCCGCCGCCGAGGCTTTTCGCCACCGTCACCAGATCCGGCATGATAGCGCAGTGCTGAAAGGCGAACATTTTGCCGGTCCGGCCGAAGCCGGTCTGCACTTCATCGCAGATCAGCAGAATGCCGTGCTGTTCCGTGATGCGGCGCAGCGCCTGCATAAAGCTGGCGCCGGCGGGCAGGAAACCGCCGTCTCCCTGCACCGGCTCGATAATGATCGCCGCCACGCGCTCCGGCAGGATCTGCACCGCAAACAGCTGCTCCAGCGCCTTCAGGCAGTCCGCCTCGCTGACGTCGTGATACGCGTTGGGAAACGGCAGGCGATAGATGTCGGCGGGAAAGGGACCGAAATTCTGCTTATAGGGCTGGCTCATGCCGGTCAGGGTGCAGCCGAGCAGCGTGCGGCCATGAAAGGCGCCGTCGAAGGCGATGATGCCGGGGCGCTGGGTATAGCTGCGCGCGATCTTCACCGCGTTTTCCACCGCTTCCGCGCCGCTGGTGAAAAAGACGCTTTTGCACGGCGTTTCGCCGCCTACCAGCCGGTTCAGACGCTGCGCCAGCTCGATATAGCCCGGATAGGCGACCACCTGAAAACAGGCGTGGCTGACCCGTTCCAGCTGGCGCGTCACCGCATTCACCACCGCCGGATGGTTGTGGCCGACGTTCAGCACGCCGATGCCGCCGACGAAGTCGAGATAGCGGTTGCCCTCCACGTCCCACACTTCGCTGCCTCGCGCCCGCTCGATCACCAGCGGATGGGCGGTAGCCACACCACGCGGCACGTTCTGCTCACGGGCATCCAGTAACAGGCTGTTATCGGCAAATGTTTGCTGTGTTGCCATGACGTTCTGCATCTTCATACCTCATCCACGTAATATTCGGTTGGCACAAGTATCGCAACCCCTTGGTTTCTCGCGCTGCCGTTATGCTCCCGGCAGCGGCATATCCTGTTAAATTCCGCCGCCATTCAGCAGGGAAACGCTGTTCAGTAACCCCGGCTGCGATCGATCAGCCCGACCAGCGGCTCGCCGCGCTGAAAGCGACGCAGATTCGCCAGCAGCGCCGCCGCCGCGCTCTCATTGTGCGTCTGGCTGGCGATATGGGGTGTCAGCCAGATGGCGGGATGGCGCCAGAAGGGATGATCTGACGGCAGCTGCTCGGGGTCGGTAACGTCGATGACCGCCGCGCGCAGCTGGCCGCCGTCCAGCGCCGCCAGCAAATCTGCCTGATTAAGCTGCGGCCCGCGCCCCGCCTGCACCAGCGCCGCGCCAGCGGGAAGCTGGCGGAAGAGCGCCTGGTTGAGAATGCCGCGCGTGCTGTCGGTCAGCGGCAGCAGGCAGACCAGAATATCGCTGTGCGCCAGAAACGCGCCCAGCTGCGCGTCGCCATGCCAGCAGCGCACGCCGTCGAG
>DENB01000030.1 GCA_002359495.1 Enterobacteriaceae bacterium UBA2655
GGGCCAGCTGCGTCTGCGCCAGCCGGCGCAGCTGGCGATGGCGCAGGCCTGGATTGAACAGCATCAGCACGGCACTCTGCTGCCGCCGCTTAACCAGCCGTCGCTGCCGGTCACGCCGCGATCCACGCTCTATGCCGATCTGACGCGCCACGCCGGCATCCTGTCCACCTTTCGCCTGGCCGCCGCCGCGCGCGATGAGGTGCTGGCGGTGTTCCGTCACATCATTCAACTACAGCCTGCCGCCATGCCAGGGGATATATTATGTGCCGAATGATTCTGGCGCATGGCCGCTTCGACCCCGCGGCGGTGCTTGAGGCGGCGCGCGCCATGAGCTGCGGCGAGACCGCGCGCCACGAAGGCCCGATCAGGGAACATCCCAACGGCTGGGGCTGTCTGTGGCTGGAGGAGGGCCGCATCCGTACGCTGCGCGGCGTCAACACCTTTGCCGACGCTCTGCCCGGGATCGACGTCGGCGCGATCCGCACCCGTTTCCTGGCGGTGCATGTGCGCCACGCCACGTTGAGCAAAAACCAGGGCATCGCCTTTTCCCACCCTCTGCAGCGCGCCAGCGGCGCGACGCAATGGTACATGATGCATAACGGCTTTCTGCCGACCATTTACGCGCAGCTCGGCCTGGCGGAATCGCGCTTCGATTCGGCGGAATACCTGGAGTATCTGACCGAGCAAGCCACGCCAGCCAGCTTTACGCGCGGCTGGCTGCAAAACAAAATGGCGCGAATCGCGCCGGGCGGTAGCGCCGGAAACGCCATTTTCGTCACGCAAGAGAAGGCCTGGGCGTGGCAATGGCATCCGGCGGATACGCCTTATCCCGCTTATTTCACCATGCATCTTTGCCGGCACGACGACAGCACTTTTATCGCTTCTGAGCAGATTCCAACACTGGGCGAGGCGTCATCCTGGCGCCGCATGCGTAATCACGAACTTCATGAGATTGTTTTTGGGGAGTGAATAACATGGCTATTTTCAATCAAATACGCGTTATCAATCCGAAAATGTTCATAGAAAAGACCTGGCTGGATGACATTGTGACCGCGCGCGTGCCGCTGCTGGTGCTGCGGGACTTTCTCTCTCCCGCCATGTGCGAAGCGGCTGTGGAGGATCTGCAACAGTGCCGGGAGAAGATTCGCGTTTCTCACTACCCCAACGGCGCGCTGACCACGCTCGGCCCCTATCTGGCGAGGCATATCGACGCGCCGGAAAATTACTTTACCGAACTGCGCGATATCCAGTCCGCGCTGCCGCCCTCGATGCATTGCCTGCGCGACCAGATTTATAACTGGGTAAAACATGCGCTGAAGCTGGAGAGCCTGAAAACCGCCAGCGAGCCGAAACTGGGCGACTACGCCGGATCTATCGTGCGTTTTCATGCCGACGGCGTCGCCAATCCGCTGCATAACGACAACATCGTGCGCGATGGCGCCAAAACCGATCTGCTGGTGAGCAAGATTCTGCATCAGCTTAGCTGTGTGGTCTGCCTGCAGGAATGCAGCAGCGGCGGCGCGCTGCGTATCTATAACAAAAAATGGTCGCCGGAGGATGAGCGTTTCAAAACGCCCGGCGCGCTGGGCTATCAGAGCGCGGTTACGGCCGACAGCGAGACCTGCGAATTTTCGCCGCGCAGCGGCGACATTTACCTGTTTAATCCGGCGTTTTATCACGAAATCGACCGGGTTGAGGGCGAGACGCGCATTACCATGGGCTTTTTTTTTGGCCTGACCGACAAAAAAATGAAGCATGCCATCGCCTGGAGCTGAGCGGCTTTATCATACGAGGAGAACGGGATGACGATATTTGAACAACTGACTGCATTGCTGGACCGCCATCAGGCGGATTACCGGGTGGTCAGCCATGAGGCGGTGGGACAAACCGACCTCATCAGCGCTATTCGCGGCAATGCGTTGCAGCAGGCCGCGAAAGCAATGGTGCTGGAGGTCGCCATGCCGGAGAGCGCTACAACGCGCTATCTACTGGCGATCGTTCCCGGCGACTGCAAAATCAACTTCAAGGCGGCGGCGCGCGCCATCGGCGGGAAAAAATCGAGCTTCGCGTCGGCGGAAACGGCGCAGGCGTTGACCCGCTGCGTTATGGGCGCGGTGCCGCCGTTCAGTTTCGACGATCGGCTGGCGCTGCGGGTCGACGCCCGCCTGCGCGACGTCGGCACGCTCTGGTTTAATGCCGGCGAGCTGGAAAAATCGATCGCGTTGAGCGTCGAGGATTATTTTCGCGTCGTGGGCGACTGTTGCGCTGAGATGGCAACGCCAGCGACGGCGACAGCCTGAAGGGCGCAAGGAAAAAGTATGTCAGTAAAAGATATGTTATTGGCGCTGTGCGTCGTGGTGGCGTGGGGCGTGAACTTTGTGGTGATCAAACTGGGCTTGCAGGGCATGCCGCCTTTCCTGCTCGCCGGCTTGCGTTTCACGCTGGTGTTTTTTCCGGCGGTGTTGGTCGTGAAGCGTCCGCCGATGCCGCTGCGCTGGCTGATAATTTACGGCATGACCATCAGTTTCGGCCAGTTCGCCCTGCTGTTTCTGGCGATTAAGCTCGGCATGCCCGCCGGGCTGGCTTCGCTGGTACTGCAGGCGCAGGCTTTTTTTACCATCCTGCTCGGCGCGCTGCTGCTGGCGGAAAAGCTGCGCTGGAATCATATCGCCGGCGTGCTGATCGCCGCCATCGGCATGTTTCTGCTGGCGACCGCCGGAATGGCGGGCCAGACCACGGCCGGCATTACGCTGACCACCATGATGCTGACGCTGGCGGCGGCGCTCTCCTGGGGGCTGGGTAATATCAGCAACAAGGTCATCATGCGCAACCGCAGCGTGCCTGTGATGTCGTTGGTGGTCTGGAGCGCCATGGTGCCAGTTTTTCCCTTCTTTTTGTGCTCCTGGTGGTTCGAAGGCGGGCAGACGATTATCGACAGCCTGACGCATATCTCGCTGCAAACGGTGCTGGCGTTAATCTACCTGGCGTTTATCGCCACCATCATCGGCTACGCGATTTGGGGCAATTTGCTTAGCCGCTATGAGACCTGGCGCGTGGCGCCGCTGTCGCTGCTGGTGCCGGTGGTCGGGATTCTCAGCGCCGCCGTGTTTCTCGGCGAAAGGTTGTCGGCGCAGCAGGTCGCCGGCGCGGCGGTGGTGATCCTCGGCCTGCTGGTGAATGTGTTTGGCGGGTTGTTGGGCCAGCGCCTGCGGGTGCGCCTGCAGCATTGACCCGAATCAGAGCAAAAAAAACGCCGCGTCAAAGCGGCGTTTTTTTATCACGACATTAGTTCAGAATTTCGATCCGACGCGGTTTCGCTTCTTCGGGGAGAATGCGCTCCAGATCGATGCTCAGCAGACCGTTTTCCAGACGCGCGTCGCGCACGATGATATGGTCGGCCAGCTGGAATTTGCGCTCAAAATTGCGCTCGGCAATGCCCTGATACAGGTATTTGCGCTCCGTTTGCTCTTCGGGATGCGCGCCGCGCACAATCAGCATATTGTCGTGTGAAGTGATATCCAGTTCGCTCTGCGCAAAGCCAGCCACCGCAATGGTGATGCGATAGTGGTTTTCGTCCACCAGCTCGACATTGTACGGAGGGTAGCCGCCATTCGCCTGGTTCTGGTTGGTTTCCAGCAGGTTGAACAGACGATCAAAACCGATAGCGGAACGATAAAGCGGAGAGAGATCAAAATTACGCATAAAAAGACTCCTGATAATCAGCAAGTTTTGGCAACCTTCCACCATGGACAGGTTGTTCGGTCGGTTAGCGCCCCAGTCGGCGGCGGTGTTCCTGACCGTGCTTATAAAATGGGTTCATCCTCAGCGCTTTCAAGTCGTAAATTGCAATTTTTTTCAGCAAAAGCGATGTAATGTCATACACTCAGGGGTAAATTGACCTGGTAATGACGAAGATCACCACAGAGTGATGATGTCAGGCAAGCACACTCAGCCAGGCGATTGCCATGTCTGAAGGGATGATGAAAATGAATATGATGAGAATCTTTCCGCTGGCAGGAACGTTAGCCTTCTGCGTGTTGACGACCGCAGGCTGCTCCAGCGTGATGTCGCATACCGGCCCCAGCCAGGGTTATTATCCCGGCACGCGTGCCAGCGCCGATATGCTGGTGAGCAGCGACACCAGCTGGGCGCTGAGACCTTTGGCCCTGATCGATCTGCCGTTTTCGGCGCTGATGGATACGCTGCTTCTGCCCTGGGACTACGTCCGTTCCGATAATGACAAATCGCTGGATTCGCCGCGCGCGCGCGTGCTGAGAAGCGAAAAGCTGGCGCACACCGACGACCATCTCTCGCACGCCGCGCCGATGCCCTCTACGCTACAGTAACCGTAAATAGCTGCCGCCAGCCCTCGACCTCGCGCATAAACGCAATCTGTCGGCCATCCGGCGACCAGACCACGGCGTCGGCGACCGGCGGCTGCGCGCTGCGCGGCGTCAGACGCTCGCAGCTGTCGCTGTCGATTTGGTAAGCCATCAGGCTATTGTCGCAGATAAAGGCGATGGCTTTGCCCTGCGGATGCCAGCTAAAGGCGGACTGAATGCTGCTGCTTAGCCGCGTCCGCTGCTGCGGCGTCCCGCCGTTCGGCGATACCGTCCAGAGCTGAATAATCCCTTCGTTATCCGCCATCAGGAATGCGATGGCGCTGCCGTCCGGCGCGGCGCGCAACCAGTGGCGCGGCTGGAGAGCCAGCCCGCGGCTGCGGGTGAGTCGACGCTGCTTAACCCCCGCCGGCGGCGCCGGCAGCCGCGTTTCGGTGCCTTCCAGCGGCGCGTCGCCCGCTTTGGCGTAATCGCTCAGCGCTTCCGGCAGATCGACGATAAAGATTTCCGGCACCTTTTCGCCCTGCGCCGATCGCGTATCGCCAATAAAAGCGATGGCCCAGCGCTGCCAGCTGCCGTCCGCTTTTTGATAGCCGCGATCGCCTATCCAGCACTCTTCATAAGCGCGATCGATCGCGTCGCTGCCCGACTGCGGATCGCGCGTGGTTTCGCTCACCAGCACGCAGAAGTGGCTGCCGTCATATTCGCGCGGATGCTGCTTCGGCGGGCAGACCGGATAGAGCGGCAGCGCCACGCCGACGTTGCGCAGGTCGTCGCGCGCATCTCTTTCATGCATCACATGGTCGTTGTAGGTAAAGCTCAGACGCGAGCCGTCCGGGCTGAAGACATGAACGTGCGAGCCGCCGCGCAGCGCGCCCGGCGTAAACGGCGCGGTAATATCGCAGGCGTCGAGGTTTTCCGCATAGCCATCCTGAACAATAACGCCGCGTCGGTGATGAAAGTCGTAATGCCAGTGGGCGTCGGGATGTTCCGGCCCGTGAATACAGACATAGCGCGGCGGCAGATCCGGGCTGACGGTGACGACGCCGACATGCGCGCCGTCGCGCGCCTGGTAAAGCACCTCCAGCGCGCCGGTGGCGACATTGACCCGCTCGATGGTCAGGCTGGTGAATGACGCGCCGGAAGGGCGCACGTCGAAAGCCAGCCACTGGCTGTCGGCGGTCCAGACATTAATATTGGTGAGTTGATGATGGCGTTCGGCAAAGGTGAGTTGTTTTTCGCGCATGGGGCAACCCGATTGATAAAGTTGCCCCACACGCTACGTCAAAGCGCGAAAAGATGCAGCCCTTTTAGAGCACCAGCTCTTCAATGGCGTGCGCCACGCCATCTTCCATATTGGTTTTGGTTACGAACTGCGCGATTTTTTTCACCGAATCGATGGCGTTGCCCATCGCTACGCCGGTGCCGGCGTACTCGATCATCGCCAGGTCGTTCTCCTGATCGCCGATCGCCATCACCTCCTCCTGTTTCAGGCCGAGCTTCTCCGCCAGCATCTTCACGCCGTAGCCCTTGTTGACGCGCGGATCGAGGATTTCCAGATAGTAGGGCGCGCTTTTCATAATGGTGTAGCTCTGCTGCGCTTTCGCGGGCAGCCGCTGAATCGCCTTATCAAGCAACTCGGGTCGGTCGATCATCATCAACTTAGGAAAACGCAGGTTGCGATCCATCTCCTCTACCGCGCGATAGCGCACCGGGATGCCGGTCAGGCTCGCTTCGTGGATGGTGTATTCGCTGATGTCTTTGTTCGGCGTATAGAGATGAGATTTATCGAACGCCTGGAAATGCACGCCCAGCTCGCGCGCCAGCTGCTCAACGTAGAGATAGTCGTCGAAACCCAGCGTCACTTCCGCCACGCAGTCGCCGTTCTGCGCGCGCTGCACCAGCGCGCCGTTGTTGCTGATGCAATATTGGCCGTCCTGCTGCAGATCCAGCTCCATCAGGTAACGTTCGACGCCGACGAAAGGCCGACCAGTCGCCAGCACGATGGAGACGCCTTTGTCGCGCGCGCGCCCAAGCGCGGATTTTACCGCAGGCGTAATCTGGTGTTGGGGATTAAGCAGCGTGCCGTCCATATCGATCGCAATCAGTTTTATCGCCATAACATCCTCGTTGATTCAGGTTCGACTTAGGTTTGCTTAAATGCTAGCGCGATTCAGCTCACATTGACCAGTTAATCGGCAAGACTCGGACGATTGCCGGATACGACGCGCGAAGATAAGGGGGAAAAGCAGACTGCCCGCGGCGCGGACAAAAAAATCCCTTCCCGGGCGGGAAGGGATAGCAAGCGTCAGATATCGATGTTCGCCGCTTTCAGGGCGTTTTCTTCGATAAAGGCGCGGCGCGGTTCGACCGCATCGCCCATCAGCGTGGTGAAGAGCTGATCCGCCGCGATGGCGTCTTTAATGGTGACGCGCAGCATGCGGCGGCTGTCCGGGTCCATGGTGGTTTCCCACAGCTGCTCCGGATTCATCTCGCCCAAACCTTTGTAGCGCTGTACCGACAGGCCGCGACGCGACTCTTTTACCAGCCACTCGATCGCCTGCTCGAAGCTGGCGATCGGCTGACGACGATCGCCGCGTTCGATAAAGGCGTCCTCTTCGATCAGGCCGCGCAGTTTCTCACCCAGCGCGCAGATTTTACGGTACTCCGGCCCCTGGATGAACTCGCTGTCCAGCGGGTAGTCAGTATCCACGCCGTGGGTGCGTACGCGCAGCACCGGCTCGAACTGGTTCTGCTCGCGGTTTTCACGCACCTGCGCCACATAGGTGCTGCCGTGCGCTTCGCGCTCGGTCAGGTAGGCCACCAGCGTGTCCAGCCAGCTTTCCACCGCGCTTTCGTCGCTGAGGTCGCTCAGCGTCGGATGGTAAATCAGCGCGCGCAGCAGGGCGAGCGGATAACGGCGATCCATGCGCTTGATCATCTTCTGCGTGCTGTTGTAGTCGGCGACCAGGTTTTCCAGCGGCTCGCCGCCCAACGCTGGCGCGCTGGCGTTGGTATGCAGCGTCGCGCCGTCCAACGCGATAGCGATCTGATACTGGTCCATCGCCTCATCATCTTTGATGTACTGCTCCTGCTTGCCTTTTTTCACCTTATACAGCGGCGGCTGAGCGATATAGACATGGCCGCGCTCGATGATTTCCGGCATCTGACGATAGAAGAAGGTCAACAGCAGCGTACGGATGTGCGAGCCGTCGACGTCCGCATCGGTCATGATGATGATGCTGTGGTAGCGCAGTTTGTCCGGGTTGTATTCGTCGCGTCCGATGCCGCAGCCCAGCGCGGTGATCAGCGTGGCGACTTCCTGCGAAGAGAGCATCTTGTCGAAGCGCGCTTTCTCTACGTTCAGGATTTTGCCTTTCAGCGGCAGAATCGCCTGGTTTTTGCGGTTACGGCCCTGCTTGGCGGAACCGCCTGCGGAGTCACCCTCCACCAGGTAGATTTCTGAATGCGCCGGATCGCGCTCCTGACAGTCAGCCAGCTTGCCCGGCAATCCCGCCAGGTCCAGCGCGCCTTTACGACGGGTCATTTCGCGGGCGCGACGCGCCGCTTCGCGCGCGCGCGCGGCGTCGATGATTTTGCTCACCACGATTTTGGCGTCGTTCGGGTTTTCCAGCAGATACTCGACCAGACGTTCGTTCATCTGCGACTCCACCGCCGATTTCACCTCGGATGAGACCAGCTTGTCTTTGGTCTGTGAGGAGAACTTCGGATCCGGCACTTTCACCGAGACCACGGCGATCAAACCTTCGCGCGCATCGTCGCCGGTCGCGCTGATTTTGGCTTTTTTGCTGAAGCCTTCTTTGTCCATGTAGGCATTCAGGGTACGCGTCATCGCGGCGCGGAAGCCCGCCAGGTGCGTGCCGCCGTCGCGCTGTGGAATGTTGTTGGTGAAGCAGTAGATGTTTTCCTGGAAACCGTCGTTCCACTGCAGAGCGACTTCCACGCCGATGCCGTCTTTTTCGGTGGTGAAATAGAAGACGTTCGGGTGGATCGGGTTTTTGTTTTTGTTCAGGTACTCGACGAAGGCTTTGATGCCGCCTTCGTAGTGGTAGTGATCGCTCTTATCGTCGCGCTTGTCCTGAAGGCGGATAGAGACGCCGGAGTTCAGGAACGACAGCTCGCGCAGACGCTTGGCGAGAATGTCGTATTCGAAGCTGGTGACGTTGGTAAAGGTTTCATGGCTCGGCCAGAAGCGCACGCGCGTGCCGGTCAGCTCGGTTTCGCCGACGATCGCCAGCGGCGCCTGTGGCACGCCGTGTACGTAGGTCTGCTGATGCACTTTGCCTTCGCGGCGGATGGTCAGCTCCAATTTTTCAGAAAGCGCGTTCACCACCGACACGCCGACGCCGTGCAGACCGCCGGAAACCTTATAGGAGTTGTCGTCGAACTTACCGCCGGCATGCAGCACGGTCATGATCACTTCCGCCGCCGATACGCCCTCTTCTTCGTGGATACCGGTAGGAATGCCGCGGCCATCGTCCTGCACCGATACGGAATTATCGGCATGGATAGTCACGACAATTTCTTTACAGTGACCCGCGAGCGCTTCGTCGATGGCGTTGTCCACGACCTCGAATACCATGTGATGCAGACCGGTGCCGTCATCCGTNNAGCCCTTTCAGGACTTTGATACTGGAGGAGTCATAAGAATTCGACATCAACGTTTCTCGCTCATTTAATCTTCAGGTTGAACCGCTATTTTACCCTGTTCCACGCGGAACATCTTGCCCTTTTCGTCACTCATGTCGATAACATGTTCAGTACCGATGGCGCTAACGAAAACCTGCGCCTGCGTGGCTTTCAGACGCTCGGCCAGCAGGCGTCGGCGACGCTCGTCCAGCTCGGACGCGAAGTCGTCGATCAGGTAAAGGCAGCGGCGTCCGTTATGGCGCGTCAGGTATTCCCCCTGCGCCAGACGTAACGCGCACATCAACAGCTTGAGCTGTCCGCGCGAGAGTAAATCTTCCACCGGCGTGCCGTCGGCGCGGATACGAAAATCCGCTTTGTGCGGCCCGCTGGCGGTGTAGGTGAGCGCGTGATCGCGCTCGAAATTACGTTCCAGCAAAGTGGCGTAATCGCTCTCTTTATCCCAGCCGCGCTGGAACGAAAAGGCGAGTTGAAATTCAGGTAAAAATTGGGCGCAGGTGGCGGTAATGTCCGCCGCGATGGCCTCGCTGTATTCGGCGCGCCACTGGCTGATCTGCTCCGCCAGCGGCACCAGCTCCTGATCCCATGCGCGGATTTGGCTGTAACGCGTCACCTGCCGCAGCGCGGCGTTGCGCTGTTTCAGCAGCCGACGCAGGTTGCTCCAGGCATTGAAGAAGCCCGGCGAATTATGGAAGCAGCCCCAGTCTATGTAGGCCCTACGGTATTTGGGGCCGCCGTTGAGCAAAGTAAACCCCTCGGGGGTAATTAATTGCATCGGCAGCAGCTGCGCCAGCTCGGCGATTTTATGGCCGTCGCTGCCGTCGATGCGGACTTTGCTGTCGCCGGCCCGGTTTTTAGTCAGACCCAGCGCCATTTCGCGTTCGTGATTATCGACGCGCCCGTGCAGCACAAACGCCTGCTGATCGTGGCGGATCACGCGCCCCGCCTGCAGGCTGCGAAAGGCGCGCCCGTGGCCGAGGGTATAGATGGCTTCCAGCACGCTGGTTTTGCCGCTGCCGTTGGCACCGATCAGAAAATTGAAGCCCGGCGCCAGCGCAAGATCGGCCTGCTCGATGTTGCGGAAATCTTTAATCAGAAGGCGGGTTAAAGCCATGAATCAATCCAATGCTGGAAGTGTGGCAAGTGGTGGCGCATGGCACTTTGGGTTTTGACTTTTTTACCCAACCAGGCCGTCGGCATCGCAGCCAGTCCGGTTACGGCCAGCGCGCAGGACACGGGAGCATACTGAAGTATGTGACCGTGGACGAGCACTGCCCGGGACCGGAATGGCAAGTAAGCCAGGCCGATATATTCTACAAGCGCATAGGCATCACGACATAAGCCGCCGCCGGACTCGCCACATCCTCAATCTGTACGCTGGAAACCGAATCGGTCAGCAGCAGACGCACATTTTCGCACTTCAGCGCATTCAGCACATCCAGAACATAGCTGACGTTGAAGCCGATCTCGAGATCGCTGCCGTTGTAGGAGACGTCCAGCATCTCTTCCGCTTCTTCCTGTTCCGGGTTGTTCGCCGTGATCTTCAGCTGATTTTCGGTGATATAGAGGCGAACGCCGCGGAATTTTTCATTCGACAGAATCGCCGCGCGCGCGAAAGCCTGCTTCAGCAGATCGCAGCCCGACTCCAGCGCTTTGTCCGGGTTTTTCGGCAATACGCGACGATAATCGGGGAAACGGCCGTCAACCAGCTTGGACGTAAAGATAAAGTCGCCGACGTGCGCGCGGATATTGCTGCTGCCGATCTGCACCTGCAACGGCGTATCGCCGCCGTCCAGCAGACGCATCAGCTCAACTACTCCTTTACGTGGCACGATCACCGAATGGTTCGGCAGAGCCTGGCCGATGGGCATCGAACAGACCGCGAGGCGGTGTCCGTCGGTCGCCACGGTGCGCAGCTCTTCGCCTTCGGTTTCGAACAGCATGCCGTTGAGGTAATAGCGGACATCCTGATGCGCCATCGAAAACTGCGTCGCTTCGATCAAACGCTTCAGCGTCGCCTGCGGCAGCGTAAACTCCACCTCGCTCTGCCAGTCGTCGAGATTGGGGAAGTCGCTGGCCGGTAGGGTCGAGAGCGAAAAGCGGCTGCGCCCGGAGCGCACCAGTATTCTCTCGCCTTCCAGCACGATAGTGATTTCCGCGCCTTCCGGCAGGCCGCGGCAGATATCCAGAAATTTACGCGCCGGCACGGTGGTCGCGCCGGGTTCGTGCGGCTGCGTCAGCGCAACGCGCGCCACCATTTCCATTTCCAGATCGGTGCCGGTCAGCAACAGCGTGCCGTCATTTACCTGCATTAACAGGTTGCCGAGGATCGGCAGCGTCGGACGACCGCCTAACGGACCGCTGACCTGTTGTAAGGGTTTAAGCAACTGCTCACGTTCAACAATAAATTTCATAGCGTCAGGAAGATAATGTTCTGATGAGATTGGAGAAATCTTCTTTAATATCGTGGCTCTCTTCGCGCAACTGCTCGATTTTACGGCAGGCGTGAAGCACCGTGGTGTGGTCGCGGCCACCGAATGCGTCGCCGATTTCCGGCAGGCTGTGGTTGGTTAGCTCTTTCGCCATCGCCATTGCCATCTGGCGCGGGCGCGCGACGGAACGCGAACGGCGTTTGGAAAGCAGATCGGCCACTTTGATTTTGTAATACTCGGCCACCGTTTTTTGAATGTTATCAATGGTGACCAGCTTTTCCTGCAGCGCCAGCAGATCGCGCAGCGCTTCGCGGACGAAATCGATAGTAATGGCGCGGCCGGTAAAGTTGGCGTTGGCGATGACGCGGTTCAGCGCCCCTTCCAGCTCGCGTACGTTAGAGCGCAGACGTTTAGCAATAAAGAAAGCGACTTCGCCCGGCAGACGGATATCGTTCTCGTCCGCCTTTTTCATCAGGATCGCCACGCGCGTCTCCAGCTCCGGCGGTTCGATCGCCACCGTCAGGCCCCAGCCGAAGCGGGATTTCAGGCGATCTTCCACGCCGTTGATCTCTTTCGGATAACGGTCGGACGTCAAAATAATCTGCTGATTGCCTTCCAGCAGCGCGTTAAAGGTATGGAAAAACTCCTCCTGCGAGCGCTCTTTATTGGCAAAGAACTGGATGTCATCGATCAGTAGCGCATCGACCGAACGGTAGTAACGCTTAAATTCTTCAATGGCGTTGTTCTGCAACGCCTTCACCATATCCTGCACGAAACGCTCGGAGTGCATGTAGACCACTTTCGCATTCGGCTTACGCGCGATAATGCCGTTGCCGACAGCGTGCAGCAGGTGCGTTTTTCCCAAGCCGGTGCCGCCATAGAGAAACAGCGGGTTATAGGCGCCGCCGGGATTGTCCGCCACCTGACGCGCCGCCGCGCGCGCCAGCTGGTTCGATTTACCCTCGACGAAGTTATCGAAGTTATGACGACTGTTGACGTTGGAGCGGTAGGTGACGTCCGCCGGTGCCGGCACGTTATCCCAGCTCGGGCGCAGGTTCTGCACCGGCGCCGGGCGGTTCTCCTGGCGCGTCGGCACGTTGACACTGGCCATCACCGGCTGGCTGACCGCCGCCTGCGTTACCGGACGCGTGCCTACCTCAAAACGCAGCAACGGCACGTCCGCGCCACAAAATTCGTTCAGCAGCCCGTTGATACTGTTGAGATATTTATCCCGAACCCAGTCGAGTACAAACCGATTTGGTGCATATAAGGCGAGCGTATTGTCGTTTAACTCAGCCTGAAGCGGACGGATCCACATGCTGAATTCGGTGGCAGGTAACTCATCCTGCAAACGGGCAAGACACTGTTGCCAAAGCGTAAGTGACACGGCGGACTCCACTCGTACAAAATCGATAAGATAGTAGGCGCTAATAAAGAAACGTTCATATTTGACACAGACGAAAGAAAGCGCCTGCGACCGCTATCAGCGGTTGTTCCACACGGCGATCGCATCAGGATCCTCAGCGGAAGGGGCGGATCATAACGCAAAGCGAGACAGAGATCTTCCCTTTCTACACAGTTTTGATGCAATTTATCCACAGGATAGCAGCGGGCAGTTCAGTTTACGCCAGCCGGACAAAAAGGCATCAGGGATCGTAACCTAACATGCAATTTTTCTGGTCACCTCTCGTTTTCTCCGCAACCCACTTGCAAAGCGATCGAAAGAAGATCCCGCGCGATCCTTGCGCTTTAGGCTGGAGGCCGTATAATTCTCCCCCCGGCGTTGTACGCTCTTTACCCGACTGCCGGCTTCAGCGGGCTGTATCGGGGCTTCCAGGTACCGCGACCAGCGAAGTAAATTGACTCCGGACTGTACAATTATTACAATCCCGCCTCTTTATTAAAGACACACTGAGGCGTCGGTCGTTTTACTGGCCCAAAAACGCGTCACCAAGTGAAAATTTTCAAGTTTAGGTAGAAATCGCCATGAAACGCACTTTTCAACCGTCCGTACTGAAGCGCAACCGTTCACACGGCTTCCGTGCACGTATGGCTACAAAAAATGGTCGTCAGGTTCTGGCACGTCGTCGTGCTAAAGGCCGTGCTCGTCTGACCGTTTCTAAGTAATAAAAGCTAACCCTCGTGGTTAAGCTCGCATTTCCCAGGGAGTTACGTTTGTTAACTCCCACTCATTTCACTTTCGTCTTCCAGCAGCCACAAAGGGCTGGCACGCCGCAAATTACTATTCTCGGCCGCCTGAACTCGCTGGGGCATCCCCGCATCGGTCTTACCGTCGCCAAAAAGCATGTGAAACGCGCCCACGAACGCAACCGGATCAAGCGATTGACCCGCGAAAGCTTTCGTCTGCGTCAACATGAACTGCCAGCAATGGATTTTGTGGTCGTGGCGAAAAAAGGCGTTGCGGATCTTGATAACCGTGCGCTGGCGGAAGCGTTGGAGAAATTATGGCGTCGTCACTGTCGCCTGGCACGCGGCTCCTGATCGTTCTGATTCGCGTCTATCAACGCGCTATCAGCCCGCTGCTGGGACCGCACTGTCGCTTTCGGCCCACCTGCTCGCAATACGGCATTGAGTCTTTGCGCAGGTTCGGCATGGTAAAAGGCAGTTGGTTGACGATTAAACGCGTATTAAAATGCCATCCGCTGAACCCGGGTGGCGACGATCCGGTGCCGCCAAAAACCGACAATAACAGAGAACTTTAACGATGGATTCGCAACGCAATCTTTTCCTCATCGCTTTTCTGTTCGTGTCTTTTATGATCTGGCAAGCCTGGCAAACGGACCACGCTCCGCAGCCTCAGCAGACCCAGACCACGCAAAACACGAGCAGCGCAGCGGGTGATGCCGCCAGTCAGGGCGTTCCAGCCAGCGGCCAGGGCAGAACGATCACCGTTAAGACCGACGTCCTGTCTATTAACATCAACACCCGCGGTGGCGATGTTGAGCAGGCTCAGCTGCTGACCTACCCGGACAAACTGGGTTCCGCTCAGCCGTTTCAGCTGCTGGAAACCACCCCGGCGTTTCTGTATCAGGCGCAAAGCGGCCTGACCGGCCGTAACGGCCCGGATAACCCGAACAATGGCGCGCGTCCGCTCTATACCGCCGCCCAAGATAGCTTCGAGATGGCGGACGGCCAGACCGAACTGCGCGTGCCGCTGACCTGGACCGCTGAGAACGGCGTGGTTTACACCAAAACCTTCGTGTTTAAGCGCGGCGAATATGCCGTTAACGTCGATTATCACATCAACAACGCCACCCAGCAGCCGCTGGAAGTGTCGATGTTCGGCCAGCTGAAGCAGACTATCGATCTGCCGAAGCATCGCGATACCGGCAGCAATAACTTTGCTTTGCATACTTTCCGCGGCGCGGCGTACTCCACTAGCGACGAAAAGTATGAGAAATATAAGTTCGACAACATCGCAGACAACGAGAACCTGAACACCACCACCAATAACGGCTGGGTGGCGATGCTGCAGCAGTATTTTGCTACCGCATGGGTTCCGCGCACGCAGGGCGCCAATACGCTTTATACCAGCAACCTGGGCAACGGCGTGGCGGCTGTGGGTTATAAATCCGCGCCGGTGACTATCGCCGCGGGCGCGCAGCAGGATCTTGGCGCTACCCTGTGGGTCGGCCCGGAAATTCAGGACAAGATGGCTGCCGTGGCGCCGCACCTTGATCTGACCGTGGATTACGGCTGGCTGTGGTTTATTTCTCAGCCGCTGTTTAAGCTGCTGAAGTTCCTGCACAGCTTTATCGGCAACTGGGGCTTCTCGATCATCGTCATCACCTTCATCGTGCGCGGCATCATGTACCCGCTGACCAAAGCGCAGTACACCTCGATGGCGAAAATGCGTATGCTGCAGCCGAAGATTCAGGCGATGCGCGAGCGTCTGGGCGACGACAAGCAGAAGATGAGCCAGGAGATGATGGCGCTCTACAAAACGGAGAAGGTTAACCCGCTGGGTGGCTGTCTGCCGTTAGTGATTCAGATGCCGATCTTCCTTGCGCTCTACTATATGCTGAGCGGCTCGGTGGAACTGCGTCATGCGCCGTTCGCGCTGTGGATCCATGACCTCTCTGCGCAGGACCCGTACTACATCCTGCCGATCCTGATGGGCATCACCATGTTCTTCATTCAGAAGATGTCGCCGACCACGGTGACGGATCCGATGCAGCAGAAGATCATGACCTTTATGCCGGTTATTTTCACCGTGTTCTTCCTGTGGTTCCCGGCAGGTCTGGTACTGTACTACATCGTGAGCAACCTGGTGACTATTCTCCAGCAGCAGCTGATCTACCGCGGGCTGGAAAAACGCGGCCTGCACAGCCGCGACAAGAAGAAAGCGTAATTTACCCGATACGCGAATCTTGCAGATAGCCACCTGACGGTTGCAATTTGGAAGATGAAAGGTATAAAGGCGGTCAAAGCGACCGCCTTCTTTTTTTATGTAGCGAGAGAAATTTATGAGCCACAGCGATACTATCGTCGCCCAGGCGACGCCCCCCGGACGCGGCGGCGTCGGCATTCTGCGTATTTCCGGCGCCAGAGCGGCCGAGGTGGCGCAGCAGGTGTTAGGCAAACTGCCCAAACCCCGCTACGCCGATTACCTGCCGTTTAAAGACGGCGACGGCAGCGTGCTGGATCAGGGCATCGCGCTGTGGTTCCCTGGTCCAAAATCCTTTACCGGCGAGGATGTGCTGGAGTTGCAAGGCCATGGCGGACCGGTAATTCTCGATCTGCTTCTGAAGCGCATCGTGGCGCTGCCGGGCGTGCGCATCGCGCTGCCGGGCGAGTTCTCTGAACGCGCCTTCCTGAACGATAAGCTCGATCTGGCGCAGGCGGAAGCCATTGCCGACCTGATTGACGCCAGCTCGGAGCAGGCGGCGCGCTCCGCCGTAAACTCTCTGCAAGGGGTATTCTCCAGCCGGGTTAACCATCTGGTGGAAGCGCTTACTCACCTTCGTATCTATGTGGAAGCGGCCATTGATTTCCCGGACGAGGAGATCGATTTCCTTTCCGATGGCAAAATCGAAGCTCAGCTCAATGCGGTTATCGCCGATCTTGACGGCGTGCGCGCCGAAGCACGCCAGGGCAGTTTGCTGCGTGAAGGGATGAAAGTGGTGATCGCCGGTCGTCCTAACGCCGGCAAATCGAGCCTGCTAAACGCGCTGGCGGGCCGTGAGGCGGCTATCGTCACCGATATTGCCGGGACCACGCGCGACGTGCTGCGCGAGCATATTCATATCGACGGCATGCCGCTGCACATCATCGATACCGCCGGACTGCGCGAAGCCAGCGATGAAGTCGAGCGCATCGGCATCGAACGCGCCTGGCAGGAGATTGAACAGGCGGATCGCGTGCTCTTTATGGTAGACGGCACTACCACGGATGCGACCGAAGCGGCGGTGATTTGGCCCGATTTTGTTGCGCGTCTGCCCGACTCGTTACCCATTACGGTGGTGCGTAATAAGGCGGACGTAACTGGCGAAACCTTGGGTCTGAGCGAAGTAAATGGTCACTCACTTCTTCGGCTCTCGGCGCGTACCGGCGAAGGGGTTGAGGTACTGCGCGATCATCTGAAACAGAGCATGGGTTTTGCCGGCAATATGGAAGGCGGCTTCCTGGCGCGTCGACGCCATTTACAGGCGTTGGAGTTAGCGGCTACTCACTTACAACAGGGGAAAGCCCAGCTGCTCGGCACCTGGGCTGGGGAACTGCTGGCGGAAGAGCTGCGTCTGGCGCAGCAGGCGTTGAGCGAAATTACCGGCGAGTTTACTTCCGACGATCTGCTGGGACGAATTTTCTCCAGCTTCTGTATCGGGAAATAACAGGCGATGCAGCAACGGCCATGGCCGTTGCTGTTATATCTGTTTTAAAATAACTTTATCGTTTTCACGATCGTGTAAAAACTTTGCAGCCAGATCGATAGGATAAGGATCCCAGTAGATTAGGCCATAAACTTCAAACAGCAGCATGCCATTTTTAAACGATCGATCTTGTGTATCTGGTAAAGCAACCCGCAACGATTCCGGAATTATCCGTGGTTCAAACCGTAAAATCGCTTCACGAAAGTTTTTTTCCGTTGTTCTCCAGTCATGCTGAGTAGGATGCGTTCCGGTTACTGCCCTGACGCCATAGTTGATTACCGACCCAGCTACATCGTAATGACGATCCGCCTCCAGACGATCTTCAATATTGGTCGTGTTCAGTATGGCCAAGACGTCGCGTAAAACAATGGCGCGCATCTGGTTGGCATTAATGAAGAACTGATCAAACACTTCTCGTTGAGCTTTAGGCTGCTCATCAAGCAGACGATCCAATAACGTTGGCGAAAATTGCCTTTTGGTTTCCATTACAGTAAGCAGTCTCAGGCGAAGTAGATATTATCAATTTCAAATAATGAAAATTCATTTTGGTCAGTAATCAAAACTTTTCTGCCAACGCCTACGGACAGTACATCCGTAAGTGAATTCCACTCTGTTCTGTAACCCAGCTTGATGGCTTGATCCGTCTCATGCGTGATCGGATAACGTGCCGGTATAAAGCCATAATAGGTTTCGCCATTCATGACTATTTGCGCCTGCGCCCAAACCAGCTCCAGCGTATCCTGCGGAGTTTGTACGCTCAGAGATTGAATATCTGTAAAAGGAACCCAGCGATAGCCGCCAGCATTAATAAATTCACAGACGGGACCCAGACGTGAATCACTGTCCGCCAGCCAGCCAAAAGAGCCAGTTTGCGGACCGTTGCCGCTATTTTCAGGCAACTCGTTAAAGGCATCGAGGCGCAACATGTCGGATCGCTCAATATCACCTTCATGATACGCCTTGTTCGCCTGTTGCAGTTTTTCCAGCCATGGCGATGAAAGTTTATCCAGCGTAACGGCAACCTTTTTGCCAGCGAGCACCTGCTCGCGAAGCATTTCGCTCAATACTAAATTTTTATACAACTCGATTTGCTTTTTATCGCTGTCATCCAGCAACAGTGAAGTCTCAAGTTGCAACATGGCTTTTTCCCATAAGCCTTCAATGCAATAGAGTTTGAACAAAACTTCACGTAATGCAATATTTCCTGGCTCATTCTTTACCTGGCGCAACATATCCTGCGTCATTTCATTCAATGATTTTTCTTTTAAAATTTCGTTAAGTTTTAAATTCTGCTGCATGGTTTATTCCCTGTTGTTAAATTTGACTATCCAAGCCCGGCTGGTAAAGATCCTGATAGACCAGGTTTGAAACTTTCTTTTTGCTACATGCCAAAACACGTTCAGGTGCCAGTAGCCTCAATAAATCACCTTGTTCGTCATCTTGTTGAAAATCTTCTAACGTCATAGCATCCTCTAATCCCTCCAGCACCTTCTCAATTAAAGCTGAGGAATCAAATATGCATTCCGTTATCGTTTTCCCCTTCAGATTTTCCCGGGTTTCCTCAAACAGAGGATCATCGCCCGACACAATGAAATTTTGCTCAGATTCAGAATAATTATCACGATGTTGTTCATCGAGTATAAGGTATTTTTTATACTCTAACTCGAGTGACCTGAGAATATTCTCGTCACTTACTTCTTCGTTTTCGTTAATGGTCATAGTTTCTATTGCGAGAAGATGGTATCCCCCCTTCGGCAATATCTCTTCAACCTTCCCCATTCGTTCATGCTTAAGAGGATTTATTACAGGATCGTTGAAAAGCTCTGCGCTTAAATCAGCAGGTTCTGAAGAAGTCGTTATCAGCTTAAATGCTCCAGCCTGGATTGACATACCAGCCTGAAGCGAAATAGCTTTCTGGTAATTGAGGCTGTGTTGATCGACAATACAGACATATTCTTGACTGTTGTTATAGATAACTGGACCGGAAGCGTTCCAGTAAAAAAACAGCGTTTCTTGATTGTCAGAAACCTTATCAGTAATAAATCCCCCTAAGTTCATGTCAAAAAATAGCGGTTTATCTACACTGTATTCTTCGCTCAGGTAAAAAGCATGCTGTTGTTCCGGCCAAATTAATAACAGGTTCATCAACGTTAACTTCCTATAAAAACGTCACATGAACCGGAAACAAATGCTGCGCCACAGCTGGTAACAGCTCCGCAGCTTACAGCGGGCAAATTGTTAATAAATACGGTTCCTGATCCGGTTGCTACAACACCTACGCAATGCGTTGGTATAGGGCATGGAACCACAGTAAGACTGGTTAAAGCAGCAGGAAGATTATTAATGAAGACGTCTCCGGACCCTGTTGCCGCAGCCCCGCCATGACAAGTTGTATCGCTAACTCTGACCGCATTGGACATATCTTACCTCGCTGAGGAATTTTTCATTTTTTATTAAATAAACGTAAACCCTTCTTTTACAGAGTTCGTAAAAGAAGGGTGTAATGAGCATTAAAAATGTTAAAGCTCAATGCGTAACGGCAATGTATCTTCCGGCGTTTCCTCCGGGGTTTCCTCCGGCGTC
>DENB01000059.1:0-44106 GCA_002359495.1 Enterobacteriaceae bacterium UBA2655
GGAATAAAATATGGAAATAATTCGTCTGGCCGGTCTGATCCCGGTGCTTATGCTGACGGCCTGCCACGGTACTGACCAGCCCAATACCTCAGTCAAAAATGATGTGCCGACGGAGTGGAAATTTAACTTTTTCACGCCAAAAGCACTGCCCGCACTAGTGACGTTCGCTGCTATTCTTGATGCAGATGGAAAGGACTATCGTTTTAACACGCTGAACAGCACATCAGCGCTACCCGGTGTTATCGGTGAGTGGAATGACAAGGATCGCGCCCCCGGAGGCTACTGGAATCACGTTGAGCGCCCTCCTAAACATATTCTTTTTTGCTGGGATTCCATCATTGATAAAACGGTGTATGAAACGCATCTCACTTTATCCGCAGCCGTTGTGGAAAAGATGCGCAGTCCCAGCGGGAAAAGTGATCCGTACAATAACACTTATGACACCTTGCTAATTGGTCTGGCACCGGAAGGAAAGGTGGCCGTCTGGCTACAGGGTATCGGGTTTGAGCCTAATTATCGTGTCACCCCGTCAGTCCTGAAAACCGTATCCGGAGATAAATTAGATATTTGTCGGGGAGTTACAAAACACCCGAATGGATATAAATATTACGGAGATACGCCTGATTTCATCAGGGGGAAAGTATACCCCTATGGAAGCTGGTAACCCACCAATTACACTTGAAGGATCTCCTTAAAATCCTTTGGGGTTTAATGGTCAATTCTTAGCCTTGACGTACAATAATTTTTGATATCCAAACTGACCCCAAAGGGAGAAACAGGGAACTGCTCCTCAACGTACTGAACAGCATAGACGCGATCGCCATCGGGAGATTGCCGGTCGATCGCGCCTACTACAGACAAAGGAAGGTTATTCTCTGTCCGAGCGCAACTGCCGGACCGGCAGCATACGCAGCAGCGTGTTGTCTTTCAGTAAATAGTGGTGCGCCAATGCCGCCGCCGCATGCAGGCCGACCAGCCAGTAGCCCAGCGGCGCCAGAACTTCATGCCACTCCGTCAGCAGGGAGGAGAGATTGCTGTCCGGCTCCCGACTTACCGGCATCGTCATGCCAAATAGCTACCAGTCACGCCCGCGAAAATAGCGTGACAGAATACCCAGCACCGGCAGAGCGATGAACAACGCATAGAGAGAGGCGTGCGTCAGGCGCGACAGCAGACTCTGCCAGCGCGGCAGAGACGGCGCGATTTCAGGGCTGCGATGACGGAAGCGCAGACAAAGACGCAGCAGCATCATCGCCAATACGGCGCTCCCGGCGCTGAAATGCGTGATGATCAAGGCATAACCCTGCCACCAACCTCGTTGAGCGAAACCGCGCAGCTCCATGGTGCAGTAGGCCGTAACCAGCAGCAGAAAAGTTATCCAGTGCAAAGCTATTTGTGATGACGCAAATCTGTCGCGCATGTCATACCCGTTAAGAAAAGTTCAAAGCACTAACTTAACGGAAAACGTTATCTTTATTAACGCCATGTTATGCAGGGATATAACGGCGATATCGGGAAAGGGCGCCGCTGAGCGCATCCTGTTGCTCAGCGGCGGAACCTTATGCGCTTTGCATGGTTTTCAACAGATGATCGGCCAGACGCAGGCTCAGCGCCGCGCCGGTCAACGTCGGGTTCATGCAGGACGCGGAAGGCATAACGCTGGTACCGGCAATGAACAGGTTAGGATGATCGTGGGTCTGACAGTCGCGGTTCACCACCGAATTTTTCGGATCGTCTCCCATGATGGTCGTGCCCATAATGTGCTGGCGATCCTGGAAGTTGGTGTCGATTTTCACAACGTCGCCGTTAAGTAACTCAGCGAATTTAGCGAAATCCTTCAGCCTTTCTTCCTTACCGGCATGCCAGTAATCCGTCACGCTGTAATAGATCTCCGGCAGCGGAATGCCGATCGCATCCTTTTTGGTTTTGCTCGGCACGACGCGGTTTTCCGGCAGCGGCAGGGTTTCGAAGTCGATGGCGAAGTTCAGCGCCCGCGCGGACTGTTTGCGCAACTCCTCGTCCAGTTTCGAACCCAAAACGCCTTTGGCGATCAGCGACGCGGCATAATCCGCGGTAGGCACCGTGTTGCGCACCTTGATTTTGTAGCTGGGGAAATCTTTACGGAAATTTCCGTCGCGATTATTGAGGTATACCAGCAGCTCAGTGGGTCCCTGCCCTGGCCAGATATCCTCATTCATCATCAGGTTCATGCTGATCCCGGTGTGCCCCATCAGGTTGCGGCCGACCTGATCGGACGAGTTAGCGATGCCGTTAGGGTATTTGGCCGAGGTAGACATCAGCAGCAGCTTCGGCGACTCGATGCCGTACGCCGCCAGGACAAAATAGTTCGCCCGCAGATGGTACGTCGATCCATTAGGCTTTTTGTACCAGATGCCGGTGATCTTGCCGCTGTCGTCCGCTTCAATCTGACAGACCACCGAGTTATCCAGCAGCTTCGCGCCCAGACGTTCCGCTTCATCAATATGCATCGACCCGTCGTACTTGGCGGCGATAGGACAGACGGGGTTGCAGTTATTATTGCCCGCGCAGACCGGACGCTTGCCGTAAGGGCGCGTCGCGCGGCCGTTAGGCTCAAGAACCGGATTGTATCCTCCTTTGCCTAACAGCTCCGTCAGACGCTGGAACAGGTAGCTGGTGGGCAGGCCCGGCATAGGGAACGGCGTCGAGCGAGGCGGCCAGGCTTTGCCGCCCTGCCCGCTTTCATCCTGACCGTCCACGCCGGATACGCCGAGTTCATGTTCAGCGACGCCATACCAGGGTTCAAGCTCGTCATAACCGAACGGCCAGTCGCGTCCGCGTCCATAAAGCGACTGGAGTTTGAAATCGTTGGGTATCATGCGCCATAAGGCAGAACCAAAGTGCCAGGTCGTGCCGCCCACCACACGCAAATATTTGGTCGGGTATTTTACCGGACCGGTTTGCTGCAAATAGCTGCTGTAGGTTGAGGGGATATGCGGCAGATCCGGGTAAGGCGATCCGACTCCCTGCAATTTCATGTTGGTCAGCGACATTTTGAACGGCGAGTTACGAAAACGCTCGACGATCTCCTGACGTGAAACGCGCGGTCCCGCCTCGACGATAATCACCGACTTACCCGCTTTGGCAAGCTGAGTGGCGATCAGCCCGCCCATGACTCCCGAACCGATGATGACAACGTCGGCGTCGACATCTTGCTTGCTCATGCAGTTGCTCCTTGTTCTTGTTCGGTGCTGCCGGGTTTCGCGCCCCAGGAATTCGGCCCGCCGCCGTAAGTCGGGACGACCAGGATGCCGCGGGTCGGCAGGTACATCATCGCCTCGGCAAAGGCGATCAGTTCAAGATCGCTGCCTGCGCCGACCACGCCGGTGTACCAGGCGGAGATGATTTTGCTGGCGGTTTGACGCTCCACGCTTTTCTCATCATTGACCGCGAGAAAATCATCAACGTGGGCAAAATGCCGCCCGTCAAGGTAGCTTTTCAGCGCAGCCAGCTGCGCCGGAAAGTCAGGAAAGTGACGCTGTAGCGCTTCGTAGTAACGCCCTGCCAGGATCGGATTGACCGGCCGGCTGACCAGAAAGGCGGAGACCGGAACAAAACCGCTCTCTTCCATCGCCGCCGCAAACGCGCGGCGGGCGGGAAAAAGCGAGTTACACAACGCGCCGGCAGTTAAAATGCCGATGCCTTTCAAAAGCCGACGCCGTGAAGCCGAAGGGAGATGATCGTTATGCTGCGGCATGGTGTTTCCTCTTACGCAATGCTGAATAAATCACGCCGAGCAGGATCAGCAACCCAATGGCGGCGATCCCCCAGACTGTCGGATCGGCGAGCCGGGCTATCAACGGCGGTTTGCCGTTTTCACGCACCGTTTTCACCTGCTCCGCGGTCACGTTAAGCGCGCTGTTGCCGAGGTTTTTCAACACGTAGTTGCTGACGTCGGCGATTTGCTGATCGGTCAGACGATCCGTGTAGAACGCGTCAGGTCCGAAGCCCGGCATGGCGATAGCTTCGCCATTGACGTCGCGGTGAACGCCGTAAATTATCGTGGCGATCAGGTTGTCGGCCTGCGGCGCGCCGGTGACGGTGTTATGGAACAGCGAGGGATAGCGCGCGTTGCCCTGGCCGTTATCCTGGTGGCAGTTGGCGCAGGTGCTGCTGAAGACTTTCCAGCCGGGATCGACCTGGCTTAGGCCGCGCAGTCGCGCTTCCGTATCGGCAGGCGCGCCCATTCCATCGCGGGGAACGCTCTCGCCCTGATGCACAGCGGGGATCTGACGCAGATAAGCCACAATGGCGTTAATGTCGCTATCGGAAAGGTGCTGCAGGCTGTGTTCGACCGCTTCCGCCATCGGACCCGCCGCCTGCGCTTTCCCGGCAACGTGCCCGGTCTTCAGATATTGGGCAATCTCTTCATCGCGCCAACCGCCGATGCCTGAATTTTTATCCGGGGTGATGTTCGGCGCGTACCAGCTGCCCAGATTGCCGCCCGATAACGCCTTACTGTTATCCTGTCCCATAAAGGCGTTACGCGGCGTATGGCAGGTATCGCAGTGCGCCAGCGCGTTAACCAGATAATCTCCGCGGTTCACTTCTTCGGAAACATCGGCTCTGGGCTGGAAAGGCCGGGCGTCGGCAAAAAACCTGTTCCAGACCGCCATGCCCGAACGCATATTAAAAGGAAAAGGCAGCGCCGTTACCGGAGCAGGTTTGTCTGACGGCTTAACTCCCTGCATAAAATAAACGTAAAGCGCATGCATATCTTCATCAGTTATTTTTGCATAAGAGGTATAAGGCATCGCCGGATAAAGATGCTGGCCTTGTTTATTGATCCCTTCACGTACCGTGCGGGAAAAATCTTCTTCTGTATAATCTCCAATCCCGGCGATTTTTGACGGTGTAATATTACTGGCGAAAATATTTCCCAATGGCGAAGTGATTATATATCCGCCGCCCATTTCAGCAGCGTTATGAGGGGCGTTGTGGCAGGCGCCACAGTCTGCGGCAATAGCGACATACTTGCCTTTTGCAATAAGCGAAGAATTATCTGTGGTGTTCGCGGCGCTGGCCGTAAAAACGACAGGCAATAAAAGACTCAAAGCAAAAGGCAGACAAAAACGTCTGACTTTCATTGCTTCCATCCAGTTAATTTCGGTTATTAATTATTTATAATGCGAAAACAAAAAGTGCGCTCCCGCTAATAGCCTACGGGAACGCACTCAGCGCTATATTTACTTTGTTTTTACGAAAACACAATACGGCGCAGCACTTTATAATAATCAAATGTTTAAAGTTCATCGTTAACGGTATTAAAAGCGCCTTTATTCAAACTGCTGCTTATGACGAATTAACCTAAATTCTTGCGAGATTATAAGGGGATTAAATCGGCGAAACAGGATAAATATTGTTTCGCCTGGGTTGTCATTATCGTTTTTGCTGCTTGTCAGAATGGCAGCACGTGATTTTTAATACCGGGTTAAGAGATGTTATTTTCCTTATCTGCAGAAGCCGGTAAATGTTTTCGTATAAACTCTGCTGTCAGCGCGCCAAGAAAGGCGACCTGCTGGCCATCTGCCGCTGCGCTATGGCCACCTTCGGTATTTTCAAAAAAGAACGCCTGCTGATAACCCATTTTCTGCATGCGGGCCGCCATCTTGCGCGCGTGCGCAGGGTGAACCCGGTCATCGCTGGTTGCAGTATTAAATAATACCGCCGGATAAGGTTGTTGTGCGTTGAGATTATGGTAAGGCGAGAATGTTTTAATATACTCCCACTCTTTCGGTTTTGAGGGATCGCCATACTCGGCCATCCAGGATGCGCCAGCGGAAAGCTCGGTATAACGAGCCATATCGAGCAGCGGCACATCGCAAACGATACACCCAAACAGCTGCGGATACAGTGTGAGCATATTGCCGACCAGAAGCCCGCCGTTGCTGCCACCGGAGGCGCATAGCCAGGGCGGCGAGGTGATTTTCCGCTTAATTAAATCCTCTGCTACCGCAGCGAAATCTTCATAAGCGCGGTGACGGTTCTGCCTGAGCGCAGCCTGATGCCATGCCGGACCGTATTCGCCGCCGCCGCGGATATTAGCGACCACATAAACGCCTCCCTTTTCCAGCCATATCGATCCCTCAACGCCTAAATATCCCGGAAATAGCGAGACTTCAAAGCCGCCATAACCGTTTAAGGAGGTTGGATTTTTGCCGTTAAGCTCAATATTTTTAAGCGCAACCTGAAAATAGGGTACGCGCGTTCCGTCTTTGGACTCGGCAAAATATTGACTGACCTGGTAACGGCTGGCGTCAAAGCGTGGCGGTTCCTGTTTCAGCAGCTCCGGCGCGTTATCATTGTCAAGATTGCCCATGTAGAGCGAAGGGGGCTGTAAAAAACCCTCTACCGTCAAAAAGTAATCGTTGGTTTCTTCATCAATTCCGCCTGCGCTAAGGGTGCTTAACGCAGGCGCATTGCCGAACGGCCGTCGCTGCCAGGTGTTTTCCTGCGGCGTCAGCACTTCAAGGCGGTTTACGACATCTTTCATCGTGCTGAGGATCAGATGATCGCGCGTAAAGCTGTAGCCGCAGAGCGCGGTTCGCTGATCTGGCGTGAACAGCACCTGCAAATCTCGCTTGCCTGCAAGAAAATCATCGAAGTGAGTCGCTAACAGCGCGCCGGAAGGATAACGATGCGGCTTCACCATCCAGTCGCTCTTCAGTTCAATCAGCATCCATTCACGAAAAGTACTGAAATTCGCATCGGCAGGAATATCAATTTTAATTTTCTTCCCTTGTTTAGTGAGAAGAAAAATCTCTTGTCGAATCCCATCCAGAACGCGGCCCACATAGTCGCGTTCGAAACCTTTCGTATCGTCATGCCCGGCGAACGCGCTGATGTCATTCGGCTGTGCTTCAAATACTGTTTCCGCAGCGCTCAGCGGCGTGCCGCGCCGCCAGCGCTTAACGATGCGCGGATAACCGGAACGGGTCAGCGTTCCTGCGCCAAAATCTGTGGCGACATACAGGGTATCTTTATCAATCCATGAAACATCGCTTTTAGCAGACGGCAGATAAAATCCCTCTTTAATAAACGCTTTGGTATCAAGGTTAAATTCGCGGATCTCTACGGCGTCGCCGCCATCCGGCGACAGCATGATAAGGGCGTGAGGGTCGCCGGTTTTTAAAGATTGAAATCCGTTATATACCCAGCTTTTGCCTTCCGCTTTACCTAACGCGTCGATATCCAGCACCGTTTCCCACCTGGGTGCGGCTTTGCGATATTCTGGCAATGTGGTACGCCGCAACAGGCCGCGCGGGTGATCTTCATCCTGCCAGAAATTGTAGCCGTATTGCCCTTCCATGCTGATCCAAGGGATTTGCTCTTGATTATTAAAGGAATCGAGAATTTGTTTCTCCGTCCGGCGGAATTCTTCGCTTTCGGCGAAACGGGCAAGCGTGCGCTGGTTTTGCTGTTTCACCCACGCCAGCGCGGCGCAGTCTTCCCTCTCCTCCAGCCACAAAAACTCATCGCCGGGCAGGGAGGTTTTTCTCCCTGCCATAGCCTGGCGCAGGCTGCCGGGCAAAAATGAAAGCGTGAATAAAGCGCCGATGCCGCCTTTAATGAATTGCCGTCTCTGTTTGCCCGTCATAGTCAAAATTCCTTTTTGCAAATAAAAGAGCGGCTATTCCATCACGATGATAACAAACAGCGCAAACCCAAGCGTCATGACGTTGATTCAGGGTTTATTTAGCCGCAAAACTGTTGCCCCGGCGTTTATTTTTATCATCGGTTACGACACGGCGTCAGAATATCATCGCCGGGTTTGTATTCATGCGTCATGACGCCGGTAATGCCAAGCAGGGTGGAAAATAAATTATCCTGCGAATAATGCTCTGACGAAGCAAGGCCGTTCAGGCAATGCATATTCACCGCATAACGCTGTTGATAATCGGGCGATAGCCAAATCAGCATAGGAACATGTTTTTGCGCCTCAGGCGCGATCGCATAAGGCATGCCATGAAGGTATTCGCCGTTCTCACCCAGAGACTCGCCATGATCGGAGAGATAAACCAGACTGGTGGTGAAACGATCCTGATGCGCCTTTAACAGACCTATCGCTTTATCCAAGATATAATCGACATACAGCAAGGTGTTGTCATAGGTATTAACCAGCTGCTCGCCGGAACAAGTCTGGATCTGATTGGTATCGCAGGTCGGCGTAAATTTTTTAAATGCCGGCGGATAGCGATTGTAATAAGTCGGGCCGTGACTGCCGATGGTATGCAGAACGATAATTCCGTTGCCCTGCAGCTTATTAATATAATCATCCAGGCCGTGAAACAGCACCTCGTCATAACACTCGCCTTTAATGCACATACCCGGCAAGTTGAGTTGCGTCATATCCTGATGCGGAACCCGATCGCAGGCGCCCTTGCAGCCCCCGTCATTTTCATTCCACAGTACGCTAATGCCGGCACGTTGCTCGATATCCAGCAAGCCTTCTTCGTGGCTGGCCAGCACATCGTCATAGTGTGAGCGCGGCATATTGGAAAACATGCAGGGCACTGATACAGCAGTTGCCGTGCCGCAGGACGCGGTGTCGGGGAAATAGACGACACCATCTTTCGCCAGCAACGGGTTGGTCGGACGGGCATAGCCGGAGAGTGAAAAGTTATCGGCGCGCGAGGTTTCGCCCACGATCAGGATGGTCAGATTTTTTTTAGCGCCGGCGAGCATTTGCGGATTCTGGCGCGCATCTTCGCCAATCCTGATCAGCGGCTGGTTTTCGCGCTCATGATGGCGGTAATAAGACCAGGAAGCCGCGATGCTATTAGAGGGATTCAACGACTTAATCAGTTCTTTATTGTTACGAAACAGAGAGGCGTAATCTTTATAAAACGCCAGCGCCACAAATACGATAAGCGCCACGGAAACCAGCAGGCTTCCGGCCCGATAAGCGACACTTTTCCAGAACGGCGCACTGTTTTTAATCCTTACCAGAAAAGCCAACGCCGCCATAAGCAAACCAGAAAGCAGCAGCGTCAAAAAGAACTGCGGCGTCACTAAAGCCTGCGCTTCGGCTACAGTGGTGTCCAGAATGTTTACGATCATTGATCTGTCGAGAACGATGCCGTAATTCTTAATAAAATATTGCGCCGCCGCAGAAACTAAAATAAACAGAGCCGCAACTGCCCTGTCCAGCCAGAAAAAAGAGGCCAGTGTCAGAACAATATTGATCACGCTGAATGCGACCACCGGCATTGAAAAAAATACCAGCGTATTATGCAGCGTCGCCAGCGGCATTAACGCCAGCACTTGACGATAAAAGGCCACGTTCAGGAACAACGCGATATAAAAAGAAAACAGGATTAAAAAAGAGAGGCGGCTTAGCGCCGGTCTTTTAAAATACAACGATGACATAACAGGGGTCCGGTAACCAACTTAAGCTCACATTCTGCCAGTCGAAAATTAGGAAAACCTTAAGCGTTGCCAGGGAGCGGCATCGGCGCTTTGACTATTTTTATATTTTTTATATACCGCGCTCGACAATATTGACGATATTTTTATCCGCCTTTTCTTACACTCGGGTTCTGTCCAATGAATCCGGGAGGATCGCCGTGAGCGCAGAAATACTAACCGGCATAGTGCTGGTTTCCCTTTTGCTGGCTTATCTGTTTTACGCTCTGTTGCGGGCGGAGGCGTTCTGATGGCCTCAGAAGCGTTTTTACTCCTTGCCGCGTTTCTGGCGATCCTGCTGATCGTCGCGCAACCGCTGGGCCATTTGCTGACCAGCCTGGCGCTGGATCGCCCCTTACCGGGAACCGTCACGCTGGAGCGTGGAATAGCACGCCTGTGCGGCATACAAAACAGCGAAATGAACTGGCGTCAGTTTCTGTCTGCTCTCCTGCTGTTTAACCTAATCGGCCTGATTTTTTTGTTTATCGTGCTGATGCTGCAGGGCGTTCTGCCGCTGAATCCTCAGCGTCTGCCCGGATTGTCCTGGCATCTGGCGTTAAATACCGCCATCAGCTTTGTTTCCAACACTAACTGGCAATCCTATGCCGGCGAATCCACCATGAGCTATTTCAGCGAAACGGTCGGGCTTACCGTGCAGAATTTCCTGTCGGCGGCAACGGGGATCACCGTGCTGTTTGCGCTGATGCGCGGTTTTTTCCGGCACAGCAGCGACAAGCTCGGCAACGCCTGGCGCGACCTGACGCGTATTATCTTGTTTGTCCTGCTTCCCCTGAGCCTGCTGATAGCGCTGTTTTTCATCAGTCAGGGAACGATCCAGAACTTCACGCCTTATGTTACCGCCACCACGCTTGAAGGCGCGCGGCAGACGTTGCCTATGGGCCCTGTCGCGTCGCAGGAGGCGATCAAAATGCTGGGAACCAACGGAGGCGGCCTGTTTAACGCTAACTCCGCCCATCCTTTTGAAAACCCGACGGCGTTAACCAATTTTGTTCAGATGCTGGCGATTTTCGCGATTCCGGCAGCGCTCTGCTTCACTTTCGGCAATGTCGTGCGGGAGCGCGCGCAGGGTCGCGCGATCCTCTGGGCGATGTCGCTGCTGTTTGTGCTGACCGCCGTACTGGTCATGATGGCTGAAGTCAGAGGCAACCCGCACCTTATCGCGTTCGGCGCCGACAGCGCCATGAACTGGGAAGGAAAAGAGAGCCGCTTCGGCATTCTCAACTCCAGTTTGTTTGCCGTGATCACCACGGCGGCCTCCTGCGGCGCGGTCAATGCCATGCATGACTCCTTCACCGCGCTGGGCGGCCTGATCCCGCTGTGGCTGATTCAGCTGGGCGAAGTGGTTTTCGGCGGCGTCGGTTCGGGCCTGTACGGGATGTTGATGAATGTGCTGTTGGCGGTATTTATCGCCGGGCTGATGATTGGCCGCACGCCGGAGTATCTGGGTAAGAAAATCGGCGTGCCGGAAATGAAAATGGCGGCCATTTATATCCTGATTACGCCCTGCCTGGTGCTGACGGGTACGGCGCTGGCAATGATGACCGGGGCGGGACGCGCCGGGATATTCAACCCGGGCGCGCACGGTTTCAGCGAAGCGCTTTATGCGCTCTCGTCGGCGGCCAATAACAACGGCAGCGCTTTCGCCGGTCTTTCAGCCAATACCCTGTTCTGGAATCTGCTGCTGGGCGCGGCCATGTTGCTGGGGCGCTTCGTCCCTTTTATACCGCTGCTGATGATCGCGGGCTCGCTGGCCGCACGCAAAAGCCAGCCCCCTGGCGTAGGCACACTGCCGACTCACGGCGGACTCTTTGTCGCCCTGCTGATCGGCACGGTATTGCTGGTGGGCGCGCTGACGTTCATTCCCTCGCTGGCCCTTGGGCCGATCGTTGAACATTTGCAGTCGATTAGCCACTAATTGCCGGAGCGTTTCTCTATGCCACATCACACCTCTTCCCGACAGCACGGCACAGTGTGGCGCGCTGCGATGGTCGGAGCTTTTCAGAAGCTCGATCCCCGGGTGCAGTACCGTAACCCGGTGATGTTCATGGTTTATCTGGGCAGTATCCTGACGACAATCCTGGCGTTCCGCGCCGGATCGGATAACGTCGGTTTCACCGCCGCCATCAGCGTCTGGCTCTGGTTTACGGTGCTCTTCGCCAACTTTGCCGAGGCGCTGGCCGAAGGCCGCAGTAAAGCCCAGGCGGAGAGCCTGAAGGGGATTAAACGCACCAGCTGGGCGAAAAAGCTGGCCGCGCCGTCACAGGATGCCCAACAGCAAAACGTCGCAGCGGAAAGTCTGCGCAAAGGGGATTTCGTGCTGGTGGAAGCGGGAGACATTATCCCCTGCGACGGCGAGGTGCTGGCTGGCGGCGCGTCCGTGGATGAAAGCGCCATTACCGGCGAATCGGCGCCGGTCATCCGTGAAGCGGGCGGCGATTTCGCGTCGGTAACGGGCGGAACCCGTATTTTATCTGACTGGCTGGTGCTGCAATGCAGCGTCAATCCGGGCGAAACCTTTCTCGACCGGATGATCGCCATGGTGGAAGGCGCGCAGCGCCGCAAGACGCCGAACGAAGTGGCGCTCAACATATTGCTGATCTCATTGACCATTGTTTTCCTGCTGGCGACCGCCACGATCTGGCCCTTTTCCGCCTGGGGAGGCACGCCGGTCAGCGTGACGGTGCTGGTCGCGCTCCTGGTCTGTCTTATTCCCACCACCATCGGCGCGCTGCTCTCCGCTATCGGCATTGCCGGTATGAGCCGGATGCTGGGTGCCAATGTGATCGCCACCAGCGGACGCGCGGTAGAGGCGGCCGGCGATGTGGATGTCCTGCTGCTGGATAAAACCGGCACCATTACGCTGGGCAACAGGCAGGCCAGCGAGTTTCTTCCCGCCTGTGGCATTCAGGAAGATGCGCTGGCGAATGCCGCCCAGCTTGCTTCGCTGGCGGATGAGACGCCGGAAGGACGCAGTATCGTTGTGCTGGCTAAGCAAAAATTCAATCTACGCGAGCGCGATCTGCAAAGCCTGAACGCCACGTTTATCCCTTTTTCCGCCCAGACGCGCATGAGCGGCGTGAATATCGGCGAGAAAACTTTGCGTAAAGGCGCTGCCGATGCGATTCGCCGCCACGTTGAAAGCAATGGCGGGCATTTTCCGGCGGAAGTGAAAGCGCTGGTCGCTTCGGTGGCGCGTACTGGCGGAACGCCGCTGGTGGTCGCAGAAGACAATATTGTTATGGGCGTCGTGGCGTTGAAAGATATTGTGAAGGGAGGGATCAAAGAACGTTTCGCCGAGCTGCGGAGAATGGGGATCAAAACGGTAATGATTACCGGCGACAATCCGCTTACCGCCGCCGCCATCGCCGCTGAGGCCGGCGTTGATGATTTTCTCTCTGAAGCGACGCCGGAAGCCAAGCTGGCGCTGATCCGTCAATATCAGGCGGAAGGCCGCATGGTGGCGATGACCGGCGACGGCACTAACGACGCGCCGGCCCTGGCGCAGGCCGACGTAGCCGTGGCGATGAACTCCGGCACGCAGGCGGCCAAAGAGGCGGGCAACATGGTGGATCTGGATTCCAATCCCACCAAGTTGCTGGAAGTGGTGCATATCGGCAAACAGATGCTGATGACGCGCGGCTCGCTGACCACCTTCAGCATCGCCAACGATGTCGCGAAATATTTCGCGATTATCCCGGCGGCTTTCGCGGCGACCTGGCCGCAATTGAATATGCTGAACGTGATGCACTTGCACTCTCCGGCCTCCGCCATTCTTTCCGCCGTTATTTTTAACGCCCTGATTATTATCCTGCTGATTCCGCTGGCGCTGAAAGGGGTAAGTTATCGTCCAATGGCCGCGGCGCGGTTGCTGCGGCGTAATCTCTGGCTCTACGGCGCCGGCGGGCTGGTGGTGCCTTTTGTCGGCATTAAGCTTATCGACATCCTGCTGACCCTGTCGGGTCTGGCCTGAGGAGGCTGTAAATGAATTTGTTGCGTCCCGCATTTTCTCTTTTCATTCTGCTCACGCTGATCACCGGCGTCGCCTACCCCCTGTTGACCACCGGGCTGGCGCAGTGGTGGTTTCCCGCTAACGCGCAAGGCTCATTGATAAAACATGAGAATCGTCTGGTGGGTTCGGCATTAATCGGTCAACGCTTTACGCGTCTGGGTTATTTTCAGGGACGCCCGTCGGCTACGGCGGAAACGCCCTATAATCCGTTAGCCTCTTCAGGCAGTAATCTGGCGGTCAGCAACCCGGCGCTGGACGAAACGATAAAACAGCGCGTGGCTGCGCTGCGCCAGGCCAATCCTCAGGCAAACCCGCGGGTGCCGACCGAGCTGGCAACCGCCTCCGCCAGCGGCCTGGATGCCCAGATTTCTCCGGCGGCGGCGATATGGCAAATACCCCGCGTGGCGCAGGCGCGTCACCTTTCCGAACAGGCGCTCCGCCGTCTGGTAGAGGCGCATACGCAGCATCCTCTGCTGTCGTTTACCGGGGAGTCGGTAGTCAACGTCCTGCAACTGAATATGGCGCTGGATGAGATGGAAAACGGTAAGGAGAAGAAATGAAGCAGGATCGCCGACGGCCTGACCCGGATGCGCTGCTGGCGCAGAGCGATACCGAAGCCCGCGGCAAGCTGAAAATCTATTTCGGCGCCTGTGCGGGCGTGGGCAAAACCTGGGCCATGTTGCAGGAGGCGCGGCGTTTGCGGGCGCAGGGGCTGGATCTGCTTGTCGGCGTGGTGGAAACCCATGGTCGTCAGGAGACGGCAGCCTTGCTGGAGGGATTACCCCTGCTGCCCCGCCGCTCCGCCGGGCGAAGCCAGAGTGAGGAATTTGACCTGGATGCGGCGCTGGCGCGGCGTCCGGCCGTGATTTTGATGGACGAACTGGCGCATTCCAACGCGCGCGGCTCCCGTCATCCCAAGCGCTGGCAGGATATCGAAGAGCTGCTTGATGCCAGTATTGATGTCCTGACAACGGTAAACGTTCAGCATCTTGAAAGCCTGAACGATGTGGTCAGCGGCGTGACCGGCATCAGAGTGCGGGAAACCGTGCCGGATCCTTTTTTCGATTCCGCGACAGAAGTGGTGCTGGTGGATCTGTCGCCGGATGACCTACGGCAACGGCTGAAAGAAGGAAAAGTCTATGTCGGCGAAGGCGCTGAACGCGCCATCGAAAACTTTTTTCGGAAAGGCAACCTCTTCGCCTTGCGCGAGCTGGCGTTGCGACGCACGGCGGATCGGGTCGATGATCAGATGCGAGCCTGGCGCGACATACGCGGACGCGAAGAGAAAGTCTGGCATATCCGCGACGCCATTCTGTTATGCATCGGCGCCAACAGCGGCAGTGAAAAACTGGTGCGCATTGCCGCCAGGCTGGCATCCAGGCTCGGTTGTGAATGGCATGCTGTGACAGTGGAAACGCCAACGCTTTATCGTCAGAAAGAATCCCGCCGCCGCACTATTCTGCATACGCTGCAGCTGGCGCAGAATATGGGGGCGACGACCGCCACGCTTTCCGATCCTGACGAAGCGCAGGCCGTTGTACGCTATGCGCGCGAGCATAATCTCGGCAAAATTATCGTGGGACGCCCGCCGCAGCGCCGCTGGCGGTTTACCCACCGTTTTACTCATAATCTGAGCCGCCTCGCCCCCGATTTAGATCTGATGATCGTCGCGCTGGACGATGCGCCCGATATCACTACGGGCCAGGAAGCCGCAGCCCGCAGCGGCAAAGAGATATGGCGTCAAAAATTGCGCGGTTGTCTGGCGGCCGCCGCGCTCTGCGCGCTGATTACCCTTTCCGTGAAAGCGCTGCTGCCCGGCTTTTCTCCTATTAATCTGATCATGATTTATCTGCTCGGCGTGGTACTGCTAGCGATCGGCTTTGGCCGGTTGCCTTCCGTCGTCGCCGCGTTGCTTAATATTGTGGCGTTCGACCTGTTTTTTATCGCGCCTGTAGGCTCTTTCGCCGTGATGGATGCACGCTATCTGGTAACGTTCGCCGTCATGCTGGCTGTCGGCGTGATTACCGGGAATCTGACCGCTGGCGTGCGCTATCAGGCCAGAGTCGCGCGTCACAGGGAACAACGCGCGCGTTACCTGTACGAAATGGCGGAGGGATTAAGCCGGGCGCGGCAACCTGAAGAAGTCGCGCAAATCAGCCAGCGCGTTGTGGGCGCTGCGCTGCTTGCCCGATGCGAAGTCTGGCTTCCCGATAATCAAGAAGCGCTGATTGCGCCCAGTGAACGTATGCTGAGCACGGTGCCCGATCCCGCCATTGTGAAATGGAGCTTTGATAAACGACAGGTTGCAGGCGCGGGCACGGATACGCTTCCCGGCGTGCCTTATAAAATTCTGCCATTAACTTCATCCGACCGCGCGCTGGGGCTGCTGATCATTGAACCCGGCAACCTGCGCCACTTGTTAATACCGGAGCAGCAGCGCCTGCTGGATACCTTTGCCGTGCTTATTTCAGATGCGCTGGAACGTCTGGCGCTGACCCGACGCGAGCAACAGTCGCGTCTGTCTGCGGAGCGCGAAGAGTTGAGAAACGCGCTTCTGGCCGCGCTTTCCCACGATCTTCGCACGCCGCTGACGGTACTTTTCGGGCAGGCGGAAATTCTGATGCTCGATCTCTCGGCGGCCGGTTCAGACTATGCGCCCCAGGCGAATCAGATCCGTATGCAGACGTTGAGCACCATCCGTCTGGTCAACAATATGCTGGATATGGCGCGTATCGAGACGGATGGCTTCCGACTGCAAACGGACTGGGTTGCGCTTGAAGAAGTGATCGGCAGCGCGCTGAAATCGCTGGACGCCATCTTGCCGGCGGAGCATGTCCGGCTCGATCTGCCGCCAGAGATGGTACTGTTTAAAGGCGACGGCCCGCTTCTGGAACGCGTTTTTGTTAATCTGCTGGAGAACGCGCAGAAATACGCAGGCGATCAGGCTCAAATTGGCATTCGCGCCCGTCTGCTGCCCGGCCAACTGGCTGTTGAGGTATGGGATAACGGGCCTGGCATCCCGGCCGGCAGAGAACGACAGATTTTTGAGAAATTTACGCGCGGTCACGAAGAATCCGCTATTCCCGGCGTCGGTATGGGACTGGCGATTTGCCGCGCCATTGTCAGTATGCATCACGGTGAGATTTATGCCGCTAACCGCCCACAGGGTGGAGCCTGTTTTACTTTTACCCTTCCCCTGCCGCCTGCCCCGTCGCCAGAGGAAAATTTGGAAGCAATCATGTGAAAAATATATTGATTATTGACGATGAAAAACAAATTTGTCGCTTCTTACGCAGCGCGCTGGAAAACGATGAGATCAGAATTTATGAAGCCGAGACATTGTCCAGAGGGCTGGTTACCGCTGCGGCCAGACAGCCTGACCTGGTGATCCTCGATTTGGGTTTGCCGGACGGGGACGGAATGACCTTTATCCGGGAGTTTCGCCAGTGGAGCGAGAAGCCCATTATTGTCCTCTCAGCGCGCACCGGAGAAGAGGATAAAATCGAGGCGTTGGATTTGGGCGCAGACGATTTTCTCTGTAAGCCATTCGGCATCGGCGAGCTGCAGGCGAGAGTGCGCGTCGCGTTGCGTCGGGTTGAAAATGAACGGGAGCAGGTGGTGGCGTTTGGCGATACTCTGGTTAATCTCAGCGCGCATACCGTGACGCGCGCCGGGGAGCATATCCATCTCACTGCGACAGAATTCCGGTTGCTTGCTTTGCTGGTAAGCAATCCCGGCAAGGTGCTGATGCAGGCGCAAATCTTAAAACACGTATGGGGTCCTAACGCCGATAACAGTCAGTATTTGCGCATTTACATGGGACATCTGCGGCAAAAATTAGAAATTCATCCCGCCAAACCCCGGCATTTTATTACCGAAAACGGTATCGGCTACCGCTTCGTGCAATAGCGAATTGGCAATTACGTTCTGATGAACGGGATCCTGATGCTGACCACTGCGCTTTCCCCGCCTCGCGGCTTTTCTCCTGCGTATTCAGAACGGATGCCTGTATTGCCCGTAAGGCTTAACGTCTGGTTCATGGCATACAAAATCCTTCTTCCGCACCCGGCATAATCAGTAGTAACCGCTGTAGCGAGAAGACGTTACAGAATGTCCCCCCTAAACGGTCTTAAACCTGAATAGCGGCCGGCAACCACTGTAGTGAGAAACATCCACTATAGAGAGTAACTGCCGGATTAAGGCATGACTATCCACTGTAGTGAGTAGTAACCGCGCTGGAGAGAACTATCCACTATAGCGAGTAGTTTGAATAAAGCAGAGCCGCTGCGGCTCATGGCATTAGCATCAGCCGATGTCAGTAAGCCGCAAGTAAAGCTTTGACGATTGGCAGGGACGCAACTATCTACTGTAACGAGAACCTTTACTGACTACAGTCGATAACTCACTCACTACAGTGGTTGCTTAGCCAATTAATCAAAAAATAGCTCACTACAGTGGATAGGAAGTTTTGCCTTCTCGCTATAGTGGTTAGGCCTTTTTCCCTTTCCTGATTTTTTCCAGCAGCGCCAGCTCTTCTCTGGAAAGCATGACCATTTCACCGCCCTGCTCTGCGGATTCCGTCAGATCATCAACGTCATCGTCTGTTAAATCCGGCAAATTGAGCGGAATATCGGCAGGCCGAAGTTTGGGGCGCCGGTAATGGATCACAAAGTAAACGATTTTACCGCGTTTAATTTCAGTGTAATCAAGGTACCCAATCTCTTTCAGCTGCTCCATCGCCTTCCTGACGGTGGCGTTTTGAGTAATGGTGCGCGAAGTAAGATTGAGCCTTGCGCGCAGACGCGCCATGGATATCGGCGCCGGCGAGGGAGGAAGGCTTTCAATGAAGGTATAGAGCGCCTGGGCTGACTCTTTGCGCGACAGCTCATTAATGGCTCTCAGCTGAAGCAGAACTTTTTTATCGAACTGGTAGAGTTCGAAAATTTTTGGATCCGCCTGCAAGGTTACACTGTCATTTTTCGCGCTGTATTTCGCTGACTGGACAAGGTGAGTGACGTAATACTCGCCCTCTTTATTGCTGAATGCGATGGTATTAGTGGCGATGCGCGTCAGAGACGCATCCAGACGGCTTCTGAGCTTCGCAGAAGAGCGCACGGAAGGAATGCCGCAGAGTTTGGCAAAATCGATAAAAGGCAGCGTTACGCTGTCTCCCAGCACCTTATATTTCGCAAAGGCATGGATAATGCCAACCCAGGTTTTGAAGTCATTATCCATGTCCAGACGAGCGCCGGTGATCTTGATGTTCTCATAACCTTCTGATTTGACGATCGACAGCTGTTTCAGCTCGTCGGTTACATCCATAGAGGACATCTGATTCTTTCTGCCGCGGCCAGTAGATTTAAGCGTGGGCACGAATAAACCTAACCTCATCAGCGCAACGGGTTGCACCGTATTGTTGCTGTTAGGCGTTAAGTTAATAACCTCGCCGGTCTTTTTATCCGTTTCACTAAACGCTTCAGCTATATGGTTGTTTTGTAGTTCTTTTTTTGACATTTTACTGTCCCGTGAACTTAACAAGCGATAATCGTCGTTACTAATTACAGTGGATACTAACACTCACTATAGCGGACAGGCTACTCACTACAGTGGATTATTTACTCGCTATAGTGGTCGATTTACTTTCTACAGTGGTTGGCGAGGCTGGCTGAAGTCACGTCCCGCAAGGGCTGGCAGGATGCAGGGATCTTTCAGGAACTTACAGGTTCTTATTATGATCTGTTGTAGGATCTGGCCTGTGAATAAAAATCCCTTTTCACAGCCTGTTCGCCCGGTGGATAACCTCTTCATATTTTGCCTTGTTTTCACGACGGGTTTTTATTCATCTCCGTCTGGCCTGTTTTGCAGAGTCATTTCCGTTTTTCTGTTAATCACAACCTGAGCGCCTCGTTACTCGCTATAGTGGTTATAGGCTACTCTCTGGCGCGGTTGTTCTTCTCGCTACAGCGGTTGTTGCTCTCGACATAGCGGTTATTTTACTCGCTATAGTGGATAACGATCCTTGTTTAAGCCAGAGACACCAACGGTTTGCGGGGGGCGGGGATCTTTATAGGATCTATCATTGATCTGTGTGGGATCGAATAATTGGATCGGCCCTGTGGATAATGGGGAAAAAAGAACAAAAAAATGGCGTGTCTACTTCTGCAAAAATAAAAAATGCCGACGGTATGTCGGCATAACAGTCTTGGACAAAACAGTGTTTATACGTTGTCTGGTTTACCTGTTAACACCATAATGCCAATGCCCCCACCCACCAGGCAAAAAGCGGCTAACAAGATTGCCGGGTAAAGAGAACCAAAGAGCGTAACGCTGGCTGAGGAAATCAACGGACCAATCAACTGCCCTGTAGCATACCCGGACGTCAGCATACCGACCGTTTTGGCCAACGATCCGGAAGAGATCTCCCGGGCAAAACGCATGGTCAGCTGCATAATGGACAGAAAACAAAGCCCGGTAAGAATGGTTGCGAGGATCAGTCCTGTTCCGTCAGGTACAACAACAGCCGCCGCCACCCCTAATCCCTGCAGGATCATCGCAGCTGAGAGACTGATCTGCGTATTAAACCGGGCTGAAAAAAGAATAACCAGCAGGACGCCGGTTATCGCAGCCAGTCCAAAAAGTGGCCAGAAGAATGCAGCCTGACTGGCATCAGGAAAGGTGCTATGCGCCATTTGCGCTAAAAAGGTAGCGGGCAAAATATAACCGAAACCGGCCAAGCCATAAACTAACACCAGCTTTTTCAAACCGGAGCCCACCCGCTCTTTCTCCGCAGTCTCTGATCGCGCCGGTTCTGTTTCAGCCGGCAAATAACGCCAGATCGCGAGACTGGCGATCAGTGCTACCACGCCATATACGTACCATGATTGTGATGAGTTAAAGTGCTTCAGGGCCATAATCCACGCCAGTAAGCCGCTTAAAGCGATCCCTACTCCCGGTCCGGTAAAAACGGCGGCAGAAAGCCGTGGCGCGTTATTTCCTGCCAGCACAAGCTGAGTCCAGGAAGTGACGATAATCAACGCCCAGGCGCCGCCGACGCCAGCAATAAAGCGGAACAAGCACTGAAGCGCAAAATTTGACGTGACACCGGAGAGTATCGTAACCAGTACGGTTGCAGCCAGGCCGGCTTTAAGAAAGAAAGCGTGTCGGTGTTTCATTTTACTGACGTGAACGGCACCGAGTAGGTAGCCGATATAGTTCATAGATGCGAGGATCCCTGCGCTTGAAAGCGTCAGATAACCATCCCCGATCATCACAGGTATTTGCGGCGTCAGAGAAAAGCGCCCTATCCCCATCACGGCGACCAGCGTAAGAATACCGGTGAGCATGGTTTCAATGCTGTTCGTTTTATACTGATTCATTTTATGCCTGTCCGGTAACGTCAGAAGTTGTTTCGGCGATGATCGCGCCGATAGCTTGATTCATTACATAACGCGCCTTATCCTCGCGCCTGCCCCGATCTGCTTTATAGAGCAGACAAATCTCACGATAGCCGATAGCGTCGCCGCTGCCGTAAATTGATACTGGTTTCATGCTCATCCTTCGGTTCTCTGCCGTAATGCAGCCCGCGATAGTACGAGTTACGCCGCTAATTAAAAATAGGGCTGGTTATCCTATGACTTCAGGTCATACCCGGGAGTGAAAATGTCCAAAAACGCAGATGTAAAAAATTTCCTGCTTAAACATCGCGCCAAGCTTAATCCGGAAGATTATGGCTTCAGCCCGCTTAACAGACGGGTCAGTGGATTGCGCAGAGAAGAAGTAGCCCAACTGGCAGCGGTAAGCGTGAGTTGGTACACGTGGCTTGAACAGGGAAGGGATATCCGTATTTCGCAGCCTGCGCTTGAACGTATCGGTAAGGTGCTCAGACTGTCGCATGTTGAACAGTCATATCTTAATGCGCTTGTGTTTGGCAGCCGGGAATCTCCTGTATCGGACTGTGCGCTCTCTTGCGAAATTACCGCCATGGTTGATGCGCTTAATCCCCATCCGGCTTTTATCCGACGCGGGAACATGGACATTCTTTACTGGAACGATGCGGCGAAGCATAAAATTTTCGACTGGTCTGGCTTACCCGCATCAGACAGGAACTCACTTAAGCTGATGTTCGTCAGCGATAACTACAAACAAAAAATTCAGGACTGGGAAAAAGCCGCCAGACATACTATCGCCTCTTTCCGTGCCTATTACGCCGCCGCAGGAAGCAACACGGCTGACTTTGAATCCGTTATTGCCGACCTCTCTGAAAGAAGCGATGAGTTTCGCATGATGTGGAACTATCATGACGTCAGTAAAATCGGAGCGGGAAATAAGGCGATTATCGGGGATGACGGGATTGTCAATTACTATACTTATACTTCCCTGGAGATTGAGCAGTCGCCGGGAATTTATATGATTTTTTATCTGATGCGCGATGAGGCTATGTAGCTCAAAAAGAAATCACGCCTTTTGATATTACATATGAAGTAATACTTCATACTTGTGCAGTTATTGTTTCTTATCGCGCTATCGCGGATGCGCTTATCGTTCTTATAACGTCATACTTTATATTAATGAAGTAATACTTCATACTAAATTCGGTTTAGTTACCAAAGCGAACGCCTGAAGCGCCTGACAGGAGCCCACTGACAGCGGTAATACAGGCCCGTCATCAGTAATAAGTATTATATCATATATATTACTTCATACTTTCTGGTGCTACCGTTAGCTGTCATCCTCTATTAGGCAATAGCATATCTACTGCTTACGCTTACTGCAGTCAGAGTAATAAGTATGAAATAATATTTATGCAGGTGTGATTTATGCACAAAAGACAGTCGATGGCTGAAGAGAATATTAGGCGGAAGATGTTGAAGTTATGACTGAACCTGGCGGCTGCACGAATCGTTTGCGACATTGAACGAGTCAGTCAGTAAGCGACACGGCAAATGACAGAACAACGTTACTTATTAAACGCGTGTAGATCGTATCAGCAGTCAGATGTACAAAACTGCTGTCATCGATAGAACATAAAACAGCATGCCTGAGGGTAGTTAGGATAATAGCGGTAAGGTAATAAATATTATTTCATACTTATTCAGCTACAATCTATTGCGCGCTATGGCTTTCAATAATACTCTTACTTCTTACTTCTTACTTCTTACTTCTTACTTCTTACTTCTTACTTCATATTTAATACTTCACACATCGCAGGTAGATATATGATGTGTGAAGTATTACTTCATATTTATGATCGGTAGTCTGCGAAATAGTTTTCAAGCGCCGCGCGAACAATGGCACTGACGTTTTTAGGCTCACGCCCGCTGCGCTTGTTCGCCAGCGCCGTATCTTCACACAGACGCAACAGCGATTCCGGCAGCGTAATGCTTGTCCGGGTTTGCTTAATCACTGGCGCTTCCTGGCGCTCTTCATCGCCGTAAGGTTTGTCAGCAAGCTTGCTTGCCAGGCGATCGGCTTCGTCCGGCGTCACTATCTTTCTGCTGCTAGCCTGTTGAGTCGGTTTTTTCAGCATCCGAATACCTCATGGTAAAGCGACATGACTTCTTCTTTAGCTTTCAGATTATCGGTTTCGATGACAGACAAGCCAAGCGACATAACGTCTCTGTAGACCTTACGGTAACAGGCGACAGACTGGAGCGGGGTAAGGGCGTCAAATTCGGAGACATATTCTAAAAACTCATGCCGTTCATTTCCCTGCAACAGCGGATTGGTGGTCGCCATGGTTTGGTAGCAGTAAACCTTTAGCTCAGGGTTCAGATCGCGAATGGCCACGATTTGCTGCTGCAATTCTACCATCGTGTCCAGGTCGAGCTGCGAGCACTGATGCGGAGCGATGATCTGATGAGCAACTGTGCCGCCGGTGATCAGTTCTCTGCTGTTACGGCCGGCAACGTCAACGATAATATGGTCATATTTTTCATCCAGGCTGCGCAGGGTAGCCGAAATATTGTCTCTTTTCTCAATCAACGTTATCTGCGGTTTTTTTTCTGAAGCTTCGCGCTCAGCGTACCAGCGTGAAGCGGAACGTTGAGCATCTGCATCGACCAGACAGACATCCGCTCCCTTTTCAGCTAAGGCTACTGCAAGGTTTATCGCTGTGGTCGTTTTAGCCGCGCCGCCCTTGTTACATCCGATAATTGTTATCATCTCAATACCTTGATGTTGTTCACGAAAGTCGAAAAACAGAGCACAAAACCAATGCCCAAAAGCGGTTAAATCATACATCACACCTCACAAATAATAAATATCATCTCACACATAACAAGTAATAAATAATAAGTATGAAGTATTACTTTAAAAAAAGTAAGGCGCAACGTTACATACCGCCAAGTTTTTTCTCTGAATTTTCTCTTTTATTTCTCTAAAGTTACCTTGAGCGGAGAACTACAAACCGGTAACATAAATTTTTCTCTAATATTTCTCTATTAAGTCTCAAAAGCAGTCTGCTGTGACGCATCATTTTCAGGAAAACCAGATATGAAAATTTTTATGGACGATGGCTCTACCAACATCAAGGTGAAGTGGAAAGAGTCAGGACAGGCGCATCAATTACTGAGCCCGAACAGTTTTAAACGCCAGTGGTCCGTAGCGTTCGGCAGCCAGCCAGCGTTCAATTATCTGATGAACGGCGAACAATACTCGTTTGATCCCATCAGCCCTGAAGCCGTAACCACAACGAACGTGGCGTACCAGTACAGTGACGTAAACGTCATTGCGGTACATCACGCTTTGCTGCTGACAGGCCTGGCGCCTCAGGACGTGGATGTTGTCGTCACGCTGCCGCTGGCGGAGTTTTACGATGCCAATAACCAGCGCAATGACGCCAATATTGAGCGCAAGAAAAAAAGCCTGCAGCGCCAAGTGACGTTGAACGGCGGGGAAACCTTTACCATTCGCAGCGTAGAGGTTATGCCGGAATCTATTCCTGCGGGTTTCGACGTGCTGAAAAGCATGGATCCGCTTGAGTCATTGCTGATTATCGACCTGGGCGGGACCACACTGGATATCTCGCTGGTGATGGGAAAAATGAGCGGTATCTCCCGTATCTATGGCGATTCAACTATCGGAGTATCGCTGATGACGACGGCGGTAAAAGACGCGTTGCGAGCCGCACGTACGCAGGGAAGCAGCTACCTTGCCGATGACATTATCATGCATCGCCATGACGAGGCTTATCTTAAGAGCCGAATCAATGATGCTTCTCATATCGATCTCATCCGTAACGTTCTGGCTGAAACAGAAAATCGCCTGGTGCAGCGCGTACTGAGCGCCATCAGCTCGTTTGAAGGCTACACGCATGTTATGGTCATTGGCGGAGGCGCTGAAATTATCGCCGATCGGGTAAGAGCGCACTGCGGCATTCGCCCTGAACGCTTTTACAAAACGTCCGCCTCGCAGTTCGATCTGGTCAACGGCATGTTTGCAATCGGGTAAAAATAATGGATACGCGTCGGAAGATCCTGTTTTATATCAACCCTTCCTCCAGCCAGGCTGACGGCTATGTTAACGCCCGACTGGATTCAGTTCCGCAAGGCGAGCGCGGAAAGCTTCAGCGCGTGGCGATGGTAAGCGGGTTTGCTTTGCAAAAAATCGATCCGCGTATCCCGTTTCTGTTGACTGAATTACTGACTGAAAACACCTCGGCTGAGGAAATTCTGCAGATACTGAAAGCCGTTTTGCAGCGGGACATTATCGCAACGGAGCCTGTCAGTAGCGTAACGGCAGAGAAAAGCGTCAGCAAAAATGCGGTTGAATCAACGCCTCCCGCTACCTCTGATGATGAAGATATCACGCGCAAAAACTCCAGAAATCTGTTTTAAGCGGTAAAGGAGACACTATGGCTGTCAGGCTGGCATCGCCCGATGAGGCGGAAGAACTCTGGAATATCAGAAATCAGGCCATCCGTTTTGGATGCAGAGAGAGCTACGACGCTGCTGTTATCCGTGCATGGACGCCGGACAACATGCCAGCCAGCTATCGAAAGGTCATTAGCGAGAATCCTTTTTTCGTTGTTGACGGGCCTGACGGCCATCCTGTCGCGACAGGATTTCTGGAGATCACGACGGGAAGCGTGGAGGCAATATTCACCCTGCCGGCTTTCACCGGCAAAGGGATGGCCGGAATGATTATTGACGCCATTAAAGACGAGGCGAAGAAACGCGGCTTTGCCCGCATCACGCTTGCCTCAACGCCGAACGCGGCATCGTTTTATAAAAAACACGGTTTCATTCTGGTCAGGGAAAGCGTTTACCCTTCAACGCTTGCTCAGGCCAGCTTGCGCTGCATGAACATGTATTTTGATTTTTAGTCCGCGACAGAAAAGGTTCTTTACCTCAGGCCATCTCGCGGCGGATCGCCTGACCGTCAGCGCAAGGGCGAAGCAGAAATCACTATCGGGAGGATCAGCAATGAAAAAATTGGGATTAATCGGCGGCATCGGACCCGAATCCACGCTGCTTTACGGGCCACAGCGAGAATATCGTAACCGTTTTTCGCGAACTGCTTAGCAATCTCGAAGCCAATGCCGTTAGATGCCCCGGTAATTAAAGCCAGTTTATTGTTGCTCATTATGCGTCCTCACTTATCATAAAAAATCGATGCCAGATTAAACGTAGCAGTCATTTTCCATCAGGGCGCCGGGCAATGGCTGACAGATGAAGGTATGCGCTTTTCTATGTATTGCGGCGACCTGCGTGATTCGCTCTGGCCAGGCTTCGCAAGCTTGCGAGGGTAAGGTATAGTCCGCTTTTTTTCGGAGGAACCATGCTGACCAACTCATCCATTCGTCTCAATAAATACATCAGCGAGAGCGGCATCTGTTCTCGTCGCGATGCCGATCGCTACATCGAACAAGGAAATGTTTTTATTAACGGCAAGCGAGCGGCCGTTGGCGCTCAGGTATTTGCTGGCGACGTGGTGAAAGTTAATGGACAGCTGATCGAACCGCGTGATGAAGAAGATTTGGTATTGATCGCGCTGAATAAACCGGTGGGCATCATTACCACCATGGAAGAGGGCGAGCGGGATAACATCAGTGATTTCGTTAACCACAGCAAACGCGTTTTCCCTATCGGGCGTCTGGATAAGGATTCACAGGGGCTGATTTTTCTGACCAATCACGGCGACCTGGTTAATAAAATTCTGCGTGCCGGCAACAACCACGAAAAAGAGTATGTGGTAACCGTTGATAAACCCGTAACCGACGAGTTTATTCACGGCATGGCCGCCGGCGTGCCGATGCTGGGAACGGTCACTAAAAAATGTAAGGTGAAGAAAGAAGCGCCCTATGTGTTTCGGATCACGCTGGTGCAGGGGCTGAACCGTCAGATCCGCCGTATGTGTAAGCATTTTGGCTATGAAGTCACCAAACTGGAACGCACACGCATTATGAACGTCAATCTGAAAGGTTTGCCGCTGGGCGAATGGCGTGACTTAACCGACGATGAATTGATCGAGCTTTTTAAACTACTGGAAAACTCATCGTCCGAAGAAAAACCAAAGAAAAAAACGCAGGCTAAACCTGCTGCGGTAAAAAAGCCCGCAATAAACAGGCCGAAAGTGGCAGAAAAATTAGAAGGCAATCCGGCGTCGCGCAAGCGCTTTACCCAGCCGGGGCGTAAGAAAAAAGGGCGCTGAACGCGCTTCTTTTTACTCGCTCCAAAACACGCCTGACATCCGTTTTGTTTCTTCCGCAAAAAATGGCCGGAATAGGTTATTTCGGCTTCTTAACAGATTGAGTGCCGCCCTTTTGGTCGCCTGACGCCTTTTTTGAATGAAAGGCGGCTCTGGATCATGTTCCATTTGTACTTAATTTAATTAATGAGCTGACAGCGCCTTGATAACATTGACCGGATCGCGCTCTATTGCGCGTAGCAATGCCTGAGCCGGGCCGGTAGGCGTGCGGCGACCCTGTTCCCAGCCTTTCAGCGTACCCACACTGACAGAGATTAGCTGGGCAAAACCAGACTGCGACAGCCCGGTTTTATCGCGTAGTTGTTTAATCTGCGATGGTGCGATTTCGGTTACGCGGGAAGGCGCTTGCGAGCCTTCGATGATCTCATTCATTTGCCCCATACTGGTAGTGAGGCGTTCAAAAAGTTTTTTATCCATTACCATTTCTCATTCAGGCTGCGAAGAACTTTCTTCTCGTGTGGCGTCAGGTTGTCTTTGATGCCTTTGGTGTATATCAAAATCAGTCTGATCTGGTCGGCGGCATTAACGTGATAATAAATCACCCTGACACCCCCACGCTTCACTTTCCCTTTCCCCGGCAGCGCCCACCTAATCTTGCGGAGTCTGCCGGTTTGTTTAATGACATCGCCTGCCGTTGGGTTATCAGCGAGGTGTTGCTGAAATTCGCTGTACTCATCATCGGTAAGCAACTCCTTAACATCTTCCGTAAAAACTGGAGTTTTAATAAATATCATAACTGTGCGTCACTGACTTATCAGTGAAGCTACCTTACATGCCTGTATCTATACGTCAATGACGCATCCCGAATTTTCTTCTTTGCCGCAAACACGATGATCTTCCTGACAAACAAGGTAAAAACAGCTCAACGTCCACAGCCGGTTTGCGCTGACGTTTATATCTAATACTGCGAACAGCTCAGGCACGTTTCTAACCCTTTGTCGCTGAATCCACTACGCTTATTTTTTTCCAGGGATGAGAACAGCATCCTGATCCGCATCACACACCTGTAACGCAAGTGAGGTTCATGCATGTCTATATCGTTGAATAAACAGGTGGCGCTGGTCACCGGAGCCAGTTCAGGGCTGGGTTACGCCTGCGCTGAAGCGTTGGCTGAGGCTGGTGGCAGCGTCGTTATCAATTACCATAGCCATGCAGAGCCGGCAGAAGAGCTGGCGTCGAAAATCAAGGCGCGAGGCGGCCAGGCGATTGCGGTCGCAGCCGATGTATCGCAGGAGTCCGATGTTGAGCGCTTAGTCGAGCAGACCGTAGCAGCCTTCGGTGCGCTGGACATTCTGGTCGCCAATTCCGGATTGCAAAAAGACGCGCCGGTGGGCGAAATGTCGCTGGCGGACTGGAACAAGGTGATTGAAGTCAATCTTACCGGGCAATTTCTCTGCGCCCGCGCCGCGCTGCGCCAGTTCCGCCGCCAGGGGCCGCGCCCGTCGTTGAGCCGCGCCGCAGGAAAAATCATCCATATGAGTTCGGTGCATCAAATTATTCCCTGGGCCGGTCATATCAACTATGCCGCCTCCAAAGGCGGGATAGAGATGCTGATGCAGACGCTTGCGCAGGAAGTCGGCGAGGAGCGTATTCGCGTCAACGCCGTGGCGCCCGGCGCTATCGCTACCGCCATCAATGCAGAAAATGTAAAAGGCGAAGCGGGGAAGAAATTGCTGGAACTGATCCCTTATGGCCGCATCGGCGACCCGGAAGACGTCGCCAACGCTGTCGTCTGGCTGGCGAGCGACCTTTCTGACTACGTACACGGCACCACACTGTTCATTGACGGCGGAATGAGCCTCTATCCGGGCTTCCGCCATAACGGCTAATCCGTCCGGGGGCTGCGCAGAGGACTGGCGCAGCCTTTTATCCTGCCTGAAAATTTCCCGCTTACGTCTTTGCTGACCGAAAAGACAATGCCGTTACGATTCGCGGCTATCCCCCTGCGGCGGACCGCCTGTTAACTCAGTAAGGGGTAAAATTGCCCTCGGCTTACAGATACAAGCAGCACCGTTCCCACCGCGACCACCAATCGCCAGCGGAACAGTAGATAAACCCAGCTCACCAGATTGGGTTTTTTTTCGCCTGAAACTTATTGATTCGACGTTATTCAGATCGTGCCGATGTAATCGTAAAATCATGGGGGAGATAAAAATCGTTGCATCACCGCTCCTGCTTTTGGCTGGCTCTGTACCAGCTACCTTGCCTGCTACGCACTTAACATCATGCTGTAACCCGGTACCCGTAGTTAAGGTGAAGTGTGAACAAAAAAGTGTAAAACAGAGAGCGTGTGTTCCTGCGATATTGAATAGCGAACCGGTAGTGTAGGAAGGCCGTGCTCTTGTAAGTCAGGGGATAAGGAAACAGGAAAAACATGCCGGGTCAACATAACCCGCCCTAGAACGGGGAACGCCGCTGGCATTCCCCGCTTTTGGTCGCTTAGCGCGCCTGCAGGAAAGCCAGCAGGTCATTGTTAAGCTGATCCTGATGCGTCACGGCAAAACCGTGCGGCGCATTGTCATACACTTTCAGTTCTGCGCCGTGGATCATTTCAGCGGCCAGTTTGCCGGTGGTTTCAAACGGCACGACCTGGTCATTACTGCCGTGGATCACCAGCGTAGGCACGTCGATTTTGGCCATGTCGGGACGGAAATCGGTTTCCGAGAAGGCGGTCACGCAGTTAACGGTGCCTTTGAGCGAGGCGAGCAGCGCAATGTTCAGCGTCTGCGTCAGAACGCCTTCTGACACGGTTTGTCCGGCGTTGGTGCCGTAAAACGGCGTGGCGAAATCGCTGATAAACTGCGCGCGATCTTTGAGCAATCCGTCACGGATGCCGGCGAAAACGCTTAAATCCACGCCCTGCGGATAATCAGCGGTTTTACCGAAAATCGGCGTGACCGCGCCCAGCAGCACCAGTCCGTCCACGCGATCGCTGCCGTAACGGCTGATGTAGCGCGTCACGTCGCCGCCGCCCATCGAGAAGCCGACCAACGTTACGTCCTGCAGATCCAGGCTGGTGATCAGGTCATTAATATCGGAAGCGAAGGTATCGTAATCGTAGCCGGTCCACGGCTGATCGGAACGGCCAAAGCCGCGGCGGTCAAACGCGATGACGCGATAGCCGTTTTCCGCCAGGAAATTAAGCTGGCTGTCCCACATATCCGCATCCAGCGGCCAGCCGTGGCTGAACAGCACCGGTTTGCCTGTACCCCAGTCTTTATAATAAATCTGCGTGCCATCCTGAGTCTTGAACGTGCTCATAGAGAAATCCTCATGTTTGTTTTTAGTGACGTTAATGATTGATGACTACTGTTTTCCGGGTGCGACAAGATAACGAACTTCAGGTAGCTGGCTGCCCTTATGGAAAGCCTGAACCCTGCTCTGAATCAACAGGTCATTGACGGTGTGGCGTTCGTGTTCTCTCAGATGTTCTATCCATGAACCGACCACAAAGGTTTCTACAAAAATGCCGGGCTTGAGGACATCTTCGTAAACTGACCAGCTCAGCGCGCCGCCGCGTCGACGTACCCGGCGTATTTCCTGAACGCAGATCATGAAGTCATGCGCGTCGTTGGGATCGATAAGGTATTCATAAATCACCATTACCGGGCCGCGCTCATGCGGGATATCGATCTCCAGCGCCGTCTCGTTCAGTTCGCTGATTTCCAGGTTCAGCTCGGGATCTTTATTCAGACGCCAGCGCAGCACGGTAGCGCTCGCCAGCACCATGCCCGCCGTCGCCGCACAGAGCGACGCCGCAATACCGAAATGTGCTGCCAGCTGGCCCCAGATGGCGCTGCCCAGGGTCATGGAGCCGAAAAAAACGGTCAGGTAGACCGCCAGCGCTCGCGCTTTAACCCATTTCGCCGCGCTGCGCTGCGCGCCCAGGTTGAGGGTGGAAAGCACTGCAATCCAGGCGAAGCCGGTGAAAAATTCAAAGGCGTTCAGCAGCCAGAAATGGCGGATGAAAGCCAGCGCGAGCAGGGTCGCGCCGAACAGCAGGCTTGCCAGCACCATCAGGCTGTCCGGGTTGAAGCCTTTGCGCAGGCGGGGCAACAGCAGGGCGCCGCAAATGGCGCCAAGGCCGATACAGGCCAGCATAATGCCGTAGCCGCCCGGCCCCAAGCCTAATTCGCGACGTGCAACTAAGGGTAGTAAAGCCCAGCCGGCGCTGCCAAACAGGAAAAACGCCATGGTGCGGATCAAAACATTGCGCAGCACCGGGGCGGCATGCACATAGCGCAGGCCCGCGCGCACCGCAGGAAAAAAGTGCTCCGGCGGCAGGCGCTGGATGGTCGGTTCGGATTTCCAGCGCCAGAGCACCCACGCCACGCCCAGAACCGACAGCGCATTGAGCATAAACACCATCCACGGCCCGGATAGCGAAAGAATAAACCCGCCCAACGCCGGGCCGATGGCGCGGCTGATATTAATACCCAGCGAGTTGAGCGCAATCGCCGGACCCAGCTCACTTTTTTCCACTAAATCTGGCACGATGGCCTGAAAGGGCGGCGAACTCATGGCCGCGCCGGCGCTCAGCAAAAACGCGGCGGTAAGCAGCACCAGCGGCGTCACCTGGCCGGTCAGCGACAGAACGGTCAGACCGGCGGCGGCCACGAATACCCAAATCTGCGAAAACAACAGGTATTTGCGGCGGTCGACGATATCCGCCATTACGCCGGAGGGAAGGGCGAACAGAAACATCGGCAAACTGCTGGCGGCCTGCACTAGCGCAACGGAAAGCGGATCGGCGCTCAGCGTCAGCATACTCCAGTTCACCCCGACATCGTTCATCCATGAACCGATGTTGGAGACGACGGTGGCTATCCAGAGCATACGGAATACCGGCTGCCGCAAAGGCTGCCACGACGATGCGCCAGCCTTCGGGGCGGATGAGGAAGCCTGGTCGGTTACATCGTTAATCTCATTAACCTGCGTCATCTTTCGAGTCCTGTTTTCTGACCAGCCCCGGGCGCCTTCGGCCCGGGCCGGTTTCAAAATGCGAAGCAGCTACAGCCGAGCGCGCCCCAGAAGGCGTTATCGTCTGAAACAGGAACCGAAGAGCGACGCGCCGCATCGTGCTGGTGGCTGTGTACGCCGCACGGACCGCTGCAATGGTGTACGGCGGGCATCATGCCTGCCCGGACGTTGGTCTGCGGCGGCGCGCTGCGGAAATGACCCGGCACGTTAACCACCGGCGACCACTCCGGCAGCACAGGAATCGAAGGCGGCGCTTCGGCGCTGAAGGCGCCAGCGGCATAGACGATTTTGCCGCCGACCACGGTCAGCACCGATTCGATGCCTTTGATCTCCTCTTCCGGCACGCGGAAATAATCTTTGCTGAGAACCGCCAGGTCGGCCAGCTGGCCCGCCTTGATCTGTCCTTTTTTTCCCTGTTCGCTGGAGAACCAGGCGCTGCCTTGGGTCCAGAGCATCAGCGCGGTGTCCCGGTCGAGACGGGCGTTAACGTCATACATCTGCATACCGCCAAGGGTACGGCCGGAAACCAGCCAGTAAAGGGCGGTCCAGGGGTTATAGCTGGCGACGCGGGTCGCATCGGTGCCGAGTCCGACCGGAACGCCGGTTTCCAGCATTTTCGCTACCGGCGGGGTGTGACGGGTCGCTTCGATACCGTAGCGCTCGGCGAAATACTCGCCCTGAAAGGCCATACGGTGCTGAACCGCGATGCCGCCGCCCAGCGCCTTGATGCGGTCGATGTTCGCCTGCGTGACCGTTTCCGCATGGTCGAAGAACCAGTGCAGGCCGTTAAACGGAATCTCGCGATCCACTTTTTCAAATACGTCGAGCATGCGGCTGATCGATTCGTTGTAGGTGGCGTGCAGGCGGAACGGCCAGCGGTGTTCGACCAGATGACGCACCACGCGCTCCAACTCATCTTCCATACCGGGAGCCAGATCGGGACGCGGTTCCAGGAAATCTTCGAAGTCGGCGGCGGAAAACACCAGCATTTCGCCCGCGCCGTTGTGGCGGAAGAAGTCGCTGCCCTGGCCCGGCGTCAGCATGTCGGTCCACTTTTCAAAATCTTCCAGCTCGTGGCCGGGGCGCTGAGTAAAGAGGTTATAGGCGATGCGGATGGTCATTTGCTCTTTCTGATGCAGTTCGGCGATCACTTCGTAATCTTCCGGGTAGTTCTGAAAGCCGCCGCCGGCATCGATGGCGCTGGTCAGGCCGAGACGGTTCAGCTCGCGCATAAACTGGCGCGTGGAATTGACCTGTTGCTCCAGCGGCAGCTTCGGCCCTTTGGCCAGCGTGGCGTAGAGGATCATCGCGTTCGGGCGCGCGATCAGCATGCCGGTCGGATTGCCGTTGCTGTCGCGCTGGATTTCGCCGCCCGGCGGGTTCGGCGTCTCTTTGGTGTAACCTACCACCTTCAGCGCGGCGCGGTTGAGCAGGGCGCGATCGTAGAGGTGCAGGATAAAGACCGGCGTATCGGGCGCGGCTTCGTTGATCTCGTCCAGCGTCGGCATACGGCGTTCGGCGAACTGAAATTCGGTCCAACCGCCGACCACGCGCACCCACTGCGGCGAAGGCGTGCGCAGCGCCTGCGCTTTCAGCATGCGCAGCGCGTCCGCCAGCGAAGGCACGCCTTCCCAGCGTAACTCCAGGTTGTAGTTCAGGCCGCCGCGGATTAAGTGCAGGTGCGAGTCGTTCAGGCCCGGAATTGTGGTGTGGCCCTTCAGATCGACGACTTTCGTGCCTTCGCAGTGGTGCTGCATCACGTCGGCCTGGGTGCCGACCTCAAGCAATTTGCCGTCGCGGATAGCGGCTGCTTCGGCCACCGGATTCTCTCTGTCGATCGTGTGGAATTGACCGTTGATTAAAATCAGCTCTGCTTTACCGAGCGAGACCATACATCCTCCTGTCTGAGTCGTCCGGCAGGCGACATGCCGCCGGACAATAGGGTGCAGTGCTCGTCGGAACAGTGCACGAAAGTTGACGGGATTATGGTCAGTTGTGGAACGGGGCGTCTAGTTATACGAACGTATAGTTATACGCATGGATAATAGCCGCGCCCGAAAAGTCATTTTACTATTCAGCCTGACAGATAAGTCCCGGCCGGTCTGGTCAGCGGCGGAAAACGGCGCGGCATTGAACCGCGTCAGCCTCGCCAGCAGCGTGCAGGTTTTCCGGTTTCTGTCGTTTTCCTTCCGCATCACCTGTTCGCGGAATCCTGTTACTTATCACCTCTAATGGATATGCTCATGACCAACTCTAAGCTTGAAGTGCTGACTCCCGATAACTGCCAGATGATTTTCATCGATCAACAGCCGCAGATGGCGTTTGGCGTACAGTCTATCGATCGCCAGGTGCTGAAAAATAACGTGGTCGGTCTGGCGAAAGCGGCCAAAGTGTTCAACATTCCGACCACCATCACCACGGTTGAAACCGAAAGCTTCTCCGGAAATACCTTCCCTGAACTGCTGGATGTATTCCCGGAGCATGACATTCTTGAGCGCACCTCGATGAACTCTTGGGACGATCAGAAAGTGCGCGACGCGCTGGCTAAAAACGGCAAAAAGAAAGTGGTGGTCTCTGGCCTGTGGACGGAAGTGTGCAACAACACCTTCTCGCTGTGCGCCATGCTGGAAGGCGACTATGAAATCTACATGGTGGCGGACGCTTCAGGCGGCACCACGAAAGAAGCTCATGATTTCGCGATGCAGCGTATGATCCAGGCGGGCGTAATCCCGGTCACCTGGCAGCAGGTTCTGCTGGAGTGGCAGCGCGACTGGGCGCACAAAGAGACTTACAACGCCGTGATGGATATCGTGAAAGAGCACTCCGGCGCTTACGGTATGGGCGTGGATTACGCTTACACCATGGTGCACAAAGCGCCTGCCCGCGCTAAAGGCGAACATCGCACCCTGGCGCCGGTTCCGGCCAACAAATAATCAAAAACGGGCCGGCGCTGCGGTGCCGGCTCGCTTCGTCACTCCCTGACAGGAGAACCGCCATGAGCGCAGGGTTGATTTCTCTGGGCGCCGGTATCGTTATTGGTCTGCTCTACGCGCTGCTGAAGGTTCGCTCGCCCGCGCCACCGGCGATTGCGCTGGTCGGCCTGCTCGGAATGTTGATCGGCGAACAGCTCACCGTCGCGCTCCTGCACCAGCACGGCGCGCATACCACGCTTATCCGCCATGAAATTTTCTCCCAAACGCCTGCCGATACGCCGTCCGCGCCTGATCGCCGCTATACACAGACGGGCTAAAATGCTGAAATCCTCGTTTATTTCTCTGATGGTCGGCTTGCTGGCGGGCATCATTTACGCGGCGATGAACCTGCATTCTCCCGCGCCGCCGGTTATCGCCCTGCTGGGGTTGTTCGGCATGCTGGTCGGCGAGCAGCTGATCCCATTATGTCGCAGGCTTCTTAACCGGCAGCCGGTGACCATGGCATGGTTTCGTCATGAATGCGTGCCGAAGATCAGCGGCACGCCCCCGCCAGAAGGTGATAAAAAACCTTAGGCGCCTTCACGTTCGCGTGAGCTCAGACAGAGGAACACGGCATGATGCTGTCACCGCGCATTGTCATCGTCGACGATGAACCTTCCGTCCGCAGCGGGTTAAGCAACCTGCTGCGTTCAGAGGGGTATGATACCCACGTCTTTGAATCTGCCGAGGCGTTTCTCAGGGACGAGGCTGCGTTGGCTGACGCGTCACTGCTTATTCTCGACGTGAAGCTGAAAGGCATGGGCGGTTTCGATCTCTACAGGCAGGTGGCTCTGCACCCGGATCCGCCGCCGGTGATTTTTGTTTCCGGGCATGGCGACGAGAATATGCAGTGGTACGCCATCAACCTGGGCGCCGTCACGTTTCTGCGCAAGCCGATTAATATTGAAACCCTGCTGGAATATATTCGTCATGAACTCTCTTCCCGTGAGGGGAGTCGATGAATAACCCCGCCGACGATCTCTGGCCATCCTTTCGTCGTGCGCCGAACCCGCGTAAGGAGAGCCGATGAAGGATCGCTATGCCGCCGCAGCCGGGCAATCCGCTGATGACCGCGCCTTCGTCTTAACTGACGATGTCGTGTATATGCCGCTGGCGCAGGAGGGCAGCATCGCCTGGCTGCAGTGCCGCCGCGCGGATTCCGGCGATACCTTTATCCTTGCGACGGCGGCCAGCGAAGAGGCCGCCTTTCAGGCCACGCAGCTGCTGAAAAACGAATATGCCTTACGCCTTAAGCTCCCGGAACGCTGGGCGATCAGGCCGATGGCGCACACCCTTTATCACGGGCAATACGCGCTGGTTTATCCCTTTTTTCCCTTCGATCCGTTGCATAACCTGACCGGGAGCGGCGCGGTCGTCGCGATTGACGACTTTATCGACAGGGCGGTTCGCCTTTGCGCTCCGCTGTGCAAAATGCATCGCCAGGGTATCGTTCACGGCGATATCAAACCCGGCAACTTTTATATCAGCCATGACGGCGCCTGGCGTCTCGGCGGATTTGGCCTGGCGTCAGCCTCTTCCGGCGCGCTGTTGCAGGCGCGCCTGCCCGTCGCCGGCGGCACGCTGGCCTATATGTCGCCGGAGCATACGGCGCGCACCGGCCGAAACGTGGACAGGCTCAGCGATCTCTACAGTTTCGGCGTGGCGCTGTATGAACTGCTCACCGGCATGCTGCCCTTTGAGCCTGCTGAAGGTGGCCAGGCGGAATGGGCGCATCATCACATCGCGTCTGAGCCGCGCCCGCCCCATTTTTTGCGCGCCGAGATTCCGGTAATGCTCTCCGCCATCATCCTGAAGCTGCTGGAAAAATCGCCGGAATGCCGTTACCAGACGGCGGAAGGGCTGGAGGCGGATTTCAGACGCTGTCAGGCGACCCTGACCGAAACGGGCGAGATTGCTTCTTTCCGTCCGGGCTTGCAGGATGGCGCTTTTCTGGTTCACCACACGGATATCCTGTTTGGCAATCATCCGCAGGTAAAGGAGATTGTCGGCGCGTTCGATGAGGTGAACAAGCGCGGCCAGCATGCGCTGGTGGTGATAAGCGGCCCGCCCGGGATCGGCAAGTCTTCCCTGATCGCATCGGCGCTGAAAACGCTGCAACAAAAAGAGACGTTGCTAGCGGTCGGAAAAGCCGATCGGCATGCGCCCGTACTGCCGTATGCCGTTCTGGCTGGCGCTTTCCGTTCGCTTACTCTGCATCTGCTGGGCCTGCCTGCGGAAAATATGGCGGCGTGGAAAACGCGGCTCGGCCAGGCGCTGGGCGATTATGCCGCGCTGGCGGTTAACCTGGTGCCTGAGCTGGGCCTGCTGCTGGATCTCAAATCCTCCGATCCCGCGGATATGCACTCCGTTGACGCCAGGGTGCGCTTTAATCATATGGCGCGCTCGCTGGTTCAGGTGTTCGCCACCTCGGGCTGCCCTCTGGTCATGGTGTTCGATGATATTCACTGGATGGATCAGGCCAGCCTGCAGCTGATTGAGCATCTTGTCAGCCAGAGCGCCGATCTGCCTTTGCTGATGGTGGTCGCCCACCGCGATGAAGCGATTCTCCCGGACGGAAATTTCCTGACGCAGCTTGCGCAGATGCGCAGCGCGGCGAACCTGGCTATGGATGTTCGCCCCGCGCCGCTTTCAGTCAAAGCGTTATCGCGCTGGCTTGCCGGCATTTTACATTGTCGGCCGTCTGCGACATGCGAACTGGCGCAGGCGATTCATGAAAAAACGGGCGGCAATCCGCTGTTCACCTGGGAATTCTTCCGCAGGGCGATGGAAGATGAACTGATCGCCCGCCAGCGCCATACGGGAAAATGGCAGTACAATCTCAATGCGATCAGGGCGCGCCACTATATGGAAAACGTCGCGGGGCTGGTGCTGCAACAGCTGGAGACCATGCCGAAGGAGACCCGCAGGCTGCTCGGCAGTCTGGCCTGTCTCGGCGCATCGGGCCAGCTTAGCCTGCTGAGCCAGATCCAGGGCGCCGCCGTCGGGAAAATTCGCGACCAGCTCTATCCGGCCGTGGTCGCGCAACTCATTACCCTGAACGCCGAAGAGTATGCTTTTACTCACGATCGCGTGCACGAAGCGGCATTCGCCCTGATTGAGCCAGCAGAAAAAAAACGTCTGCACATGACGGCGGCCGGTTTGCTTGCCGCCGATGCCCGTCAATCCGGGGGCAACGGCACGCTGTTCCGTACCATTTATCATGTCGCCGCAGTGTCCGAATCATTGCTGAGCGCAAAAGAGCGCGACGAATATCGCGCGCTCAGCCTGCTCGCCGCGCAACAGGCAAAGCTGACCGGCGACTATCTCTCCGCGCTGCGCTATCTGAAAACCGCCCGGACCTTGAGCGCCGGGACAGATTCTGACCAGGCGTTTATCCTGGATATGGAAGAGGCGGAGTGCGAATTTCTGCGCGACAACCTGCCTGACGCGCTCAGACTTTGCAGCGAGCTGATGAGCGCGCCCGTCGGCCTGACGGAAAAAGCCGCCGCCGCCACGCTGATGGCGGAAATCCACATGCGCCAGTCGCATAACCGGCTGGCGCTGGAGACGGTGCTCGCCTGGCTGGCGGTGTTCGGCGTTCATTACGATCGCGACCCGGATGAGGCGATATGCGATATCGCGAATATTGCGCTGCAGACGCGCATGAATGACGAGCCGGAGGCGGCGCTGGAGGCTTTGCCGCTGCTGGCGGATCGTGAAACGGAATCGATCATGAATCTGATGGCCAGCGCCATCTACTCCTCCTCTTACGACTGCCCGCGCCTGCACTTTTTGCTGGTGTGCAGAATGCTGCATATGACGCTGGATCACGGGCTTACCGGCGCGTCCACCTTTGCGCTCTCCTGGTATAGCGTATTGATTTGCGACCGTTATCAGGAATATCAGCTGGGTCTTCGCTGCGGATCGCTGGCGCGCGAACTGGCCGAACGCCATGACTTTACCAGCTTCAAAGCTATTACCCTGCTGCCGCTTGATCAGGTCGGCATCTGGACCCGGCCGCTCTCATTCGCTGTCGACAGCGCGAAAGCCAGCTTTACCACCGCCGTTACCCACGGCGACAGGACGATCGCCTGTCTCGCCTTACGGCATCAGGTGATGAATTACCTGACTCGGGGCGATCACCTTGACGCCGTGTTAACCACCATTGAGCGCGGGCTGGCGTTTGTACGCAAAGCCTGGTACCCGGACGTGGAGAATGTCCTGCTGATGCAGCGGCTGTTCGTAATGCATCTGCGTAACGGCTCCGGTGAAGGCTTTACGGCAGTCGATCTGTTTCCGCCCGCCTTGCTCGGCAGCGAACCCGGCCTGACCTCAGGGCCTAAAGCGATGGTGCAGTTCTGGTCGCGGATCTATCAGGGCATGGCGCATTTCTTCGCCGGCGAATATCCCTGCGCGCGGTATTTCTTTGAAGAGGCCGCCCGGCTTATCAGCGCCGTTCCCGGCTATATCTATATGCTCGATCTGCATTTTTACGGCGCGCTCTCGTTGACCATTCCTTTGCAGCCGGATGAGTTGACCGCGGATATCCGGCAAGCCGTTCAGCGCCATCTCGACAAGCTCGCCGGCTGGGCCAGAGACAATCCGGGTACCTTTAAAGACAAGGAAATGCTGGTCAAGGCTGAAATAGCGCGTCTCGAAGGCGATCATGGCGCGGCGATCCGCTATTACGAAAGCGCGATGAACCTCTCCCGGGAAGCCGGTTTTGAGCATATCAACGCGTTGGCGCATGAGCTTGCCGGCCATTTCGCCCAGTCCAGCGGCCTGAAGGTGGCGGCCGACGCCTACTTTAAAGGGGCGATGCTGAGCTGGGAACGCTGGGGCGCTCAGGCCAAAGTGCGCCAGCTTGAACAACAGCATCCGTACCTGATCCCGCAGGTAAAAAACACCCCTTACGACACTGTCACTTTTGCACAGAACGAAGTGATCCGCGACCTGCAAAGCGTGGTGAAAGCGGTGCGAGCGCTGACCGAAGAGATCAATCTCGATCGCCTTATCCATATCCTGATGACGATGCTGCTGGAGCGGGCAGGAGCGCAGCGCGGCGCGCTTATTCGCCTTTCAGAAAATAAAATTCCCGAAATACAGGCCAAAGCGGAAACCACCGCCGATGGCGTCAGGGTGAAATTACTCAGGGAGTCGCCGACCGCAAACGACCTGCCGCTTTCGGTGCTGTCGGCGGTTATCCGTACCGGGCAGGAGATCCGCACCGGCAGGCCGGAAGTCTTTAGTCCTTTCCGCCAGGATCCTTACCTTGTCGCTTCCGGCGCCGCGGTGCTTTGCGTGCCGATGTTCAAGCAGGCCACGATGGTCGGCATTCTCTACCTTGAGAACAGGCTGATGCCCGACGTTTTCACCGCCGAGCAGTCGAGGGTGATCCGCATTCTGGCGGCTCAGGCGGCCGTTTCGCTGGAAAGGGCGCGGCTTTATGCGGAACTGCTGGAAGAGAACATCCAACGACGTCGAGTGGAAAAAGAGCTGCGCTCCAGCCAGACCTCTCTGATGATGGGCGAGAAGATCAGCCATACGGGAAGCTGGCGCTGGGAACTGGCGCATGACCTGATGTATATCTCGGAAGAATATGCGCGCATCCTCGGCCTGCCTGAAAACCAGAAAACCCTTTCGATGGCTAACTTTTTGACCCAGGTGCACCCGGAAGATTTCCCGCGCATCAGCAAACTCGTCACGGAAAGCGTTCATAAACAGGTATCGATGCGCGCGACTTTTCGCATCATACGGCCGGACGGCGAAAGCCGGTATATTTTCGGTATTGGGGATCCGCTGGAAGGGGGACGCGAACTGCACGAATATTTCGGCATTATCACCGATATCACCAGCCAGCGGCAGGCCGAGAACGCGGTTCGGGTGGCGCAGGCGGATCTGGCGCGTGTATCCCGCGCCACGACGGTGGGGCAGCTTACCGCCTCGATTGCGCATGAAATCAATCAGCCTTTAATGTCGATCGTGGCCAATGCCGGCGCCAGCCTGCGCTGGCTGAATCGCGAACCGGCGCAGCTGGAAAATGCCCGCGCGGGTCTGGATGAGATTATTACCGAGGGCGAACGCGCCGGTAATATTATTCGCGGCCTGCAGGCGTTGACGCGAAATCAACTACCAAGCTACGCTCGTGAGGATCTACACCAGATCGCCCGGCATATTATGAGCCTTTCCCGCAGCGAACTTGAGCGCCGCAGGGTCAACGTGGAATACCATTTAGCGGCGACCGATCACCACATTTTCAGCGACAGCGTTCAGATTCAGCAGGTATTGCTGAACCTAGTGATTAATGCGATTGACGCCATGGCTGAGACGGATAACCGCCCGCGCGTGCTGACACTGACGTCCGGCAATCCACAGCCGGGCATCGTCTGTTTTGAAATCGCTGATACCGGAACAGGGCTCGATCCGGAGATTATTAATCGCGTATTCGACTCGTTTTACACCACCAAAGAGCAGGGCATGGGTATGGGGCTGACGATCAGTTACGGCATCATTCAACAGCATCGCGGAAAACTGACGGCAACGTCCCGCATGCCTTATGGCAGCGTTTTTTCTTTTACTATGCCGACTGATAATCAGAACAACTGACCTGTGCTGAGGCTGAAAAGCTACGGCAGAAGCGTTAACGGGACTGCGTTTTGTTGATGTTAAGCCGATCGGCGACCCTGACTAAATCGGTCAGGGAGCGGACCTGCATCTTCTCCATCATGCGACGCTTGTGTACTTTGGCGGTAATTTCGCTGACGCCCAGCGCGGTCGCGATCTGTTTATTCAGCAGTCCGCCGATCGCCAGCGTCAGGACTTCCTGTTCCCGCGGCGTCAGGGCCTGATGGCGTTCCGTCAGCGCCTGGGTCTCCCGGGATTCGCTAAAGTTATCTTCCGCCAGCTGCAGGGCATTCGCGACCGCCTGAAGCAGATCGTCAGGCGCGGCGGGCTTGGTCAGAAATTCATAGGCGCCAGCTCTCATGGCCCTGACCGACAGGGGAATGGTGCCAAAGCCAGTCAGAAAAATAATGGGAAGCGAACGCCCCTGCCGGGCCAGCGCTTCCGTGACGTCGAAGCCGTCGGCATCGGGCATATTCATATCCAGAATAATACAGCCGGGAACATCGCTGAAGACGTGCGAAAGGAAAGTCTGAGCGGAAGAAAAATCCATGACCTGGTAATCTTCTGCTTTAAGCAGCCTGGCAAGGGAGTGCCTGACTGAATCATCTTCATCAACAATATATACAATGCGTGTCATAATCAGCCTCTGCTCATTTTTATCTATTCGTCTATGCGCCGTTTTACGCCGGCACGGAATGGATGCAAAAAGCCTGCTTTTTCCCTTGGGTATTGTTGGAAGCGTCGTCCAGATAATCCGAATATATCACAATAATTCTCATTATCATCCGCTAATATTCGGCGGGCGCAAATTTAATAACCAATTGAGTAAAAAGGATTAATTAATGCGCACTTTGCGTAAGGTCTGAGAATGTACGGCGCTAAAAACCAGCGTCTTACTCTGAAAATGCCCGGATCTTAGGGCAAGCCTGGCGATATTCTGAATTTGCGGATAAAGGAGTAGTTGCCTCCCGGAATACAAATAAGCCTTAACCAAATAACCGAAGAATAAAATAAGCCGAAAGGCTGCGGCATAAAAACGGATGCTCCACTCGCCTGTAGCGATTATCTATGCCAGCAAAAAGTTGAGGATAATCTTTCGTTTTAACAGATATTTTCGCCAGCTCAATTAACTAGCCTGTAACGGTAATGGATGGAAAAAAACGTTACGGCCTGGACGAGCCGGACAGCCGCAGGATATCGTCGACGTTGCGACGTTTCCGGTGTCAGTGATGCCCGCTGGCTGACCGGCGAACCTCTGTTTACATCAGGCGGAATGCGTTAGTCAACGCAGGCTGACAGGCATAAAAGAGGTCAGTTTGGATATCTGTACGTTAAGGCTGTTTTTTGATCTTTCGACTTTAGCTGGTCTCAGGCGACGAAACTTACCGGAAGCCGGTACCCGGTTGCTTTTCCAGATATAACCGCCTGTCAGATTGATGTGCTCCCAGCCTAACGGGGATAAACGCGACAGAAGTTGTTCGTTGATCTTCAGTCCTTTACGCTTGAGGGCATCGACCGCTCTTTCCATATACAGGGTATGCCACAGAGAGTTCGCCGCCGTCAGCAGCGTCAGCCCACTGGCGCGATAGCTCTGCTTTTCCAGTTTCCGGTCCCTGATTTCTCCCAGCCGGTGCATAAATACCGCCCGCGCCAGGGCGTTACGGGCTTCACCTTTATTCAGTCCCGCCTGTATCCGCCGATGCAGTACAGGATCGCGGAACCAGTCGAATATAAACAGGGTTCACCCAATGCGACCAATTTTTCGCAGTGCTTTGGCCAGCCCGTTCTGTTTAGGGTAGCTGGCAAGCTTTTTCAGCATCAGGGATGCCGTTACGTTTCCCTGCTTTATCGAGGCCGCCAGGCATAGTACTTCACGCCGGTGAATTTCGCTCCATGGATCTCTAACGGAATCATGGTCTTCAGACAGAGCCTGGCCGACATCGTTGCATTGCCTCGTTTGGACTGGATCAGCTTTCTAGTTTGCTGAAGGCGCTCAGCCTGTGTTCTTTTGGCTTGCTGAAAAGGCTATTTAGTATTCGCTCATGCAGCTCAATTACTTCGTCTGTCAGTGTGGCCCGGGCTTATTCCGGTCCGCACAGCAGGATCGCATGACGCCCGGCTGCTGAAAATCGGGTCAAATCCCGGCTATTTATCCTTCGGCCTTCCCACGCCAGTTTTAGCAACCGGTTCTGGTGCCAGAGGCCGAAGATTCTGGTTAAGTCAGGATTAAGGTATGATGCGCTGATTTTATAACCATTTAGTTCATGAGGGATTATGACAACGGGATTCTTTTTGTATCACCTGGATAAAACCACCTGCGGCGGACGCATTCTGTCGGGCGCGGAGGAT
>DENB01000059.1:44337-70797 GCA_002359495.1 Enterobacteriaceae bacterium UBA2655
CAGCACTCACGGGATGGGAACCGGCCGGGGCGATACCGGCGTAGTGAGAAAAACCGATAAAGCAGTCGCGGCACTGGCTGCCGGTATTCAGGATTATTTACTTCAACATGCCAACGCTGGTTCGGGCACCATCAAAGAACTGCAGTTTGATATTTTCGGCTTCAGCCGGGGAGCGGCTGCTGCGCGCCACTTTGCCAACCGGGTATTCAGCCAGGACAGCGCGATTATCGCGGCGATTAAAGCCGGGCTGGATGATACAGAATTTTCCGGAACACCCGGCGGTAAAACCCGCTTTCTGGGGATATTCGATACGGTAGCCGCTATCGGGACACCGGTTAACGGCCTCAACCCGCACAGCGCCGATACCGGCGAGGTTAATCTGATGCTGCGTCCGGGCGTGGCAGACAAAGTGTTCCATATCACCGCTCAGCACGAATGCCGCTTTAACTTCGCGCTGAATAGCGTAAAACCGGCGTGGCCGGAGCTGGCGCTGCCCGGGGCGCACTCCGACATTGGTGGTGGCTACAACCCTGATGAGCATGAAGCTTATTTCCTTACCCGCCCGGAGTTTGAAACCGTGCCGCTTTCCACCCCCGATACGGAAACGCGAATTTACCGGCAGGCCTGCGCGCAGCTTACAGCAATGGACGGCTATCCGGCGATAGCACCCTTGTTGAATGCGGTGGAGGTGAATGTTGATACCTGGTATGACGACAGAATGCCCGCCGACCGTTACGGAACGCTGCAGAAGCGCAGCGGTGCCGCACTGGTTATTGACCGCCCCACGCATAATGACTGGTCGAAGGTGGTGCTTCGGGTGATGCTCGATGCGGCGCAGGATGCAGGGGTGGTGGTTAATCCTATTTTACCTAAAGACGACAACCTGTCACTCCGGCCAGAACTGAACAGCCTGTGTGAAAAAGCGATAGTGATGGGCCGCGCCATAAGAAGTGGTCAGTCTGCCCCCGGTTTTACCACCCCGGAAATCCTGATACTGGCCGAAAAGTATATTCACTGCTCGGCCAACTGGAATAGCGTGGTGACAGACGGCCAGGGAAGTGTCAGCGGTGCAGTCAAACCAGCGAAACTGGTGACGTTCACCAACCGACCGGACGAGCGCTGGCAGCGGACGGTCTACGATATGGACGGGAATAAAATATGGAAATAATCCGTGTAGCCTGGTTTTTTCCGTTGCTGATTCTGACGGCCTGTCAGGGGAAATCTTTGTCCGACACCGCCGCGCAAAGCAATGTACCGGCAGAGTGGACTTTTAACTTTTTCACACCTAAAGCGTTGCCAGCAGTGGTGACGTTTGCCGCTATTCTTGACTCTGATGGAAAGGACTATCGCTTTAACACGCTGAACAGTACGCCCGACCTGCCCGAAGTTATCGGCGAGTGGAACGACAAAGACCGTGCGCCTGGTGGCTACTGGAATCATGTTAAACGGCCTCCCAGACATATTATTTTTTGCTGGGACTCGATTATCGATAAAAAAGTGTATGAAACTCACCTGACGATCCCTAAACCTGTACTGGAGAAAATGCTCAGGCCGAGTGAGTACAGGGATTATCGGGGAAGAACGGCGTATTACGACAGAGTACAAATTGGTCTGGCTCCGGAGGGAAAAGTGGCCGTCTGGCTACAGGGAAGTGGTTCTGAGCCTAATTACCGCGTTACTCCGTCAATCCTGAAAACCGTTTCAGGGGATAAATTAGATATTTGCAAAGGGGTCACGCGGTTTTCTAACGGCTATGAGTACGGAAAAGATACCGAGGATTTTATCAAAGGGAAAAAATACCCTTACGGTAGCTGGTAATCAACCTCATAAGGATTTTCCCGGGAGCCTTGAGGGCTTAGTGGTCAATCTTTTGCCTTAACGTACAATAATTTTCGATATCCAAACTGACTTCCTAAAACAAGGCGAAACCTCAGCTTCGCCTTGTTCACAAGAAAGGTCTTTTTATTTCGCTGAGCATGCTTGCTCGTAAAAACCAATCTTATCGACTTTGGCCGTTGAGCCGCCGCCTTCAAATTCCGATGCCAGCCAGGCATTAACGATATTTTTCGCCAGTTCAGGGCCAATAACCCGCGCGCCCATGGTCATCACCTGAGCGTTGTTGCTCTTACGCGCGCGCTCGGCGGAAAAGGTATCGTGGCACTGCGCCGCCCGCACGCCGGGCACTTTATTCGCGACGATAGCCACGCCGATGCCGGTGCCGCACAGCAGAATGCCGCGATCGTGCTTGCCGTCCTTGATGGCGTTCGCCAGGCTGAACGCCACGTCAGGATACATAGGACGATCGTTCTGCGCATCGTTGCTGTAATCCAGCACTTCGTACTGTTTCTCTTCCAGATGACGTTTGATCAGGTTCTTCAGGTCGATGGCCGCATCATCGGCGCCAATTGCGATTGTTTTCATCGTCTTCTCCAGCAGGGTTACGCGGTTGAACCTGCATTCTGTGCAGGCCAAAAAGTATCGCTACCAGCCTGCCACAGAATTGTTCATGTGTTCAATATTAGTTCATTTGTTTTTAGTGTTTTATTTATCTCAACGCAATGATGAGCGGCATATAACGCTTCGCTTTCAGCTTGTATGGTGAGTTAAATCCGAATTTTGATCAGAATCAATTCATTTGAACAGGCTCACACTTTTAATAACTGCACTTGAGGGTTGCTCAATTCTGCGTGTAGTGTTCATTTGTTCGCGAAGTAATACCAATGCACAAGAAGACCCATTGAGGACTCGGACATGCGTGACGAAAACCCTACTGTATGCACCGGCATCAACAATGCGCAGCGCGCATTACCAACATTACGGCAGCTTTATCACGCCTGCACCGGGGGCGTTTTATGAGCCAGACAAACATGACGGCGGTCGAACAGTCCGCCATTCGTAAGATCTCATGGCGACTGGTGCCTTTTGTCGCACTGATGTTCTTCATTAATTTTCTGGATCGCACCGCTATCTCCTTCGCCGGCCCGAACGGCATGACGCAGGACATCGGCCTGACCGCCGTTCAGTTCGGTCTGGCTTCAGGCATCTTCTTTATCGGCTATATCCTGCTTGAAGTGCCCAGCAACCTGGCGCTGCACCGCTTCGGCGCGCGGCGCTGGCTGGCGCGCATTATGGTCAGCTGGGGCATCGTGTCGCTGCTGTTTACCTGGGTAAGCAGCGTGGAAGGGTTGTATACCCTGCGTTTACTGCTGGGTATCGCCGAAGCGGGCTTCTTCCCCGGCGCGATCCTTTATCTGAGCATGTGGGTGCCGGCACGTCACCGCAGCAAAATTCTGTCGCTGTTCTATCTCGCCCAGCCGCTGACCGTGGTGTTCGGCGCGCCGCTGGCCGCCGGCTTTATTGAGCAGCATGGACTTTTTGGTCTGGAAGGCTGGCGCGTGATGTTCCTCGGCGTCTCCATTCCAGCCATCCTGATCGGCATCGCGGCGCTGTTCTGGCTGGTGGATTCGCCGCGTCAGGCGAAATGGCTGAACGAGGAGGAAAAAACTTGGCTGACCCGCGAACTGGAAAAGGAAAATCAGCAAAAACAGCAGAAAAGCCACCCGAGCGTACGCACGGTAATGGGCAATGGCCGCGTCTGGATGCTCTGCCTGATCTACTTCGGCTTCATCTACGGACTCTATGCGCTGGCCTTTTTCCTGCCGACCATCATCGGCGGCTTCCAGCAGCAGTTCGGCACCACCTTTAATGTGATGGAGAAGGGGCTGATCACCGGCGTGCCTTACCTGATCGCGGCGGTAGTAATGTTCTTCTGGTCGAAAGATGCCTCGCGTCGCGGCTGCAGAACCTGGCATATCGCCATCCCGGCTTTGGCGGGCGCGGTCAGCGTGCCGCTGGCGCTCTATATGGAGTCGCCGTTCGCCACCATCATGATGATCGCCGTTACCGCCAGCGCCATTTTCGCCGCGCTGCCCAACTTCTGGACGTTGCCGACGCAGTTCCTGACCGGCGCTTCCGCTGCGGCCGCCATCGCGCTGATCAACACCCTCGGCAACGTAGCGGGCTTTTCGGCGGGCTATATCACCGGGGCGTTGCATGACGCCACCAACAGTTACACCGTCCCGATGTTCGTGGTCGGCGGATTTATGCTGCTTTCAGCCGTGCTGATGCTGTTGCTGAACCGTAGCCGTCATATTCAGCCGATCTCTTTAGCACAGGAGCAATAACCATGACCTACCTGTTTAACCAACCTTCAACCTTTGCCAACGAACTGATCGAAGGATTTGTCGCCGCGAATGCCGACAAAGTGCGTCAGGTACCCGGCGGCGTGGTGCGCAGCACCCGCAGCCAGGCGGGCAGCGTGGCGGTCGTTGTGGGCGGCGGCTCCGGTCATTATCCGGCTTTCGCCGGGTTAGTTGGGCAGGGTCTGGCGCACGGCGCGGCGATGGGCAACCTGTTCGCTTCGCCCTCGGCGCAGCAGATTTACAACGTTGCGCGCGCCGCGGATAACGGCGGCGGCGTGCTGCTGATGTTCGGCAACTACGCCGGTGATGTTCTGCATTTTGGTCAGGCCTGCGAGCGCTTACGCAGCGAAGGCATTCCCTGCGAGCTGCTGGCCGTAACCGACGACATCTCCAGCGCCAGCGTCAGCGAAATTGAGAAACGTCGCGGCGTGGCGGGCGATCTCACCGTCTTTAAAGTCGCCTGCGCCGCCTCGGAGGCGGGCTACGATCTCGCTGAGGTGCTGCGCGTTTCGCGTCACGCCAACGACCGCACGCGTTCTTTCGGCGTGGCGTTCTCGGGCTGCACGCTGCCGGGCGCGACGCGTCCGCTGTTTGAAGTGGAAAAGGGCCGTATGGCGCTGGGCCTCGGCATTCACGGCGAGCCGGGCATTCATGAAACCGACGTGCCGACCGCCGACGATCTGGCGGAAATCTTCGTGGATCGTCTGCTGGGCGAATTGCCGCAGGGCATTGCCGCAGCTGAAGGGCAGCGCGTGGCGGTGATTCTCAACGGCCTCGGCTCGGTGAAATATGAAGAGCTGTTTGTGGTTTACCGTCGCGTTTCACAACTGCTCGAGGCGGCGAAGCTGCAGGTGATCGAGCCGGATGTCGGCGAGTTTGTCACCAGTTTTAATATGGCGGGCGCCTCATTGACGCTGATGTGGCTGGACGACGAGCTGGAAAAATTCTGGCGCGCGCCCGCCAATGCGCCCGCCTATCGCAAGGGCAGCGTGATCGTTGCCGAACCACTGAGCGCATCGGAGCGCCGAGAACAGATTCAGGAGACCTTGCCGCAGGCTTCCGCCGAATCGCAGGAGAGCGCGCGGCGCGTGCTGCGCCTGCTGGAAGCGATAGCGGAGATGTTGCAGGCCAATGCGGAAAAACTGGGTGATATCGATGCGGTAGCCGGCGACGGCGATCACGGCATCGGCATGGAGCGCGGCATCCTGGGCGCGGTAGAAAAAGCGCGCGAAGTGGCTGAACGGGGCGCCGGTGCCGGTACGCTGTTGTGTCGTGCGGCCGACGCCTGGGCGGATAAAGCCGGCGGCACCTCCGGCGCGCTGTGGGGCGTGGCGCTCACGGCGATCGGCACCGCCATCGGCGACCAACAGGCGCCTGACGCCCGGCGCGTCGCCACCGGCGTACGCCATGCGCAGGAAGGCATCATGCATTTCGGCAAGGCCAAACCCGGCGATAAAACCCTGGTGGATGTGCTGGTGCCCTTTGCCGACAGCCTGAACCACGCGGTTGCGCAGGGCGCTTCGCTGACCGACGCCTGGCTACAGGCGGCTCAGGTAGCGCATGAGGCCGCGCAGGCCACCGCGCAGCTGCTGCCGAAAATGGGGCGCGCCCGTCCGCTGGCTGAGAAAAGTCTCGGCACGCCGGACGCCGGCGCCATCTCCATGGCGATGATTATCAACACCGTGGGCAGCCGCCTGAAAGATAACGCGACCGCGGAGCAGGGAGCCTGAATATGTCTCAACCCGCTATCTGGCTGGGCGTCAGCCTGAAAATGTACTTCAGCTATCAGCAGACGCTGAGCTGGTGCCGCGAGGTCGCTGAACTGGCGCGTCGGCATCCGGCGATCCGGCAGGGCGACGTTGGGCTGTTCGTGCTGCCCGCCTATCCCGCGCTGCCCGCCGTCGCGGAGATTTTCGCCGATACGCCGGTACGTTTCGGCGGTCAGGATGTCTGCCATGCGGAGAACGGCGCATGGACCGGCGAAGTCAGCGCCAGCATGCTTGTGGAACTGGGTTGTACGCTGGCGGAAATCGGCCATGCGGAACGCCGTCGTCATTTTCACGAGGATAAGGCGCTGATCGCCGCCAAAGTGGCGATGTCGCTGCGTCATGGCCTGACGCCGGTGCTCTGCATAGGCGAAGAGCAGGAAGCGGAACCGGCGCAGGCGATTGCGCTCTGTCAGCAGCAGCTTGCGGAGGCGCTGGCCGTGGCCGAACAGCAGAAGCTGCGCGGCACGCTGTTTTTCGCCTACGAGCCGCAGTGGGCGATCGGCGCGCCGCAACCGGCGCCGGACAGCTATATCCGCGCCGTCTGCCGTGGGTTACGCGATCTGCCGACGCCGCAGGGCGTCGATTTACAGGTGATTTACGGCGGCAGCGCCGGTCCGGGATTGATTCAGCGGCTGGCAGGCGATGTCGATGGCCTGTTTCTCGGCCGTTTCGCTCACGATCCGCAAGCGCTGGCGCAGATTGTCGATGAAGCCAGCGCACTTCTTATGGAGATCCGTTAATGAGCCGTATCGGACTCAGTACTTACGCCTTTTTCTGGCGCCTCTCTTCTCAGGTGCCTAATCCGCTCACTCTGGCGCAGATGCTGGAGCAGACGGCGGCGCTGGACGTTTCGGTGTTTCAGATTTGCGACTACCCGGCCATTGAGAGCTGGTCTGACGCGCAGCTTACTCAGCTGCGCGAGCAGGCGGATGGGCTGGGCATTACGCTGGAGCTGGGCACGCGCGGTTTAGCCACTGCGCATTTGCAACGCTACCTGCATATGGCGCAGCTCCTCGATGCGCGGGTGGTGCGCTCAATGTTCTATACGGCAACGCACCGTCCCGGTCTGGAAGAGGCGGCGCGATTGATCGCGGCGGTGCTGCCGGATTATGAGCGTCAGCAGGTGCGCCTCTGTCTGGAAACTTATGAGCAGGTGAAAACTGCCGACATGATGTCGGTTATCAATCAGTTTCCCTCGCCCTGGCTGGGCATCTGTCTCGATCCCGCCAACTGCGTTGCCGGTCTGGAGCTGCCGGAGCAGGTCATTGCCAACACTGCGGAGCGCGTCGGCAACCTGCATATCAAAGATTTCGCTTTCTCCCGTCGCGACGGCTGGGTGGGCTTTACCTATGCCGGCTGCCTGATGGGCGAGGGGCTGCTCGATTACGACCGGATGATCGCCAGCGTGCGCCCGGCGGAAAGAAACATTAATCAGATCGTCGAACACTGGTTGCCGTGGCAGGAAAACGCCGAACTGACCTGTCAGCGTGAAGCCGAGTGGACGCTTCGCACCGTGGAATTCTTACGTAGTAAACAAGATCAGGAGTTATAAAAATGAGCCAACTGAAAACCATTACCGTGATTGGCGCGGGCGGCAAAATGGGCATGCGTATCTCCGCCAACTTCCAGAAAAGCGATTACCAGGTGTTTTACTGCGAAAATTCCCCGAAAGCGCAGGAGCAGGTGGCCGTGCAGGGGCGTGAACTGTCCGACGCCGCGTCAGTAGTGCCGCTGAGCGACGTGGTGATCCTCGCCGTGCCGGATATCGTGCTGGGTAAAGTCTCTGAAGGCGTGGTGCCGCAGATGAAAAAAGGCGCGGTGCTGCTGACGCTCGATCCCGCAGCGGCTTACGCCAACCTGATCGCGCAGCGCGACGATATTGAATATGCGGTGGCGCATCCCTGCCATCCTTCCGTGTTCCTTGAGCGTTACACCAAAGAGGAACACGCCGATGCGTTCGGCGGCGTGGCGGCCGTTCAGCACGTCGCCGCCTCTTATGAAACCGGCAGCGATGCGCAGCGCGCGGAGTTAAGCAAGGTGATCAGCGTGATGTACGGCCCGGTCGAACAGGTTCATTGGGTTACCGTAACCCAGCTGGCCTACCTTGAGCCAACGCTGGTGGAAACCGTCGCCTGTATGGTCGGCGCCTTTATGAAAGAAGCGCTGGACGAAACCGTTAAGCACAGCGGCGTGCCGGAAGAAGCGGCAAAAGCGATGCTGTACGGTCATATTCAGATCGCGCTGGCGGTCGCCTTCCGCGCCACCAACCCGTTTTCTGACGCCTGTATGATCGCGATGGAGTATGGCCGCGAGAAGATCGTGAAGCCCGACTGGAAGCAGATTTTCGATCAGAAAGAGCTGGATATCGTGATTGCCCGCATGCTGAAAATCGACGCGATTCGTCGCTAATCTGTGATACCACTAACGGCTCATATTGCCAATGCCTGGCGATATGAGCCGCATCAGTGTTATAAACTCCCTTCTGAATCGCCTGTGCTCAGTCAGGCAACACGCTGCGAGATAGATTACGCATGGAAAAAAACACGCTCTCTCAGGATTCCGAACTGCTGACGGAAATCGCGGTCGCCTATTATCAGGATGAAATCACCCAGGAAGAGATAGCGCGTAAGTTTGGCATTTCACGTATTAAGGTCGGCCGACTGCTGAAACGCGCCCGGGAAGAGGGCATCGTTGAAATCAATGTGCGTTATCACCCTGTTTTCAGCACCCGCCTGGAACAGCAACTGCTCGATCGCTTTCCGCAACTGCAGCGCGCGCTGATCGCGCTGGATTTGCAGGACAGCGATGAGCAACGCCGTCAGGTGGCTGCGCTGGTGTCCGGCTGGCTTGAGCAATCACTGAAAGAAAATTCTGTGGTGGCGGTAGGGCAGGGACGAAATGTCGCGGCGATAGCCGATCATCCCGGCCAGGTGCCGACGCGCAACTGCCATTTCATCAGCGGCATCGGCGGCACGCATCGTCCCGGCGACTCGATTAACGCCGATCACATCAGCCGCCGTCTGGCCAAAAAATTCGGCGGCATCAGCGAAACGCTCTACGCGCCCGCCTATGTCGAAAACCGGGCGCTGAAAGAGGCGTTCATGCAGAACGGCACGATCAAAGAGACGCTGGATCGCGCGCGTAAGGCGGATTTCGCGCTGGTTGGCATCGGCGATATGAATGAAAACAGCTATATGGTGAAGCTGGGCTGGTTTACGCCGCATGAAATTATTGACGCCAGCCTGAACCAGGGCGTAACCGGCGACGTGGCGGGCTATGACTTTTTTAACGCCCAGGGCCAGCATGTGGACACGGTGATGAACGACCGCGTCATCGGATTGAGCATCGACGAACTGCGCAAAATTCCCTGCGTCATCGCCATTGCCTCGGAAAATACCAAAGCGCTGGCCATCCTGGGCGCGTTGCGGACGGGCGCGATCGATATCATCGCGACAACGGCGCAAAACATACGCACCCTTTTGAATATGACGCAGTAGAGCAGGTAAACTGCTGTGACTGAATCCGTTTCTGGCGCTGTAAATGGCACTAGAAAACGTCATTGAGACAGAAAAGGGCAAGCTTTACGACTTGCCCTTGCAGGATTTACAGCGTATTCAGCAAATTCCAGAAGTCGCGACATTGCCGAACTTTTTCTAATCGAAGCTAATGATGAACAGATTCTCGCTGAAGAAGCGCGCATATAGTTACATCATACAAGGATTGACTTAAAGAGAGCGCTTCTTCTTTACCCACGCCAGATTACCCTTCTAAATATTCACTCCGCTGCTCGGCTGAAACATTATGCCCCCTCTGACTTTGTAATAAGTGCAAACCTCAAATATGCGCCCGGGATGACCTCCTGAGAAGGCTGCGCCGGCCGGGCCGTAGGCCCGGAGGTTTTAATCACTGTTAATGGATGGTGTAACTAATTCGCTAACCTTCATCTGCCCGTTTCGGACCGATGAAGGCAAGCCCCCGGAAATCGTTCAGGCTTGCGTCTGCGCGGTCAGGCCGTAAGGCCTGGCAGAATGGGTGTAGGGTGACTGACGTTTCTAATTTCTTAGTATCGAAACAATAACGGACAGCCATTCAAACATCGAACAATATGGGGTCAGTTTGGATATCGAAAATTATTGTACGTTAAGGCTAAAAATTGACCACCAAGCTCCGGGGGAATCTTGGGAAGATCCTCCTGGGTTAAATAGGCCCCTTACCAACTACCGTAAGGATATTTTTTACCTTTGATAAAGTCCTCAGTATCTTTTTCGTACTCATAACCGTTAGAAAACCGCGTTATTCCCTTGCAAATATCCAGTTTATCTCCAGACACTGTTTTCATAACTGATGGCGTTACGCGATAACTAAGTTCCCCCCGGGCTACCCCACTTAACCAGACAGCAACCTTCCCCTCAGGAGCCAACCCCATTTGCACAGTATTATGTGGATAATGTTCCCCATAAGGATTCTGCATTTTTTCCACAACGCTCTTAGGGAGGGTCAGGTGGGTTTCATACACCTTTTTGTCTATCACCGAGTCCCAGCAAAAAAGAATATGCTTTGGGGCACTATCAACGTGATTCCAATGCCCATTAAGGGCGCGAGCACTATCGTTCCATTCACCAATCACGCCATTCAGGGCCTTCGTGCTATCGAGAGTATTAAACCGATAAATCGTCCCATCAGTCCCCTGGACAACGGCGAACGTTACCACTGCGGGCAGTGCTTTTGGCGTGAAAAAGTTAAATTCCCACTCCGTCGGCACATCATTTTTGACTGACGTATTGGGCTGGTCAGTACCGTGGCAGGCCGTCAGCACAAGCACCGGGATCAGACCGGCCAGACGAATTATTTCCATATTTTATTCCCGTCCATATCGTAGACCGTCCGCTGCCAGCGCTCGTCCGGCCGGTTGGTAAACGTCACCAGCTTCGCCGGTCTGACCGCACCGTTGACGATACCCTGACCGTCCCGCACCACGCTGTTCCAGTTGGCCGAGCAATGAATATACTTTTCGGCCAGCATCAGGATTTCCGGGGTGGTAAAACCGGGGGCAGACTGACCGCTGCGGGCAGCTCGGCCCATCACAATCGCTTTTTCACACAGGCTATTTAACTCAACTCGCAATGACAGATTGTCATCTTTAAGCTGTATAGGATCGAATATCACGCCTGCATCCTGTGCCGCATCGAGCATCACCCGCAGCACTACCTTCGACCAGTCATTGCGCGTCGGGCGGTCAATAATCAGCGCCGCCGCGCTGCGCTTTTGCAGCATGCCATAGCGGTCGGCGGGCATTCTGTCGTCATGCCAGGTATCCGCGTTCACTTCTACCGCATTAAGCAGCGGGGCGATAGCTGGATAACTGTCCATCGCTTTAAGCTGTGCACAGGTCTGCTGGTAAATACGCGTTTCCGTATCGGAGGTGGAAAGGGGCACGGTTTCAAACTCCGGACGGGTCAGAAACCAGGCTTCGTGCTCCTCGGGGTTATAACCGCCGCCAATGTCGGAGTGCACACCCGGCAGGGCCAGCTCCGGCCACGCCGGTTTCACGCTGTTCAGCGCGAAGTTAAACCGGCACTCGTGCTGCGCGGTAATATGGAACACTTTCTCTGCCACGCCCGGACGCAGCATCAGATTAACCTCGCCGGTATCGGCGCTGTGCGGGTTGAGGCCGTTAACCGGTGTCCCGATAGCGGCTACTGTATCGAATATCCCCAGAAAGCGGGTTTTCCCGCCCGGCGTCCCGGAAAATTCAGTGCCAGCCAGTCCGGTCTTAATCGCCGCAATAATCTCACTGTCCTGACTGAATACCCGATTGGCAAAATGCCGCGCTGCCGCGGCACCGCGACTGAACCCGAAAATATCAAACTGCAATTCCCTGACGAGTCCCACATCAGTTTCGGATGGCTTGGCTAAATAGTCTTTTAAAATGGTTATAAAACGACCGCATGATACCTTAATCCTGACTTAACCAGAATCTTCGGCTTCTGATTGCCGGTACAGCGCCTGGATACGGCAGATTTGCGAAGGACTGTAGCCCGTTGCGTCTGAGGTTTCGCGGATACTGAGTTTTTTTACCTGCCGGTAGTACAGGACTTTCTGATGCCGCTCCTTATCAGCCTGTTTTCCCCGGTATTTCCCCAGCGTATGTGCCCGCTCTATTCCCTGTTTCTGACGCTGACGACGGCTCAGCCAGTCCCTATGTGACATTGCAGCCATCAGGTCGATAAGCATGTTATTGATGGCGGTTATCACAGCACGGGTGATCGGATCAGCCTGCGAAGGGTCTTTCTCTGACAGCGCCTGCCATGAGGTAGGAACATCGAGGCTGACAATTCGCAGTTCGTGTTGTTCTATCTGCTTTTTCAGCGTCACCCAGTCGCTGTTGCTCAGGCGGGTCAGGCGGTCTATCTGCTCGACCAGCAAAATATCATTGTGGTGACTGTCCATAAGTAAGCGCCCCAGTTCCGGACGATCAAGTTTTGTCCCGCTGATATTTTCCCTGTAGTAACTGGCTATTTTATGTCCCCGTTCCTCAACAAACTGCTCCAGCATCTCTTTTGCCCGATCGGCGAACTGATCTTCCGTCGATGCCCTCAAATAAGCCCTGATGAACATTTTTTCACCATATTTTCGTATTTAGATTATTGCATTAGGTCTATCGCATATAGGTTATGTCATATATTGTGTGCCGTCACGTTCTGATTATGGTGTAAGGGTTGTACCCTTATGCGATAACCGTTTTTGTTAAAAATAACGCACTGAATAATTTATTATGGAAACTATATGACAAGGAGGAAGATTCTTTCTCTGTCGGAAAGAGAATCATTAATGGCATTACCGGACGATGAGTTAACGCTGACACGAATGGCGTATTTTAGTGAGCATGATCTGGCGCTTATCAGTGCTCACCGTAAACCCGCCAGCCGTTTTGGTTTTGCCGTCCTTCTTTGCTATCTGAAAAATGTCGGCTTTGCACCGGATAAAAAAATCCCACCCTCGGATGCGCTGCTGAAGCATATTGCCAGCAGGCTAAAACTTACCGGGGATCTCTGGCCTGCTTACCTTTCCGGCAGAGAAATCACGCGACGCGAACATTTAACCGAACTGTACCGCTATCTTGGCGTAAAAGCGTTCACCGGCAAAATACAGCAGGACTGTATTACACACCTGCTGCCGATGGCGACGCGCACCGATAAAAATATTCTCCTGGCCGAAGAACTGCTGGTCTGGCTCCGGAAGAACAACGTGGTAATCCCCGCGATTGATGTCGTGGAGCGTACCTGTGCGGAGGCTATGGCTGGCGGCGATAAAATCGTATTTCAGACCCTGAATGCCCCGTTAACCCCGGCTCACAGGGATGCCCTGGATCGTTTACTTGAGTCCTCAGATAATCAGTCTTACAGGCTGACATGGCTTCTGGAACCGCCGGGTAAAATCAATGGTAAGAACGTGCTGCAACACCTTGATCGGCTCAGTAGCACGCTGGCATTACCTGAAGGTATAGATCGTACCATTCACCAGAACCGGTTGCTGAAACTGGCGCGGGAAGGTCGAAAGATGAGCAGCCGGGATTTGACCCGATTTTCAGCAGCCCGGCGTCATGCGATCCTGGTGTGCGTGCTGGAAGAAGCCAGAGCCACACTGACAGATGAAGTGATTGAGCTGCATGAACGCATGCTGAACAGCCTGTTCAGCAAAGGCAAAAGAACACAGGCTGAGCGCCTTCAACAGACCGGAAAGCTGATCCAGTCAAAACTGAGGCAGTACATCGATGTCGGCCAGGCACTGTCTGAAGCTCGTGATTCCGGTGGCGATCCATGGCTCGCAATAGAAAACATACTGCCATGGCCTCAATTTGTCGCCAGTCTGGAGGAAACACGCCATCTCGCCAGGAAAAATAATTTTGACCCGCTGCATATTATTACTGAGAAATACAGCACATTACGGAAATATGCACCGCGCATGTTATCTGCTTTACACTTAGTCGCCACCCCGGCAGCGCAACCTCTGGCTGATGCGCTGGTTGTGATCAAAGATATGTACCGGAAGCAGTCACGTAAAGTTCCGGCGACAGTGCCGCTTGAGTTTGTCCCTGAAAGCTGGCGCAAAGTGGTGATTACACGTGCGGGTATTGACCGGCAGTACTATGAATTTTGTGCGCTCAGCGAGCTTAAGGGGGCATTGCGCTCCGGGGATATCTGGGTTGAAGGCTCACGCCGCTACAAAAACTTTGATGATTACCTCATTCCCGAAAAGGACTTTAACAAACTCACACCGGCGCTGCCCCTGCCCGTATCTGCTGATTATCATGAGTGCATTACCCGCCGTATGGCCCTGCTTCAGTCCAGACTTGAAGAGGTCAATGCCATGGCTGCCCTTGGTGAGCTGCCCGATGTGGAAATATGTGACAGGGGAGTAAAAGTCTCTCCGCTGGATAACTGCGTCCCGGTGCAGGTTTCACCGCTGGCAGAGCTGGTTTATAGCATGCTACCGCGCCCTAAAATCACGGAAATTCTCGATGAGGTAAACAGCTGGACGACATTTACCCGACATTTTTCGCATATAAAAAATGACATTACCCGTCCCGATACCCGCCTGCTCCTTACCACCACCCTTGCGGACGGCATCAATCTTGGTCTGACCAAAATGGCGGAAGCCTGCCCCGGAAGCACCAAATCATCACTGGAAGATATCCAGGCATGGTACATCCGCGACGAAACCTATTCAGCCGCCCTCGCAGAGCTGGTAAACGCGCAGGGGAAAAGACCACTGGCGGCATTCTTGGGAGACGGGACAACGTCATCATCAGATGGACAGAATTTCAGAACAGGCAGCTCAGGCCGCTACGCAGGGCAGGTTAACCCGAAATGTGGGCAGGAGCCTGGACGTCAGTTTTATACCCATATATCGGATCAATACAGCCCGTTTTACACCTGCATAATCAGTCGGGTCAGGGATTCAACCCATGTGCTAGATGGCTTGCTGTACCACGAAAGTGACCTGGAAATCAGGGAGCATTACACCGATACCGCGGGTTTCACCGATCATGTCTTTGCCCTGATGCATCTGCTGGGGTTTGCGTTCTGTCCGCGAATCAGGGATCTCCACGACAAGAAGCTGTTTATCAAAGGGAAAGCGGACCAGTACCCGGCGCTTCAGTCACTGATATCAACGACCAGCCTGAATCTGAAAGAGATCGAAATTCACTGGCGTGAAGTGCTGCGTCTGGCGACCTCGATAAAGCAGGGAACCGTGACAGCATCTCTGATGCTGAAAAAGCTAGCCAGCTACCCCAAGCAAAACGGGCTTGCCAAAGCACTGAGAGAAATTGGCCGCATTGAGCGAACGCTGTTTATGCTCGACTGGTTCCGCGATCCTGCACTGCGTCGGCGAGTACAGGCGGGGCTGAATAAAGGTGAGGCACGTAACGCACTGGCGCGGGCGGTATTTATGCACCGGCTGGGAGAAATCAGGGACAGGAAGCCGGAAAATCAGAGCTATCGCGCCAGTGGACTGACGCTTCTGACGGCTGCGATCTCGCTGTGGAATACTGTGTATATGGAAAGGGCGATCGATGCCCTGAAGCGTAAGGGACTAAAGATCAACGAACAGCTGCTGTCGCATTTGTCGCCGTTAGGCTGGGAGCACATCAATCTGACAGGCGATTATATCTGGAAAAGCAACCGGATACCGGCTTCCGGTAAGTTTCGTCGGCTGAGGCCGGCTAAAGTGGGGAGGTCAAAAAATAACCTTAACGTACAACAATTTTCGATATCCAAACTGACCCCAATATGTAGCCTTAGCACCGCAGACTCATTGCAAAAGAGGTTCTGTCGCTAACGTTGGTACTTCCATCTGAACCAGAAGCGGCGGATGCAAAACCGCACTTTCCTCATCAGATAAAGCGGGGCGTTAATGAATTTCCTCGTCTCATCCTTTACTGATTGTTTATCCTGCTCGCAGCTTTCACAACGGCAATAAAAATAATCGATTTCCAGAGAGGTGAGCGGAGCATGACACTCCACGCAGTGCTCTGTCAGTTCAGTTTTCACGTTTTACCTTTTATGCAATACCGCTCCGAATGCCCGAAACAGGAAAAAATGTCTGAAGTATGTCTCTTATCGCTTATTCGGCAGTAAATAAATTCAACAAATAACCAGCTGTGATTATTTTATTTTGTCGCCTATGAGTATGGGCGTATCTGGCAAAACTGCGGCATTTCTTTTTTACCTGCGGATATCAGGCTCCGCCCGGCGCGCTGCGCAGCGACATGCAGGTCATGCGCGATTTGAGCTTCGCCATCGGGCTAACCTTTCTGGTCAGTAAGTGCATTCCCGCGCGGATCGCTTTATAGTTCGCATATATGAACTATTTACCCTGTATGGAATGATTATGAGTGATGTCGTGCGCTCGGCAGCCCGCGTGCTGGATCTGCTGGAATATTTTAGTGAAAGTGAAAAAAAAGCCAATCTCGCCGGGATCTCCCAGGCTTTTGGCCTGCCGAAAAGCAGCGCGTTGGGGCTGCTGCGCACGCTTTGCGTCAGAGGCTACCTGGAAAAAGACGAGCAGGGATTTTACCGACTGAATGACATTTTCCGTAGCCAGGGGTTTAGCTGGGGCGGAGCCAGGCTGACTCGTTTGCTGACGGCGGCAAGGCCCATCATGATGCAGATGGCCAGCGAGCTGGAAGAGACGATAACGCTTGGCGTCCTGACCGCTGAAGGGAAAATCCGCCTTGTCCATCAGTCGCTGACTTCTCAGGCGATCCGCTATGAGATGGAGACGTCTGCTCAGCTGCCGGTTCATTGCACGGCGATGGGCAGAATGTTTTTAGCCCTGAAAGCGCCGGAAGAACGTAGGGCGCTGCTGGCGCGCTATCCGCTGTCGCCCTGGACCAAATATACCGTTACCGACCCTGCGCAGCTTGAGGCATTGATAAACGAAGCTGCCGCCAGAAACTACTCCATCTCCGCCGATGAAGTCGATATTGGCGGCACTGGCGTTTGCAGCCCGGTGCTTGATAGCAGCGGCGCGCCCCTTGCGATGCTTAACGTCTCCTGCGTCTCTGCTCGCTTTAATGACAAAAAGAACGCCATTATCAAAGCCGTACTGGAACAAGGTAAGCAGCTTACGGATTTAATCGCGTAAGGGAGTGCCGTCGGCATAAGCCAGACCCTGTTTTCTCCCGGTCTGGTGATACGAACTTCTTATTTTTGCCGGTTAATTTTGCCTTTTCGCCACGCTTACAGCTGGTGGGTAATAAGGTAAAACAGGACCGAACAGGTTAAAAATTCTATTCTGCTGATTCAGGTTAATTTTTTAACTACATCATTGTGCCAAAGCGATATTTATCGCTACTCGTCCAGCGTTCGCCTCGTTTTTTTCCTCTCTGGATCTCCGGCTAAATCTGTGTCAGGTTGAATTCATATATGAGAATAACAATTCGCATATATGAACATCAGATTAATTTTCCTGCCGTCCTGACTGAGAGCCTGACTATGAGCCAAGACCAGTTCACCCAGGAGTTGAACCATTACCCTTCGAACGCCCCTGTCGGGCAAAAGCGACGCCAGCTGTTTGCCGCCATGATAGGCAATGTCCTTGAGTACTACGATTTCATCATTTTCGCTTACATGGCTTCGCTGATCGCCCGCAATTTCTATCAGGGCGATGGCGCGACAGGTCTGCTGGCAAGCTTCGCTACCTTCGGCGTCGGCTTTCTTGCAAGACCGCTTGGCGGCGCCGTTATCGGCCGCATTGCCGATAAATATGGCCGCAGTCTTGCTCTGAAGATTACCATTTACGGCATGGCGCTGGGGACCGTCGGTATCGGCCTGCTGCCGACGTATGAAACGGCAGGTATCATTGCGCCCATTCTGCTGGTGATAATCCGCCTGATTCAGGGGCTGGCCGCCGGCGGCGAGTGGGGCACGGCGACGACCTTTGTCGTGGAGTCGGCGCCAGCAGGCAAGCGCGGATTATTCGGCGCGCTGGGCCAGGCCGCTATCGCGTCCGCCCAGCTGGTGACCAGCCTGGTGGTGGCGATAGTGACGATTATCTTCAGCGAACAGCAAATGGTCGACTGGGCGTGGCGCATTCCGTTTCTGCTTGGCGCAGTGCTACTGCCGGTCGGCGTTTACATGCGTCGCAATCTGGAAGAGACGCCGGCGTTTATCGCTTCGCAGGCGAATCCATCCGACAACCCAAAAGTACCGGCTAACACCGCCCTGCGCATGATGGGGCAAACCTTTGGTTTCGCCATTATCTGGACGGTTTCTTACTATGTGATGCTCTCGTGGATGCCGACATTCCTGAATAAGCAGGTCGGCTTTACCCAGACGCAGGCGCTGATCTCAAACGCCATCGCGTTGGCGATTATGGTCGCTACCATTCCGTTTTTTGGCGCGCTTTCAGACCGCATCGGACGCAAGCCGCTGCTGCTGGCCTGCTGCGCGGCCTTTGTGATCCTTCCCTGGCCGCTGTTTTATCTGGTGCTGGCCTCGAAAACCTTTTACGTAGTGCTGGCGGTGCAGATCGTTTTCAACCTGTTTATCGCCGCCTTTTCCGGCGCTGCGCCCTCGGCGTTATGCGAAATTTTCCCTACTGCATCGCGAACCCTGTTGCTCTCCGTCAGTTACAGCCTCTCAACGGCGATCTTCGGCGGCTTCGCCCCGTTTATCTCGACCGGGCTGATTGATTTGACCGGCATGCCGATTTCTCCCGCCTTCTACTTAATTCTTGCGGGCGCAATATCCGGGCTGGTGATTATGCGGCTGCGTGAAACCGCCCGCGAATCGCTGCGTTGATTTTCAGGAGAGCGTGATGAGTAACGATATTTTAATCTGGGGCGCCGGCGCCATCGGCGGCACCGTTGGCGCCTGGCTGAAACGGGCAGGCTACGATGTGACCTTTGTCGATATCGATCGGGCGCACGTCAACCGTATCAAAGATCCCGACGCTGGTCTGCATATCAGCGGCGTGGAAAATTTCACCGTGACGGCTCCCGCTTTTCTGCCCGCTGAGCTGACGGGTAGCTGGCAACGCATCTTCCTGGCGGTGAAAGCGCACCACACCGCCGAGGCCGCCCGCCAGCTTGAACCCTTTCTTGAAAAGGAGGGATATGTCCTCTCCCTGCAAAACGGATTATGCGAGTCGACGATCGCCGGAGTGGTCGGCGAGGAACGGACCCTGGGCGCCTTCATCAATTTTTATGCCGACTGGATGGGGCCGGGTGAAATTCACTATTCCAATCGCGGCGCGGCAGTAATTGGCGAGTTGAACGGCGCGATGACGCCGCGGTTGACGACGCTTCACCAGGATCTGAGCCATTTTGAACCAGACGTCATTCAGTCTGCGGCGCTCTCATCCTGGCTTTGGGGCAAGCTCGCCTACGGCTCGCTGCTGTTTGCGCAGGCGACAGGTGAAAGGGGCATTGCCGATTGTCTGGATCGCGAGGATATCCGTCCGGCGCTGACCCGACTGGCCAGCGAAATCGTGCAGATCGCCGACGCCTGGCAGATCCCGCTAAAAGGTTTTAACGGGTTCGATCCCGAGGCATTTCGCCGCGAAGCCAGCGCTGACGCGGTTAACCATACTTTTGAACAAATGGTGGCATTCAACCGCCCCAACAGCAAAACCCACTCCGGCATCTGGCGCGATTTAGCGATTCGCAAACGGTCGACGGAAGTAGATGGACAGCTGGGCATGGTCGTCAGGATGGCGGCGGACCGTCATGTGCCCTGTCCGACCTTACAGGCGCTGATCGTCATGATCCACCAGATTGAGACGGGAGAGCGCCCCCTTTCTGACAACAACCTCAATGAGCTATTGCCATGATGCTTTCATTCTCTGAGAAGCGTATCGCCATCAGCGGCGGCGCTATCGGCTTCGGCCGGGAAATGGCGTTGCAGTTTACAGCCCTCGGCGCCGACGTTCACGTTTGCGATATTCGCGCCGAAGCGATGCAGGATCTCGCTGAAGCGGGCATCAACACTTATGTCGTCGATCTTTGCGACAGAAAGGCTGCGTCAGGCTGGATAAGCCGCGTCAGCCGACAGGGCGCCTCTCCGATTGACGTGTTGATCAATAACGCAGGCGGCGTGGCGGGTCAGCAGGGAAAAGCGATCGAGCTGGTGACCGACGCCGAATGGGACAGCGTGCTTGATATCAATCTGAACGCCGCTTTTGCCTTAAGCCGCGCCGTAGCACCGCTCATGAAACAGGCGGGACAGGGGAAAATCATCAATATCTGTTCGGGAGCGGCCCTCAAAGCGTCTCTCACCGGCGTGCAGGCTTATTGCGCCGCCAAGCACGCGCTTCTGGGGTTAACCCGCCAGCTGGCGCATGAGCTGGGGCCTTTTGGCATTCAGGTTAACGCCGTGGCGCCCGGCTTTGTGTTTACCAACGAGGCGACGAAAAAGCAGTGGGATAACTTTGGCGAAGAACGCCAGCAGCAGCTCCTGCAAAGCATCGCGCTGCGCCGTCTGGGTAATGTCAAAGATATCGCCAACACGGCGATTTTCCTCGCCTCCGACCTGTCATCGTTTATCAATGGACAAATTATTTCAGTTGATGGAGGAAGCTAAGCTTATGCAACATCCCCATTCCGAACAGGAACCCTGGCAGTGGCCGGAAGAAACCTGGCGGCAGAAGGTCAATCATGTCCGCGCCGGCAAATCCCTTAAGCCGCGCCACTGGCCGAATAACGCGCCTTTTGCCGTCGCGCTCTCCTTCGACAGCGATCATGAAACCAACGAACTGCGGGAAGGCGGTAAATCTTTCGGCAGGATGAGCTGGGGGCAATACGGTACGCGCGTCGGCATTCCACGCATTGAAGCCATCCTCAGCAAAGCGGGCGTGCCGGCCAGCTTTTACGTGCCCGCCGTCTGCGCCTTGCTCTATCCCGAAGAGCAAGTCCGGTTAAACGCGCAGGGACATGAAATCGCGCTGCACGGCTGGATCCACGAGCTGAACTCGGTGCTCTCTTATGAAGATGAGCGTGCGCTGATGCTGAAATCCGCCGATACGCTGGAGAAGGTGACGGGCAGCCGCCCGGTAGGTATGCGTACCCCTTCCTGGGATTTTAGTCCGCACACGCTGCGGATCGCTCAGGAGATGGGCTTGTTGTACGACTCATCCCTGATGGCGGATGAAAACTGCTACGAGCTTCTGCTGGACGGCGAGAAGACCGGAGTGGTGGAGCTGCCGGTGGAGTGGATCCGCGATGATGCGGTCTATTTTATGATGAACCGCTTTCAGGCGCTGCGTCCTTACACGCCGCCGGAAGGGGTATTTGATATCTTCCGACGCGAACTTGAGTATGCTTACCGGGAAGGCGGCTTGTTCCAGCTGACCATGCATCCGCATATTATCTCGGCGCGATCTCGCGTATGGATTCTGGAAGAGATCATCCGGCTGGGTCAATCCTGGGGCGCATGGTTCGCCACCCATGCGGATATTGTTCGCTGGGTGAAAGCGCATTCAGAGTAGCGATAATCAGGCAGCCGGACCTTATCCGGCTGTCGGGCATGATGCTGGCTGATGCGCTTAAAGAGAATTAATGGCGAATTTGCTTCAGATCTTCTTCAGTCAGGCCGGTCATCTTCATGACAGATGTTTTGTCCATGCCGCTTTCCAACATATTACGGGCAATAGCCAGTCTGGCTTTTGGTTCGCCAGGCTGCTCAAGCTGTTCATCACTTCATCCTCACGCTGCGGCACCCGTTGTGCCAGTTCGCGTACAAAGGCTTCAGCGTCGGCAGAATGCTCATACAGGAAGAAAAACCAGTATGCGTGCCATAAAAAAAGGATGAGCCGCTCATCCTTTTTATGTACCAATTTGGTTTTCAATCGCGGATTGTGGCCTGCGCCTGAGTTTTGCCGGCAGGCGCGGCCGATTTTTTACTGCTGGAGTAAATAAACGCCAGCGCGATGCCCAGGCAGACCACGGCGCCGAGGCGGCTGTAAGAAAACGGAATGGCGCTGTTGCCCAGCCAGCCAAAATTATCGATCAGCATACTCATCGCCAGCTGACCGAAAATGACCGCGACAGTCGCCACCGCTGCGCCGATTCGCTGAACCGCCAGCACCATAATCACGATATAGGGAACGCCGCAGAAGGCGCCAAGCAGCTGCCATTTAGGCACGTCCATCAGTGTAACCGTCTGTGTCGGCTCAAAGTACAAAATCAGCAGAGCCGTAATCAGCGCGCCGACGGAAAAGGTCAGGAAGGCGGTGCGAAAGACGCCGACTTTACTGCCCAGCTGTCCGTTGATAGCTGCCTGAATGCTCAGCGTGCAGCCGCCGATCACGGCAAGAATAATCATCAAAATAATCATGCGTTCCCCCTCGCTACCAGAATCAGTGCGGCGATGATAAAAATCAGCGCGATAATACGCTTACTGTCAATCTTGCGATGCGGCGTGCCGAACAGGCCATAATGGTCAATCACCAGGCTTTTAAATACCTGGCCGGCCAGAATGCCGATCATCGTCATGGCGATACCGATAGCGGGCGTGGCGATAGTCAGGATCACGACATAAATCGGACCCAGTACGCCGCCCAACAGCTGCCAGCCAGGCTGGGCAAAGAAAGACGGACTATTACGCGGGCTGAAAAACAGCATCAGCAAAAACGTCAGCGCCGCGCCGACGCCGAAAATCGATAAGGTGGCCCACAGATCGCCAACCTGGCTCCCCAAAGGTCCAAGCAGACCCGCTTCAACCGACAGCCCCATGCCGCCGCATACAACAAGTAAAATCAATAAAAGCTGCATAATATACAGTCCCCGATCATCAAGGCGGAGCAGCATACTGCAGCTGCACAGAATGAAAAACGCTATAGTGTGATAAACACCTTTGCAGGAATTGCATTAATGAATGAGCCAGGATCGATTAGCATCAGGTCGTTGCTGATTTTCATCAGCGTTTTCGACGCGCAAAGCTTTTCTGAAGTCGCCAGGCGGGAGGGCGTCTCCGCCTCGCTGGTCTCGCGCACCATTCATCAGCTGGAAGACGCGCTGGGTCAGCAGCTTTTTTACCGCAACACCCGCGCCGTTATCCCCACCGAAGCTGGCAGGCTGTTTGTCGATTATGCGAGAGCCATGACGGAACAGCTCAACGAAGCGCGCAAAGAGTTGCAGGATCGCGCGCTGGAGCCTGCGGGTCTGGTCAGACTTAACGCCCCGGTTTTTTTTGGCCAGCGCCATATCGCTCCCTGGCTGCCGGGCTTTAGCGAACGTTATCCGCGCCTGCAAATCGAGCTGGTTTTAACGGATGATTTTATCAATCCGCATCGCGACGCCACCGACCTCATTTTCCGCATCGGCACGCTGACCGACTCGTCATTTCATGCCCGGATTTTTGGCGCGCAGCGCTATCATGCCGCCGCGTCGCCAGCCTATATCCGCCGGCACGGGCTGCCTGAGTCCCCGGCAGAGCTCAGCAGGCATCAGTGTCTTGTCTACCGAGGCTCCTCCGGGCCTAATCGCTGGCTATTTCGCGAAAAGCAGGGCGAGTGGGTTCACCACCACGTACCGGCTTTGCTGACCTCGAATAACGCCGAAAGCTTGCTCACGGCGGCGCTGGGCGGCATGGGAGTCGTCCTTTTTCCCGACTGGCTGATAGGCGATTCGATGCAAACAGGCAGGCTGGTTAAACTGTTGCCCGATTATGAAGCGGCAAACAGAACGGAAGCGCAGCATATTGCCGCTATTTACCCGAACGTCCGTCGACCGCCGCTGAATGTCAGGGCAGTGATTGACTATTTTGTCGAAGTTTACGGTTCGCCTCTTTACTGGCGATATGACTGAGCGAGCGGTTGTGAGGTTAATCTTTCCGGGTAAGTTTGCAGACGGCTTAACTGCCAGTCAGATAAGCGTTGTTATAGGGGTTGGTTTGGATATTAAAAATTATTGTATGCTTATTTTCATCTTTGGCTGGCCTCAGGCGACGAAACTTACCGGAAGCCGGTATCCGGTTGCTTTTCAAGATATGATCACCTATCGGATTGATGTGTTCCCAGCCTAACGGGGACACATGCGACAGAGTTTTTCCATTTTTCTTCAGCTGTTTACGCTTGAGGACATCGACCGCACTTTCCATATACACGGTATTCCACAGAGAGATCGCCGCCGTCAGCAGCATCAGCCCACTGGCGAGATAATTCTGATTTTCTGTTTTTCGGTCCCTGATTTCTCTCAGCCGGTGCATAAATACCGCCTGCGCCAGGGCGTTACGGGCTTCACCTTTATTCAGCCTCGCCTGTACACGTCGACACAGTGCAGGATTGCGGAACCAGTCGAGCATAAACAGCGTTCACTCAATACGACCAATTCTCGCAATGCCTTGGCCGGCCCGTTCTGTTTAGGATAGCTGGTAAGCTTTCTCAGCCTCAGAGATGCCATCACGGTTCCCTGCTTTATCGAAGCCGCCAGCCGTAGTACTTCACGCCAGTGAATTTAGATCTCTTCCAGATTCAGGCTGGACGTGGATATCGGTGACTGAAGCGCCGGGTATTGTTCCGATTTCCCCTGATAAACAGCTAAATGTTTCTCTTTCAGACAGTGAAAGGACCTGCCTCCGTTCGATATAGTTTTATTTGTAAATTATTTTTCGCGGTATTTTTAACAAATCTAGTTATCGCATCAGGCTACAGTCCTTCGCAAATCTGCCGTATCCAGGCATTGTACCGGCAATCAGAAGCCGAAGATTCTGGTTAAGTCAGGATTAAGGTATCATGCGGTCGTTTTATAACCATTTTATTCATGAGGGATTATGGCAACGGGATTCTTTTTGTATCACCTGGATAAAACCACCTGCGGCGGACGTATTCTGTCGGGCGCGGAGGATGATACTTATGAAATTGGGGGCATCGAGCGTCAGCAGGTCAGGGAGGGCGACCCGGTGACCTGCGGGAAGCATCCGGGGCGCTTCCGGGTGTGTGGCGGCATGGGCGATACCTACGAGGTGGGCGGCGAACTGAAAGTGTGGGCGGGGTCTCTCGACAGCTACAGCTCCTGTCCCTGCCGGGCGAAGTTTATTCCTTCCGTCGAGACTCACACCTATGAGAGAGATTGCAACGCCGGGCTTGCGGCAGAGCGGGCACAGGCTGCGGAGAGAAAGGCGCAGCCGACCGGTGAGCCTGAGCAGCACGCGCAGGCCGCGAAGAAAAAACGGGAAATCACGCTGACCATCGGCGTGTTCTTTGACGGTACCGGCAACAATGCGAATAACAGTGGTGACCGTCAGGCCGCCTGTTCCGGTGAACATTACGGGATGAATGATGCAGAATCTACGTCTGCGTTAGAACAGTGTGTCCGGCTGAATAGAGGGGTCAGCGGCACCGCCGCCGGCAGCTATATCGGCTACTACAGCAACGTACACTGGCTCAATACACTTTACAAACAGGATATAACCCCCGATACGGGTTCTGGTCAGTACGCTATTTATATTGAAGGTATCGGTACGGAAGACGGGGCTGGCGACAGCACTCACGGGATGGGAACAGGCCGGGGCAATACCGGCGTGGTGAGAAAAACCGATAAGGCGGTCGCTGCACTGGCTGCCGGTATTCAGAATTATTTAAACAGATACGATGATGCCCATGCCTGCGTAATTAAAGACCTGCGGTTTGATATTTTTGGCTTCAGCCGGGGGGCTGCGGCGGCGCGCCACTTTGCCAACCGAATATTCAGCCAGGACAGTGCGATTATCGCGGCGATTAAAGCCGGGCTGGCTGGCACTGAATTTTCCGGGACGCCCGGCGGGAAAACCCGATTTCTGGGAATATTCGATACCGTAGCGGCCATCGGAACGCCGGTGAACGGCCTCAACCCGCACAGCGCCGATACCGGGGGTGTCAGTCTGATGCTGCGCCCGGGCGTGGCCGAGAAGGTGTTTCATATCACTGCGCAGCACGAGTGCCGGTTCAACTTCGCGCTGAACAGCGTGAAGCCGGCGTGGCCGGAGCTGGCCCTGCCCGGGGCGCACTCCGACATTGGTGGCGGCTACAACCCCGACGAGCATGAAGCTTATTTCCTTACCCGCCCGGAGTTTGAAACCGTGCCCCTTTCCACCTCCGATACGGAAACGCGAATTTACCGGCAGACCTGTGCACAGCTTACAGCAATGGACGGCTATCCGGCGATAGCGCCGCTGCTGAACGCGGTGGAGGTGAACGTCGATACCTGGCATGACGACAGAATGCCGGCAGACCGTTACGGAACGCTACAGAAGCGCAGCGCAGCGGCGCTGATCATTGATCGACCGACGAGTAACGACTGGTCGAAGGTAGTGCTGCGGGTGATGCTCGATGCCGCTCAGGATGCGGGCGTGGTATTCGATCCTATCCGAGACACGAATGTAGAATTAAGACTTCGGCCAGAACTTAATAGTTTGTGTGAAAAAGCGATAGTGATGGGCCGTGCCATAAGAAGTGGTAAGTCTGCACCCGGCTTCACTACGCCAGAAATCCTGATGCTGGCCGAA
>DENB01000060.1 GCA_002359495.1 Enterobacteriaceae bacterium UBA2655
GGAGGTGGTGCCCCCTCGGGCGCCGCGCGGCGCGGTCGGCGATATCTGCCTGCACTATTTCGACGCCGAGGGGCAGCCGGTGCTGCAGCCGGAAGAAGATCCGGTTATCGGCATGGAGCTGGCGCAGGTGCGGCGCTGCCCTCAGGTGGTGGCGCTGGCGGGCGGCGCAGAGAAAGCGCACGCCATTCGCGGCGCGCTGCGCGGCGGTTATGTCAAGGTGCTGATCGTGGATTACCCGACGGCGCGGGCGTTGCTGGAAGGCCAGGCGGGCGACCCGTCGCCCTGACCTGACCGCCGGCGCGGTTAAATGGTGCGGTAGGCCGTCGTGACTTTCCACAGGTAGCGCGGCGCCTGAGCCGCCGGGTGTTTTTCCTGGACGTGATGGTAAAACTCATCCGGCGTCATGGCGTTGATCATCGCGACGGCGCGGTCGCGATCGCGCGAGAAGGTGCGCAGCAAGGCGCCGGCGCCGTTGGCGTAAGAGACGATGGTGGCGTAACGCAGCGTCAGCGGATCGCGGATGCCCGCCAGCGCGGAATCCTGCAGCAGCTTGATATAGGCGGTGCCGATATCGATATTTTTCGCCGGATCGCGCAGTTCGCTGTTGGAGGGTTGGCCGCGACGTCCCTGTACGCGATACACTTCGCGCCCGGCGGTGGACGCCTTGATCTGCATCAGACCTACGGCGTTGGAGCGGCTGACCACCGTGGGGTTGCCCCCCGATTCCACGCTGATGATGGCGCTGATCAGCTTTTCATCCACGCCGTAATGGCTGGCGGCGTCTTCGGTAAACAGCGACCAGGCATCATTCACTTTAGATGGCGGCGCCTGCGTCAGCGGCGTGTTTTTTTGCGTGGCAACGTTTTTGGTCGGTTCACTGGCACAGCCAGCCAGCAACAGGGCTGAGAGCACAAGCAATCGAATTTTCAAGCGTTTATCTTCCTGGCAGGTCATTTGCGCACACCATCATACCGGGTACTTTTTGCGGCAAAATGTGCATTTATCTGAATTGTGTAAAAAAACTTGCCAGCCCGTGACTTCAGCTACGCTTTTCTTCATCATCGGGCCAGCCTGAACTATGCCAACCGCAGGGAAAATGCCATGGTCGAACCCCGTACGATACGTCTGATCGCGCCGTCAGGCTATTGCCACAACCAGTCCGCCGCACAGCGCGGCGCGGCGCGCCTGCAGGCCGACGGCCATCAGCTGCAAAACCTCGCCGCTATTGAGCGCCGCTTTCAGCGTTTCGCCGGCGACGACACCGAGCGTCTGGCGGATATCAACGATCTGGCGTCGCTTGCCGAGCTGCCGGATATCGTGCTGGCGGTGCGCGGCGGTTACGGCGCCAGCCGCCTGCTCGACCATATCGACTATGGCGCGCTGCGGCGTCGCCTGCGCGATCAGCCCGTCGCGCTCTGCGGGCACAGCGACTTTACCGCCATTCAGCTGGCGCTGCTGGCGCAAACCGGCCTGATCACCTTTAGCGCGCCGATGCTGGCGGGGAATTTCGGCGCCGCGACATTATCTGAATTTACCCGCGATCGCTTTTGGCAGGCGCTGACATCGCCTACAGTCAATATCAGCTGGCAGAGCCAGACAACGGATAGCGGCACATGGTCAGGCACGCTATGGGGCGGCAATCTGGCGATGATCTGCTCCCTGATCGGCACGCCCTGGCTGCCGCAAATTGAAGACGGCATTCTGGTGATTGAAGATGTTAATGAACACCCCTTCCGCATCGAGCGGATGCTGATCCAGCTGCATCAGAGCGGGATCCTTGCCCGCCAGCGCGCGGTGATCGCCGGCAGTTTTACCAGCGCCGCGCTCTCTGACTATGACAACGGCTTCGACTTTTCCACCGTATGGCAGCGCCTGCGCGCGACCTGCCGGATACCGGTCGTCACCGATCTGGCGTTCGGCCACGACGCCGAGACCGTGACGCTGCCGCTGGGCGCCAGCGCCAGGCTGCAGGTCGCACAGGGCGACGCGCGTCTGAGCATCACCGGACATCCCACGCTGCGTTGACGGCCTGAGGCCGCAGGAGATCGACAATGAAGCCGCTGTATGACGATCTGTGGATCTCTACGCCTGAATTTCCGGTGGAAGAGACCGTAAACGACCTGATGATGCATGGCTTTATGCTGCGCCATCCCCGGGGCAATCTGCTGATCGGACGGGTGGAAAACCTGCTCGACCATGAGGTACTGGCCGACGCCGGCGGCGTAATCCGCCACTATCTGACCCACTGGCATGAAGCCGCGCCCGGCGCGCTGGCGATCCAGCAGCGCTTCAGCAGCGGGCTTTATTGCCATGCGCGCGCGCTGGGCCCGGTCAGCCAGGTGCTGGAGCCGGATGACGTCTTCACCACGGAAGAGGTGCATTTTGGCGATTTTTATCTGTTGCCGACCCCCGGCCATACGCCGGGCAGCTGCAGCTACCTCTATCACTCACCGCTGGGGAAGTGCTATCTGTTTGTCGGCGATACGCTGACGCGCGCCCACGACAGCTGGATTACCGTGCTGGTGCCGGACAGCAATCCCGGCGAACTGCAGCAGTCGCTGAACTTCTACCGCACCCTGCGCCCGGACGTGGTTTTGATGACCACCACGCGCGGTCATCTCTCCTGGCAAACGGTCACGCTGCCGGAATGGCTGGCCGCTATCGACGAGGCGGAGCAGTCGCCGCTGGATCTGCGCCAGCGGCCGATTTTCTGACTACAGGTTTTTGCTCAGGTAGTGGCGCTGATGGTGGCGCGGGTAGTGATCGAAGCTGAAACGCAGACTGTAGCCGAGCTTTTCATAGAACGGACGCGCCTGAAAGCTGGCGGTATCGACCTGCGCATAGCGGCAGCCGCGCCGACGCGCCTCCTGCTCCGCCGCCTGCATCAGCTGGCTGCCTACCCCTTTGCCGCGCAGCGCGTCGCTCACCCAGAGCATATCGATGCGCAGCCAGTTGCCGCTGGTGGAGCCGGTCAGCCCCGCCAGCTTCCTGCCCTGCTCATCCGTGAAAAACACGCCGATCGACCTCATCTCGTCGATATTAATAAACTTGCTGTTGAACGCATTCAGGCCAAGGCGGACCTCGTCCAGATCCTGATGCGTCAGATTGTCCGTTACGTTGATTTGCATAGCGGCTTCCTGAAAGGCTGAGGGTTAAGAGGCGTCGTGCTGGCTGGCGTCGTAACGCGCCAGCGGTATCACGTCGTTGTCGCGTTTCTCCGTGCGGCTGCAGGGCAGCAGCTTTTCACTGCCGCTGTAGACAAAGAATATCTCTCCGTTGTTCTTGTTCGCGATGAGCTGATCGCCGTTGCGAAAGCGGGTAATCGCGATTTTGTCGCCATCGTCAAGGCGCGCGCGCTTCTGTCCGGCGGCCACCTGAAAATGGTGCTGCGGCCACATCAGGGTGCTGAGTCCATACGCCGCGCGCGACACCGTCATGGTGGCGCGTCCCGGGCAGTTGATCTGGAATTCGGTTTCGCTGTGGGCGGGCGCGATCTGGCAAGCCAGCAGGCCAACGGCTATAACAGTCGCCTTCATTGGGATCTCCACGGAGGTTTTATTATGATTTCGTTGGGGTTTTCGCTGTCAGCTTAACACAGGAACGGCGGGAGGGAAGGAAAACGGGCCGACAGCGCTGCCGACCCGGGAGATTCAGTCGTCGACCGAGGACATCTCTTTAATTTCGTTGCGGTTGATTTGCTGCTCGTTGCCATAGATATCTTTGTAGGAGATCATGCCGGTATCTTCATCTACTACCGGTTTACCGACGGTGACAATGGTATGACCGTCGTTGGTGTGCATGATATGATCCTGCGCGCAACCCGCCAGCAGCAGGCTGAACGACAGAGTGGAAGCCAGCATCAGGGTCTTTTTCATTTTTCCTCCTTGGGGTTAGCTCTCTAACAGGTGTAGCACAGCCTCAGCCGTTTGAATCCAGGAATATGTCCAGAGTCCGTCAGCCTTTACGCCTTCGCAGGAGAAAACCATGAACAGAGAAGATGCGCTGTTTGCGCGCCTGGCCCGTTCGCCGTTTCGCAGCCGATTTCATCTGAGCGAAAAAGAGCGGCGCTACTGTCTGGAAAAAGGGCCTGAGACCATCGATCGACACGCAGCAGACTTCGTGGCTAAACGGCTTGCCGACGCGCAACCGAAAAATGACGGCAAACAGACGCCGATGCGCGGCCATCCGGTTTTTATCGCGCAGCATGCCACGGCGACCTGCTGTCGCGGCTGTCTGGCGAAATGGCACGGTATTGCGCAGCAGCAGGCGCTGAGCGCCGCGCAGCAAAGCTATATCGTCGGCGTGCTCCATCGCTGGCTGGTGACAGAGATGAACCGTTAAAAGAGGCTAAAGGAAATAAGCATCGCGTCATGCGATGCCTGGGTAAGATCGGCACTGATTGACGCTATTCCGCCGCCACTTCTGCGGCGATTAACATTAATGCCAGACCAGCATCATCTGGATCGAATTTTTGCATGGTCTCCTGAATTAACGCTGCGCAGGCCATAATCTGCTGCTTCTTTTCCGGTTCAAGCTTTTCAATCGCATGACGAATAATCATAAGACTGGCTTCTTCTTCTTTCATTATTTTTCCCTTTTTTTGCTTACCTGGCGCACAACACTGGCAAGAATACCGTTTATCGGCTATGAAAGTCACTCCCTAACATTCCTGTTGCTTAACGATTAAACAAAAGCGAAATGGGAACTCACCCCAGACCTGCTATGATCAAAGTATCATTGACGCCGGAAAGAAAAATTAGCGCCAGTGAAAACCCAGGGAATGAATCAGGTACAGGATAATGTTGCGACTCTCTTTTATCGCTATGATTTTGCTGCTCGCCGGCTGCAGCTCCGCCCCTAAAGGCGTCGACTGCCCCGGTGAAGTCGCGACGATTTACGGCCAGCCTTTGGGCTATACCCAGGGGCGCGTTTACGATCTGGTGCGCTCCTTTTCCGTCAGCCGGGACGATATCAAGGTTGAAAGCGGCGTCCTCAACTCTCTCGACCGTTTCAAATATGTTCCCTCCGCCGTCACGCGCGAAGGGTATTACGCGCAGCGTTTATCCGATAAGCAGTTTCGTCTGATTAACCCTTATCAAAACACCATGATTACCTGGACATGTCCGTAACAGATGATTCTTGCCGCGAGATGGTTTACTGTCAGGAAACGTAAAGTGACGGGGATCGCAAGATGGAAAAGAGTCTGGACAATAACGGTTACATCGACTTCCCTTTTCCGGCCACGACGAATGCCGACGGCTCGGTCAATCCCTGCGGCATCGATCTGACGCTGGAGACCGCCCGGATAGAGGAGGTAGCCGTTTGCCGCCACTCCGCTAACCTGCGGCGTTTACTGGAAGAGGTGAATTTACAGGAAGGGCTGTTTATGACCCTGGCCTGCGACTGGCAGCAGCGCCCGGACGCCGTGTGCGGCTTCCTCGACGTAGCCGTGCGCCCCGACTTTCCCGCCGTGGCGAAAGCCGGCGTGCGCGATCTGGATCGCGCCTTCTGGCAATATCTTGGCGAGCAGGAGACAGAACACAATATGGCGACGGATGCGCTGGTTAACTACTCCCGCTCGGTGCTGGACTGGAGCTATTCGCCGCTGCGTCTGCGCCAGCATGAGTATGAGAAAGTGACCATCCAGTTTTATTGTCAGCAGGCGGAGGATGCGGAGTGGTGTTTCGATCATCTGCGTCATTTTCTGGTCAGCTGGTATCCCGCCCGTTACGCTGCGCAAACCGCATCCTGAGGCGGCGCGAAAAACCGAATTACAAAACCGGCCCGGGCCGGTTATTGAACATCCGGTTTCACCAGCCGGATAGCGTGTTCCAGCATGCGCTGTTCATCACGTTCGCTGTTGTGGGCGCGCTGCAGACGCGTGCGCTTCAGCAGGCTGGTCAGCTCTGCCCGTTTGGTTTCGTGACCGCACTCCGCCAGAACAATCACGGCGTCGCCGACTACCCGGCACACCTCATCGTAATCGTCTTCATTTAAAATATCGCGTTTCATGATTCCTCCCGTTGCGTCAATAAACAGGCATCAACCTAAGCGTTGATACGCCCGCCCATGGGAAACAGTAGACAGGATTCGCCGGTCCTGCAATTCGCCACTACGCTTCTCATGGCACTTTCATTCAATTCGGGAGCGTTATGAAACAGATCGTAATGATTTTGCTTTGCGCGTTAACCGCCGTCTCGCTGTCCGCCTGCGCGCCGCGTTATCAACATGATGCGGGCGGCGGAGGCGCGCCGCAGCCCGCGCCCAGCGGGCAACAGCCGACAGGCGCACCCGGCGGCAGCGGCCCGGCGGGTCAGCCGCAGTCCTGACGCGGCATCCCTGAGCCCGCCTTCCGCGCGGGCTTTTTTTGTCGCTTTTGCCGCTTGTTCCGGCATAACGGCCGCGCTTTGCTATGCTTTTAATTAACTTTCAAAAAAGCGAAGGAGATAATGATGTACGGAAAAGCTGAAGATAAATTGAAAGAAGCCGCTGGCGCTGCGCAGGAAACCTGGGGCGATGCGTCTGATTCACCAGAACATAAAGTGAAAGGCGCCGCCCGTAAGTATTCCGCACAAGCAGGCTACGCAGCGCGCGACGTCGCCGACAGCGTGAAAGATCAGGTGCAGTCTAATCCGTTCGCCGGACTGGCGGTCGCAGCCGGTATCGGCGTATTTATCGGCTACCTGTTGGGCCGTAAATAAGTTTGACACCGTGCTGTAAAACAGGGGGAGCCGACGGCTCCCCCTGTTTGTTGATGACGGTGCTCACTTCACCACCAGCAGATCGGCGTAACGTGTAGTATAGGCGGGCGACAGCATCTCCCGTTTCATCGCCCAGCTCTGCTGGATCCCCTGCCCGGCAAACCACAGCTTTCCGCTTCCGCTTTGGTTAACCCTGTCGATCACCTGCATCAGCGCCTCGCTGTTGGCCCGCGGCTTCGCCTCATCGAACAGATCGAACTGCGCGACGCCCTGACTGAAAAAGTCGCTCAGGATGACGCCCGCCTTCATGTAACGGTGCCCGGCTATCCAGATACGCTCCAGCGCCTCGTTCGCCACGCGGATAATATCGCGCGTATCGTTGGAGGGTGTCAGCAGCCTGCCCGTCGCCTGGTTGGCGTAGAGATCCTCGCCTGCCGCGTGCGGGCTGGTACGCAGGAAAACCGAGATCTGCCGACAGTACTGTTTCTCCTCCCGCAGCTTTTCCGCCGCTCTTTCCGCATAGGCGCAAACCGCCTGATGCAAGGCCTGGTAATCGGTGATGCGATAGCTGAAGGAGCGGCTGCAGATAATCTGCTGTTTGGCGGGCGAAAACTCCTCCAGCCCAAGACATGGCTCGCCGCGCAGTTCCCGCAGGGTCCGCTCCAGCACCACGTTAAAATGTTTGCGAATGGTCCAGGCGCTCTGTTCGGCGAGATCCTTCGCCGTCCTGATACCCATCAGGTTAAGTTTTTTGCTGATGCGCCCGCCTACGCCCCAGACCTCTTCCACCGGCACCAGGCTCATCAGCCTGCGCTGACGGTCGCTGTTGGAGAGATCCACCACCCCGCCGGTGGCGGGCCAGCGCTTCGCGGCGTAATTAGCCAGCTTCGCCAGCGTCTTGGTCGGCGCGATGCCGACGCCCACATAAAGACCGGTATCTTTCCAGATGCGCTCCCTGACCTGACGTCCAAAAATCTCCAGCGGCACGCAGCGGCTGACGCCGCGCAGGTTCAGAAAGGCTTCGTCGATGGAGTAGATCTCCATCGACGGCGCCAGCTCCTCCAGCGTGGTCATTACCCTGTGGCTCATATCCGCGTAAAGCGCGTAATTTGAACTGAAAACCTGCACGCGGTGGCGGCGCAGTTCATCTTTCAGCTTAAAGTAAGGCGCGCCCATGGCGATGCCGAGCCGTTTGGCCTCCGCGTTTCGCGAGATAACGCATCCGTCGTTGTTTGACAGCACAACCACCGGTCTGTGTTTAAGATCGGGCCTGAAGACCGTCTCGCATGAGGCATAAAAACTGTTTACATCGACCAGCGCGAACATCTCATCGCGCCGTCAGGGTTAACACGACGGCGCCGCCGTCGCGCATGGCCGATGCCGCAAAATCCATCATCGTCCCTCCAAATTAAAACGCTATTCAAAAACCGTGTCGCTGGTTTATCTCGTCAAGCAACATCGGGCCGCCAGCCGCGTCGTCGCGCTTGTCAGCCGTGCGATAAGGGCTACGCTATTCTATGTAGCCTGCTGTTTCATTAATATTTATCTTATTGATTTTTATAAGAGGTGATCCATGTCCAAACATCGTGGCGGAAAAGATGACTTTGCAGAACATCCGGCAAAGGCGCGGGACGAAGTAAAAAAAAGGGGCAAAAAAAGCGGCGGTAATTTCACCAACAATCACAATGTTTCTGTCAATGCGGGCCAGAACGGCGGAAGAAAATAGCGCCCTGCCCGCACCCCATCGGCCAGGCAAAGGAATGCCTCCGCCACACCGCCCGATTTTTCTTTCCGCTTCCGCTCCTCGCTAATTCGTCGCCTTAATCACAAAGTTCACTACGCCAAAAATTTCAAGCTCGTCCTCGCTGTTGATGACGATAGGCGAATAGGCGCTGTTCATCGGCACCAGGCTGACGCGGGGATGCAGCTGCAGGCGTTTTACCGTGAATTCGCCCTCAACCGCGGCGATAACGATATTGCCGTGCGTCGCCGTGAGAGAGCGATCCACCACCAGCATATCGCCGTCGCTGATGCCGGCGTCGATCATGGAATCGCCGCTTACCCTGACAAAATAGGTGGCGCTGGGCCGCTGTATGAGAAGCTTATTAAGATCGATCTGCTGCTCGATGTAGTCCTGAGCAGGAGAAGGAAAACCGCACGGCACAAGCTCGATAAATAGCGGCAGCGGCAGCGCGGCAAGGAGTTCTGCTGGTCTGATGAATTCCATAACAAACGACCTGATTCATATACTGTATATATTTACAGTAATATCAAATACTAATAATGATCAAGCGTAGCGGCAGGAGAAAATTGTAAAGAGCTTGATAGTAAAGGCAATTTTGTTTGGCGAAAAAAATTATGCGAAATTAACAGCTTACTTAATCGACAATGCCACGCGGAGAGGTAAAAAGTTGCGCGTCATCGAACCGCAGCGAGCGACAATAAAAAAGCCCCCGAGGCTCAACCCGGGGGCTTTTCAATCCGTCAGACTGCTTACAGCGCCATATCGTGCTGATTTTCAGCTGCGGGCTTAGCCTGCTGAGGCTGAGCCTCAGGCGCTTTCTGCTGGTCGTTCGTCTGAATCACCGGCGGTTTGGTCAGCTGCAGCGTTGACGCCGTTTCATCCCATACCTGCTGAGTCAGCGCCACGTTGCCGTTCAGTTTCTGACCGTAGCTCGGCACGATGGTGCGGATCTTGCTCTGCCACTCCGGTGAGTTGAACTGCTGCGGGAACAGCTGCTTCATCACGTTGATGGAGATAGGCGCCGCAGTAGACGCGCCCGGAGAAGCGCCCAGCAGCGCAGCCAGGGTTTTCTGCTGATCGGTAACAATTTCCGTACCCAGCTTAAGCACGCCGCCTTTTTCCGCATCTTTTTTGATGATCTGTACGCGCTGACCCGCCTGGATCAGTTTCCAGTCTTCTTTACGCGCCGTCGGATAGTACTCTTTCAGCGCGTAGAAGCGGTCTTCATCGCTTAACATCACCTGACCAATCAGGTATTTCACCAGATCGAAGTTATCCAGACCGACATCGGTCATCGGAATCACGTTTTTAGTGGTGGTGGTGCTCAACAGATCGAAGAAAGAACCGTTTTTCAGGAATTTGGTTGAGAAGGTCGCGAAAGGTCCAAACAGCACCACGCGCTTACCGTCGAGGAAGCGGGCGTCCAGGTGCGGGACTGACATTGGCGGAGCGCCCACGGAAGCCTGTCCGTATACTTTCTCCGCGTGCTGACGGGCGATTTCCGGGTTTTCCGTCACCAGGAAAGAGCCGCCGACCGGGAAGCCTGCATAGTTATCCGCTTCCGGGATGCCGGTTTCCTGCAGCAGCTTCAGCGCGCCGCCACCTGCGCCGATAAAGACATATTTCGCATCAACTGCATGCGCTTTCCCGCTTTTCACATCGGTAATAGTGACGTGCCAGGAGTTGTCGCTGTTGCGTTTGAAACCGGTGACTTCAGATGAGGTTTCCAGCCTGAAATCTTTATCTTTTTTCAGGCTGCCGACCAGCTGACGCGTGATCTCGCCGTAGTTGACGTCGGTGCCAACCGGCGTCCAGGTCGCGGCCACTTTCTGCTGCGGATCGCGTCCTTCGATAATCAGCGGCGCCCACTGTTTAATCTGGGTCTGATCGGTAGAGAATTTCATGCCCTGGAACAGCGTAGTCTGCTGCAGCGCGGCATAACGTTTGGTCAGGTAATCGACGTTTTTGTCGCCCCAGACGAAGCTCATGTGCGGCGTAGAGTTGATAAAGGCGTGCGGATCCTGCAGTACGCCGCGCTTAACCTGGGTAGACCAGAACTGGCGCGAAATCATGAAGGCTTCGTTGATTTCCAGCGCTTTGCTGACGTCAATCGAACCGTCCGGCGTTCCGGGGTATAGTTTAGCTCCATGTTGGCGGAGTGGCCGGTTCCGGCGTTATTCCAGCCGTTGGAAGATTCGAGCGCGACGCCGTCCAGCTTTTCGACCATCAGCTGTTTCCAGTCGGGCTGGAGTTCCTGTAGCAGTGTGCCCAGCGAGGCGCTCATAATGCCGCCGCCAATCAGCAGGACATCGGTTTTTTCAGTGTTGTCTTCAGCATGTGCAAGTGAACTGACAAGCATTGCGATGAGGGATAAAGCGGGAACGATCTTACTTGCTTGTGACATGTTAGTAATTACTATGAACAATATTTGAAAAAATGAAGGATTATTTTAACTTATTTGTTAACAAGCTCAAACATTATTTTACTGTAGATCAATCTCTGTAACTAACAGCCACGCTTTCCCATCGGATCCAGTGGAAAACTTTTGCTTTATCAACCGGTTTGCTAAGAATATCAACAAACTTGTATTCATCAAGCCAACCAGGCTTAAAGGGCAACGTCTTGCATTAACAGAGCGCCGTTATCGTTCAGGTAGTAAAAGCGCACCAGATTGTTATGAGTTATCGGGGCGGTTGATGCGGAAAGCCGATAGCGCCGCTTGCTGTAGGGAGCCGTCATCATATCCGGCTCCTGCTGCACGGCTTGCGCCTGTTTGCCGTTCAACAAAGAGAGAGAGGTAAAGGAGATGTGCAGAGGCGTTGGGTTTTCACACTCGATAAACCAGCCGTCCTCCTTATGCAAAAGATGAAACGCGAGCTTACTGACCGCCTCTTCCGGTGTCAGTGACAAACCAGCCGGACGGAAAAAGATTTTCAGTTGCGTGTTCATTACCAGCCGCAGTCGGGAAACCGCCTCTTTTTCATTTTCTATCTTTTCTGGCGGAATCTCATACAGGTTAAGCCAGAATACCGATTCCCGATCCTGAGGCAGCGGCGCCTGATTATAGATAATGCGCAGCCCCTGCTTTTCGCCGGGCGCTAAGCGCAGCACAGGGGGCAAGCTGATAAAAGGCGCCGCAGCAGATTCAGGCTCGCCGGCGCCCTCATCAACCCAGTTTTGCACAATGACCGGATAGGGATTGGTATTCGCGAGCATTACGCTTTTTTCATGCGCTTTAGCGTGATAAATAATACGCGTCGCCGCCGCCATGACGCCGGCATGGGCCGTCTGCATAAACAGCTGAAAAATTATGCTGATTACCGTTATCAGTCTCATTGCATTTTTACCAGTACATACGCCGTTGCGCGGACTTTACCCGCTTTCACCGTCTGATTATTTAATTTGCGCAGCGTGGCGATAAAGGTGTAATCGTAATTTGAATAGCCTGCCTGCGAGCTTCCTGCGAGTTCTGCGCCAAGAAGCACCGGATACCAGCCCGCCTTATTTCCGCCCGGGGTTAACGAAGCCAGCCCCGGCTGGCCGATAAACGTCATCGGCCTGCCCGGATCCCGGCTGTTTTCAATATAGATGCCTACCCCCTTCGCCATCCCCGGCGAAAAATAGTTGTCGGATACCAGCGCGCTGACTCCGCCGTTGGCATTAACCAGTCCCAGACTCTGAGCGGCGCTGTAGGCGCCTTCCGATACCTGAAAACCCAGGGCGGTCTGCCTGTCGTTGACGCCTGACATATTCCCCATCAGGTTGTCGTCGCATTCTACCCGCAGCGTAAAGGGCGCGCTGCTTCCTAAGCCGGCGTTCACATCGGCCACCGACAGCGTCGGCAGCAGAACAAAGGGCGTGACGCTGCGCGCAACGCAGGTGGGGTTGGAATAGAGCTTATTGCCCTGACGCAGGCCGTAACCGAAACCGTTATCATCCCCCCAAAAACGAAAGTTTGAGGCGCTATCTTCACCTGGCATGTCATGATTAAACGCAAAAGAGACGTTGCTGTCTCCGGCAAGCTGGATATAAGCATTGGGTTGGGGGCAGGTATAAACCTGTCCGGCCGCGCTGGCAAACCTTATACCCGAGCCATCACTATTATTATTACCGCAATAATGTGATGCGGCCGACGTGCCGGGTAATGAACTGATACGATACAATTCCGCCTGCAGCGGAGGAATATCCTGTAAGCGAATCTGCACCTTAGTGCCGGAGATCGTATAAGAGGTGACAGGCACTTTTTTCCAGTGACGCGTTAACGTCACCCCCGCCATGGTTTGCCGTATTCCCACATAGGCGAACCAGGTTGCATAAACGTCGCTGAGTCCGTCGGCGGCGCCGATATCGTAATATCCGCCGACCCGATCGTCGCCATTGGTCGCCACCAAAAAATAGATATTCGGTAAATCAGCGCTATCGCACTCCCAGAGCACCGAAGCGCCCGTTGCGCCGCCGTAGGTATAGTTAGTTGGCGGGACGACAACGCTGGCGAGCATCGAGCCCGGAGGGAAAAAATAGCTGCTGGCGAGATTGATTTTGCCGAAGGGAATAATAGCGCTTACGCCATCTTCAGTTTGTGACGCGCCAGTACGCGTGCACCGGCTCCATCCGGGCGTTGCGACAACAAATAAAAGTAAACAGAGGCACAGCCGGATCAACAACGAGGTCGCTTTATTTTTCATATCGGTTTCTTCCTGTTACCGCGTACACACTGCTGTCAGGCTGATCAGCGCCTGACGCTTTTTCTCTTCTGAAACGGCATAAGGCAACCGGCACTGCTCCGCAGCCTCCTCTCCCCAGCGAACAGTAAGGACGCCTTTCTGCTTTTCCGTGCGGGTATAAATCTGACCGCCTTGTCCCGCCATGCCGACTACGCTGCCGTTTTCATTCAGAACCTCAGCGCCGGGCGGAATTAACGTACCGTCGGCCAGACGCGTTTTTATCAACAGCGCGTTGCCCGTACGAGTGCGAAATACAATTTTTACGCCCGCGCCGGCAACCGGCGCGATTTTCTTTTCACTGTCGATCAGTTCCGCTTCGCCATCCATTCCTTCTGGGTCCAGCGTGATGCGGTTGTAATGATAAGGCGTAATGGAGGGAAGTAAGGCGTACCCGCTGTCATTAATCGCGATTTGCGGCGAATTAAAAATCCTGGCGCCTGACGCGCCTTTTGCTTCGACCAGCGCAAACGTCTCGCCGAGATAGGGGCCAAAAGTTACGCCGCCGGCGTGCGCCGCTAAAGCGCCCTGCACGCTTCCTGACGTCTGCCAATAGCCTTTTCCCTGAGAGCCGTTAAGTCCCAGCGTCGCCGCAGGCAAACGCGTTTGCAAATTACCGCCGACAGTGGTCTGACGATATTTCTGATCGCGCATCACGTTCACACTGTAATTTGTCGTTTGCTCTGTATCGAGCATGCCGGAAAAGGCGCTTTGATATTGGCTGCCGCCCTGCGAGGAGTGCGTCCAGGAGGTGTTGACGCTCGTTGAACGGGGGCCATTTCCGCCCAGCGGGAAGAGAAATGAAAGAGAGGTCATCGTCTCCATTCTGCCGTAGTCGTTATGGTTGCCGGAATATTGTCGGGAGACGGATAAATTTATGCTGACGCCATTGCGAAAGCTGTTGCTGTAGCCAGCCTGCAATTGCGTAGTGCGCGATCCGCCTTGCCGGTAATTCGCAATCGCGCCTGAAATAAAAAAATTTCCATAGTGAGAAAGGCTCTGGCTAAGGGATAAATCAAAACGAGAGCGTTGGCGGTAGACAAAAGACGCCGCTTCCCCCTTTGTTTGTCCGACTCCCCATTCTTCCGTCAACTCATTGAAATCGCGATAACCGCTGCTGGAGTAACGATAGCCAGCAAGAGAAACCGTGGTATCGGTAGACTGAAAGGTTTTACTCCAGGAAAGATGCGCCATCCAACCGTTGGCCGTCGATTGATTGCGAAATTTAGCGTGGGAATAGGTCATGTCCATGCCCATTGCGCCCAGCGTACTGCCGTATACGCCTCCCAGCACGACGGCATGGTAATTATTGGCCATGCGCAGTCCGCTATTGGTGGTCACCGAATTACTGATCCCGCGTTGCCAGATAAGATCGGCGAAAAAATCTTTATTTTTGCTGTTATTTACTTTGCCGACTTCAACGCTATAACGTGAAAGTCCGGGCCTCATCGATTCAGGCACGGCCGAAAATGGCACCGTAAAGGTACTGACAGCGCCGTCAGCTTCCGTCACCGTGACTTTAAGGTCGCCGCTATAGCTGGTCGGATAGAGGTCATTGATTTCGAATGCGCCCGGAGGCACCGTGGTTTGATAAATTTCTGCGCCGTTCTGCCTCACAGAGACTTTTGCCTGCGTATTCGCCACGCCTCGGATCAAAGGCGCATAGCCGCGCATAGAGTCCGGCAGCATGCGTTCGTCAGTTGCTAAACGGATACCGTTATAACTAAGCCCGGAAAAAAAGCGTCCGTTGCTCATCAGCTCTCCCGCTGCAAGCTGACTTTTCATGCCCGGTAAAGGCCGTTGGAAATAACGGCGGATATCGTTCCATTTATTTCCGTTATAACGATTCCAGTTTAGATTGGATAACTGGCGATATTGCCAGCTGCCCAAATTAATACCGCCGCTAAGCGACACCCATGCTGAATCCAGATTACGGCTCCCTTTGCCGCTGTAGGAAACATGATAAAAATTGGTGATGTAATTGATAAAGCCTAACGAATGGCCGCTATCCAGATCTTCAGGATTGACATAGCCGTAGGGTAAAACATTAAGCAATTTTTGCGGAATAGTCAGGTTTAATCTGAGCTGCGCAATATCGGCATAACTGCTGGCGCCTTGTGCCGCCTGACTGATTAATAAACAGGCTGAACTCTCTTTCAGTTGCGCAATAAGCTCTGGCTCCATACGCAAACCCGCTTCTTTAAAAATGGCTGAATGCAGGCAGGGCTGGACGGTTCCATCAGCTTGTTCAGCAAACAAAACATCATAGTTTCCGGTAAACTTACCGTTAGTATAAATATCTAACTGATAGCGTCCAGGAGCGATAGCGTTAGGCCGGGTTAACCGGGCCAGAGACGTTTGATTAAATCGCCCGCCGCGGAAGAGTTGCGGATCAAAGATATATTCTTCATCAGCGACAGGGCCTTGCGGGGAAGCATCATTCTCCTTACCGATTGCCCATGCCCCTGTAGTTAACAAAAAATAAGAACATACAATGACGAAGTATTTCATTTATCCGGGCCTTATCCTTGGCTGGCATACATAAAGTTGACTATGTAGAAATAAGGACTCTCGCTAGAGGCTCCGTTCTGTCATAACATCATTGCCATAATCATTAACCAGAGTCAGACGTAATTTGACTCCGTTCAAACTGGCGATGCTGGCCGACGGTTTCCATATCAATTTTGTTTTAGGCGGAACCATAACTGAATTAGCCAGGGTTATTTTTTTCCCGCTGACGATGATTTCTGCATTGCGTATCACCGCGTAATAACCACCGGAATTACTGACTTCGACGTTGCCTTCCTTTAAGGTTAAATCAAGATTATTAGCCGTGTCGTCCGATTTCCCGGCAATCCCGATCGGGCGATAAAAGATTTTCACGCGGTTGGTAATGGCGAAAACTAACTGGTTAGCATCTTTATCTGAGACTTTCAGCGCGGGCAATTGGGTAAAGCTTAAATAAAACAGAGATTCGCGATCCTGCGGTAAAGAATCGCCTGAATATTTCAAGCGTACCGACTGCCCCATTCCCGGTTCCATACGAAATATCTGCGGCAGAACGGTAAAGGGAGCCAACTCACCTGGACTACCAGCTTGATTATTTTCGCTCTCGACCTGCGTCTGGATAATATAAGGTTGTTTATCCGGATTAGTGAACTGAATGGTTTTCACTTTGATTTGTGAAGGATAAATGATGCGAGTTCCCGTCATCACTACGCTGGCGAGAAGATCGTTGCTGTAGATAAATGAGAGAAAAATCATCAGGAAATAAATATAAAAGCGCATCCGCTTCTTCCCCATTATTTTACTGACAGGATTGATTTAGAGAGAAATGTTCTGGCTGTATTGCTCCAGCCAGAACAACTTAATCAGAGATAGTTGAGCGTATATTCCGCTACGGAGGTAATTCTGCCGGCTTGCGCCGCCGTAGCGTTGATTACATAATAGCGAGCACTGAAATCGTAGCTGGTTGAGGTTTCGCCCTGCGGCAGGACAAGGCCCGCCACATCGGTAATGCCGTTAAGTATGATCGGGTTGCCGCCGGAGCCTGCATCCATAAGCTGAATGCCATAGCCCTTGGCGGCATTGGCGCTGGTATTGCGGTTAGTCAGAACTCCCGTTGAAGCATCGACGTCATAACCTAAAAATCGGGTATTGATTCTTTGATCTGCGCTTGAAGGCGCAGTGCAGCCTGTTAGAGAAACAGTAAAAGGCGTTTCGCCCGCTGTCGCTCCGTTAGCAAAGTTACCAAAATCAGAGCGTTTTACGACGGGCAAAAGCACGACCGAATTAGTTTGCCCGCTAATATTCACAGAACAGGTCTGATCCGTCACTTCTCCTTCAAAAGTAACGGCAGGCGCCGCTAAAACAGAGTAAGGCATTGCGGCAATAACTAATCCTGTAAGAAGACGCTTAAACTTCGACATAAAAAATATCCTTATTTAAAAACAATAAAATTTACTGACGTTTTTTCCAAAAAACGCATTACGTACAACTGCATTTTTAAAAATAGCAAAACAGGAACTTGATTTTATGCTTAAATTATTATCAAATAATCTTAATGAATTGAGGTTTGTTAAACACTTTCTATTTAAAAAAATCCAAAATAAATAAAATTTCTTCTAATTGTCTTACTGAATTTATGTCAAAGCTTTCTAATCAGAAACCCTCTGCTTCGCAATTTTGCTCAATCCGACAAGCCATTCTGGGAGTTTTATCGGACTTTCTACAAGTATTTTCCGGCGGCGCGTCGTTTGTTAAGCTTTGTGTCCTTAGCGCTGGGCTGGTCGTCTGCTTCTCTGTCATTAATAAATGATAACCCTGCATATCTTGACTTAATAACTGAAAAAGCAACTATAGTAAACAATTCGAGAACGATATCTTAACTTAAAACGAAACCGCACATTGAAAAGAGGTTTATATGAAAAACGGTCTTTACGCAGTGAGTTTTATCAGCAACCAACAAGATAACGGCGGCGGCGTTATTTCAATTCGTGACGGAGCGCTGAATGGCGGCGATACCGGGTATACCTATCAGGGGACCATCAAAGAGGGTAAAACCACGTTGCAAGTCAAGCAGCATGACAATCAGGTGATTTCCGTATTTGAGATCACTGGCGATTTTGATGTGGATCTGGATTTTCGTGATACGGAAGAAGGATTTGAGGCGGAAGGCAACGTACAGGGCGAACAGGAACTGGCGATAAAAATCAGAGGGAAATATATTTCGGCTCTGGTGTGATCCGGACTTTTTCTGGCTCAAACGCCTCGGGTAACGCGTTATTTAGCTTAGCCCGGGGCTTTTTATTCAGGTCCGAAAAGGGCCACTCAGCGCGCACCTTTACAGGCGGTAACTCAATACCTATTTTATCCTGGGACATGTCGTCTGCCGGTAAACAGACGCCGCAGCGCTTTTATGCCGGCTGCCATGCTTCTGTAACCGAAGCCCGGCAAGCCAGCCTCACAGCGTTACTTTTTTAGCGCCTGAAACAGCGCGTTTTCAAAGACCCCGGTTGAAGCGCAGGCGACAGGCTTGATTTTGTCGTTGCCGTCGACCGTAACCAGTCCGGCTGCTCCGTTGACCTCTACAGAGACATTGGCGCCCTCGCCTGCGTGCCAGATCTGCGCGACGATCCGATAGATTTTCTGGATGTTTTGCGTCTGCTTCAGACCCGGGCAGTCAAGCCAGCGTTCTCCAGCGGCATCATCGTTGCCGCTGGCGGCGATAATGCCAATATCTTTTGCGTTTACCGTTGCTGCCAGCCCTTGCGCCTGAAAAAAGGCCTGAGTAGCCAGGTAAACTTCTTCGGGCTTACGGTTTCCTATTTGAACGCTTTTAGTCGCCAGCGTTGTTCCGCTGTCCAGAGCTGACGCGTTGACGCTGTCAGGCGCGACGGTTTTAACCGGCCCGTAAACCTGAATGCAGCCGCTTAGCGCGGCTGCGGATATGACTATTATTATTCGGCGCATCGGCTCACCTGTAATACAAGGTGGTGCAGCCAACAATCATCGAGCAGGCAATAAAAATAATAAACAGCTGATATCTCATTTTCATCTCCTTATGAGGTTACGGCTCCGGCTAAATAGTCGTTTTTCAGGTAGAGCCATCAAAATTATTTGTTGAAATTTTCCATCGCAATTTCAATGAATCTGTATAGTTGCTTCCAGGTTAATGAGCCCGCACCGTTCCTTTTAAAAAGCACTAAGGCTAACTTTGTGACAACCCGCTAAAATATTCCAATTTTTATAATGTTAGATTACTTCTCCGCTTGCAATTTTTTATCGATTTCTAAAGTTTTCCTTTTTAGTTACCCTTTGGAATACAATCTTTACTTTCAATGCCAAATTATTATCGATTAAAAAATTAACATAGCGATATAAAAAACAATGAGATATTCCGCCAACAGGTAGCATCCTTATTTTTAAAGGCAATACGGGAGATTTAATGTTGAAGCTATTTTTCTGAAACTCTATGTATTGCTGCCCCCCTGATAACCCAAACTGAAATGATTCCCAACGGGCTTGTTAAGCCGTCCACCCCAACTGCTGCCGATTGACTCCCAAAACTCGCTCAAGGGTTTACTGGCAGCGCTGTCGGTCTGGTATTCACCTTGAAGAAATAAGTTGAGATCAATGGCCAGACGTTGGGTGTGAAGACTATAAGCTATTTCTTTTCGCTGTTTCGCATTTAACTGAGCTTGTTCCGGAGTCCGGTAAGCTTCACCAACCGTGAGTTCATACCTGTTAGCGTATGCCCAGGCGATCAGCTGCCCCACCATATAGGTAAATTTTCTTTGCTGCTCACTTAATTTCATTCGCACTCTCTTTGTGTTCAATCCCTGCATGCCGATATACCCATCCGGGAGCCACATTCTGCAGGCGATCGGCATCGATAAATTCCCTCTTCACTCCGCAAAACTCTCTTTTATACGAAGCTCCAGATATACCGGAAGCACAGACACTGTAACGGCAAAAATACCACAGATAAGCGCGCCGGTAGTGGTATATAGCTAAGATTTACCTGAATGCAGATCGCAAAGTACGGAAATATTATGCGCAGTAACATTTGCATTATCTTCACCGTTAAACCTTGACTGTAGAAACATAACAACTCGAATGGATTTATAAAAAATGGAAATAGCATGACACTGAAAACGCATAAAGAGTGGCGGAGATTGCTCTCCGCCAACTCCTTTTACTTAACAGTTTTGCAAGCCATAGATACCGCAAAATTCATCAGATCGGTATCAATCTCAACCCCGCAAAAATCTTTCCTTAATACCAGACCAAAAATAAACATCGCGATGAGTAAAGTGGCTGCAATAAATATTGCCTCGCGCAACTTCATGACGGCACCTCCTTGTTTTTCAACATGCAAGAGGCTACCTTTATGATGTTCAGGCATAAAGACGGACCTCAGGCTGGTATTGCATCTCTTGGGGATTTTCTCTTTCTGCATACTGTAAATGCTTAAGACAGAAAACCTTAAACCCCTTAGTCATACTATATAGCGCAACTTTCTCAATCAAACTAAAGTTCGGAATCCAGGTTCCATAAATGGAATGAAAACAGGGCCGTTAAAAATGCTTTAATCATCTTTGGGAAGATTATTACCCTTTCACAAGGGGTCCCGATGCATTTACTGATTTCTTTTGAGCTACCCGGCATTTAATTCGAAAGCGTCATACATCGGCTTATACCGTACCCAATTAGCGCCTTCCGTCAGACGCTCGAAATTGTAGGTCACGGTTTTGTGGGCCGGGGCGCCAGCGGTGCGTCAGGGAACAAATTATCCCGTTTTTCAATTGCTATGAACCCCAGATTACTGGATGAAACAGCGCTTCGTGTTGCGTTTTAATTCTCCAGTACGTCGATAAGAAAATTCATACCAGACCGTCTTATATAAACTGTTCATTGAAGTAGACTGGTCGACCATAAATACGTTAACGAAAGTCGTTAAGCTTTCTCTCAAAGAGAGATATGTAAGATCTGTCGCGTCATTCTCAGCGCCGAATCAAAAGGAGTGGCAGTTCGTACGATCTTTACCATCACGCTTGCGCCAACCCACAGCTGGTACAGGCTCTCGGCAACTTTTTCGGGTTCATCTTCTAGCGTTAACGAACCTTCCGCCGCGCCCGCTTCCAGCGCATCCGCCAGCCGTGAAATAATCCCTGCCGTACCCTGCATCAGCGCCAGACGCATTTTATCAGAAAGATCAGCCACCTCTGCGCCAAGCTTAACGGCGAGGCATTTACCCTGACAGTCAGAGAACGACTGGGTTTCACGCCATATTTGAAAATAATTCATCAGCCTTTGCGCATGGTCAATTTCAGACTGCCCCAGCGTCTGGTCGAGGTCGGCCAGATAATCATCAAAATAATGCTGCAGCAAGGCCACGCCATAATCTTCTTTTGACGAGAAATAGTAATAAAAGGAACCTTTGGGAATATCTGACTCATCCAAAATTTCCTTCAGGCCGACGGCCGAGAAGCCCTTGCCCGCCATAATACGCTGACCGGTTGCAAGAATGTGCTTACGAACTTGCTGGTTGTGTTGTTGCGTTGCAGTTTTCATCTCGCCAATCTAACAACAATTAGACCAATCGTCTATAAAATGTTTTTCATTCATTTATCCTGCCTGAAACCGCTGCGGATTGTATAAACAGGTTTTCTCAGTTGGCCAGCTGGTTCAACAGCTGTGCCGCTGTCGCTGCCGATGATGTCGGGTTCTGCCAGGTGATCAGCAGACCGTCGGTGACCACGTAGGCGCTCCAGTCCGCGCCTTTGGAATAAATTCCGCCCTTCGCAATCAGCTCATCTTCAACCAGGAACGGCACCACTTGGGTCAGACCTACCGCCTCTTCTTCAGAGTTAGTGAAGCCGGTAACCTTGCGTCCTTCGACCAGCGGTCTGCCTTCCGACGTTTTTACGTGACGCAGTACGCCCGGCGCGTGGCAGACAAACGCCACGTTTTTGCCAGCGGCGAAGAAAGATTCAATCAGCGCAATGGAGTACCTGTCTTCCGCCAGGTCCCAAAGAGGATCGTGGCCGCCCGGATAGAACACGGCATCGAAATCGGCCTGTGATACGCTGTCCAGGCGAACAGTGGTCGCCAGCTGCGCCATCGCATCAGCATCGGCTTCAAAGCGGTGCGTAAGTTCAGTCTGGAAATCCGGCTCGTTGCTTGTTGGATCCAACGATGGATTACCGCCCTTTGGCGAGGCCAGCACGATTTCCGCACCAGCATCCTTAAAGGCGTAGTACGGCGCGGCCAGTTCTTCGAGCTAAAAGCCGGTTTTACGGCCAGTGTTGCCCAGCGTATCGTGAGAGGTCAGTACCATTAACACTTTCGTTGTCATTCTCCAGTATGTTGATGAGCGATATGCATTAGACCGGTCGTCTATAGATTTTTTATATGATGCTGAAAATCTTTTTTAAAAAGAATCCAGCGCTGAATAGCTTTATGAATTTTTAACTTACAAATCAAATAACTATAAATTCATCTTCCTGCTGCACTCTCTTTATCAGGGTTAAGTCCATCTCTTTTGCCCGGACAGCCTGCGCACCAGTGAACTCATGTAGCCCAAAGCAGGACATTTCACGGCCGCAACCGCGCTTTTTTCACCGGAATACGAACAGGCAGCGAAGCCGTTAATAACATTGCGCCCGTTTCCAGACGCCGGGCAATCCGGGCTCCACGCTGCGTAACGGCTGTCCACAGGTTACCACCCGGCGCATAATTACCGCTGTTCGCCAGTTCAATGGCGTGCCCGCTATTACCCGCAACCGTGGAAGTTTAAAGCAGGTAATGAGGTCTGGTTAGTTATTCCGACTGACAGGATGTTTTTAAGAGAATATGACAGACTTACTTTGACGAGTAAGCCCGTCTGCGCACTATCAAACGCCTATCGGTTGATAGCCCTGCCATTCTGGTTTATCGCGATGTCCTGAATCACAAGGAGTCAGGTGAATAAACCACTCCCCTATTTTTTCAAGTAACAGGCAATCATCAACATCTTTCAAATTATCTTTATGTTGATGATCCGTGCCGCACAGCAGCGTTTGTAACGCTTTCTTCTTAGCATGATGGGCATTTTCCGCGACAAACAAGTCGAACTCATGCAGCTCCGCGAGCGTATCCGGCCTGTAATCTCCTGCATTGACAAAAAATAACCTTTTCGCAGATGAAGAGGGTTCCGCAGACAGCGTGACGGAATACCCATCGGCCCAGGTAATACGGCTGTAGCCGTCAATATGAATTTTATTGCTATCGCCAAACCATGCCTCCCTGAGAGCAGGCCAGGCGTCGAGGAGAGGTAGACCCGCCTCATTACCATCTTGAAGGGCAACTATTATTTGCCATCAAGGGCGTTATGCTGGTTGAAACCGAAGAGAATCGCTGGGTGATCCCTCCTCAGCGCGCTCTTTGGCTGCCCCCTTTTCAGGTGCACAGTTACAGCCTTCTGTCATCTACAGAACTCCGGGCTGTCTATGTCAGCAGTAGCCTTATCGCAGAGTGTACGAATTTTACCAAGAGCAGTCAGGTGCATGTGATCACGGCGACAGCGCTGGTTAAAGAGCTGATAGCCGGACTGTTCACCAAGAACTATAACGGTCCAACCCAACGCAAGATGGCCCTGTTACTGCTGGAAATTCTCAGCGAAGCTCCGCCTCTGACCGCGGAGCTTCCTATGCCGCGTGATGAACGTTTATTCCGTACAGCCAAAGAACTAATGTCCAGCCGCTGTTGAGAAGCATCATTAAGCAATATGGCAGACACGGCCAACATGTCGGAACGTACATTTTCTCGTCTGTTTATTCGTGACACAGGTTTCAGTTTTAGAACTTGGAAACAGAGAGCGAGTGCGCCTCATTAGATCTTCTCGCTAATGGTGTTTCTATCAAACAGGTCGCCTACCAACTCGGCTTTTCATGCCCTGCCGCTTTTTCCGCTGCGTTTCGTTCAATTATGCACACAACGCCAAAAGAGTTTTGAACGGGTTTTTATTATTTGCGATTTCAATACATCGATAAATAAATGATATCTGTTTTTCACTTTTAAACATTACCGCTTCTTTAAGCGAAACGCACAGCGCTTCGCTGGCATTCCGCGTTCAATAAGTCAACGACACCACCGGTTTTGGTGCATTTTTTTGCGGCATGGTTGGCGCATTTAGCCTGCGTCTTCGTCCAGGCTATCTCGCCCCTGATCTAAGATGCGTATCTTTCAGTACGCGCTCGCGAAGATACGCCTGCAGGCGCTTAACGGTAAACTTCACGTTAACTATTGCGTTTACGATATGCTCGTGTTGCCCTGGCATCGAGCTGCCGAAAACCAGCATATCGCCGTCGCTGATCGCCGCTGACATGGACAGAATAAGGGGGCAGTACAATGACGATAGACGTAAAGCCGGGTTTGCTCTGAAGGTACGATGGCTGAAAACATCAATCTGAAAAATTTTTAATAGCCGTTCAAAGATTAAAAATAAAAAAACGGGAACCCACTGGTTCCCGTTTAATTCATGACTTTACAGCAATTACATATTTTCGATAATCGCGTCGCCAAACTCTGAACATTTCAGCAGCTTAGCGCCGTCCATCAGTCGTTCGAAATCGTAGGTCACGGTTTTGTTGGCGATAGCGCCTTCCATGCCTTTAACAATCAGGTCAGCGGCTTCGAACCACTCCATATGGCGCAGCATCATTTCCGCAGACAGAATAACCGAGCCAGGGTTCACTTTGTCCTGGCCGGCATATTTCGGCGCGGTGCCGTGCGTGGCTTCGAACAATGCGCACTCGTCGCCGATGTTGGCGCCCGGCGCAATACCGATGCCGCCTACCTGCGCCGCCAGGGCGTCGGAGATGTAGTCGCCGTTCAGGTTCATACAGGCGATAACGTCATATTCCGCCGGACGCAGCAGGATCTGCTGCAGGAACGCGTCGGCGATCACGTCTTTCACCACGATCTCTTTGCCTGTGTTCGGGTTTTTAAACTTCATCCATGGGCCGCCGTCGATCAGCTCGCCGCCGAACTCTTCTTTCACCAGCTGGTAGCCCCAGTCTTTGAAAGAGCCTTCGGTGAACTTCATGATGTTGCCTTTGTGAACCAGCGTCAGTGAATCGCGATCGTTGGTGATGGTGTATTCCACCGCGGCGCGTACCAGACGCTTAGTGCCCTCTTCCGAACAAGGCTTCACGCCGATGCCGCACTGCTGCGGGAAGCGGATTTTCTTCACGCCCATCTCTTCGCGCAGGAACTTGATCACTTTGTCCGCTTCCGGCGTGCCCGCTTTCCACTCGATACCGGCGTAGATATCTTCAGAGTTTTCGCGGAAGATCACCATATCGGTCTCTTCAGGACGTTTCACCGGGCTCGGCGTGCCTTTGTAATAACGTACCGGACGCAGGCAGACGTAAAGGTCCAGCTCCTGACGCAGCGCCACGTTCAACGAACGGATGCCGCCGCCGACTGGCGTTGTCAGCGGGCCTTTGATGGCGACGCGGTACTCTTTGATTAAATCGAGGGTTTCCTGCGGCAGCCAGACATCCTGGCCGTAGAGTTCAACAGACTTTTCACCGGTGTAAATTTCCATCCAGGAAATTTTTCGCTCGCCGTTGTAGGCTTTCTTCACGGCGGCATCAACCACTTTCAGCATCACAGGCGAAACGTCGACGCCGATACCGTCACCCTCAATGTAAGGAATGATCGGGTTATTGGGTACGACCAGTTTTCCCTGATCCAGGGTGATTTTTTGACCTTCCGCCGGAACAACTACTTTGCTTTCCATTAACCTCTCCTTCGAGCGATTTTTTGTTAATGATTTGTAAGATGCGCGTCAATACTACTTGAATATTTCCGCCGCGCCAATCACCGCAGTTTCGCGTTATAATGCGCCGATTGTTTCCGACTGCAAAGCCTATGCGTAAAACTTCCCAACGAATTCACCAGGATAAACGATTCAGCCGCGCCACACTGCGCCCGACCGGCCCGCGACGGATCATTTTGTTTAACAAACCCTTTGACGTGCTGCCGCAGTTTACGGACGAAGCGGGCCGACGCACGTTAAAAGAATTTATTCCCTTTGCGGATATCTACGCCGCCGGCCGCCTCGATCGCGACAGCGAAGGCTTGATGGTGCTGACGAACGACGGCGCGCTGCAGGCGACGCTGACTCAGCCGGGCAAGCGCACCGGCAAAGTCTACTTTGTTCAGGTGGAGGGCGACCCGCAGGAGCAGGATCTTCAGCCGCTGCGCGATGGCGTTAATCTGAAAGATGGCCCGACGCTGCCCGCCGGCGTGGAAAAGGTGCCGGAACCCGCCTGGCTTTGGCCGCGTTATCCGCCGATCCGCGAGCGTAAAAACATTCCTGACAGCTGGCTGAAAATCACCCTTTATGAAGGCCGTAACCGGCAGGTGCGGCGCATGACGGCACATATCGGCTTTCCGACGCTGCGCTTGATTCGCTACGCCATGGGGACCATGATGCTGGATGATCTTGCGCCGGGCGAATGGCGCGACGTCAGCGATCGGCTGTGAAGTGCCTCGCCGCATCCATAACAACAGGTTAACAATTCGGGAGAATCGATGTTTGAACCGCATGTCACCGTCGCCTGCCTGGTGCAGGCTGAAGGCCATCTGCTGATGGTGGAAGAGCGCGTAAACGGCCGCGCCACGCTGAACCAGCCCGCCGGTCATCTGGAAGCGGATGAAACGCTGTTGCAGGCGGCGCGGCGCGAGCTGCGCGAAGAGACCGGCATCGATGCGGCGGTCCAGCATTTTTTAGGCGTGCAGCAGTGGATCGCCCCCGATAATACCCCTTTCCTGCGCTTTCTTTTCTCTCTCGATCTGGCGACGAAACAGCCGACCGCGCCGCAGGACAGCGATATCGATCGCTGCTGGTGGCTGACGCCGGAGGCGATTATTCAGGCGGATAATCTGCGCTCGCCGCTGGTGGCGGAGAGCGTGCGCCTGTGGCAAAGCGGCGCGCGTTATCCGCTGCATCTGATCGGCGCGTTCCAGTGGCCGTTTCATGAGGATGCGCGCGGCAGCGACGCATGATAGAATGCGCCGCCAGTTTTTTATACCTATTGTGAGTGCGTCATGTCTGACAACAGCCAGAAAAAAGTGATCGTCGGTATGTCCGGCGGCGTCGATTCTTCCGTTTCCGCCTGGTTACTACAGCAGCAGGGCTATCAGGTAGAAGGCCTGTTCATGAAGAACTGGGAGGAAGACGACGGCGAGGAGTATTGTACCGCCGCGGACGATCTGGCGGATGCGCAGGCAGTGTGCGACAAGCTCGGCATCAAGCTGCATAAGGTGAACTTTGCCGCCGAGTACTGGGATAACGTCTTTGAGCTTTTTCTTGAAGAGTACAAAGCCGGACGCACGCCCAACCCCGATATTCTCTGCAATAAAGAGATCAAATTCAAAGCCTTCCTGGAGTTCGCGGCGGAGGATCTCGGCGCGGACTTCATCGCGACCGGCCATTACGTGCGTCGTCAGGACATCGACGGCAGAAGCCGTCTGCTGCGCGGGCTGGACGGCAATAAAGATCAGAGTTACTTCCTCTATACCCTGAGTCATCAGCAGATCGCGCAGAGCCTGTTCCCGGTCGGCGAACTGGAAAAACCGGAAGTGCGCCGGATTGCGGAAGAGCTGGAGCTGATCACGGCGAAGAAAAAAGATTCCACCGGCATCTGTTTTATCGGCGAGCGCAAATTCCGCGACTTCCTCGGGCGCTACCTGCCCGCGCAGCCTGGCGAAATCGAAACCGTCGACGGCAAGATCGTCGGCGAACATCAGGGGCTGATGTATCACACGCTGGGACAGCGCAAAGGGTTGGGCATCGGCGGTCTGAAAGAGAGCAACGACGATCCCTGGTACGTGGTGGATAAAGATGTGGCGCGCAACCGCCTGATCGTGGCGCAGGGCGCCGACCATACGCGTCTGATGTCGCGCGGGCTGATCGCCCAGCAGCTGCACTGGGTCGATCGCCAGCCGCTAACCGCCCCGCTGCGCTGCACGGTTAAAACGCGCTACCGCCAGCAGGATATTCCCTGTGAAATCGTCCCGCTGGATGCGGACCGTATCGAGGTCCGCTTCCCTGAGCCGGTGGCCGCCGTTACGCCGGGCCAGTCCGCCGTTTTTTATCTGGATGAGGTGTGCCTCGGCGGCGGCATTATTGAACAGCGCCTGCAGTGGGTAGCCGCATAAGGTCGGTCCTGCCGACGCGTATACAGGAGTAAGCGTGGCTAAAAATTATTATGAAATTACCTTAGCGCTGGCCGGGATCTGCCAGGCGGCGCATCTGGTGCAGCAGCTGGCGCATCAGGGACAATGCCACGCTGACGCCCTGCAGGTTTCGCTGCGCAGCCTGCTCGATCTTAATCCGGGATCGACGCTGGCCGTTTATGGCAACGACGAGGCGAATTTGCGTCTCGGTCTGGAAACCCTGATGGCGGTGCTTAACAGCAGCAGCCGTCAGGGCGCCGGCGCGGAGCTGACCCGTTATACCCTCAGCCTGATGGTGCTGGAGCGTAAGCTCAACCGCAACCAGGCGGCGCTGGATGAGCTGGCGCGCCGTATCAGCCAGCTGGATCGCCAGCTGGCCCATTATGAGCTGGAGTCGCAAACCATTACCGGCGCGATGGCGGGCATTTATGTCGATGTGATCAGCCCTCTCGGCCCACGCATTCAGGTCACCGGCTCGCCTGCGGTGCTTCAAAATTCGCAGGTGCAGAGCAAAGTGCGCGCCGCCCTGCTGGCCGGCATCCGTTCGGCGGTATTGTGGCAGCAGGTCGGCGGTGGACGCCTGCAGCTGATGTTCTCTCGCCAGCGCCTGTTGCGCGAGGCGAAAACCATTTTATCCCGTCTGTCGCCGGCCTACTGAGCCGGTATGACAGCTTTATTACATGATTCAGGAGTTGCACTGATGGAATTATCCTCTCTGACCGCCGTCTCACCTGTCGATGGTCGTTACGGCGAAAAAGTCAGCCCGCTGCGTGCGATTTTCAGCGAGTATGGCCTGCTGAAATTTCGCGTAGAGGTTGAAGTTCGCTGGTTACAGAAACTGGCCGCGACTGCAGAGATCAAGGAAGTTCCTGCTTTTGACGCCGACGCAAACGCTTTCCTTGACGCGATCGTCGCCAATTTCGATGAAAACGATGCGGCGCGCATCAAAACCATCGAGCGCACCACTAACCATGACGTGAAAGCGGTGGAATATTTCCTGAAGGAGAAAGTGGCCGCCGTTCCGGCGCTGCACGCCGTTTCCGAATTCATCCACTTCGCCTGCACCTCCGAAGATATCAACAACCTCTCTCACGCCCTGATGCTGGAGACCGCGCGCCGCGAGGTGATCCTGCCTTACTGGCAGCAGATCGTCGACGCCATCAAGCGTCTGGCGAACGAATACCGCGACATTCCCCTGCTCTCCCGCACTCACGGCCAACCCGCCACGCCGTCCACGATGGGCAAAGAGATGGCGAACGTCGCTTACCGTCTGGAACGCCAACTGCGCCAGCTGTCGCGTATCGAAGTGCTGGGCAAAATCAACGGCGCGGTCGGCAACTACAATGCGCATCTGGCCGCCTACCCGGAAGTGGACTGGCACCAGCTGAGCGAAGCCTTCGTGACGTCGCTGGGCATTACCTGGAACCCCTACACCACGCAGATCGAGCCGCACGACTACATCGCCGAGCTGTTTGATTGCATGGCGCGCTTCAATACCATTCTGATCGATTTCGATCGCGATATCTGGGGTTATATCGCGCTGAACCACTTCAAGCAGAAAACCATCGCCGGCGAGATCGGCTCTTCCACCATGCCGCATAAGGTCAACCCGATCGACTTCGAAAATTCCGAAGGGAACCTGGGGCTGGCGAACGCGGTGATGCAGCATCTCGCGAGCAAACTGCCGGTTTCGCGCTGGCAGCGCGATCTCACCGACTCCACCGTTCTGCGCAACCTCGGCGTCGGCGTAGGTTACGCGCTGATCGCCTATCAGGCGACGCAGAAAGGTATCTCCAAGTTGGAAGTGAACCGCGACCGTCTGCTGGACGAGCTGGATCACAACTGGGAAGTGCTGGCTGAGCCGATCCAGACGGTAATGCGCCGCTACGGCATTGAAAAGCCCTACGAGAAGCTGAAAGAGCTGACGCGCGGCAAGCGCGTGGACGCCGCCGGAATGCAGGCGTTTATCGACGGCCTGGCGCTGCCGGAAGAGGAGAAAGCGCGTCTGAAGCAGATGACCCCGGCGAACTATATCGGCCGCGCGATTCAGATGGTCGACGATTTAAAATAACCCCCCTCCGCAGGCCGCCGCGAGGCCGGCCTGCGTTAACCTGCTGTTTAGCTCGCAGCATATATACTTTGCCCATCATAAGCTCCCTGTTCTGATTCAAAGGTAAATCTATGCGTGTTCTGGTTGTGGAAGACAATGCTCTGCTGCGCCACCATCTTGCCGTGCAGCTCCGCGAAATGGGCCATCAGGTCGATGCTGCCGAAGACGCGAAAGAGGCGAGTTATTTTCTTCAGGAACATGAGCCGGATGTCGCACTGGTCGATCTCGGCCTGCCTGATGAAGATGGCATGTCGCTGATCCGCCGCTGGCGCAACGATAACGTCAGCCAGCCGATTCTGGTTCTGACCGCGCGCGAAGGCTGGCAGGCGAAGGTAGAGGCGCTGGAGGCCGGCGCGGATGATTACGTGACCAAACCTTTTCATATCGAGGAGGTTTCTGCGCGTCTGCAAGCGCTGATGCGCCGCAAAAGCGGCCATGCTTCGCAACTGGTTTCTCTGCCGCCGTTCCAGGTGGATCTTTCGCGCCGTGAAGTCACCCTGCATCAGCAGCTGGTCAAACTCACTGCCTTTGAATACACCATTTTAGAAACTCTTATCCGCAATGCCGGCAAAGTGGTCAGTAAAGAGTCGCTGATGCTTCAGCTCTATCCCGACGCCGAGCTGCGCGAGAGTCACACCATCGATGTGCTGATGGGGCGCCTGCGCAAGAAAATTCAGGCGCTGCACCCTCAGGAAGTGATCACCACGGTTCGCGGCCAAGGCTACCGGTTCGATCTCTGAAAATGATGGAGTTCAAGCGTTCCAGACCTTTTTCGCTGCGCGCCCGCTTTTTGATGGCGACCGCCGCGGTTGTGCTGATCCTGTCGCTCTCCTACGGCATGGTCGCGGTGATCGGTTACGTCGTCAGTTTCGATAAAAATACCTATCGCGTGATGCGCGGCGAAAGCAATCTGTTTTTCACCCTGGCGCAGTGGCAGGACAATCAGCTGACTATCGCTCAGCCGGAACGCATGACGCTCAATTTCCCGACGCTGGTCTTTATCTATGACGAACAGGGCAAGCTGCTGTGGCAGCAGCGCGACGTGCCGGCGATACGCAAAAAAATTCGCCGGGAGTGGTTGCTGAAGCCCGATTTTTACGAGATCGACACCAGCAACCGCACCAGTCTGGCGGCGATGGGCAACGACCAGACGGCGCAGCGCGCGCTGCATGCTCTGGATACGGACAACGACGACACCTTTACCCACTCGGTCGCGGTCAACCGTTACGACGCCACCACCAATTTGCCGGCGCTGACTATCGTCGTCGTCGACTCGATTCCGCAGGAGCTGCAACACTCCGATGTGGTCTGGTCATGGTTCAGCTATGTGCTGACGGTCAACCTGATTTTAGTGATCCCCCTGCTCTGGCTGGCGGCGCGCTGGAGTCTGCGGCCGATCGGCCATCTCACCGCGCAGGTGCGCGAACTGGAAACCAACCAGCGCGAAACTCTCGACGACAACCCGCCGCATGAGCTGCTCAGCCTGGCGCGCAATCTCAACCTGCTGCTGAGCAGCGAGCGGCAGCGCTATACGCGCTACCGCACCACGCTTTCCGATCTGACGCACAGCCTGAAAACGCCGCTGGCGGTGCTGCAAAGCACCCTGCGCTCGCTGCGCGACGGTAAAACACTGACCATTGAACAGGCGGAGCCGGTAATGCTGGAGCAGATCAGCCGTATTTCCCAGCAGATCGGCTACTACCTGCATCGCGCCAGCATGCAGGCGGATAGCAATCCGCTGCAGCGCGATTTTCACTCCGTCTCGGCCCTGCTCGACAGCCTCTGCTCGGCATTGAACAAGGTTTACCAGCGCAAAGGCATCTCCATCAGCCTGGATATCTCTCCTGAGCTGCTGTTTGTCGGCGATCAGAATGACTTTATGGAGGTGCTGGGAAACGTGCTCGATAACGCCTGCAAATATTGCCTGGAGTTCGTGGAAGTGAGCGCGCAGCAAACCGATAAGGCGCTGCATCTGTTTATTGACGATGACGGACCAGGCATTCCTGAGAGCAAGCGCGATCTGATCTTTGTCCGCGGCCAGCGCGCCGATACCTTACGACCCGGCCAGGGATTAGGGCTGGCGGTGGCGCGCGATATCCTGGAGCAGTATGCGGGCGAGATCGTCGCCTCCACCAGTTCGTTGGGGGGCGCGCGCATGGAAGTGATTTTCCAGCGCCAGGAAGTGGAACATCGCCGCGAGTAGAATGGCGCGCGGGCTGTTATACTTGCTGGCATTTACTGCCCTTACCGGAATGCTTTTATGGACTATCAGCTCGATCTTAACTGGCCCGACTTTATTCAGCGCTACTGGCAGAAACGCCCGGTGGTGTTAAAACGGGGTTTTAAAAACTTTATCGACCCTATCTCTCCCGACGAGCTGGCGGGTCTGGCGATGGAGAACGAGGTGGACAGCCGCCTCGTCAGCCACGAAGAGGGCAAATGGCAGGTCAGCCATGGCCCGTTCGAAAGTTACGATCACTTAGGCGAAAACAACTGGTCGCTGCTGGTGCAAGCGGTCAACCACTGGCATGAACCCTCGGCGGCGCTGATGCGCCCGTTCCGCTTTTTACCTGACTGGCGCATCGACGATCTGATGATTTCGTTCGCCGTGCCGGGCGGCGGCGTCGGTCCCCACCTCGATCAGTACGATGTGTTTATTATTCAGGGCACCGGCCGTCGCCGCTGGCGCGTGGGCGAAAAGGTGCCGATGAAGCAGCACTGCCCGCATCCCGATCTGCTGCAGGTGGAGCCGTTTGATGCCATCATCGACGAAGAGATGGAGCCAGGCGATATCCTCTATATTCCGCCGGGATTCCCGCATGAAGGCTATTCGCTGGAGAACGCGCTGAACTACTCGGTGGGCTTCCGCGCGCCGAGCGGCCGCGAGCTGATCAGCGGCTTTGCCGACTACGTGCTGGCCCATGAGCTGGGCGGCTACCGCTACAGCGATCCGCAGGTGCCGACGCGCGACTGCCCGTCGCAGATTCTGCCGGAGGAGCTGGACGGCCTGCGCCAGACGATGCTGGACGTGCTCAACCAGCCGGAGCAGTTTAACCGCTGGTTCGGCGAGTTTATCTCTCAGTCGCGTCATGAACTCGATATCGCGCCGCCGGAGCCGCCCTATCAGCCCGACGAGATTTACGACGCGCTGCAGCAGGGCGATAAGCTGACGCGCCTGGGCGGTCTGCGCGTGCTGACGCTGGCGGATGCGGTGTATGTCAACGGCGAACGCGTGGAGTGCGCTTACCCTGAAGTGCTGGCCGCGCTGGCGAACCGTCAGGTCATAGGTCTGGACGACTTAGGCGAGGCGCTGGACGACCCGTCGCTGCTGGCGCAGCTCGCCGCGCTGGTGAACAGCGGTTACTGGTACTTCAGCGAAGAGTAACGGCTTTCTCCCCCTGCCCGTCCGGGTCAGGGGGAAAACCGCGGCGAACTTAATCCGCCGCTTTTTTTTGCCCGGCCAATTCGGCGATGCGCACGATCACCTGCACCGTTTTCTCCATAATATTCAGCGACGCGAATTCATGTTTGCCGTGGTAGTTAAAGCCGCCGGTAAAAATATTCGGACAGGGCAGCCCCATATAAGAGAGCGCCGCGCCGTCGGTTCCGCCGCGAATCGGCTTCACCTGCGGCTCAATCCCGCAATCGCGGATCGCCTGCAGCGCCAACTCGATAATCTGCGGATGCGGCTCGACCTTCTCGCGCATGTTGAAATAGCTGTTGGTTAACACCACCTCAATGCCGCACTCCGCCTGCAAACCACGATTCAGCCGTTTGGCGATATCCTGCAGCCGCTGCTTGCGCGCGTCGAAGCTATCGCGGTCGAAATCGCGAATAATGTAATGCAGCTCAGCCTGCTCCACCGTTCCCTTGATCTGATGCAAATGGTAAAAGCCTTCGTAGCCGGACGTCAGCTCCGGTTTTTCCTGCGCCGGCACTTCGGCGTGAAAACGCATCGCCAGCTCCAGCGCATTCACCATCACGCCTTTGGCCGAACCGGGGTGCACGTTATTGCCGGCGATTTTGACCGTGGCCGAGGCCGCATTGAAATTTTCGAACTCAAACTCGCCCAGACCGCTGCCGTCGATGGTGTAGGCCCAGTCGGCGGCGAAACTTTCCACATCGAAATGGCTGGCGCCGCGACCGATCTCTTCATCCGGCGTAAAGGCGACGCGAATGGCGCCGTGCGGAACGTCGCTTTTCGCCAGTCGCGCCATCGCCGTCATGATCTCCGCTACGCCCGCTTTGTCATCGGCGCCGAGCAGGGTCGTGCCGTCGGTGGTGATCAGCGTATGCCCGGTCAGCTGATGCAGCACCGGGAACATCACCGGCGACAACACCTCCTCGCCGTTGCCCAGCGCGATATCGCCGCCGCGGTAGTTCTCCACGATCTGCGGCTTCACCTGCTTCGCGGTGAAATCGGGCGACGTATCCATATGGGAAATAAAGCCGATTACCGGCGTCGGCCAGTCAACGTTCGCCGGCAGCGTACCCATCACGCAGCAGTGATCGCTCAGGGTCACGTCGACGAAGCCCAGCGCCAGCAGCTCCTCCTGCAGCTGGCGCGCCAGCGTCCATTGCCCTTCGCTGCTCGGCACCTGACGCGCCTGCGGTTTAGATTGCGTTTCCACTGCCACGTAACTTAAAAAACGCTCAAGAAGCTGATCCATAGGTCTTCCCTCAAAAAACTCGTCGCTGTTTCAAATTGCCTGTGCCGCGCGATTGCGTCAGGTCATTGATACTCAGGTTAGCCTTCTCTGCCCCTGTTCAGGAAGCGGCTTAATCAAAAACAATGCGATAAGTAACGCAAGTGAGTAAAAATCCATCCTTTTTATGCCGAAAGTCAGGCAAAACATGGCATTGACCGGGTTTTCAAGTATCATCGCGCCCTTCATGACAGCGGGTCGTACATTGCGGCTATGCTTTAACCTGAATCTGGTCTCACACTGAGTGACTAAAATGACGCAAACACGCGCGCAACAGGCGCTGGTTACGCTTTCTGGCATCAGTAAAGCTTTCGACGGCAAATCCATCATCACCGATTTCAACCTGACGATCGGTCACGGCGAATTTATCACGCTGCTCGGCCCTTCCGGCTGCGGAAAAACCACCATCTTGCGCCTTATCGCCGGACTGGAAGAGGCGGACAGCGGACGCATCGTGCTTGACGGCGTCGACATCAGCGAGACGCCCGCCGAACAGCGCCACGTCAATACCGTGTTCCAGAGTTACGCGCTGTTTCCGCATATGTCGGTGTTTGAGAATGTCGCCTTCGGCCTGCGCATGCAGAAAACGCCGGCAGCGGAGATTTCCGCGCGCGTTAACGAGGCGCTGGCGATGGTGCAGCTGACGCCCTTCGCCGATCGTCGCCCGCATCAGCTTTCCGGCGGCCAGCAGCAGCGCGTCGCCATTGCGCGCGCGGTAGTGAACCGCCCCAAAGTGCTGCTGCTGGACGAATCGCTCTCCGCCCTCGACTACAAGCTGCGCAAGCAGATGCAGAACGAACTTAAGGCGTTGCAGCGCAAGCTCGGCATCACCTTTGTGTTCGTGACGCACGATCAGGAAGAGGCGCTCACCATGTCAGATCGCATCGTGGTGCTGCGCGACGGCAACATCGAGCAGGATGGTACGCCGCGCGAAATTTATGAAGAGCCGGCCAACCTGTTTGTGGCGCGCTTTATCGGCGAGATCAACGTGTTCGACGCCGAAGTGATCGCCGCGCGCGACGGGCAGCGGGTACGCGCCCGGGTCGAAGGACGCGACTGCGACATTCTGGTGCCCTTCCCGGTCGCGCCCGGCGACAGGCTTCACGTTATGCTGCGCCCGGAGGATCTGCGCGTCGAAGAGATCCACGATGACGCGCAGATCGACGGGCTGACGGGCTACGTGCGCGAACGCAACTATAAAGGCATGACGCTGGAATCGACGCTGGAGCTGGAAAACGGCAAGCTGGTGACCGTCAGCGAATTCTTTAACGAGGACGATCCCGATTTTGACCATTCGCTGAACCAGAAAATGGCGGTGAACTGGGTAGAGAGCTGGGAGGTCGTGCTGCCTTATGAAGCTGATGCGTAATCGTTTTCAGAAAATCGTCACTGCGCTGATCGTCGGCTGGCTGACGCTTTTCGTCTTTCTGCCAAACCTGATGATTTTCTTCACCAGCTTTCTCACGCGCGACGACGCCCGCTTTGTCAGCATGGTGTTTACCTTCAGCAACTATACGCGGCTGTTGGACCCGCTTTACGCCGAGGTGCTGCTCCATTCGCTGAATTTGGCGGTTATCGCCACCCTCTGCTGTCTGATGCTGGGCTATCCCTTCGCCTGGTGCCTGACGAAGCTGCCGACGCGCCTGCGCCCTTTAATGCTGTTTCTGCTCATTGTGCCTTTCTGGACCAATTCGCTGATCCGCATCTACGGGCTGAAGATTTTTCTCAGCACGCGCGGCTGGCTGAATGACGCTCTGCTCTGGCTGGGCGTGATCGATAAGCCGTTCCGCATCATGTATACCCCGGAAGCGGTGATCCTCGGCCTGATTTACATCCTGCTGCCGTTTATGGTGATGCCGCTCTACTCCAGCCTGGAAAAACTGGATAAACCGATTTTGGAAGCTGCGCGCGATCTGGGCGCCGGCAAGGCGCAGACCTTTTTCCGCATCATTCTGCCACTCACTATGCCCGGCATCGTCGCCGGCTCGCTGTTGGTGCTGATCCCGGCGATGGGGCTGTTCTACGTCGCGGATCTGATGGGCGGCGCGAAAAACCTGCTGATCGGCAACGTTATCAAGAGCCAGTTCCTGAATATCCGCGACTGGCCGTTCGGCGCCGCCACCAGCATCGTCATGACGCTGCTGATGGGACTGATGCTGCTGTTTTACTGGCGCGCCGCGCGCCTGCTGAATAAAAAAGTGGAGCTGGAATGATGGCGCGCTGGTTACGCGGCGGCTTTATGGCCGTGATATACGCCTGGTTTTATATTCCTGTCATCATCCTGATCGTGAACTCGTTTAACGCGTCGCGTTTTGGCATTAACTGGCAGGGCTTTAGCACCCAATGGTATCGGCTGCTGCTGAATAACGACAGCCTGATACAAGCGGCGCAGCATTCGCTGATTATGGGCGTGCTTTCCGCTAGCTGCGCCACGCTGATCGGCTCGCTGACGGCGGTGGCGCTCTACCGCTACCGTTTTCGCGGCAAGCCTTTCGTCAGCGGCATGCTATTTGTGGTGATGATGTCGCCGGACATCGTGATGGCGATTTCGCTGCTGGTGCTGTTTATGCTGTTGGGCATCTCGCTGGGCTTCTGGTCGCTGCTGTTTTCTCATATCACCTTCTGCCTGCCGTTTGTGGTGATTACTGTCTACTCGCGGCTGAAGGGTTTTGACGTGCGGATGCTGGAAGCGGCGAAAGATCTCGGCGCCAGCGAAACCACCATTCTGCGCAAGATTATTCTGCCGCTGGCGATGCCGGCGGTGGCGGCGGGCTGGCTGCTGAGCTTCACCCTGTCGATGGACGATGTGGTGGTCTCTTCTTTCGTTACCGGCCCGACCTTCGAAATTTTGCCGTTGAAGATCTACTCCATGGTCAAAGTGGGCGTCTCGCCGGAGGTGAACGCGCTCGCAACGATTTTGATGGCGCTGTCGCTGCTGTTGGTCGTCGGCAGCCAGTTGTTGCTTCGTGATAAAACCAAATAGAGGATAACAAATGAAAAAGTGGTCTCACTGGCTGGCGGCTGGGGCGCTGGCGTTGAGCATGCAGGGCGCGCAGGCGGCTGACGACGGCAAAACGCTCTACTTCTATAACTGGACCGAATATGTGCCGCCGGGGCTGCTGGAGCAGTTCACCAGGGAGACCGGCATCAAGGTGATCTACTCCACCTATGAGTCCAATGAGAGCATGTACGCCAAGCTGAAAACCTGGAAAGATGGCGCTTACGATCTGGTGGTGCCCTCTACCTACTTTATCGCCAAAATGCGCAACGAAGGCATGTTGCAGAAGATCGATAAGTCGCAGCTCAGCAATTTTAACAACCTCGATCCCAACCTGCTGGACAAACCCTTCGATCCGAAAAACGACTATTCGGTCCCCTACATCTGGGGCGCGACGGCGATCGGCGTGAATACCGACGCCATCGATCCCAAAAGCGTAACAAGCTGGGCCGACCTCTGGAAGCCGGAGTATAAGCAGAGCCTGCTGCTAACCGACGATGCGCGCGAAGTGTTCCAGATGGCGCTGCGCAAGCTGGGCTACTCCGGCAATACCCGCGATCCGAAAGAGATCGACGCCGCTTACGCGGAGCTGAAGAAACTGATGCCGAACGTGCTGGCCTTCAACTCCGATAACCCCGGCAACCCCTATATGGAAGGCGAAGTCAATCTGGGCATGACCTGGAACGGTTCCGCTTACGTCGCGCGCCAGGCGGGCACGCCGCTGCAGATGGTGTGGCCGAAAGAGGGCGGCATTTTCTGGATGGATAATCTGGCGATCCCGGCCAACGTCAAAAACAAAGCGGGCGCGCTGAAACTGATCAACTTCCTGCTGCGGCCGGAAGTGGCGGCGAAGGTGGCGGAAACCATCGGTTATCCGACACCGAACCTGGCGGCGAAAAAACTACTGCCGACGGCGGTCGCGAACGATCCTTCGCTCTATCCGCCTGCGGATGTGATCAAGAACGGCGAATGGCAGAACGACGTCGGCGAGGCCAGCGTGCAGTACGAAACGCTGTTTCAGAAGCTGAAGGCGGGCCGCTGAAGCCAGGCTGATTCGCGCAAAGGGTGGATGGACAGGCGCGGCAGACCGCACAGAAGCTTAACGTGCGGGTAACACCGGCAGAAGAGTAAAGCGGCCCGCGCCAGGGATGGCGCGGGCCGGGCGGTCATGGATGACATCTTTTGCGTCTTTACGATCTGCCGGTGTTACCCGCGCAGGCACTTTACCCATAGCCCCAGGGTCGACGCTTTCCGCGCCTGTGGCGCTATCTATGCCGCTTCTGCAACCAGCTGTGAATATATTCGGGCACCACCTCGCTCGCCAACCCGTAATGACTTTCGGCGAATTCATTGCCCACCTGGCTCGGCTCCAGATTCAGCTCCACGGTGTGCGCGCCCTGCAGCTTCGCCTCATGAACGAAACCGGCTGCGGGATAAACATGCCCGGAGGTGCCGATGGCGATAAAAAAATCCGCCTTATCCAGCGCGGTATAAATACGATCCATCCCGAGCGGCATCTCGCCGAACCAGACCACGTGCGGACGCAGCGCCGAAGGAAACTGACAGCAGGTGCAGCGCTCTTCCAGCGTTAAATCCCCTTTCCAGTCGATCACCTGGCCGCTGGTGACGCAGCGCGCCTTCAGCAGTTCGCCATGCATATGCAACACGCGCGTATTGCCGGCGCGTTCGTGCAGATTGTCGATGTTCTGCGTGACCAGCAGAAAACGATCGCCGAGCAGCGATTCCAGATCTGCCAGCGCCTGGTGCGCCGCGTTCGGCTTAATGTCAGGCTGTTGCAGCTGGCGGCGGCGCGCGTTATAAAACGCCTGCACCAGCGCCGGGTCGCGGCGGAAGCCTTCCGGCGTCGCCACATCCTCCACCCGATGCTCTTCCCACAGCCCGTCGGCGGCGCGAAAAGTGCGAATGCCGGACTCGGCGGAGATGCCTGCGCCGGTCAGCACCACCACGTGCGGCAACGAATGTGTCGCCAGTTCCGCCATACGGTCTCGCTCGAAAATACGCTGGCGAAAGCGTTGGTGCACCTTACGCCGATTTTTTTTATCGCGGGCGAGTCGTAAGCGGCGACGCGGTGTGCGCATAAAAGCTCCTTGGTTTCGCGGCTAATGGCTATCCGATAGTAGCGGCCGAAAATGACAAATATCGGGTTCGACCGCCGGAAAAAACAGTGGTTGCTTCCATTCCTGCCAGCCAGCATGCAACGATTTGCAAAAGCAGTGCAAACAGTTATTGCCCGCTGAGCACGCGCGCCGGATCGATGCGGCTGGCGCGCCGCGCCGGATACCAGCTGGCGACCAGGCTCAGCACGATGGCGGTCGCCAGCACCGAGACGACATCCAGCCAGTGCAGCTCCGAGGGCAGAAAATCGATAAAATAGATATCGCCCGCCAGCAGCTGATGCCCGGTGAGTTTCTCAATGCCGCTCACCAGCGCCGTCAGGTTCAGCGCGGCCAGCACGCCCACCCCCACGCCGCTGACGCTGCCCAGCAGGCCCGCCAGCAATCCGTACCAGATAAATATGGCGCGGATCAGGCCATCTTTGGCTCCCAGCGTGCGCAGCACGGCGATATCGCCGCTCTTGTCTTTTACCGCCATCACCAGCGTGGAGACAATATTGAAGCAGGCGACGCCGATAACCAGCACCATCGCCAGATACATGATGGCGCGGATCATCTGAATATCGCGGTACATATAACCGTAAGTGCCGATCCAGCTGCGAATATAGACATAGGAATGGGTCGCTTCGCCAGCGTCGCGCACCAGTTTCGCCGCCTGAAAAGGATCCTGCATCTTCACCGCGATACCGGTGACGCTGTCACCCATATCGAGATAGTTTTGCGCATCCGCCAGCGGCACCAGCGCCAGGCTGTGATCCAGCATGCCGCTCAGCTGTAAGATGCCGCTTACCTGCAGACGAATACGCTTCGGCTGCAGCAGCTTATTTTCCCCGTCATTATTTGGGATCATGATGGTCAGCCAGTCGCCGGTTTTGACTTTCAGCGCGCTGGCGACGCCGCCGCCCAAAATAATCTGCTGTTTGCCGGCGGCGAACTGCGACCAGGCGTTGCCCTGCACAAAGCCCGGCAGCGCGCTGAGCCGCGGCTCCTGCGCCGGGTCCACCCCTTTCACCTGAATCGCCTGCAGCTTCGCGCCGCTCTCGATCAGTCCGGTAAAGTTGACGTAAGGCGCGGCGGCGGCGATGCCCTCCACCTGCTCAACCGGCGCGATAAGCCGCTGCCAGTTGCTGAACGGTTGATTGACCGGCTCGATTTCACCGTGCGGCACTACCGCCAGAATACGGCTGTTCAGCTCGCGTTCGAAGCCGTTCATCGCGCTCAGCCCGACAATCAGCACCGCGACGCCAAGCGCGATGCCTACGGTGGAGATGATGGAGATCAGCGAAACCATGCCGCCGCGACGGCGACCACGGCTGAAGCGCAGCCCCAGCAACAAAGATAACGATGAAGCCATTAACGCGCTCCCGTCATAGTCACTTCAGGATTAAGCTGGCCGTCGCGCATCTCCATCTGATGGCGCAGCCGCTTCGCCAGGTGCAGATCGTGCGTCACCACCAGAAAAGCGGTGCCTTGCGTCGTATTCAGTTCGCCGAGCAGATCGAAGATAGCGTCGGCGTTGCGCGCGTCGAGGTTGCCGGTCGGCTCATCAGCCATTACCAGGCGCGGACGATTCACCAGCGCGCGGGCGATGGCGACGCGCTGCCGCTCGCCGCCCGACAGTTCAGAAGGCCGGTGCGCCGCGCGCTTCTCCAGCCCCACCGCCGCCAGCATCTCCAGCGCGCGCGACTGCGCTTCCGTCTTGCCGATCTTGCCGATCAGCAGCGGCATCGCCACGTTCTCCATCGCGCTGAAGTCGGGCAGCAGATGGTGGAACTGATAAATAAATCCCAGCTCGCGGTTGCGCAGCTCCGCCTTTGCCGATGAGGACATGGCATTCAGCGAGCGGCCGTTGAAGATCACATCGCCGGAGGTCGGCGCATCCAGGCCGCCCAGCAGGTGCAGCAGCGTACTTTTGCCCGAGCCTGAACTGCCGACGATCGCCGTCATTTCGCCCGGCTGCAGGGTAAAGCTAACGTTATGTAAGACATCCGTCTGCACGCTACCTTCCTGATAGCGTTTGCACAGGTCGTGACACTGTAACAAAGGGGGGTTACTCATAACGTAAAGCCTCAGCGGGTTGAACGGCGGCGGCGCGCCAGGAAGGGTAAAGGGTCGAAAGCAGCGCCACGGCCATTGCGGTCAGCGCAATGGTCACGACCTGCCAGGGATTGATGGCGACCGGCAACGCCGCGCCATCCAGGAAAAGGCCGATCACCGGCATTAGGTGATTAAGCTGGCTGGCCAGCAGCACGCCGAGCAGCGTTCCCAGCAGCGCGCCGATAATGCCGGCGCTGGCGCCCTGCACCATAAACACCATGACGATTTGTCGGCGCGTCAGCCCCTGGGTTTGCAGGATCGCCACTTCGCCCTGCTTCTCCATGATCAGCAGGCCGAGCGAGGTGATGATATTAAAGGCGGCCACGGCGACGATCAGGCTTAACAGCAGCCCCATCATGTTTTTCTCCATGCGCACCGCCTGAAAGAGATCGCCTTTGCGCTCGCGCCAGTCTTTCCAGACCAGTCCGGACGGCAACGTCTGCTGACTCAGGCTCGCGACCTCCAGCGGCGCATTCAGCCACAGGCGCCAGCCGGTAATCTGGCCGGGCTGATAGCGCATCACGCGCGACGCATCCTGCTGATTGACCAGAATCTGATAGCCGTCGACCTCGCTGTTGGCGGCGTAGGTGCCGGCGACGGTAAAGAGGCGCTGGCTGGGCACACGGCCCATCGGGGTAAACTGGCTGACGGAAGGCACCATCAGGCGCAGCCGATCGCCGCGCTTGACGCCCAGCTGGCCCGCCAGCTGTTCGCCGAGGATGACGTTATACTGGCCCGCCTGCAACACGCTCTGCGAGGTGTTGACCAGATAAGGGGTCAGGGGATCGTTTTCATTGGGATTGATGCCGAGCATCACCCCGACCGAGACATTATGGGCGCTCTGCAGCACCACCTCCGCGGTGGTCAGCGGCGCGATGCGGCTTACGCCGTTGAGATGCAGGCTCTGCGCCGGCTGCCGCTGCGGGTCGATAGCCCCCTTGTCGCTGACGATCAGCGCCTGCGGCATCAGCCCCAGAATATTGCCCTCCAGCTCGCGTTCAAAGCCGTTCATCACGGAAAGCACCGTGACCAGCGCCAGCACGCCAAGCGTAATCCCAATGGTGGAGAGCCAGGAAACAAAGCGACCGAAACGGTCGGATGCACGTCCGCGCATGTAGCGCAGACCAATAAAGAGCGCGACAGGTTGATACATGAAATCCGTCCTGGACAGTAGCCTGAAAATTAAGTAGAGGGATGATAATGGAGCGGCCTGCTTTATGAAACCTCTAACCCGCTGAGTGTGCGGCAAAGTTGCTTCAAAACCCTTCAGCGGCGCCCGAACGCGCAAAAAAAACCCAGCATAGCGGCGCGAATTGTACGATTATTCGCCGCCTGGTGAAGTAAACTAAAATAACCTTATCGGCAAGAGGTTGAATATCGCGCAGCAGGCGCGGGAGTACGTATCATGTTTAAATTTCCCAAAGGCAGCATTGTGAAACATAAGTCGGGAGAGATTAAAGGTGAAGTGGTTAACGTTTTCGAACAGGGCGATGTGCCGACGGGCTACTATGTAAAGTGGGACGACGGCAACCACAGCTACCACCTGGAAAACGAGCTTTGTTGGGCTAATGTTGACCGCCCGCGCATGCATTACACCCAGCCTTCGATAAAATAGGCTATTTTTGACGTTCAGGCCGCGCGGCGGAAAATTCCGCCGCGGCAGGTGATCCACAGGACGTAATATGGAATCATGACGCCCTGGAAAAAATGGAGAAAACGTCAAAATCCCATGTCCGAACAGATCCGCTATTCCCTGCCCGTTAAGGCTGGCGATCATCGCCAGCTGGGCCAGCTCATTGGCGCCGCGCATGCGGTAGAGTGCGCAGATATCATTGAACGCCATTCCGGCCCGGTGCTGATGATTACGCCGGATATGCAAACCGCCCTGCGCCTGCAGGATGAGATCCGCCAGTTTACCGACTTTCCGATCACGAACCTCGCCGACTGGGAAACGCTTCCTTACGACAGTTTTTCGCCGCACCAGGATATTATTTCCGCGCGTCTCTCGACCCTTTATCAGTTGCCCGGGCTGGAGCGCGGCATTCTGATCCTGCCGGTGAACACCCTGATGCAGCGCGTCTGTCCGCACAGCTTTTTGCACGGTCACGCGCTGGTGATGAAGCAGGGGCAAAAGCTGTCGCGCGATCGTCTGCGCGAACAACTGGAGCAGGCGGGCTATCGTCATGTGGATCAGGTGATGGAGCATGGGGAGTACGCCACGCGCGGCGCGCTGCTGGACCTTTTCCCGATGGGCAGCGATCAGCCCTACCGTATCGACTTTTTCGACGACGAAATCGACAGCCTGCGCCTGTTCGACGTCGACAGCCAGCGCACGCTGGAGGCGGTTGAGGCGATCAATCTGCTGCCGGCCCATGAATTTCCCAGCGATAAGGCGGCGATCGAGCTGTTTCGCAGCCGCTGGCGCGAGACTTTCGACGTGCGCCGCGAAGCGGAGCATATCTATCAGCAGGTGAGCAAAGGCACCCTGCCCGCCGGCATCGAATACTGGCAGCCGCTGTTTTTCGACCAGCCGCTGCCGACGCTGTTTAGCTACCTGCCGAAAAATGCCCTGATCCTGAATTGCGGCGATCTGGAGGGCAGCGCCACCCGCTTCTGGCAGGATATCAACGCGCGCTACGAAAACCGCCGCGTCGATCCTATGCGTCCGCTGCTGGCGCCGGAGACGCTCTGGCTGCGTCCCGACGGCCTGTTCGCCGAGCTGAAAGCCTGGCCGCGCCTGCAGATGACCAACGACCTGCTGCCGGAGAAAGCGGCCAATACCAATCTCGGCTATGAGCCGCTGCCGGAGATCCGCGTGCAGGCGCAGGCGAAAGCGCCGCTCGACCAGCTGCGCCAGTTTCTGGAGCAGTTTTCAGGACCGGTGATCTTCTCGGTGGAGAGCGAGGGCCGCCGCGAAAGCCTGCTGGAGCTGCTGGCGCGCATCAAGCTGCGCCCGCAGTCGATTCACAGTCTTGATGACGCCGCAGGCAGCGGCCACTATTTGATGATCGGCGCCAGCGAGCGCGGATTTATCGACGCGCCGCGCCAGCGCGCGCTGATTTGCGAAGGCGACCTGCTGGGCGAGCGCGTCAGCCGTCGCCGTCAGGATAATCGCCGCACCATCAACCCCGACGTGCTGATCCGCAACCTGGCGGAGCTGCATCCCGGTCAGCCGGTGGTGCATCTCGAACACGGCGTCGGACGTTACATCGGCCTCACCACGCTGGAGGCGGGCGGCATCCAGGCGGAATACCTGATGCTCGCCTACGCAGGCGACGCCAAACTCTATGTCCCGGTCTCGTCGCTGCATCTGATTAGCCGCTACGCCGGCGGCGCGGATGAAAACGCGCCGCTGCACAAGCTGGGCAGCGACGCCTGGTCGCGCGCGCGACAAAAAGCGGCGGAAAAGGTGCGCGACGTCGCCGCCGAGCTGCTGGACATCTATGCGCAGCGCGCCGCCAAAGCGGGCTACGCCTTTAAACACGATCGCGACCAGTATCAGCTGTTCTGCGAAGGCTTCCCGTTCGAAACCACGCCGGATCAGGCGCAGGCGATCAACGCCGTGCTGAGCGATATGTGCCAGCCGCTGGCGATGGATCGTCTGGTGTGCGGCGACGTCGGCTTCGGCAAAACCGAAGTGGCGATGCGCGCCGCTTTCCTGGCGGTGGAAAATAATAAGCAGGTGGCGGTGCTGGTGCCCACCACCCTGCTGGCCCAGCAGCATTTCGACAATTTCCGCGATCGTTTCGCCAACTGGCCGGTGCGTATCGAGATGCTCTCCCGCTTCCGCAGCGCCAAAGAGCAGGCTCAGGTGCTGGAACAGGCGGGCGAAGGCAAAATCGACATTCTGATCGGCACCCACAAGCTGTTAATGAGCGACCTGAAATGGCGCGATTTGGGCCTGCTGATCGTGGATGAGGAGCACCGTTTCGGCGTGCGCCATAAAGAACGCATCAAGGCGATGCGCGCCGACGTCGATATCCTGACGCTGACGGCGACGCCGATTCCGCGCACCCTGAACATGGCGATGAGCGGCATGCGCGATCTCTCCATTATCGCCACGCCGCCGGCGCGTCGTCTGGCGGTGAAAACCTTTGTCCGCGAGTATGACAAGCTGGTGGTGCGCGAGGCGATTCTGCGTGAAATTCTGCGCGGCGGCCAGGTTTACTACCTTTACAACGATGTGGAGAACATTGAAAAAGCGGCGCAGCGCCTGACGGATCTGGTGCCAGAGGCGCGCGTCGCCATCGGCCATGGTCAGATGCGCGAACGCGACCTGGAACGGGTGATGAATGATTTCCACCATCAGCGCTTTAACGTGCTGGTGTGCACCACCATCATCGAAACCGGCATCGATATTCCTACCGCCAATACCATTATCATCGAGCGCGCCGACCACTTCGGTCTGGCGCAGCTGCACCAGCTGCGCGGCCGCGTCGGCCGTTCCCACCACCAGGCTTACGCCTGGCTGCTGACGCCGCCGCCGAAAGCGATGACCAGCGACGCCCAGAAACGCCTGGAAGCGATCGCCTCGCTGGAGGATCTGGGCGCCGGTTTCGCGCTCGCCACCCACGATCTGGAAATTCGCGGCGCCGGCGAACTGTTGGGCGAGGACCAGAGCGGCCAGATGGAGACCATCGGCTTCACGCTCTATATGGAACTGCTGGAAAACGCCGTCGACGCGCTGAAAGAGGGACGCGAGCCTTCGCTGGAGGATCTCACCAGCAATCAGACCGACATCGAGCTGCGCATGCCCGCCCTGCTGCCGGAGGCGTTTATCCCTGATGTGAACACGCGCCTTTCGCTCTACAAGCGCATCGCCAGCGCCGACAGCGAAGCAGAACTGGAGGAGCTGAAGGTGGAGATGATCGATCGCTTCGGCATCCTGCCTGACCCGGCGCGCAACCTGCTGGATATCGCCGCGCTGCGGCTGGCCGCACGCGCGCTCGGCGTGCGCCGCATTGAAGCCAGCGACAAAGGCGGTTTCTTTGAGTTTGCCGAGAAGAATCGGGTCGATCCCGCCTGGCTGATTAGCCTGTTGCAGAAAGATCCGCAGCAGTGGAAGCTGGACGGCCCGACGCGCCTGAAATTTTCGCGCGAGCTGGCGGAGCGCAAACTGCGCATGAACTGGGTCAGAGAATTTATGCAGCAGCTGCAGGCGAACGCCGTCGCCTGACGGCTTGGCTGACACCGACGCAAAAAAGGCGCATCAACCGATGCGCCTTTTTTACTGCTTTGCTGTGTTGCCGCGCTGCGGCGTAATCTTTGCCCAATCAGGTCTGATTAGAAGCCAGGATGAGCTGACCGTTGCGGTCCAGCGGGATGCGGGTGCCAGGGTCGTTTTCCATACGGATTTTGCCCTGCTGGTTGCCTATTTTATAGGTCACATCATAACCCAGCATCTTCTCCTGTTTATCGTATACCGTTTTGCATCGTTGCTCAGTGGTGGTGTAGGTGTCGCGCTGCTGTAACCCGTCCTGCACCTGATTGCCGGCGTAACCGCCCGCCAGCGCGCCAGCGACGGTGGCTACATCGCGACCGCGTCCGCCGCCGAACTGATGGCCAAGCACGCCGCCGGCCACGGCGCCCAGCACGGAGCCGGTAATGCGGTTCTCATCCTGCACGGCGCGACGATGGGTCAGCGTGACGTTGCGACAAGCCTGCCGCGGCGTTTTAACCGTCTCTTTGATCGGCGTCGCGGCCAGCACCTGAGCATATTGCGGACCGCGATCAAACACATCCATGCTGGCGACGGCGGCGACGCCCAGAGCGGCCGCCACGCCGATGCCGATACCCGCTAACATTGATTTATTCACAGGAAGACCTCCTGATTATTGTTACCGCGCATTCCTGCCGCTGCGTATTCCCGTGCAGCTGAGGCATAATCGGCGTGCGCGACCCGCCGTGTTCGTAGAAAAGAGTTTTGCAGATGGTCCACTTTTACGACATCAGAAAAATGGAGGAAAAAGCGGCGACGACAAGCGGGAGAATCTTTTCGGAGAGTTCCGATCGATGATTTATTCAGCGAAACGCTAAAGAAAAGATCATCGGTCTCAGAAGGTTAAGGCATAAAAAGCGGGCAAAAGGCGGGGAAACCCCGCCCTGATCCATTAGTGCAGCTTCAGACGCGGACGGATCACCCGGTTCAGGCTTCCCACCACCATCATCAGGCCGGTTTTGAAGTATCCGTGGAGCGCAATCTGATGCATACGGTAAAGAGAGATGTAGACAAAACGGGCGATGCGCCCTTCCACCATCATCGAGCCGCGCATCAGGTTGCCCATCAGGCTTCCTACGGTGCTGAAGCGCGAAAGCGACACCAGCGAACCATGGTCTTTATAGACGTACGCCTTCAGCGCTTTGCCCTGCATCTGGGCCAGAATATTCTCTAGCGCGCGCGAGGCCATCTGATGCGCGGACTGCGCGCGCGGCGGCACGAAACCGCCGGAAGGCAGCGCGCAGGAAGCGCAGTCGCCGATAGCGTAGATGTCGTCATCCAGCGTGGTCTGCAGCGTATCTTTCACCACCAGCTGATTAATGCGGTTGGTTTCCAGCCCGCCGATGCCCTTCATAAAGTCGGGCGCTTTGATGCCCGCCGCCCAGACCATTAAATCGGCCTCGATGAATTCGCCGTTTTTGGTGTGCAGGCCCTGCTTGTCCGCGCTGGTCACCATGGTTTGCGTCAGCACCCGCACGCCCAGCTTGGTTAACTCACTGTGCGCCGCAGCGGAGATACGCGGCGGCAGCGCTGGCAGAATGCGCTCGCCGGCTTCCACCAGCGTGACGTTCAGCGCGTCGCTATCCAGCCCTTTATAGCCGTAGCTGTGCAGCTGTTTGACCGCGTTATGCAGTTCGGCGGAGAGCTCCACGCCCGTCGCGCCGCCGCCGACGATGGCGATGTTGACCTTTTGCAGGCGGCCTTCGCTGGCGGAGAACTTCAGGAACAGGTTGAGCATTTCATTATGGAAACGGCGCGCCTGATGCGGATTATCGAGGAAAATGCAGTGATCTTTCACACCTGGCGTGCCGAAATCATTCGAGGCGCTGCCCAGCGCCATCACCAGCGTGTCGTAAGGCACTTCGCGCTCCGGCACCAGCACTTCGCCCTGCGCATCGCGCACTTCGCTCAGCTGAATGCTTTTTTTCTCGCGATCGATATTGGTCAGCGAACCGAGCTGGAAGCGGAAGCCGTGGTTGCGCGCATGAGCCAGATAGCTCAGGGCGTCGATCCCTTCGTCCATCGATCCGGTCGCCACTTCGTGCAGCAGCGGCTTCCATAAATGGCTGTGGTTGCGGTCGACGAGGATGATTTCCGCTTTGTTTTTGCGGCCCAGCTTATGACCCAGCTGCGTTGCCAGCTCTAACCCGCCGGCGCCCCCACCTACAATAACGATTTTTTTCATGGATGTAGTCAACAAGACCCCCTCAAAAAGTAAACCAATCGTTAAAAAAAGGTTAAATAAAAACCTTAATTAACATAAGGTTGGCGAAGCTAAATCGCGATCTGAAGGCAGAATAACATGCTGCGGTGAGTTGGTCATACCAAATTTGACTTGGATCAATTTCTCCGCTGAAAACTCGGAATTGTATGAGAAAACGGCGAAAGCGAAGCCGGAATTTTAACTAACCCATTGTTTTGTCGTGGTTTGCGTGATGAGGAGGCGGAACGCGGCGTCAGCACCGCGCTCCCGGCGCCGTCCCGCCTCATTGTTTGTTATGACTGCGCCAGCCGGGCAAGGCCTTGACCGGCAAGCATTTCACTCAGACGTGACGAAAACGTTAAGCAAAGTCACGATGTTGCGCGAACCCCGCTGGCGACGAAAACGGGGTCGGCGTTTAGTTGGCTGATGCTTTATGCGCCAGCCAGCGCGCCTGCAACGCGCTCAGCTGCTGATGATTCTCTTTCCAGCGGCTGCTTTCCCGGAGCTGCTGATGGCTGTAACGTCCGCGATGATAGAGTTGCGGCACGCGGGCCGCTGCGCTCGCCGGCAGACTATCCAGCACGGCGACGGCGCCCTGCCGATGATTGCATACCAGAATCATATCGCAGCCCGCCGACAGCGACTGCTGCGCGCGCTCGGCATAGCCGCCCATCACCGCCGCCCCCTCCATAGAGAGATCGTCTGAGAAGATGACGCCCTGGAAACCCAGCTCCTGCCGCAGCACGCTTTTCAGCCAGTAAGGCGAGCCGCTGGCCGGCAGCGGATCGACGTCGGTGTAAATAACATGCGCGGGCATCACCGCATCCAGCATCTGCTCTTCGATCAGCTGACGGAAGATCGCCATATCATGCTGGCGCAGCGTCGCCGCGTCGCGTTCATCGCGCGGTGTCTCTTTATGCGAATCGGCGCTGACCGCGCCATGTCCCGGAAAGTGTTTGCCGGTGGTTTTCATGCCCGCTTCGTGCATGCCGGCAATAAAGCGCCGCGCGATCTGCAGGGCGATGGCGGGATCGGCATGAAAAGCGCGATCGCCGATCGCCGCGCTGATATGGCCGATATCCAGCACCGGCGCGAAGCTGATGTCGATATCCATGGCGATCATTTCCGCAGCCATCTGCCATCCCGCCTGCTGCGCCAGATCGCCCGCCTGCGTCAGATCGTGCAGCGCGGCGAAGGATTGCATCGCCGGCAGCGTGGTGAAGCCGTCGCGGAAACGCTGAACGCGCCCGCCTTCCTGATCGACCGCCACGATAAGCCGCGCATGGGATGCGGCGCGGATCTGACGCACCAGCTCCGCCAGCTGCGACGGATCGTGGTAGTTGCGCGCAAAGAGGATCACCCCGCCGGTCAGCGGATGCCGTAAAATTTCCCGCTCTTCCGCGTCCAGCTCGTGGCTTTCGACGTCCAGCATTAGCGGACCGGGTAACGATGTTGTCATAATGAGTTTCCTGTTAATTCCCGCTGCCGGGGATCGGGTTAAAGAGATTGCCAGCTCTCTGCGGCCAGCCGACGCAGCGCGGCGTCGCCGCTCTGCTCCGCCCGCAGCTGATACCAGCTCGCCATCAGCAGCCGCAACCAGGGCTGCCAGCGTTTGACCTGCGTCTCCAGCTCGCGCGGCGGCAGTCCGGCCTGGCGGGCGTAAAGCGTTATCCAGCTTTGTCGGTGAGCGGGATCGGCGGCGCAGAGCGCGGCGATCTCCAGCGCCACATCGCCGTCGGCGGCATATTCCCAGTCGATCAGGCGCAGCGCCTGCTGGCTGGCGATCAGATTGCCGGGGTGGACATCCATATGGATCGGCGCCAGCCGCAGTGGCTTAGGCTCGCCTGCGCGCGTCAGCCGCCGCAGGGCGCGCTGCCAGCGCAGATCGCGCTCCCGGCACAGCTGCCAGTATTGCTGGAGCAAGGGCAGCAGGCGCAGGCGATAGCCGGTCAGCGGCTGTTGGTGCAAACAGCCAAGCAGCGCGAGCACCTCATCCTGCCGTTGGGTAAAATCCTGTTGATCGATGGTCGCGCCCGGCTGCCAGCGCAGCAGCAGCCAGCGGGCGTTGACGGCCAGCAGCTGCGGCGTAAGACCCGAACCCCGCAATTTTTTCAGTATGCGGTATTCGCGCCGCCGGTTTACAAAGGGGATCGGCAGCGGCGGCTGGCGGCGCGCCAGCAGCGGTCCGGCGGCGGTTTCCACCTTGCCGCTTCCGCCGGTCAGTCCGGCGAGCGATAAAAAACAACCGGCAGGTTCCGCTGCCGGTTGTAGGGTGTCAAGCAGCCGCCGCAACGCGGGGTCAATTTTGTGCGTCACCGTTGCCTGACCAGATGATTTCGCCGCTCTGCACCAGCATGAGCTGCATTTGCAGGGTCGGAGCTTTCACCTCACCCTGCGCGTTGCTGTACAGCACATACTGCGCGTTCAGGTAGCGCGCCAGCCCGACCGCCTTGCTGCGTGAGTTCAGGCTGTCGTCCGGCGGCAGGCCCAGCGTCTGTTTCGCCTGGCTCAGCTGATCGTCCGTCACCAGGGTGAATTTGCCGTTATTCGCCAGCGCATTTTGAATGGCGCTGGTCGCCTTTTCGCTTTGCAGGTTGCCGTTGGTGCTGTTTTTCACCCGGTCCACCAGCAGCACGCTGCCTGGCGTCACGCCGGACGACTGCAGCATCTTCGCCACTAACGGCTGCACGCTGGCGTCCCAGTTGATGGTTTTCAGCTTCGGCGGCGACGGCACGTTTTCGCCAGGCTGCGACGGCTCCGGCACCGGCTCTGCCGGCTGAACCGGCGGCGCAGGCTGAGCGGGCTCTACCGGCGCGGGCTGCTGCTGTTTGATGACGCAGCCGGAAAGAAGAAGCGCGAGAAAAAACGCCGCGGAAAGTTTTACACTGCGAATCACGTAGTACTACTCCTCAAAGATAGAGATAAAGACGCACCTTGCTGGCGGTCAGATTTCCCGTCTGGGATATCACCTGAGCGCTGCCGTGCGCCGGCACGGTAAAGGTTTGCGCAGGCTCCTGCGGCTCGATTTCCAGTCCCTTGTCGTCATACCAGTAAAAACGGTAATGTACGGTGACTGGGGTTTCGCGCTGGTTATAGAGCACGCTGGCGGAGCGCTTCTGGCCTTCACGCTCCGCCAGTTCCGGCTCATCGGTAATGATGCCTGCCGAGAGCACCGAAGACTCCATAACCAGGGATTGCGAGGTGTTGATCATGGGTTTATCGCTGCTGCAGCCGACAAGGCCCAGCAGCAACAGCAGACTCGTCAGCGGTAAGCGCATAGCAAGGTTCCCTGTTTGCTATCAGTGTGAAAGCATCGGTCCGAGCGGACGACCGCCCAGCAGGTGCATATGAATATGATAGACCTCCTGTCCGCCATGCTGATTGCAATTCATGATGAGACGATAGCCATCTTCAGCGATCCCCTCCTGACGCGCGATTTTCGCCGCGACGGTAAACATGCGGCCCAGCGCGTGCTCGTGCGCTTCCAGCACATCGTTGCAGGTAGGGATCAATACGTTCGGAATGATAAGAATATGCGTAGGCGCTTTCGGCGAGATGTCGCGAAAGGCGGTGACCAGTTCGTCCTGATAAACCACGTCGGCGGGGATTTCGCGACGGATAATTTTACTGAAAATGGTTTCTTCAGCCATGATGCAATTCCTTGAGCCTGGATGTTAGTAAGGGAGTATGAGGGAGAAAATCGTTTTCTTTCAACCTCAGGGGGAGATTTCTTTCATCGATTGTCGCTCTTTGCGCCACTTCTCAACTTCAGGCTGTCGAGTATGCTGACGAGCGGCTAGCGACCGAATCTGCGCCAAAAAAAAATGAAACACTGTTTCACAAATTAGATTTACCTCCTGCTTTTCTTTGCGATTTTGCCACTTTTCCTGCCTGCCTTGCCAAATCACGAAGGTTTGCCCCGCCTGCCCGCTCTACTTTCTATCCAATCCGAGTGAGATGTCCGGAGTAATGAGGGATTAACGCACCGTTTCAGCAAGGAGTACCTCTGATGCGCTCACCGGTCAGCGTCGCGAAGGCATCTTTGCCGGCGTCATGACGCTGACGCGCAAAGCCTCCCAGGCGGGCGCGGTGATGCTGGTCGGCATTATGCTGCAGCTTGCCGGATTCGTCTCTGGCCAGCCGTCGCAGGTCCCCGCCGTCGGCCACACCCTGCTCGCTATTCTCAGCCTCGGCACGCTCGCTGTGCTGGCCTGCGGCTTCATCATCTCCCTGCGCTTTCGACTTGATCTTCATACGCATGGGGTGCTGCGCGCCGAGACGTTGAAGATGCGCGCCGCGGGCCTTTCTCTCTATCCTCAACGTTAAAACGCCAGGAGTAACTTATGGTGGTCTTTCCTGTGAAACAGAGCGCGCTGTTGCGCCAACCCGACTATCTGCTGCCGCGCAGCGAGCTGGCGCAGCTGATCCAGTAGCTGACGCAAAATCTGATCAATATCGTCGATGCAACCGGCGAGTTTTTGCTGCGCCTCGACGATGGCCGCGTTATTGATACCAAAGGCTGGGCCGGATGGGAATGGACGCACGGCATCGGGCTATATGGAATGTGGCATTACTATCAGCAGACCGGCGATCGCGCCACGCTGCAGATTATTGATGACTGGTTCAGCGCACGCCTGGCGGAAGGCACGCCCACCAAGAACGTGAATACGGTATGCCCGTTGCTTACGCTGGCCTGCCGTTATGAAGAGACGCGCAACCCGGCCTGGCGGCCGGTGCTTGAACGCTGGGCAGAATGGATCATGTATGAGATGCCGCGCACCGAACAGGGCGGCCTGCAACATATTGTCTATAACAGCGAAAACAGCGAGCAGCTGTGGGACGATACGCTGATGATGAGCGTGATGGCGCTGGCGAAAATCGGTCAGCTGCTGAATCGCGAGGAGTGGGTCGAAGAAGCGAGCTACCAGTTTTTGCTGCATACCCAGTATTTAATGGATCGTCACACCGGCCTCTGGTTTCACGGCTGGAGTTTCGCCGGCCGTCATAACTTCGCCAATGCACGCTGGGCGCGCGGCAACAGCTGGCTGACCATCGCCATTCCCGATTTTTTGGAGATGACGGACTGGCCGGAACATCACGCCACGCGCCGCTTTTTGCTTCAGGTGCTGGAGACGCAGGTCAGCGCGCTGCAGGGCTGCCAGCACCATAGCGGCCTGTGGCATACGCTGCTGGACGATCCCGACAGCTACCCGGAAGCCTCCGCCACCGCCGGTTTCGCCTACGGCATTCTGAAGGCGGTGCGCAAGCGTTACCTCTCCCGCGACTTTCTGCCGTTGGCGGAGAAGGCGCTACGCGGCGTGATAAATCATATCGACGGCAACGGCGAGCTGAAGCAGGTCTCCTTCGGCACCGCAATGGGAAGCGATCTGAACTATTACCGCGAGGTGCCGCTGACCTCCGTGCCTTACGGTCAGGCGATGGCGCTGCTCTCTCTGACCGAGTATCTGCGCGTTTATCTCTGAGCATAAAAAAAGCCCCTTGCGGGGCTTTTTCAGCAGCCTGGTCGGCTGTTACATGCTGCGAATGTAGTCATCCATATCGGTTTTCAGGTTATCGGATTTGGTGCCGAAAATCGCCTGAACGCCGGAGCCCGCCACCACCACGCCGCGCGCGCCGAGGGTTTTCAGCTCCGCCTGGTCGACCTTGCCCACATCCGCCACGCTCACGCGCAGACGGGTAATGCAGGCGTCCAGGTTAGTGATGTTTTCTTTACCGCCGAACGCCCTGACCAGCTTGCCCGCCATTTCATTGCCGCTCGCCGTGCTCTGCTCGGCAGTGACATCTTCACGTCCCGGCGTTTTCAGATTCAGCTTCACAATCAGCACGCGGAATACACTGTAGTAAACCAGACCGTAGAGGATGCCGATAATCGGGAACAGCCAGATGCGGCTGCTGTTGCCGCTCAGCACCACAAAGTCGATCAGACCGTGCGAGAAGCTGGTGCCGTCACGCATGCCGAGCAGGATACAGATCGGGAACGCCAGACCGGCCAGAATCGCATGGATCACGTAAAGCACCGGCGCGACGAACATGAAAGAGAACTCAATCGGCTCGGTAATCCCGGTCAGGAACGCGGTCAGCGCGGCGGAGATCATGATGCCGCCCACTTTCGCGCGGTTTTCCGGTTTCGCTGAGTGCCAGATAGCGATCGCCGCAGCCGGCAGACCGTACATTTTAAACAGGAAGCCGCCTGAAAGTTTGCCTGCGGTCGGGTCGCCCGCCATGTAGCGCGGAATGTCGCCGTGGAAGATCTGACCCGCCGCGTTGGTGAATTCGCCGATCTGCATCTGGAAAGGGACATTCCAGATATGGTGCAGACCAAAGGGCACCAGCGAGCGTTCAATCACGCCGTAGATACCGAAGGCCACGACCGGGTTCTGATAGGCGGCCCACTGTGAAAACTCCTGAATCGCCGCGCCAATCGGGGGCCAGATAAAGGAGAGCAGCACGCCGAGAATAATCGCCGTCAGGCCGGAGATAATCGGCACAAAGCGTTTACCGGCGAAAAAGCCCAGATATTCCGGCAGCTTGATGCGGTAGAAGCGGTTAAACATATAGGCGGCGATGGCGCCGGCGATAATGCCGCCCAGCACGCCGGTGTCCGCCAGATGTTTCGCCTCGATCTCGGCCGCCGGCATATGCAGCACCAACGGCGCGACCACGGCCATGGTTTTAACCATGATGCCGTATGCGACCACCGCTGCCAGCGCGGAAACGCCGTCGTTATTGGTGAAGCCGAGGGCCACGCCAATGGCGAAAATCAGCGGCATGTTGGCGAACACCGATCCGCCCGCTTCCGCCATGATGTGCGACACCACCGCAGGCAACCAGCTGAAGTTCGCTGAGCCTACACCTAATAAAATGCCGGCAATCGGCAGAACCGATACCGGCAGCATGAGCGATTTTCCGACCTTCTGCAGGTTCGCAAATGCGTTTGTAAACATAGCCTGGAGCTCCTGAGTAAGAGTGCGTTTTGCGCAGTGTGCGCGGCAAAGAGGGAGGTTCTTTACCTGAATGGCGTATTGCCGCCTTTTGATTTATTACGAAGGGTAAAATAAATCACCCCAGGTTACTTTGACGGTTATCACGTTTCCTTGCAGAAGCGGCAAAATCACCAGAATTTTCTGGTGATTTTGTTTGAGATTTCAGCGGCAAAAAGCGGACTCCGCCGCGCAGGATGGAGCTTTTGGCTGTTAAGACGATTAATTACAGAGAGTGAAATAAATCACGCCGTTCAGGAACCCAAGCGGGAAAGCGGAATATGGAACAGATGCGCAAAGTTTTGCGTGGTGGCGGCGGCCAACGTTTCGATATCCACGCCTTTCAGCACCGCCATGTAGTCAGCCACGTCGCGGGTATAGGCAGGTTGGTTCTCTTTGCCGCGATACGGCACGGGCGCAAGGTAAGGAGAATCGGTCTCCACCAACATGCGGTCGAGCGGCACATAGCGCGCGGCATCGCGCAGGGCTTCCGCATTACGAAAGGTCACGATGCCGGAAAAGGAGATATAAAAACCCATATCCAGCAGCTTCGCCGCCGTCTCTCTGTCTTCCGTGAAACAGTGAAGCACGCCGCCGCACTCTTCCACCTTCTCTTCGCGCAGGATCGCCAGCGTGTCTTCACGCGCATCGCGCGTATGCACGATGATCGGCTTGTTCAGCGCGCGGCCGGTGCGGATATGCTCGCGAAATGACGCCTGCTGCTGCGCCTTCGTCTCCTGCTGATAGTAGTAATCCAGCCCGGTTTCTCCCAGCGCGACCACGCGTTCATCCGCAGCCAGACGGCGAAACTCATCAACGTCGTAAGGCGTTTCCTGGTTCAGCGGATGTACGCCGCAGGAGAGCGCGATATTGTCGCGATCGCCCACCAGCGCCTTCAGGGTATGGAAGCCCGGCAGCGTCGTGGCGATCGCCAGCATAAACTTCACGTCGCGCACGGCGGCTTTCGCGATCACGTCATCCAGATCGCGATGGTTTTTTTCATAGTCCAAGCCATCAAGGTGGCAATGGGAATCAACGATAAACATAATTATTTCTCCAGCGTTAACCAATGGTGGCGGGCTTCATTAAGCGTTCCCACGCCAACAGCCGATCGGTTATCAATAATTCGCGGTTTACCGCCTGTACGTTTAACAGACGGTCTCGGCACAGCATCCAAAATTGCACGCTTTCGCTTAACGCGCTGGCGGAGAGATGCTGTGTCAACAGGCTGACCAGGTCGCTGCGATCGCAGTTGGTCAGCCAGTGGGTCGCGCCCTGCTGCCATTTCATCGCATCGACCAGCAGCGTCAGCAGCCAGCCGATGCGTACCGGCGCGTCGTCGCCGTTCAGCACCGGCAGCAGCTGCATAATGTCCTGCTGAAGCGCGCCGGGCATCGCCGCGCAGAGCGATTGCCGGGCCTGCCAGGGCGTCGCTTCCAGCAAGGCCAGCGCCGCGCCGGGCGCACC
>DENB01000062.1:0-47793 GCA_002359495.1 Enterobacteriaceae bacterium UBA2655
GGCGCTGGCGCGGGCGTTGATCCATCGCCCCGGCCTGCTGCTGCTGGATGAGCCGCTCGGCGCGCTGGATGCCTTAACGCGCATCGAGATGCAGGGATTAATTGAATCGCTGTGGCAACAGCATAATTTCACCGTGCTGCTGGTCACGCATGACGTCAGCGAAGCGGTGATGACGGCGGACCGGGTATTGCTGATCGAAGAGGGACAGATCGGGCTGGATCTGGCGGTGGATCTGCCGCGTCCGCGTCGGCGCGGATCGGCGCGTCTGGCCGAACTGGAGGCAGAAGTGCTGGATCGCATCATGAAACGCAGCGACAGCGAGCAGCAAAAGCGCTACGCACTGCGGTGATTTTTCAGGACGAGGCAAAGAAAAACGGCGGGAAGATCCCCGCCGTTTTTGATCAGGCATTCAGCGCCCGGGTGATCTTTTCATACAGATCGCCGGAAAGCTTATCCAGCCCTTTCAACGTCTCCAGCGCCTTACGCATCAGCGCCTGACGCTCTTCATCGTAGCGCTTCAGTCGGATCAGCGGTTCGATCATGCGCGCCGCCACCTGCGGGTTGCGGGTATTCAGATCGGTCAGCATCTCAACCAGAAATTGATAGCCGCTGCCATCTTTGGCGTGGAAGGCGGACGGGTTCGCCGAGGCGAAAGCGCCGATCAGCGAGCGGATACGGTTCGGGTTGCTCATGCTGAAGGAGCGGTGATTCAGCAGCGCGCGAACGCGGCTCAGCACATTCTCTTCCGGGCTGGTCGCCTGCAGCGTGAACCATTTATCCATTACCAGACCGTCCTGATGCCAGCGATCATCGTACTCCGCCAGCAGCGCCTCGCGGCACGGCAGCTGCGCCAACATCGCCGCGGAGAGCGCCGCCAGCGCGTCGGTCATGTTGTTCGCCTGGCGATATTGCGCCTGCACCAGCTTGTCGCCCTGAGCAACGTCGCCGAACGCCAGATAGGTCAGGCAAACGTTTTTCAGCGCGCGCCTGCCGATATCGGCGTGGTCGATACGGTATTCGCTCTCCTGATGAGCAAGGTAGACCGCGAGGAACTCGTCGGCCATCTCTTGCGCCAGCGTACGCAGCAGCGCTTCACGCACCTCTTTGATCGCCTGCGGATCGATCACTTCGAACAGCTCGGCGATCTCGTTCTCGCCGGGCAGCGTCAGGATCAGCGCCATCAGCGCCGGATCGCTGTTTTCATCCAGCAGCACCGCGCGGAAGGCGTCGGCGACGTGCAGCGGCAGCGACAGCGGCTGTCCCTGCTGATGACGCGCGACGTTCAGTTTGATATAGATGGCCAGCAGACTCTGCGCCGCGTCCCAGCGGGAAAAATCGTTGCGCGCATGGCGCATCAGGAAAGTCAGCTGTGAATCGCTCCAGTTGTAATCGAGCTTCACCGGCGCAGAGAATTCACGCAGCAGAGAAGGCACCGGCTGGAACGGCACGTTGTCAAAAACGAAGCTCTGAAACTCTTCGGTGACGTTCAGTACGTGATGCACCGGATAGCCGTTATGCTGCAGCGGAATCACTTTGCCCTCGTTATCGTAGAGTTCGATATCGAGCGGAATATGCAGCGGCAGCTTCTCTTTCTGGTCCGGGGTCGGCGGCGTATGCTGCGTGACGTGCAGCGTATACTGCTCCAGATCGGGGTTGTAATCGTCGCGCACCGACACCACCGGCGTGCCCGACTGGCTGTACCAGCGGCGGAACTGCGAAAGATCGACATTCGACGCGTCTTCCATCGCCTGCACGAAGTCGTCGCAGGTGGCCGCGCTACCGTCGTGGCGCTCGAAATAGAGCTGCATCCCCTTCTGGAAGTTCTCTTCGCCCAGCAGCGTATGCATCATGCGGATCACTTCCGAGCCTTTTTCGTACACCGTCAGGGTGTAGAAGTTATTCATCTCGATAACCTGATCGGGGCGGATCGGGTGCGCCATCGGACTGGCGTCTTCCGCAAACTGCGCGCCGCGCATAATGCGTACGTTATCGATGCGGTTGACCGCGCGCGAACCGAGATCGGAGCTGAACTCCTGATCGCGGAACACTGTCAGGCCCTCTTTCAGGCTGAGCTGGAACCAGTCGCGGCAGGTGACGCGGTTGCCGGTCCAGTTATGAAAATATTCGTGGCCGATCACCGCCTCGATGCCGAGGTAATCCTTATCCGTGGCGGTTTCCGCTTTGGCCAGCACATACTTGGAGTTAAAGACGTTAAGCCCTTTATTCTCCATCGCGCCCATATTGAAGAAATCAACCGCGACGATCATAAAGATGTCGAGGTCATATTCCAGACCAAAACGCTGCTCATCCCATTTCATGCTGTTTTTAAGCGAGGTCATCGCCCAGCCGGCGCGATCGAGGTTGCCGCGATCGACGAAGATCTCCAGCGCTACGTCGCGGCCCGAGCGGGTTTTAAAGCTGTCGCGCAGCACGTCGAAATCGCCGGCCACCAGCGCGAACAGGTAGCAGGGTTTCGGGAAGGGGTCCTGCCATTTAACCCAGTGGCGGCCATCCTCCTGTTTGCCGCTGTCGATGCGATTGCCGTTAGAGAGCAAATAAGGATAACGCTGCGCGTCGGCCACAATGGTGGTGGTGAAGCGGGCCAGCACATCGGGACGATCCAGATACCAGGTAATGTGACGGAACCCTTCCGCTTCGCACTGGGTGCAAAGGGCGTCGCCCGATTTGTAGAGTCCTTCCAGCGCGCTGTTTTGATCCGGATGGATCTCATTAACGATCTTCAGCGTAAAGGTGTCCGGCAGCTGGCTTAACACCAGCGCGCCCTCCTCCAGCCGATAATGTTGCCAGGGCGCGCCGTCGACTTCCAGCGCGATCAGCGTTAACTCTTCGCCGTCCAGCCGCAGTTCGGCCTGGCTGGCGCCGACGCGTTTGAGACTGCTGACGGCGGTGACGCGCGTTGTCGCCGCATCCAAATCGAAGGTCAGATCGATATCGGTGATGGTGTAATCCGGCGCACGGTAATCGTGGCGATATTTAATTTGCGGCTGTTGCGTCATAAATCCTTCTCGCATCGTTAAAAAGTTACCCGGCAAAGTCTATGCTGCTTAACAGGAGCTTGCCATGCTCAATGCGTGCGATGTCTAAAATAGCTACATTATATTAACAATGGCACAGATTAGCCTCGACCAGCTAAGCTGAATTATGTTGTGATCAACTTCAATTACCGATGAATCAGGTTATACTCCTGCGTCTTTATGACTTTGTTCAACACCGGGCTCTGCTCCGCGGAAGAGGATGCTGAAACGCACCATGACAGGAAACGCTTCCCCGATACTGACCACGCTGCTTGATACCGATGCGTATAAGCTTCACATGCAGCAAGCCGTTTTTCATCGTTATCACGATGTCACGGTCACGGCGGAATTTCGCTGCCGCGGCGACGATTTGCTCGGCATCTATGCGGAAGAGATCCGCGCTGAGATCGCCACCATGAAAACCCTGGCGCTGACGGATGAGGAGTACCGCTATCTTGCCGCGCTGCCCTTCTTTCAGCCCGACTACCTTAACTGGCTGCGCGATTTTCGTTATAGCCCCGACCAGGTTAAGGTGCGCAGCCACAACGGCAAACTGGATATTCGCATTCAGGGCCCGTGGCGCGAAGTGATTATGTGGGAAGTACCGCTGCTGGCGCTGATCAGCGAAGTGGTGCATCGCCACCGTTCGCCGGACGACGGCGTCGAACAGGCGGTGGATCACCTGCAGCATAAGATTGCCGCATTTCACCAGCAGGTAGCCGATCTCGACATGTCGCGTTTCAAACTGATGGACTTCGGCACCCGCCGCCGCTTCTCGCAGGGCGTGCAGGAAGCGATTGTCCGTACGCTGAAACAGGACTTCCCCTGGCTGATGGGCACCAGCAATTACGATCTGGCGCGACGCATCGGCATTACGCCGGTCGGCACCCAGGCGCACGAGTGGTTCCAGGCTCATCAGCAGATTAGCCCGGTGCTGGCCAACAGCCAGCGCGCCGCTCTGCAGGCGTGGCTGGATGAGTATGATACTCAGCTCGGCATCGCGCTGACCGACTGCATCACCATGGACGCCTTCCTGCGCGACTTCGGCGTTCACCTTGCCAGCCGCTATCAAGGTCTGCGCCACGACTCCGGCGATCCGGTGCAGTGGGGCGAGAAAGCGATCGCGCACTATGAAGCGCTGGGCATCGATCCGCAAAGCAAAACGCTGGTTTTCTCCGATAACCTTACGCTTGATAAAGCGCTGGCACTTTATCGCCATTTCGGCCAGCGCGCCAATGTGATATTCGGCATCGGCACGCGTCTGACCTGCGATATTCCGGGGGTGACGCCGCTGAACATCGTGATCAAACTGGTCGAGTGCAACGGCAAGCCGGTCGCGAAACTCTCTGACAGCCCCGGGAAAACCATCTGTCAGGATAAAGCCTTCGTTCGCGCGCTGCGTAAAGCCTTCGATCTGCCTTTAGTTAAAAAAGCGAGCTGATCGCTTCCCGCCGGGGCGCCTCGTCGCCCCTGCCTTCTGCAATAAATCTCTGACTCCGGCTGGAATTTTGCTTGTTTCCTGGTTGCCCGCAAGTAACATAGCAATACCCCGAATTCAGGGGGTTTATCTGTAATTTCACTTCATCTATATAGAGAGATATTTATGAGCGTAGTGCCTGTAGCGGATGTACTGCATGGCCGCGTGGCGGTTGACAGTGAAGTCACCGTACGCGGTTGGGTGCGTACCCGAAGAGATTCAAAAGCCGGTATTTCCTTTATCGCCGTTTACGACGGCTCCTGCTTTAATCCCGTTCAGGCTGTCGTCAATAATTCTCTGAATAATTACGAACATGACGTACTGCGTCTGACCACCGGCTGTTCCGTGGTGATTACCGGCACCGTGGTGGAATCCCCCGGCCAGGGCCAGGCGTATGAGATTCAGGCGACGCAGGTCGAGGTTGTCGGCTGGGTCGACGATCCCGATACCTATCCAATGGCGGCAAAACGCCACAGCATCGAGTACCTGCGCGAAGTGGCGCACCTGCGCCCGCGCACCAACCTGATCGGCGCTGTCGCGCGCGTACGCCATACGCTGGCGCAGGCGCTTCACCGCTTCTTCCATGAAAACGGCTATTTCTGGGTATCGACGCCGCTGATTACCGCCTCCGACACTGAAGGCGCGGGCGAAATGTTCCGCGTTTCGACGCTGGATATGGAAAACCTGCCGCGCGACGATCAGGGCAAGATCGATTACAACGAAGACTTTTTCGGCAAAGAAGCTTTCCTGACGGTTTCAGGACAGCTGAACGGCGAGACCTATGCCTGCGCGCTGTCGAAGATTTACACCTTCGGTCCGACTTTCCGCGCGGAGAACTCAAATACCAGTCGCCATCTGGCGGAATTCTGGATGCTGGAGCCGGAAATTGCTTTCGCCGATTTGGATGACGCCGCCGCGCTGGCTGAGTCGATGCTGAAATATGTCTTTAAGGCGGTACTGGAAGAGCGCGCCGACGACATGGCGTTCTTCGCCGAGCGCGTTGATAAAGAGGCGATCGCCCGTCTTGAGCGCTTCGTTACCGCCGATTTTGCGCAGGTAGACTATACGGACGCAGTTGACATTTTGCTAAAAAGCGGCCAGAGCTTCGAAAACCCGGTTTCTTGGGGCATCGATCTATCTTCCGAGCATGAACGCTACCTGGCGGAGAAACATTTTAAAGCGCCGGTGGTGGTGAAAAACTATCCGAAAGATATCAAGGCGTTCTATATGCGCCTTAACCAGGACGGCAAAACCGTGGCGGCGATGGACGTTCTGGCGCCGGGCATCGGCGAAATCATCGGCGGCTCCCAGCGTGAAGAGCGACTTGACGTTCTTGATCAACGGCTTGCAGAGATGGGGCTTAACAAAGAAGACTACTGGTGGTATCGCGATCTGCGCCGTTACGGCACCGTACCGCACTCTGGCTTCGGTTTAGGTTTCGAGCGTTTGATCGCCTATGTAACCGGCGTGCAAAACGTTCGCGATGTGATCCCCTTCCCGCGCACGCCGCGTAATGCGAATTTCTAAAACTCATCATTATTCATAAGAAATTCATATATATAAAAAGGTCGACCTGGTCGGCCTTTTTTTATTTTTGTAAATTTTGAAATGTCTCACAAAGTTCCCGTCAATTCACAAAATGAAACACATTTTTTCTTTCTGAAACCAGATTAGGTTATTTGTAGCATTTTCGGGCTAGAATTACCGTTCCCGGAATGGAAAGATGCGTGCAGACACAGAAAGACACCAAACTTCTTTCAAGGTTCATGTAAAAGTTTCTTGACGGCAGTGGCAGGTGTCCGAATAACTCTAATGAGGGTAATAAATAATGATGAAGCGCAACATTCTGGCAGTGGTTATCCCTGCTCTGTTAGCTGCCGGCGCAGCAAACGCAGCAGAAGTCTATAACAAAGACGGCAACAAGCTGGACCTGTATGGTAAAGCGGTTGGTCTGCACTACTTCTCAAAAGATGACGGCTACGCTGGCGACGGCGATCAGACCTATGTTCGTTTCGGCTTCAAGGGTGAAACGCAAATCAGCGACCAGCTGACCGGTTTCGGCCAGTGGGAATACCAGGCTAACGCCAACAACTCCGAAGGTTCTGACGCGCAGGACGGCAACAAAACCCGCCTGGGCTTTGCCGGTCTGAAATTCGGCGACGCCGGTTCAATCGACTACGGTCGTAACTACGGCGTCGTGTACGACGCAATGGGCTGGACCGACATGCTGCCAGAGTTCGGCGGCGATTCCGCTTACTCTGACAACTTCATGGTTGGCCGTTCTACCGGTCTGGCGACCTACCGCAACACCAACTTCTTCGGTCTGGTTGACGGCTGGGACTTCGCTGTTCAGTACCAGGGCAAAAACGACCGTGACGAAATTCGTCGCGCCAACGGCGACGGCTGGGGCCTGTCAACCTCTTACACCTCGCCGATCGGCGTGGGCATCGTAGGCGCCTATGCTGAAGGCGACCGTACCGATGCGCAGCAGAACGCATTCTACGGCCGCGGCGACAAAGCGCAGCAGTGGGCTGCCGCGCTGAAGTATGATGCGAACAACATCTACCTGGCGGCTATGTACGGTGAAACCCGTAACGCTACCTACATCGACGGCGCGCTGGGCGACGGCTTTGCGAACAAAGCACAGAACTTCGAAGTTGTGGCACAGTACCAGTTCGACTTCGGTCTGCGTCCGTCCGTCGCCTACGTTCAGTCTAAAGGCAAGGACATCGAAGGCATCGGCGACGTTGACCTGATCAAATACTTTGAAGTGGGCGCAACCTACTACTTCAACAAAAACATGTCTACCTACGTTGACTACATCATCAACCAGATTGATGACGACAACGAGCTGGGCATCGGTTCTGGCGACACCGTGGCTGTGGGCCTGGTTTACCAGTTCTAAGCTGTACGCTTCGGCGGACAGAGAAAAACGGGGCCGCAGCCCCGTTTTTTATTGTCTGCAATTCAGCGCATTAGCCTGATATGCAGCAGAGGAGCCGCTGCAGCGAAAACATTTTTTCAACTACCCCGCTCCTCCTCATAAAACCCACAGATTTTTTCGCAAACGGTTGGCTTTTAGATAAGCCGGCGCTAACCTGATGGCTCATTTTGCTAAGTTCACGCTGACCGGACCTTACTCATGTTTGAATCGATTTCTGCCGCACCCGCCGATCCTATTTTAGGGCTGGCCGATCTGTTCCGCGCCGATGACCGTCCTCATAAAATCAATCTTGGTATCGGTGTTTATAAAGATGAAACCGGCAAAACGCCTGTATTGACCAGCGTTAAAAAAGCCGAGCAGCATCTGCTGGAAAACGAAACCACGAAAAATTACCTCAGTATTGATGGCCTGGCTGATTTCGCCCGCTGTACCCAAGAACTGCTGTTTGGCAAAGAAAACAGCCTGCTCGCCGATCGGCGCGCCCGTACAGCGCAAACGCCGGGCGGCACCGGTGCCCTGCGCGTGGCGGCGGACTTCCTGGCTAACCAGACCAGCGTTAAACGCGTCTGGGTCAGCAATCCAAGCTGGCCAAACCATAAAAACGTCTTTAACGCCGCCGGACTTGAGGTGTGCGATTACGCTTATTACGACGCGCAAAACCACCAGCTCGACTTTAACGGTATGCTGGACTCGCTGCGCGAAGCCAAAGCGGGTGACGTGGTGCTTTTCCACGGCTGCTGCCACAACCCGACCGGCATCGACCCAACGCCAGAGCAGTGGCGACAGCTGGCCGAGCTGTCGAAAGCCAGCGGCTGGCTGCCGCTGTTTGATTTCGCCTACCAGGGCTTTGCGCAAGGTCTGGATGAGGACGCAGAAGGGCTGCGTATCTTCGCCGCGTCGCATCAGGAGCTGATCGTAGCCAGCTCCTACTCTAAAAATTTCGGCCTCTATAACGAGCGCGTCGGCGCCCTGACGCTGGTCGCTGCCGACGCTGCCGTCGCCGACACGGCGTTCAGCCAGGTGAAATATACCATTCGCGCCAACTACTCTAATCCACCGGCGCACGGCGCGGCGGTTGTCGCGACTATCCTTAGCAATGACGCGCTGCGTACCCTCTGGGAACAGGAGCTGACCGACATGCGTCAGCGCATTCAGCGTATGCGTCAGCTGTTCGTGAATACGTTGGCGGAAAAAGGGGCGAACCGCGACTTTACCTTTATCATCAGGCAGAACGGGATGTTCTCCTTCAGCGGCCTGACCAAAGATCAGGTGGTGCGCCTGCGTGAAGAGTTCGGCGTCTATGCGGTAAATTCCGGGCGCGTAAACGTAGCGGGCATGACGCCCGATAATATGTCCGCTCTGTGCGAGGCCATTGTGGCGGTGCTCTGAACATCGAGCCGCCGGCGAAAAAAATGGGCCATGCGGCCCATTTTCTATTGCAGAAAAGGATTGCTGATGCGCTCTCGGCCTAAGGTAGAGACAGGGCCATGACCGGGAAGAAAAGAAACGTCGTCGCCCAGCGGCAGCAGCTTCTCTTTTATCGCCGCAATCAGATGCTGGTGGTTGCCCTGCGGAAAATCGGTGCGGCCTACGCCGCCGCTGAAGATAACGTCGCCGGAGACCAGCAAACGCCCGACCCGGTCGAAAAAGACGATATGACCGGGCGTATGGCCCGGGCAATGCAACACCTCAAACGTTACCTTGCCGACCTCAATCCTGTCGCCCTCTTCCAGCCAGCGATCCGGCGTCAGCGGCGCGCAGGTTTCAAAGCCGAACATCTGGCTTTGGGTCGGCAGCGCATCCAGCCAGAACTTATCCAGCCTGTGCGGGCCGACAATCGGCGCCTGATAATGCGCAGCCAGTTCGGCCGCCGCGCCTACATGATCGAGATGACCGTGGGTCAGCAAAATTTGCGCAGGCGTCAGGTCGAGTCGGGCGAGTTGCTGTTTAATCGTCTCTGCATCGCCGCCCGGATCCACTAACGCGGCTTTGCGGCTCTGCTCACACCAGATGACGGAACAGTTTTGCGCGAAGGCGGTAACCGGAATAATGTGATAATTCATAACGCTCCATGACCGGCTCACGCAGCGTTGCCGGCATTAAGACCAGTGCCTTACCGGCCCGGTATCGATGTGTACGAAGTTACTGCGAGGGTAATATCCTACACCACCCGCTTTCATTTTTAACGCCGCTTTGCGCACGTTGCTCAGGGAAATGCCCTCAATATGGAAATCCATCGCCTGCCCCAGCGTATGGTAACTGTGCTTCGCCACGCCGGGACCGTGCTCACGCAACATATTGTTGGTCGTCAGGGTGCGATAGCCTGAAATAAGCTGCACGGGCTTGCGGGTTTCCAGCATCGCCTGCAGACGGTATATCTGATCGAAGAGGCGGGGATCGATCGATTTAACCTGGTTGGCGCGGTAGTCGCGGAAAAAGTGATTCAGGCGCGCCAGCTCGTCCCTGTCATAGCTTTTGCCATTAAAAAATTCTGTTTTAAGGGTCTCACCGGTATGCAGATTATTAAGGGTTAATACACGCGGTCGGGAAGTAGAAAGCGAGGCCAGCGCTGAGCCAGGAAGCAGAGCCAGACCTGCCGCCGCACCGCCGCAAAGAAGCAGCTTGCGACGTTGAGAATCAAAATTAGCCATGAAACGCGGTTACCTAAGAAAAAACGATGGGAATGTGCAAAAAGTACGCAAGGCCGAACCTTAACCGCCTGAGGATTTTACGTCAACCGGTGAAACCGGAGTTTGAGTGGCGATCCCGGGCGGGATCGCCTTTTAAGGACAGGTCTTATTCAGGCGTAAAGCAGATGAAGCGGTGGAAAATCAAGGGGTAGAAAACAGCTGCCCTGCATGCGCCAGCGCCTGACTGCCCGATCTGGCGGGATTATCATAATTGTAAATATCTGTACGAAATTGCGGCTTGCCGTCATCCGCAACCCAGGCGGTAAGATAATAAAGATTAACCGGGATGCGGTGTCGAATCGGCACATAGCGCGTGTTGCCCTCTTTCAGCGTGCTGGAGATACGCGTATCGTTCCAGCCGGCATCCTGCAGCAGCAACCCCGCCAGCTCCGACGCTTTGTTCACGCGCACGCAGCCGGAGCTCAAGGCTCTGATATCGCGCTGGAACAGATTGTGGTTCGGCGTATCGTGCAGATAGATGGCGTCTGAACTGGGCATATTGAATTTATAACGGCCCAGCGAGTTCATCGCGCCCGGCGCCTGCTGCAGGCGATACGGGAAAGAAGAGGCGGAAACCATGCTCCAGTCGATCATCGTGGGGTCGATCACTTCCGCATCCGCATTCCAGCCGGAAAGCAGCGTATAGCCATGTTTATAAAGGTAGCCAGGATCGCGTTTCACCTTAGGAATGATATCCTGGCGCACCAGAGTCGTCGGCACGTTCCAGGGCGGATTCAGCACCACGTTATTCAGCGCGCTGCGCATCAGCGGCGTTTTACGATCCGGCCTTCCGACAATCACGCGCGACGACAGGATCTTGCTGCCGTTGTTGTAGTAAGTCAGCGAAAAGTTAGGGATATTCACCATAATGCCGTTATGCATATCATCCGGCAGCAGGCGCAGGCGTTGTATGTTCAGCGCCAGCAGCGCCGCGCGCAGCTGCGGCGATACGTTCAGCCATTCACGGGTGCGCGGGCCGATACTGCCGTCATCCGCCAGCCCCTGCCACTGCTGAAAGCGTTTTACCGCCGACACCAGCGCCTCGTCATAAAGTGTATCGCCGCTGGCTGTCGGGCTGTTCTGTACGTTGCCCGGCGATTGCGGAACGTTTGGCGGCAGATCCTTGACGCTGGCGGCCGACGGACTTACCGCGACCGGCTGCGCCTGCTGACTGAGCGGCTCGGGGGCGGTAGGCACCGCATCATCGGCAGGCGTTGGCGCCTGGGTCTGCGCGTCGAGCATACCGGTGCGCTGCAGGATTTCGCGCAGCGCCGGCACATCGTCGCTCATCTGTCCGGGACGCAGCGTGTCGCGGTTTTTTAACTGCGGCCAGGGGCGGTTGTCTGACAGCAACGTTTTCAGCGCCGCATGCATAGGCGCATATTGCGGATGCTGCGGCGCCAGAGAGGCGATAAAGGTGCGCGCGCCGCCGCCGTTCACCGCGTTCAGCCACTGATTGACGACCGGCGCGGCCGGCGACGCCAGTTTGTAGGGAACATTGCTGTAGAGCCAGGTCTCGCCCTGCGCCGGCACGCTGGAGGCGAACTGCAAATAGCCGAGCATGGCGTCGGAGAGCACCACGTCACGGGCGAAACCCTTGATATCGGGATTGGTCAGACGATCGACCCAGCGGGTAAATTGCGGCTGGACGCCGGAAAGCGCGACTTCAGCCAGCTGCTGCTGAAACTGTTGAACGGCGTCGCGATCCTGCCACAGCAGTTGCATATCGCGTCCCGCATAGAGGCTGGCCAGCGACGACAGATAAAAAGGCTGTCCGCCGTCGGGAAACGCCTGTTGGATCCGCTGTTGGCTGTCCTGTAAGGAGGTCGTGCTGTGCGTGGTTCCCGGCAAGGCGGCGATAATCGCGGCGGACGGTCCCGCTACAGGCGCCAGCATCAGCCCCAGCCCCAGCGCAGCCGCAATACGGTTTAAAAATGTTTTTCTAATCAGCATCATCCCTGCCCCCCTTATCTCAAACTGCTCAGCGACAACAAGAGATCGTCGCATTTAGCCGTGACTCATCATATTGAGTATACGAATAAAAAACGGCATTCGCCTTACCCAGCGAATGCCGTTATCAGATTAAACCCTGGAACGGTTTTTGACTATATTTCCGCCTGGCTTTTTTCCGTTTCCGGCTGCGCTGCATTATCGCCGTCCGGGCTACGACGCAGCGGGGTCGGATCGGCGGCAAAACCGCGCAGGCCGACCACATGCACATGTTCGGTGTTGTTAAACACTTTACGCACCAGCTTATAGGTCGTGCCTTTTTCCGGGCTGATATTTTCCGGCGCCGCGATCACCAGCTGCATCTCAAGACGCTCGCACAGCTCGAACAGCGTAGCGATAGAACGGGCGTCGAGACGGGCCGCCTCATCAAGGAACAGCAGACGACAAGGGGAAATATCCTTGCCGCGCAGACGTCGCGACTCCTCTTCCCAGCTTTGCACCACCATCACCAGAATCGACATGCCGGTGCCGATCGCTTCGCCGGTAGAGAGCGCCCCGCTCTCAGCGCGCAGCCAGCCGTCGGAGCCGCGGTTGACCTCCACTTCCATCTCCAGATAGTTGCGGTAGTCGAGCAGCTCTTCGCCGATGGTTTGCGGCGTGCGCTGACCCATATCGATCTGCGGATTCAGACGTTGATAAAGCTTCGCCAGCGCCTCGGAGAAGGTGAACCGGTTGCTGTTGAAAAGATCCTGATGCTGTTCATGCTCTTCAGAGAGCGTATCCAGTAGCATGGCGTGGGTTTCGCGCACGTTGACATTAAGCCGCACGCTGCGCACCTGGCCGAAGCTTACGGTCTGCAGGCCCTGGTTCAACTGGCGGATGCGGTTCTGCTCGCGCTGAATCGTTTTGCGGATAATATTCGCCGCGCTGCGCGAACTGATGGCTAACGTCTGCTCGCGCGCCGTTAACTCCTCGGTCAGGCGGTTCAGCTCAATCTCCATCTGCTCGATCGCTTCCACCGGATCGTCAGTACGGATAATGTCCTGACGGATACGCTCGCGCAGATGCTGATAGACGGCGATAAAGAACTGAATTTTGCGTTCGGGCCGTTTCGCATCTTCCGAAAGACGCAGCACGTCGCGCAGATGTTCGTTATCCGCCACCGCCAGACGCAGCGCGCCCAGCGCCTTATCCGACATAGAGCGCAGCTCATCGCCGCTGAGATAGGCGAACTCGCGGCGATGAAGGCGACGCTCGACGCCGTTCTCCTTCACCAGACGCATCACCGCGCGCCAGCCCGCTTTCGCCGATACCACCTGCTCGCGTATCTGGTGATAGTTGCGTTCCAGACTGCGCAGTTTTTTCTGCAGGCTTTCCATCTCCGCTTCGCAGAAGGTCAGCTGTTTTTCCAGCTGATTGCGGCGTGCGCGGTTGTGGCTCAGCGCGTTGTAAAGCTCATCGCGGCGCGTGCGGGCGCGCGCTTCGGCGCCGGCGTCCGCCTGCACGCCGATATCCTGCATCTCCTGATGCAGCTCTTTCAGCATGTCGCGTCGGGCGTCGCTGGAGCTTTTCAGCGAGGCGAGCAGCTGCGAGTATTGCGTCAGCTGCGCCTGGTGCTCGCGCAGACGCTCGCGGGCGCGGGCGCGTTCGCCCTCGGCCTGCTCCAGCCGCTCGCGCAGCTTGCCGTTCAGGTCGCTGTTGCCGGTCAGCATGCCGGCGGAATCCGCGTAGCTGAAGTGGGCGCGGCGCTGTACGACCTCCGTCAGCGCAAAGGCCTGCTGACGCGCGGTTTGCTGCTGCTGGCGGGCCTGCTGATAGTCGGCTTGCAGCTGTTCATGCTGTTCCGGATCGCTCTGCAGCACCGACACCAGGCTTTCCAGCTTTGTCAGTTTGCCGCCGTGTTGATGCAGGAAGCGTGCGGCGTCCTGCGCCTCTTCCACCTGCTCGCGCAGCTCTTCGCAACGATCCGCCAGCGTATCGTCCAGCAGCAGATTAACGCGCGGCAGCAGGCGGTTGAGCTGCGCGACGCCCTCTTTCGCCTGCTCGAACTGCTGGCGCTGCTGCTGGTTGCTGTTTTCGTGCTGGCTCAGCGCGCGCTCAAGGTCGTTGCGGCGCGCGTTCAGCTCGCGCAGCTGCGCTTCGGGATCCTCGTCGAAGGCCACCGCCAGATGCGTGCCGATAAAGCGGCTGAAAGATTGATGCAGGCGCTGGGTTTTCTGTACGTCGAACGAGAGCGTGGCGTAGATTTCCGCCAGACGATCGCGCTCGTTATTCAGCAGTTCAAGCTGGTTTTCACGCGCCGCCCGGCCAAAAAGCGGCACTTTGGGGAAGCGGGAATAACGCCACTGGCGCTCCGCCACCTTCACCACCACCGCGTTTTCCAGCTCGTCAACGCTGAACACGCTGTCATCGAAAGACTGCGGATCCCCTTCGATCAGGTAGAGATCTTCCGGGCAATCCTCAAGGCCATCCAGCAGCTCGCGCACCAGCGAGAGATCCGGCACCACGATCGCATGGCGCGACGGACCATACAGCGCCGAGAAGTAAGGCGCGTCCTCAAGGGTGACGTCATCATAAATTTCCGACAGCAGCACGCCGCCGAAGCGTTCCGCCAGCTGCGTCAGGCGCGCATCTTCCGCCCCCCCCGGCTGGCTGAGACGCTCGATTTGCTGCTCGACCTGGCGTTTGCGCACGGCGATGTCGTCGCGTTCCACCGTGGTTTCACGCTCGCGCTCCAGCAGCAGCTGCATATATTCCGTGACCTGCTGGCTGCTGGCCAGCTGTTCGCCGGTCTGCTCGCTCAGCTGGGTCAGGATCTCCTGCGCCGCCAGCCAGTGCGGCGCGCGCGCGGTCAGCGCATTGATGCGTTCGCGCAGCTGCTCCAGTTCCTGGCGCATCATCATGCGCTGTTCGCCCGCGTCGGCGACGCTGGCGCTCAGCTGTTCGATCTGCGCTTCCAGCTCGCGGTGCAGACTTTCCAGCGCGTCGGGATCGTACTGCTGTCCCTGTCGCTTGCAGAATTCGGCTAACAGCCGTTCGGCGTCATGCTGTTCGCGCAGACGCTGCTCCAGTTCGGAAAGCCGCAAACGCAGCGAAGAGAGCTGATCGGCTTGATGGCGCTGATTGGCGGCGTCACGCAGCAGCTCGCGTCCGGTTTGCCAGGCGTCGTGGCGGCTTACCGCGCCCGCGATGCTGGTGACCAGCTGCAGCGCCTGCTCGAACTGGCTGTGCGCCGCTTCGGCCACGCTCAGCTTCTGCTCCAGCTGCAACAGCTGCCCGGTCGCTTCCTGTTCGCGCGCCTGGAAAGTCTCCAGCCAGTGCTCTGCATTGTCGACGCTGAGATCCGGCAGCTGGCAGAGCGCGCGGGCGCGCTCCAGCGCCTGCAGCGCCTGCTGATACTGAATGGCCCGGGTCTGCTGAACGTCCAGCGCCTGCTGAAAATCAGCCAGCTGACTTTTCAGCTCATCCACTTCCAGCTCGGCGGCTTCGGCGCGCGCTTCGTTCTCTTCATGCCGCTCGCGCGCTTCGGCGACGATTTCGTTCTGCTCTTCCAGCCGCCAGGAAAGTTCGTCCAGATCGGCCTGGTAACGCTCGATTTTCTCCTGCTGACGCATCGCGGTCTGCACCAGGTTGAGATGATCACTGGCGGCCTGATAATCGCTTTCCAGATCGTTTTCCGCCGCGCTGTGCTCAGAAAGTTCGCGCGCCATCTCAATATGGCGATACTGTTCCGACGCGAGCTGGCTGCGGCTGGTAAACAGCTCGTTACGCAGCTGCAGCGCGCCGTCAAGATGGATGCGGCGCTCATTGGCGTGCCGCATGTAATCTGCGGAGACGTAGCTGGTGGCTTCAGAGATCAGGTGCTTGAAGAGGTCGCGATCGGATTGGGTGACGCGGATCGCTTCCAGCGTCATGCGGTTTTCGCGCAGCGCCGCCTCCATATCCTGGAAGGCTTTACGCACGCCGCTGTTTTCCGGCAGCAGGTAATCGCGCAGCGAACGGGTGATGGCGCTGGAGATGCCGCCGTACAGCGAAGCTTCAATCAGACGATAAAACTTGCTGCGGTCGCTGGCCGAGCGCAGACGACGCGGCACAATGCCGAGATCGAACATCATTGCGTGATAGTCGGTCACCGAGTTGAACTGCCGGAACTGCACGCCTTCCTGCGCCTCAGCCCGTTCTTTCACTTCATTGAGCGGGAGCACGCGCGCCTGACGGCTGTTGAGAATTTCCGTCAGCATATCGGTGGGATTGCTGTCCGACGGCAGGCCGTGAATACTGAACGGCTTGATATCGACCTTTTTATCGCGACCGGCTATCTGCTGCAGACGTACCCCGACCACCACGCGCTGCTGGCGTGAGTTGACCACGTCCAGCACCGAGTAGCAGACGCCGGCGCGCAGCTTACCGTGAAGGCCTTTATCACGCGATCCCGAAGTCGCGCCCGCCTCCGTGGTGTTACGAAAGTGCAGCAGGGTTAAATCCGGGATCAGCGCCGTGACAAAAGCGGCCATCGTCGTGGATTTCCCGGCGCCGTTACCGCCGGAAAGCGTCGTCACCAGCTCATCCAGATCAAAGGTGCGGGCGAAGAACCCGTTCCAGTTAATCAGCGTCAGCGAACGAAATTTACCGCGTTCAATCATGCTTGCTCTTCCTCTGCGTTATCCACCGCATCGCTTTCCATGTCGTTGTCATTGTCCGCCTCGCTCTCCTCCGGCTGCGCACTTTTGCTCTCCAGCGCCATCGCTTCGCCATCGCGAATCAGACGCAGCTGCGCTTCGCGCGGATCGTCTCCGCTGCGCACGTCGGCACCGAAGCGAAAGACCGATTCGGTGATGCGAAACTTGCTGCTGTCATGCCCCATGAACCACACCATGCCGAGACGGCGCAGGCGGCTCAGCGACGCGCGCATCTTCTCCTGCAGTTTGGCGCGGTCCAGGTCGGATCCGGTGGAGCGCTGGTTAACCAGCTTCAGCAGCTTGTTCTCATCCGCCAGCGCCATCAGCTCATCGTACAGCTCCTGCTGGGTAAAGATGCCTTCATTCGCCAGGCGCTCCGGGCTGAGGTAGAGATAGCAGAGGATCTTGCCGACCATCATATCCAGTTCAGAAAGCACCGAGCGCGGGATCAGCGTGGTCGCGCGCGGGCGCAGGTAGAAAAAACCTTCCGGCGCGCGAATCAGCTCCACGTTGTAGCGGGCGTAAAACTCTTCCAAAAATTCCTGGTAATCCATCAGAAATGCGTGTTGATCCAGCTCTTCCAGACCAATATGACGCCCGGCGCGCAGCTGACTGTCCAGCGCGGGGAAAAGCGGGTTCGCCAGTGCCTGAGCCAGCTTAACCGGCATCACTTGTTCAATATTTGTCGATGACATGTGCCTGCACCTTGGCTCCGTAATCATTGATGGCCTGCCACTCTGCGGGCAGGCCGGCTAAATCGGCCTCGGCAACGCCTAAACGCACCGCCTGATCCACCAGGATGCGCGCCAGGTCGAAGTGCCGCGCGCGCGGATACTGCGCCAGATAGTCGCGCATTACGCTGGCCAGATTCAGGGGTTGTTGCCGGGTTTTATAAACTTGCAGCGCCTCTTCGATCATCGCAGCCAGTTGCTCGCGGATTTCATTGATCTCTTCATATTCCATTTCCGCCGGCAGCTCGCCCATGACCTCATCGTTGCGCAGCGTCATTTCATCATCGCGCAGATCAAACAGGCGGTCAGCGTTGGCATGGGTTAACGCCCAGGGCTGATCGAAATAGTTCTGCACCGACTGGCGCAGACGCTGGGCGAAAACGCGGTTTTTATCCATATCGATAGCGGTACGGATGAATTTATGCACGTGACGGTCGTAGCCGATCCAGAGATCGATCGCCTGCTGGCCCCAGCTGATAATGCGGTCCAGCTTGTTTTGTAGATCGAAAACCAGCTTATCGACGAAGCCTAAATCGGGGCTGTTCAGCGTCGCGTCCTGAATGCGCAACAGGTTGGCCTGCAGCTTGTCGCCCGCCGCTTCCAGCGTGTCCTGCAGCTCGCGCAGCGTGCCGGAGGTTTCGGATAACAACAGCTCGCAGCTGGAGATGGCGGCGCGCCAGTCTTTGTTCAGCAAATCGGCGATATCGGTTTTGACCGTCTGTTGCTGCTCATCCATCAGCCGCTGGGTCATGTCGATGCTGTCGAAAATCTCGGCCACGGAATACTTCAGCGGCGCGAAGACGTTGCGATGCCAGTGAAATTCGTCGCCGTCCTCTTCTGCGGCATCGGCGGCGCGCTTCAGCTCCTGCGCCACGATGGAGAGCTGCATCGACAGACGCAGCGTGGAAAATTCGCGCTGGCGGATGTAGTAGTCGGTAATGCCGATCGCCAGCGGCGTCAGACGGTAGATGGCATGGCCTTCGGTCAGCTCGCTGGTGAAGCGGTTAAGCAGGCGCTGGCGCACCATGTCGTTAATGGCATTGTTGGCGCGCGCCTGCACGGTTTCATGGGTTTGTTCGAATGCTTTGCTGACGTGGCGGAAAGCGTCGATCAGCTCCCCTTCGCTCATTTCGCCGTCCATGCGCTCGCCGTTCAAGGTGGCGATAGCCAGCAAAAACGCCAGACGCTCCACGGGCAGCGCAAGAGAAAAATCGTTCTTGCGCGCCCAGGCAACCAGTTCCGGTACCGTCTGGGAAAATTCACTCATAATAGGTCCTTCTGCCTGGGTTTACGCGCGGTCACGTGGATATAGCGCCCTAAGCTTAAAAAGGGTTCCTGGCGACAATAGCGCCGTTCCATCTCGATAATTTCCTCAACGCTTTTTTCCACGCCCGACGGCTTTTTCATATAGTCGTAAAACACCCGAATGCCGGCGCGCCGCTCAATTTCAAAGCCGCACGCTTGCAGCCAGCCATAGACATGCTCGGGGTCGCGCGGATAATCGGGCGACAGGGTGCGCTTTTTACGTTTGGACATATTGGCCCGCAGATAGCCGAAGTTGCCTAAGGTCAGCGTACGCAGCGTCAGGCCATGCAGGTTGTAGAACATCAGCGACAGCGCTCCGCCAGGCTGCAACACCTGATATAGCGCCTTGAGGACAAGTTCCGGCTCAACTACCCATTCAAGCACAGCGTGAAACAATACCAGATCCACTGGCTTATCCAAATGATCGCCCACCTGCTGCGCGCTAATTTGTTTGAATTGCATGTTTGCGCTCACGCCCTGTTCGCGCGCATGCTCCTCCGCCCGGCGCAACATTTCAGCGGAGAGGTCGCACAGCACGATTTGATGGCCGCGCGCCGCCAGGCCGGACGAGATCTGTCCGAGTCCGCCTCCGGCGTCGAGAATGGTCAGCGGGCCGGCCGGCAGCCCAGGCAACAGCGCGTCCAGCTCATCCCAGAGGATCGCCTGACGCACCTGACCTTTTGTCGTGCCGTAAATATTTTGCGAGAATTTCTCCGCCAGATCGTCGAAGTTGCGATCCTGCATGTCCTGCGCTCCGCTATGCTGCCGTAAGAGATGTGCTATTTTGTCACAGGCACACAAAGAATGAACCTTTCATCCCCTTCTTCCTCATCAGCTGCTGTTTTTTCAGACAAAAGGAGAATGTTTCGATGTTTTTTAACCTGAAAAAGCTGATCGGCGGCTTACTGCTTCCCTTGCCGTTTCTGCTTTTGCTGATGGCGATTGCGATTTTGCTGCTCTGGTTCAGTCACTGGCAAAAAACGGGCAAAATTTTACTCTCGCTGAGCTGGATTTTTTTACTGCTGCTCAGCCTGCAGCCGGTCGCCGATCGCCTGCTGCTGCCGCTGGAAAACCGCTATGCAACCTGGAACGGCACGGAAAAAATCGATTATATCGTCGTGCTGGGCGGCGGTTATACCTTTAACCCGGCATGGGCGCCGAGCTCCAACCTGGTGGGCAACAGTCTGGCGCGCGTCAACGAAGGGGTGCGCCAGTGGCGGAAAAACCCGGCTGCGACCCTGATTTTTACCGGCGCCGCAGCGGGGCAGAATCCGGTCAGCAACGCGCGCGTGGCCGCGCAGGTGGCGGAGAGCCTGGGCGTTCCCCCCGAACGCGTCATTACGCTTGAGCAGCCGCAGGATACGCAGCAGGAAGCGCGCGCGGTCAAAGCCCTTATCGACCAGCGCCCTTTCCTGCTGGTGACCTCCGCTAACCATTTGCCGCGCGCGATGCGCTTTTTTCACGCGCAGGGATTGCATCCGATCGCGGCGCCGGCCAATCAGCTGGCGATCACCTCGCCGCTGAACTGGTGGGAAAAAGCCATTCCCTCGCCGCTCTGGCTCAGCCATAGCGAACGCGCCTGGTATGAATCGCTGGGACGGCTCTGGCAGCAGCTCAGGTCGCAAGCGCAGCCCTCAGCCGAGCCAGGGCAATAGCTGTTCGCGCGCATGATCGAAACGCGGACGATCGAACTCGCCGGTATGAACCAGGCTTTCCACGCAGTCCCATAACTGATAGACCCAGCGGCGCCAGATAAAGCCTTCATCAACCGGCGCCCGCTGCAGATAATATTGCAATAACGACGCTTCGGCGCCGCTGTCGCTGAGCCGGAACAGCTCATATTCACGCGGCGCCCAGAGCATAATTCCCGGCTGCGTCATGGCCAGCAGCCGGTCGGTGTGAGGATCTTTCAGAATGGCGCTCAGCCTGAGGTTGGCGTGGATCAGCACAGAGGGATCGCTAAAGTGACGAAACAGATGTGGCAGCTGCTGGCGACAGCGATATAAAATTTGCCGATCTTCCAGCGTGAAAAAAGGCGGACGCAGATAGCCCAGCGTCGACCAGAGCACCTCCACGCGCTGCTGAAACCAGGCGGGCCAGCGGTTCTCCTGGATGCTGTCCAGACTGCCCGTCAGGCCGTGGCTGTCGATACGGTGCCAGGCGAGCAGGCCTTCGACAATCTCTTCCCACAGCTGTTCGCGACGCGCGGCGCTGCGCGCAGGCGCTTCGGCCGACACGCCGCCCAGACGTTCCATCAGTAATACTTCATGAGACGGCTTTTGCTGGCTCAGTACCAAGCCGTAAACCACCGGCACTTTGATCATGCCCTCATGGCCCAGCATCGTCAGCTTTTTAGCCTCCAGCGCCGCGCGCCCCTTGTGGCGAAAATATTTCGCCACCAGCGGCATCGCATGACCATGGCGATCGTAAAGCGCGTAGAGCCAGGAAAAGGGTTGCTCGCTGAGCGTTTCCAGGCGGCTAACCGTCTCGCCCAGCACCAGCGTCAGTTCAGACCTGAGCTGTTCCATGCGTTATCCTCCTCAGGCTTATCCTGGAGGTATTGCAATGAATAGCCTGGTAACTGATTAAACTTTGTCGGGACGGTTACGCCCCGGCATCCTGCTACGATGAGAAAGCGACGCGAACACGCGCTAAATCATCCGGCGTGTCAACGCCGACGCTCGGCACCGCCTGCGCAGTATCGACATGGATTTTTTCACCATACCAGAGCACGCGCAGCTGTTCCAGCAGCTCGATCTGCTCCAGCGGGCAGGCCTTCCAGGTGACGTAACGGCGAATAAAGCCGGCGCGATAAGCGTAAATGCCGATATGACGCAGCAGCGTATCGCCTGCTACCTCGCGGGATTGCGCATAGCGCTCCCGGTCCCAGGGAATAGTCGCGCGGGAGAAGTAGAGCGCATACCCCTGTTTGTCGGTCACCACTTTTACTGCGTTCGGATTAAACGCCTCTTCAGCATCGGTAATCGGCACCGCCAGCGTCGCCATGCCTGCCTCCGACCGGGCCAGGTTTTCAGCGACCTGACGCACAATAACCGGCGGGATCAGCGGCTCGTCGCCTTGAACGTTGACGATAATTTCATCGTCTGCGAACTGATATTTTTCAATCACCTCCGCCAGGCGTTCAGTGCCGGAATGGTGATCGGCGCGGGTCATGCACACTTCGCCGCCCGCCGCCTCGACGGCCGCCGCGACGTCAGGATGATCGGTAGCGATAATAACGCGATCGGCACCGGATTCACGCGCGCGCTCCATGACATGAACCACCATCGGCTTGCCGTGGATATCCACTAACGGCTTGCCGGGCAGACGCGTCGAGGCGAAACGAGCCGGAATGATTGCGATGAAACTCATGGATGGATCTCTTCAACGGAGAGCGTGCGCGCTTCGGTTTCCAGCAGCACCGGAATGCCGTCCCGCACCGGAAAAGCCAGGCCGTCGGGTTTACAGATCAGCTCCTGTTGCTCTTTGTTGTAATACAATTTGCCGTTGCATACCGGACAAGCCACAATTTCAAGTAAACGGTGATCCATATTTCCTCCATTACGGACCGATTCGTAAGTGCCCTGTAGCATACCATAGCGCAGGATAAGGGCGTGATTTGCGGTAACAACCGCAGTTTTACTCTGTAAGCGACCACTGACGCTGCCAGCGGGCCAGCAAGGCGTCGGGGGCCTGTTCAATGATAACGTTGTTCGCCCCTTGCCAGCGGGCGAAGCGGCTGATAGCATGCTGAATGTCATCCAGAAAGGGTTTGGTTACGCGCGTTGTCTCTTCCAGCCAGATATTTTTAATCACGAGCTGTCCGGCTTTTCGCGCCATTTTCGCGTCCAGCCTTCCCTTGAGTTCTCCGCGATGCAGTATCGGCAATACGAAGTAGCCATACTTTCTTTTCGCTTCGGGCGTATAGCATTCAATGCGGTAATCGAAACTGAACAATTCCCGTGCGCGCTTGCGATCCCATACTACCGGATCGAAAGGCGAAAGCAGCGCGCTATGCGTGGCGGAGAGCGGCTTCTCCAGCAGCGGCAGCAGCCCGGCATGCAGCCACAGCTCGCCGAGCGTTTCGACCTCAACCGGCACGATGGCGCCGCTCGCCTGCGCTGTGGCAATAAACGATTTCAGCGGCGCCCGTTTTAAACGATAGTAGTCCGGCAGCCAGCCTTCACGGAAAATCCCCAGGCTGCGGGCGCTTTTCATCAGCATCTCGTTGACCGCTTCCGCTTCGCTCAGGCTGTGCAGCGCATCTTGCCAGTCTGGCATGACGCGCGAACGCAGATCGTAAACGCGTTGGAAATTATGCCTTCCCACTACCATCAGCTCGCCCGCGCTGAATAAATTTTCCAGATGACGTTTATGGGGCTTCCAAGCCCACCATCCTGACGGGCTGTTTTTTTCGCTGGTGAAATCCGCTGCTTTTACCGGTCCTCGTTGCGCAATATGCGCCAGCAGTTCGGCGATTTCCGCCTGATGAGCCGCGACCCACTGCGCATTATATTTCCAACCCAGACGTTCCGGCTCCAGCATCCGATGGCGCAGCAGCGGGTAATCCTCGCGCGGAACAAAGCAGGCTTCATGCGCCCAATATTCGAACAATACACCGGAAGCGAGCGCCTGCTCCAGCCAGGCTGGCGGGTAATCGCCGAGCCGGCTGAAGAGCACAAGATAAGGGCTGCGCGCCACAACATGGATGGTATCGATTTGCAGCAGCGCCATCTGACGGATAACGCGCATCAGGTCGTCGTAGCGCGCTTTAGCGGGAGTACGCAGTAACCCCTGAGCGGCGAGATGAAGATATCGTGCGGCTTGCAGTGAAATTGAACGCTTCTGTTCCACGATCCTTTTCTCCCTGTGCCGACGCGGCTATAACATTTCTTTTGTCGGCGGATGAGATGGGGCCGCACAGAGTTGCGTTATCCGCGTCAGCAAAGGTTCCAGCGCAGCGCCCTGCAGCTCGGCATCCACCGGTAGATACCACCAGTTTTCCCGGGCGAAAGCGCGGCATTTCACCGCATCTTTCTCCGTCATCAGGAGCGTCTGCTGCGGCGTCGCCAGCGCTGCCAGCTCGCTCTGGCTGTAAGCATGATGATCGGCGAAGGCGACTTCCGCTACCGGCGTCAGCCCCTGCTGTTTCAGCGTAGCGAAAAAGCGCGGCGGATGGCCGATGCCAGCCATCGCCACCACCTGCGGCAGGGCTGAAAGGGCGCAGGTTGCGCCGCTCAGCATATTGACGGCCAGCGAAGGTTTAAGCGTCATGGCGATTTCGCCGGCGTTCGCCGTACCGCCATTGACAATAATACCGTCAACGCTGCGCAACCGGTCGGCGCGCTCCCGCATCGGGCCTGCCGGCAGCCACCAGCCGTTGCCGAACCGCCGCACGCCGTCAATAACCACGATTTCAACATCACGCTGTAAGGCATAATGCTGCAGGCCGTCATCGGTGATAATCAGATCGAGCGGATAGCGCGCGATCAGCGCTTCGACCGCTTCCCGCCGTTTCGGCGCAACGGCGACGGGCGCCCCGGTACGTTGCGCAATCAGCACCGGCTCATCGCCCGCCTGCTGCGTTAAGGTGGAAGACTCCACCAGCAAAGGATAATTTTCCGCCTTGCCGCCGTAACCGCGTGACACCACGCCGACACGTAAGCCGCGATGCTGAAGCGCCTGAACCAGCCAGATCGCTACCGGCGTTTTGCCGTTGCCGCCTGCGGTCAGGTTGCCTACGACCACGACCGGCAACGGCGCGCGCCAGCTTTTACGCCAGCCGCGCTGGTAGCTCAGACGAATCAGGCGCGCAACCAGCCCGTAAAGCAAGCTGAACGGCCAGAGCAGCAGCCAGAGCGGCGATCGTCCACTCCAGATACGCTCAATCATTGGCCGAATTGCATCTTATGCAGCTGGGCGTAAGCACCCTTCTCCGCCAGCAGCGCGTCATGGGTGCCGCGTTCTACAATACGTCCATCTTCCACGACGACAATCTCGTCTGCCTTTTCAATGGTTGAGAGGCGGTGGGCGATCACCAGCGACGTGCGGTTTTTCTGCAGCTCATCCAATGCGGCCTGAATGGCCCGTTCTGATTCCGTATCCAGCGCCGAGGTCGCCTCATCGAGGATCAGAATCGGGCAGTCGCGCAGCAAGGCGCGAGCGATAGCGATACGCTGACGCTGTCCACCGGAAAGCAGCACGCCGTTTTCGCCAATCACCGTATCGAGACCGTTATCCATTTTGCCGATGAAATCCATAGCATGCGCCATGGTTGCCGCTTTCTCAATATCTTCGCGGCTGTAAATGTCGCTGCGCGCGTAGGCGATATTATTGGCGATGGTATCGTTGAACAGATGGACGTTTTGCGAGACCAGCGCCACCTGATTACGTAGCGATTGCAGCGTATATTCACGCAGGTCGTGACCATCCAGCAAAATTTCACCCTGCTGAATATCGTAAAAACGGGTAAGCAAGCTGGCCAGCGTCGATTTGCCCGAGCCTGAACGCCCGACTAACGCCACCATTTTACCCGCAGGCAGCAACAAATTAATCTCTCTCAACGCCGGCGTTTCGCGGCCCGGGTAGAAGAAGGTCACATCGCGGAATTCCACTTCGCCTTTTGCCCGCTCGATGACGCGCGTTCCGTTATCATTTTCCTGTTCGCTGTCGAGAATGGTAAACAGCGTCTGGCAGGCCGCCATGCCGCGCTGGAACTGGGCATTGACGTTGGTTAAGGATTTCAGCGGACGCATCAGCGCGATCATGGAGGAAAAGACCACGGTGATGGTTCCCGCCGTCAGGGTATCCATTACGCTTGGGAAACTGGCGGCGTAAAGCACAAAGGCGAGCGCCAGCGAAGCGATAAGCTGAATAATAGGGTCAGAGATCGACGAGGCGGAAACCATCTTCATCCCCTGCTGACGCATAAGATTGCTGACGTGGGCGAAGCGCTTGCTTTCTACCTGCTGGCCGCCGAAAATCAGCACTTCTTTGTGCCCCTTCAGCATCTGCTCGGCGCTGGTCGTGACCTGCCCCATGGTGTTCTGCATGTTTTTGCTGATATTGCGAAAGCGCTTCGAGACGGTACGGATCGCCATGGAAACGACTGGCGCTAATACGATCAGGATCAGCGAAAGCTGCCAGCTATAATAGAACATCATAATAAACAGGCCGATAATCGATGCGCCTTCGCGCACGACCGTCACCAGCGCGCTGGAAGACGAGGAGGCGACCTGTTCAGAATCATAGGTAATGCGCGACAGCAAGGTTCCGGTCGATTGCTGATCGAAAAACGAGACCGGCATGCCCATCATATGACCGAAGAGGCGACGACGCATGTTCATCACCACGTTGCCGGAAACCCAGGAGATGCAATAGCTGGAAATGTAACTGGTAACGCCGCGTACCAGCATCAACCCGATAACCGCTAACGGCATCCATACCAGCACTGATTTATCTGCCTTACCAAACCCATCATCCAGTAAAGGTTTCAACAGAGAGAGCATTAACGTATCGCCTGCTGCGTTCAACACGAGGGCGACAGCTGCCACCAGCAATCCAGCTTTATGTGGCGCGATCATCGGCCAGAGTCGACGAAATGTCTGCCATGTCGAGAGATCTTTATCTTGATGCATTATTTATTCAACGATGTTTGAAATAGCCGCTCATTCTACCTGGAATCGCGTTTGACGCCAAACCACGGATGATACCAACGGGGGAATATTTGCTCTCTCAGCCCGGCAATTCGCCATTTACCCTGATAAATCCGAATGCTGAGCTGACCGGACTGCCCCGTATCGTACCAGAGATAACCATTTTTAACGTAATTGCCCACCACCTCGCGGGAAGGCATTCGCCAGGCGTTATAGCGCGCCACCGAAGCCAGCGCGACACGCCCCGCCACATGACGCTGCAGCAGCGGCGTCGATGAAGTCCGGCTTCCATGGTGCGGCACCTGCAAAAACGTGGCGCGCAGTTCCTCTTTCGCTATCGTCACCAGCTTATGTTCGGCATCACGCTCAATATCGCCGGTAAGCAACAGACTTATCTTGCCGTCGCTGACTTTCACGACGCAGGAATCGTTATTATCACCCCGGATGCCGGTTTTTTGCGGCCAGAGCGCATCGAATGTCAGCCTTCCCCATCTCCAGTGCATTCCGCTATGGCAAGGCAGATGATCGGGCTGCCCGAGAGCGCTGCGTACCATTAAGTTCGGCCAGATTTTCTTTAGCGAACTGAGCCCGCCCGTATGATCGAGATGGTTATGGCTCAGCATCACTTCTCTGATACGTATCCCTTTGCGTCGAAGCCAAGGCGCGATAACACGCTCTCCGGCATCGCCTTTCGCCCAGCGGTTGCCGGTATCATAAACCACAGCTTCGCGGCCTTGAGAAATGACGACGGCTAAGCCGTGCCCGACGTCAAGCATATCGACGCCCCAGTCCGCCTTCTCCGCGCTAAAACGCCAGAGCAAAAGCGCCAGTAGCAGGCTACAGCAGCTTAAGGGCGAGCTTCTCCACCACCCCAGCCGCCAGACAGCCATGCCGCCCCAGATTATAGCGGCGCAAAGGCCTGCCTCGCTTAAATACCACCAACCCGGCGGCAGCGCTTTCAGCCCGAAAATCACCAACGCCACGGATCGATCGGCAAGCCACCACAACAGCATGTGTATCGGCGCAACGGGAACCAACATCGCCAGCAAAATCAAAGGCACGGTAATGAATGAAACGACAGGGATCGCCAGCATATTAGCGGCCAACGACGTCAGGCTGATCCCTTCGAACAGCGCAGCCTGCAACGGCGCCATAAGCAGCAGCATACCCAATTGCAGATGCGCCAGACGCAGCACGGCCCAACGGCGCTGACGTACATATTTCGCCGGTAAAGGAAACCAGTGATACCAGACCAGCAGCATGCCTGCCGCCAGCGCGGAAAGCCAGAAGCTCTCCGAGAGCACCGATAGCGGGTCGAAAAACAACATGAGGCCAACGCATAATAGCCAGATATGCCAGCTGGTCAGATTCAGTCCGAGAAGGCGCAACAGCGTCCAGAGCGACAGCGCCAGCAGAGCGCGCTGCGCGGGTGCAAGCGTGCCGGAAAGCCAAAGATAGAGCGCCGCGGTAAGCCAGCTTCCAAGCAGCGGCGCAATATAGCCGATGCGGGTAACCGGCAAAAACCACTGTATGCCGCGCACGATCAGCCAGCCGACGCTGGCGGCAAGCGCAATGTGCATTCCGGAAATCGCCATCAGATGTGCCGTTCCCGTTTCCCGCCATAGCTGGCGCATTTCATCGCTCATTCCGTCGCGAATTCCGAATGCCAGCGCCTCTAACACGCTTTGCGCGGGCAGCGTTTGCATCGCTTTTTGGTGATGCTGAATGATTCGTTCCCGCCGGCTGCAGCCCCCGTCTTCAAGTTGACGGGAAATTATTCTTCCCTGGAACGGCGTATGGTTGGCAAGCGCGAAGCGCTGGGCGTCAAATTCGCCCTCATTCAGTCGCGCATGCAGGGCGCGCAATCGTAAGCGCATTTGCCAACGCTGTCCGGGACAGTAGTCATTCTCTTTTTCCGTTAGCGACAGCCAGGCATAAAGCGGTGGAAACAGATAACGATCATCTATTTTGATCAATTTTACTTTTATGCGGGATCCCGCAGAATGCGCGTCTTCGATACGAACGACAGCGTTTTGCGGCTGCGCTATTAATCTGGTAATCGCGTCAGACATCTGGTGGCCATCCGCTAACGACCATACCAGCAGCAATAAGCCGTACCCGCACAAACGTACACTGGCGCTGCCAAAATGAATCAGCATCAGAGCGATTACGGCTATACCCGCCAGTAGCGGTAAGCCGGGCAGATTCGGCAGGAAAAGTAAGGGTAACGCGCCGACGATCGTTAATGCGGCAAGCCCTGTCCATGTAGGCGTCATCGTATCTGTTCCTTTTTTCACGAACAGTGTGACAGCCAGACAGGTAAAATTCTTTTGTGAAAAAAGCAGAGTGGAAGAACGGCTGCAAATAATCTGGCCGCTTTGCTATCCGTTACAAATGCCGGGAAGATAAATCACATAACAAACTAACCCGCAAAAAAAACGACACCCTGAGGTGTCGTTTCTGCGATTCGGTAACTGCTCAGCCGTAAATATTTGCACGATCGCGCAGCTCTTTACCCGGCTTGAAGTGAGGAACGTATTTACCTTCCAACTCCACTTTGTCGCCCGTTTTCGGGTTACGACCGGTACGCGGCGCGCGGTAGTGCAAAGAAAAACTGCCGAATCCCCGGATTTCAATGCGTTCGCCCTGGGCCAGCGTTGTGGCCATGTGCTCAAGCATCTCTTTAACCGCATCCTCAACGACTTTCGCCGGAATATGAGTCTGCTGGCCCGCAAGTCTTTCAATCAGTTCTGACTTGGTCATTAATCCTCCGGTTAATCCCTGTTGGCAAGGTTTGACAGCTTTTTACCGAATACGGGCGGCATTAAGCCGCCCGATGCGTAAGGTCGATTACTCGCCTTTAGCCGCTTTGAACGCTTCAGCCATTGCGTTAGAGAAGTTGCTTTCTTCCTGTTTGTTGTTAACAGTTGCGATTGCATCTTTCTCGTCAGCTTCGTCTTTCGCACGGACAGACAGGCTAACAACACGGTTTTTACGATCAACACCGGTGAACTTGGCTTCAACATCGTCGCCAACGTTCAGAACCAGCGTAGCGTCTTCAACGCGGTCACGTGAAGCTTCAGAAGCGCGCAGGTAACCTTCCACGCCGTCTGCTAACTCAACTGTAGCACCTTTCGCGTCAACTGCAGTCACTTTACCGGTGACGATAGCACCTTTCTTGTTCAAAGTGATGTAGTTGTTGAACGGATCTTCAGCCAGCTGCTTAACGCCCAGGGAGATACGCTCACGCTCTGCGTCAACCTGCAGTACAACGGCAGCGATTTCGTCGCCTTTTTTGTACTCACGAACGGCTTCTTCGCCAGTCGCGTTCCAGGAAATGTCAGACAGGTGAACCAGACCGTCGATGCCGCCGTCCAGGCCGATGAAGATACCGAAGTCAGTGATTGACTTGATTTTACCTTCAACGCGATCGCCTTTGTTGTGAGTCTCAGCGAACTGCTGCCACGGGTTAGCTTTGCACTGTTTCAGGCCCAGGGAGATACGACGACGCTCTTCGTCGATGTCCAGAACCATAACTTCAACCACGTCGCCCACGTTAACAACTTTAGACGGATGGATGTTTTTGTTGGTCCAGTCCATTTCGGAAACGTGTACCAGACCTTCAACGCCTTCTTCGATTTCAACGAAGCAGCCGTAATCAGTCAGGTTGGTTACACGACCGGTCAGTTTGGTACCTTCCGGATAGCGCTTAGCGATAGCAACCCACGGATCTTCGCCCAGCTGTTTCAGGCCCAGAGATACACGGGTACGTTCGCGGTCGAACTTCAGCACTTTAACAGTGATTTCGTCGCCCACGTTGACGATTTCGCTCGGATGCTTAACGCGTTTCCATGCCATGTCGGTGATGTGCAGCAGGCCGTCGACGCCGCCCAGATCAACGAATGCGCCGTAGTCAGTGAGGTTCTTAACGATACCTTTGACTTCCATGCCTTCCTGCAGGTTTTCCAGCAGCTGATCGCGCTCTGCACTGTTTTCAGATTCGATAACCGCGCGGCGGGAAACCACCACGTTGTTGCGCTTCTGATCCAGCTTGATCACTTTGAATTCAAGCTCTTTGCCTTCCAGGTGCAGGGTGTCGCGTACCGGACGTACGTCAACCAGTGAACCCGGCAGGAACGCGCGAATGCCGTTCAGCTCAACAGTGAAGCCGCCCTTGACTTTGCCGTTGATTACGCCAGTAACGGTCGCTGCTTCTTCGTAAGCTTTTTCCAGCATCAGCCACGCTTCGTGACGTTTCGCTTTCTCACGAGACAGCAGGGTTTCGCCGAAGCCGTCTTCTACTGCGTCCAGAGCAACGTCAACTTCGTCGCCCACCTGGATTTCAATTTCGCCTTGGGCGTTTTTGAACTGCTCAGCCGGAATGGCAGACTCAGATTTCAGGCCAGCGTCAACCAGCACGACATCTTTGTCGATAGCAACAACAACACCGCGGACGATTGAACCCGGACGGGTTTCGATTTCTTTCAGGGACTCTTCGAAGAGTTGAGCAAAAGATTCAGTCATATTGTAATCTTCAGGATTCTTTAATTTAACGTCCACCTGACTTCATGTCGGATGGGGTTGTTTCACATGCCCTGCACCTCTTCCCTGGCACAGGGTTACAGCAATCTGTTTTTGCCGAAAAAATTAAATGCCCAGCTTCTGGCGGGCATATTCTAGTGCCGTTTCAATGACTTGCTCGATAGAAAGGCTAGTTGAATCCAGCACCAGAGCATCGTCGGCAGGCACTAAAGGCGCGATAGCGCGATTACGGTCGCGATCGTCGCGTTCTTTTATCTCGGCTAAAAGGCGATCAAAGTTAACACTAAAGCCCTTTTCCTGCAACTGTAGCATGCGACGCTGCGCACGTTCTTCAGAACTGGCGTCGAGAAAAATTTTTACCGGCGCATCAGGGAAAACCACCGTGCCCATATCACGGCCGTCGGCAATCAGGCCCGGCTCTTCGCGAAACGCGCGCTGGCGACGCAGTAAGGCTTCACGCACCCGGGGGAACGCCGCTACGCGCGATGCGGTATTGCTTACATCCTGAGTACGGATTTCGCCGGTCACCTCTTCCCCTTCCAGAATCACCTGCATCTCGCCGTTTTCCGAAATGAAGCGGACATCCAGGTGCGCCGCGATGGGAACCAGCGCTTCTTCCGATTCGATATCAACCTGATGATGCAGCGCGGCCAGCGCCAGTACGCGATAAATAGCGCCTGAATCCAGCAGATGCCATTGCAGGGCTTCAGCCATGGCTTTGCAAAGGGTGCCTTTCCCCGCACCGCTTGGGCCATCGATGGTTATTACCGGGGCTGTTGCCGTCATTACTCTCTCCTGTTACTGCAATATTGTCTTTTAGCCTGTCCAGGCCGATGGGAATCAGGACATTATACGCTGCTCAGGGACGGTCTGTTATCTTTAAGCATAGATAGGGTTAAAAATTTCAGTAGATTCAGAGCATTTCTTTGCGAACGAGGCCAGTGCGGGGCACAGAAACCCGGCGGAAAGACGCCGGGTCGGCAATTTAATCGTTATGGCTGATTTTCGCCAGCTGCTGGAAATAGTCGGGGAAGGTTTTAGCCGTACAGCCGGGATCGAGAATCGTGACCGGCGTATCTGAAAGCGCCACCAGAGAAAAACACATCGCCATACGGTGGTCGTTGTAAGTGCCGATATCGGCGTGCCGCAGCTCAGCCGGCGGCGTCACGCGAATATAATCATGCCCCTCTTTGACTTCGGCGCCGACTTTGCGCAACTCTGTCGCCATCGCCGCCAGGCGGTCGGTCTCTTTTACGCGCCAGTTGTAGATATTGCGCAGGGTGGTGGTTCCCTGCGCAAACAGAGCGGTAGTGGCTATCGTCATCGCCGCGTCCGGGATATGATTCATATCCATGTCGATTGCCTGCAAAGCTCCGCGCGTACAGGCGATATAGTCATCGCCCCACTCAACAGAAGCGCCCATTTTTTCCAGCACATCGGCAAAACGGATATCGCCCTGCACGCTGTTGCGGCCAATGCCGGTCACACGCACGGTTCCGCCTTTGATGGCGGCGGCCGCTAAAAAGTAAGAAGCCGAAGAGGCGTCGCCTTCGACCAGATACTCGCCTGGCGAGCGATAGTTCTGCTGACCTTTAACTATAAAACGTTGGTAGTTCTGGTTATCAACCTCAACGCCGAAACATTTCATCAGGTGCAGCGTGATATCAATATAAGGTTTGGAAACCAGTTCGCCTTTAATGGTAATCGTCGTATCTTGCTCCGCCAGAGGAGCCGCCATCAGCAATGCGGTCAGAAACTGGCTCGATACGCTGCCGTCCACATTGACTTCGCCGCCGCGAAAGCCGCCGCGCAGACGCAGCGGCGGGTAATCCGTCTGCTCCAGATAGCTGATTTCGGCGCCGCCCTGACGCAGCGCGTCGACGAGGTGGCCGATAGGACGCTCTTTCATGCGCGGCTCGCCAGTAAGCACGATGTCATGCTGGCCAAGGCAGAGCGCGGCAGCCAGCGGGCGCATTGCCGTACCGGCATTGCCCAGAAAGAGTTTGAGTGCCTGTACGCTACGAAGCGGCCCGCCGCTCCCTGTCACTTCGCACACCCTGCGATCGGCTGAAAGCATATAGGAAACGTTTAACGCTTTTAGCGCGTTAAGCATATGTTTGACGTCGTCGCTATCCAGCAGGTTCGTCAACCGCGTGGTGCCGCTCGCCAACGCAGCCAGCAGCAGCGCGCGGTTAGAAACGCTCTTGGAGCCGGGCAGATTAACGGTGCCGTCGACGCGCGCGATAGGTTGTAATGTTAAAGAGTCCTGCATGCGAAACCAAATCTCCAGAAAATACTAAACCCCGCTTGATCACGGGGTCTGATGCCGGCGCAGCGCCGGCAAGTTAAGGGTTTATCAGCCGTGACGACGTTCAAAATCAATCATAAAATCGGTAAGCGCCTTCACGCCTTCCAACGGCATCGCATTATAAATAGAGGCACGCATGCCGCCTACCACTCGGTGGCCTTTTAGCGCGTGCAGACCAGCGCTGAAAGACTCTTCCAGAAACGCTTTATCCAGCGCGGCGTCAGCCAACTGGAAAGGCACATTCATGCGTGAACGGTTCGCTGTCGCAACATCGTTACGGTAAAAATCGCTGTTATCAATGACGCCGTACAGCAGATCGGCTTTCGCCTGATTGATTTTGTCCATCTCGCTCAGACCGCCCTTCTCTTTCAGCCATTTAAACACCAGACCGGAGAGATACCAGGCGAAAGTAGGCGGGGTATTGAACATAGAGTCGTTTTCCGCCAGCACCTTATAATCGAGCACGGAAGGCACATGCTGTTGTGCCTGACCTAATAAATCTTCACGCGCAATCACCAGCGTCAGGCCTGCCGGGCCGATATTTTTCTGCGCGCCGGCATAAATTACGCCGTAGCGATTCACATCGATGGCGCGTGACAAAATCGTGGAAGAGTAATCCGCCACGATGACTTTATCGCCGAAGTCGGGCTGCTCATCAATGGCGATGCCGTCAATGGTTTCGTTCGGACAAAAATGGACATAGGCGGCTTCGTCGCGTAATTGCCATTCGCGCATCGGCAAAATGGCGCGCTTGCCGTCAAGCGTAGTTTTTACGTCGATGACGTTTGGACGACAATATTTTTCAGCTTCTTTTATCGCGCTGTGCGCCCAGTAGCCGCCATCAATGTAATCTGCCGTGGCGGCGCTGCCTAACAGGTTTCCCGGCACGGCGGCGAACTGCGCGCGCGCGCCGCCGTGACAGAACAATACTTTGTAATTGGCCGGTATTTTCAGAAGATCGCGAAAATCCTGCTCTGCTTCTTCAGCCACCTGAATAAACTCTTTGCTGCGATGGCTAATCTCCATCACCGAAGTGCCCAGCCCGTGCCAGTTTGTCAGTTCTTGTTCTGCGCGACGGAGCACTTCAACCGGGAGCATGGCTGGACCGGAGCTAAAATTATAAACCTGCGTCATTTCCCCTCACCACTGTCATATTGAACGGTTATGAATATCTTACCGGTTTTATCACTGCGCCCAGACTGCTGCAATCTTTTATACCCAGGCGATCACATTTTTGGAATTTGTCGCCCCGCAGCTTATCGCATAAATGTAAAGCCAGACGGTATTTTGTGAGACAGTTTCCCGCCCGGTAGGAAAGTAGAGGCGCAACGCGGCCATCAGGCGCAAGCTGACCGACAGAAATTTATGCCGGCTTGATAGCGTACATGAGACAAAAAACGTATTATGGCGCGCTTTATCGGCCCCCTTACAGAGAGAGCGGCACCATGACGCAAACCTTTATTCCAGGCAAAGACGCCGCGTTGGAAGATTCCATCGCCCGCTTCCAGCAAAAACTTCAGGATCTCGGCTTTCATATCGAAGAAGCGTCCTGGCTTAACCCCGTGCCTCACGTCTGGTCGGTGCATATTCGCGACCGCGACTGCCCTCTCTGTTTTACAAACGGCAAAGGCGCCAGCAAAAAAGCAGCGCTGGCTTCCGCGTTGGGGGAATATTTTGAACGTCTTTCCACTAACTATTTCTTCGCCGACTTTTGGCTGGGTAAGACGATCGCCAACGGCGATTTCGTTCATTATCCCAATGAGAAATGGTTTCCTGTGCCTGCGGACGAAAGCCTGCCGGAAGGCATTCTGGACGCACGTTTGCGTGCTTTTTACGATCCGGAAAACGAGCTTTCCGCCAGCGACCTGATCGATCTGCAGTCCGGCAACGACGAACGCGGTATTTGCGCGCTGCCGTTTAGCCGCCAGTCCGATCAGCAAACCGTTTATATTCCGATGAACATTATCGGCAATCTTTACGTTTCCAATGGCATGTCGGCCGGCAATACCGCGAATGAAGCACGTGTTCAGGGGCTGTCCGAAGTTTTTGAACGCTATATCAAAAACCGCATTATCGCCGAGTCGATTAGCCTGCCGACCATTCCGGATGCTGTTATGCAGCGCTATCCTGGCGTGGTCGAAGCGATTGCGCGTCTGGAGGCGGAAGGCTTTCCTATTTTCGCTTACGACGCCTCGTTGGGCGGAAAATATCCCGTCATCTGCGTCGTGCTGTTTAACCCGGCCAATGGCACCTGCTTCGCTTCTTTTGGCGCGCATCCCGATTTTGGCGTGGCGCTGGAACGTACTGTAACCGAGCTGCTGCAGGGGCGCGGCCTGAAGGATCTGGATGTCTTTACGCCGCCGACGTTTGATGATGAAGAGGTTGCCGAGCATGCCAACCTGGAAACCCACTTCATCGATTCCAGCGGCCTGATCTCCTGGGATCTTTTCAAAGAGACGGCGGATTATCCTTTCGTTGACTGGAAATTCGACGGCACCACGCAGCAGGAGTTCGAAACCCTGATGGCCATCTTCCGCGCTGAAGACAAAGAAGTTTATATTGCGGATTATGAGCACCTCGGCGTATATGCCTGTCGCATTATCGTTCCGGGCATGTCTGACATCTATCCGGTGGAAGATCTGCTACTTGCTAACAATAATATGGGCACAAGCCTGCGGGAAACGTTGCTTGCCTTACCCGGCAGCAGTCAGGATCCGGAAGCGTATCTTGAACTGATCTCGCAGCTGGATGAAGAAGGTCACGATGACTTTACCCGCGTGCGCGAACTGCTAGGCCTGGCGACCGGCAAGGACAGCGGCTGGTATACGCTGCGTATCGGCGAGCTGAAGGCTATGCTGGCGTTAGCGGGCGGCGATCTAGAACAGGCGCTAATCTGGACGGAATGGACGATAGAGTTCAACGGATCCATCTTCACGCCAGAACGTGCGAACTACTATCGCTGCCTGCAAACGCTTCTGTTGCTGGCGATGGAAGAAGAACGCGACCCTGCGCAATATCATCATGCTTTTGTCCGCATGTACAGTAGCGATGCGGTAGAGGCGGCTTCAGCGGCTTTGAGTGGCGAAGCGCCTTTTTATGGTTTGCAGCCGGTAGACGCCGATCTGAAAGCATTCCCGGCGCATCAGTCTTTACTGCAGGCATATGAAAAACTGCAGGCGGCTAAACGTCGCTACTGGAAATAAGATTCAGCGGGACGGTTTAACGCTCTCCTGCTCTCTGGATTACAGTAAATGGCGCTTATTGGTAAGCGCCATTTTTTATCGTTTTTCCGACAGCAAATGTTGCTTTAAAGTTAATTAAAAAAGCAGATAATCATTATTTTAACAAATTAACAGCAAATATTTATTTAAAATTACAATAAATAAGTAAACGCAGCGCCTTTTATAAAATATTTTTATAATTTAAAATAAATTTATTTTAATTATTTTCAATAACTTATATTAAATTACCCCTTTAAAAATTTCCTGACTATCCTTCTGTGCCCGCCAAATATGATCCATATCAACTCTCGCTTTCTACTCCTTTGTTAGTATTTTTTCAGGCTTATTTTGGAGAGCGTTAGTGTGAAAGCTGACAATCCTTTCAATTCTTTATTACCTGCCGCAATGGCAAAAGTTGCTGAAGATACAGGCGTCTATAAAGCGACTAAACATCCTTTAACAACTTTCTTTCTCGCCATTACCGCAGGCGTTTTTATTTCAATCGCTTTTGTCTTTTATATCACCGCCACAACCGGTTCGGAGAGCATGTCTTACGGCATTGCTAAACTAACAGGCGGCATCTGTTTTTCACTCGGCCTGATGCTGGTTGTGGTTTGCGGCGCTGATTTATTTACCTCTACCGTATTGATCGTGGTCGCCAAAGCAAGCGGACGCATCACCTGGCGACAGCTGGGACGAAACTGGATCAACGTTTATGTCGGCAATCTGGTGGGCGCGCTCTTTTTTGTCGCGCTGATCTGGTTTGCCGGCGAGCATATGGCGGCAAACGGCACATGGGGGCTGAATTTGTTGCAAACCGCCGATCATAAGATGCATCACACCTTTATCGAAGCCGTCTGTCTGGGCACGCTGGCCAATCTGATGGTCTGCCTGGCGGTCTGGATGAGCTATTCAGGACGGACCTTGGTCGACAAGATGATGGCGATGATCCTGCCGGTCGCTATGTTCGTCGCCAGCGGCTTCGAACACAGCATCGCTAATATGTTCCTTATTCCGATGGCGATCGTCATCCGTGATTTTTCGGGCCCGGAATTCTGGCAGGCGAATGGCGCGACGGCAGCGCAATTTTCAGCATTAACGCCCGGAAACTTTATTTTCGACAATCTGATCCCCGTCACGCTGGGCAATATTATCGGCGGCGGCTTACTGGTGGGATTAACGTACTGGGTTATCTATCTACGCGGCGACGACCCGGTGCACTGAACAGAATCTGAACCGGCGGGCCACCTGAAGCCCCGCCGGAACGAAAAAAGACTCCATATATAAAGGTAGGTGTATCATGACCGAACTTAATCAAAAAATGGCTGCAGCCTGGCAAGGGTTCGCAGCAGGCGAATGGCAAAGCAGCGTCAATGTGCGCGACTTCATTCAAAAAAACTATACGCCTTATGAAGGCGACGAGTCGTTTCTTGCAGGCGCAACCGCTGAAACCACCGCTCTCTGGAACAGCGTTCTTGAAGGTATCAAAATCGAAAACCGCACCCATGCGCCGGTAGATTTTGACACCGACCTCGCATCCACCATCACCGCACATGAAGCGGGTTATATTAATAAACCGCTGGAAAAAATCGTCGGGCTGCAGACGGAAGCGCCGCTGAAGCGCGCCATCATCCCGTTCGGCGGCATTAAAATGGTGGAAGGTTCCTGTAAAGTTTACGGACGCGAACTCGATCCTGCGTTGAAAAAAATCTTTACCGACTACCGTAAAACCCACAACCAGGGCGTATTCGATGTTTACACGCCGGATATTCTGCGCTGCCGTAAATCTGGCGTATTGACCGGATTACCGGACGCCTATGGCCGCGGCCGTATCATCGGCGACTACCGTCGCGTCGCGCTGTATGGCATCGATTTCCTGATGCAGGATAAATTCGCTCAGTTCGCCTCGCTGCAAAAAGATTTAGAAAACGGCGTGAATCTGGAAGCCACTATTCGCCTGCGCGAAGAAATTGCCGATCAGCACCGCGCGTTAGCGCAAATTAAAGAGATGGCGGCGAAATATGGCTGCGACATTTCCGGCCCGGCGACTAACGCACAGGAAGCGGTTCAGTGGACCTATTTTGGTTATCTCGCCGCAGTAAAATCGCAGAACGGCGCCGCCATGTCCTTCGGACGCGTCTCCAGCTTCCTTGATATCTATATCGAACGCGATCTCAACGCGGGCAAGCTTAGCGAAGAACAAGCGCAGGAGCTGATCGACCATCTGGTAATGAAGCTGCGCATGGTGCGCTTCCTGCGCACGCCTGAGTACGACGAACTTTTCTCCGGCGACCCGATCTGGGCGACGGAATCGTTGGCCGGGATGGGCGTCGATGGCCGCACGCTGGTGACCAAAAGCACCTTCCGCTTCCTGAATACGCTTTACACTATGGGCCCGTCGCCTGAGCCCAATATGACCATCCTGTGGTCTGAAAATCTGCCGATTAATTTTAAGAAATACGCAGCCAAAGTCTCTATCGATACGTCGTCCGTGCAGTATGAAAACGATGACCTGATGCGCCCGGATTTCAATAATGATGATTACGCCATCGCCTGCTGCGTCAGCCCAATGATCGTCGGCAAACAGATGCAATTCTTCGGCGCCCGCGCCAACCTGGCGAAAACGCTGCTCTATGCGATCAACGGCGGCATGGACGAGAAGATGAAAATCCAGGTGGGGCCGAAAGAAGCGCCGATTCAGGACGACGTGTTGGATTTCGACACCGTCATGGCGCGCATGGACCACTTCATGGACTGGCTGGCTAAGCAGTACGTCACCGCGCTGAACATCATTCATTATATGCATGATAAATACAGCTACGAAGCGTCGCTGATGGCGCTGCACGATCGCGACGTCTATCGCACTATGGCTTGCGGTATCGCCGGTCTGTCGGTCGCGGCTGACTCGCTGTCCGCCATCAAGTACGCCAAAGTGAAGCCGATTCGCGACGAAGACGGGCTTGCCACCGACTTTGAAATCGAAGGCGAATATCCGCAGTTCGGTAATAACGATGCGCGCGTCGACGATCTGGCATGCGACCTTGTGGAACGCTTCATGAAGAAAATTCAGAAGCTCAGCACCTATCGCAATGCGGTGCCGACGCAATCTGTTCTGACCATTACGTCGAACGTCGTATACGGCAAAAAAACTGGCAACACGCCTGACGGCCGTCGTGCCGGAGCGCCTTTCGGCCCGGGCGCTAACCCAATGCATGGTCGCGATCAGAAAGGCGCCGTCGCCTCGTTGACTTCAGTCGCTAAACTGCCCTTTGCTTATGCTAAAGATGGCATCTCTTACACCTTCTCCATCGTGCCTAATGCGCTGGGTAAAGATGATGACGTGAGGAGGACCAACCTTGCCGGCTTGATGGATGGCTATTTCCATCATGAAGAGCAAATCGAGGGCGGCCAGCACCTTAACGTCAATGTCATGAACCGTGAAATGTTGCTGGAAGCTATGGAACATCCGGAAAAATATCCGCAGCTGACGATCAGGGTGTCCGGTTACGCCGTACGCTTTAATTCGTTAACGAAAGAACAGCAGCAGGATGTGATCACACGCACCTTTACCCGGTCGTTGTAAGGCCAAAATTAAAGGCCCCTGTCGCGGGGGCCTTTTTATCCACCAGCCTGTTTTGTCTGACATCTTTGTTCCAGGTTTCAGCCAAAACCGACTTCTCAAATAGCACAACAGAGATTGTGCGACCTGGTTGCCAGGTTAACTATGGAGAACACATCGCAATGTCAGCTATCGGGCGTATACACTCCTTTGAATCCTGCGGCACCGTTGATGGCCCCGGGATCCGCTTTATCACCTTCTTTCAGGGTTGTTTAATGCGTTGTCTCTATTGCCATAACCGCGATACCTGGGATACCCATGGCGGTAAAGAGGTAACGGTGGAAGAACTCATGAAAGATGTGCTTTCTTACCGTCACTTTATGAATGCTTCCGGCGGCGGCGTCACCGCTTCCGGCGGCGAAGCCATTTTACAGGCGGAGTTTGTTCGCGACTGGTTCCGCGCCTGTAAAGAGCATGGCATTCATACCTGCCTGGATACTAACGGATTCGTGCGCCGCTATGACCCGGTAATTGATGAACTGCTTGAGGTGACCGATTTGGTGATGCTGGATTTAAAACAGGTCAATGATGATATTCACCAGATCTTAGTTGGCGTGTCGAATCATCGCACGCTTGATTTCGCACGATATTTACACAAGAAAGGCAAGCGCACCTGGATTCGTTACGTCGTCGTGCCGGGTTATACCGATGACAACGACTCCGCCCATCGTCTGGGAGAATTTACCCGGGAAATGGACAACATTGAGAAAATCGAGCTATTGCCCTATCACGAGCTGGGCAAACATAAATGGGTAACAATGGGTGAAGAGTACAAACTCGACGGCGTAAAACCACCCGCTAAAGAGACCATGGAGCGGGTAAAAAACATCCTTGCCGGCTATGGACATAAGGTCATGTATTAGTCTCAGAAAAGCAAAAAGGGAGCCAGCGGCTCCCTTCTCTATGGGCAATTCGTCAGGCATGAGCCACTGGCGTGGCGTGATGATCGGCCTTGCGCAACAACATGGCCAGATAAACCAGCGCAACCGCCGCGATCATGACAAACAGCAGACGATCGGAATAGTTTTGCATCAGCATGGAGGTCATGCCAGGACCAACCAGACTGCCGATGGTATAGCTGAGCAGCAGCGCCTGGTTCATCGCCACCAGCTGATGATGCGGCACTGTTTCGCAAGCCCATGACATAGCGACCGGATAGAGCGTAAAACCTGCCAGTCCCAGTACAAACAGCGCAGGCGCCATAGCGGCGTTGCTCAGCATGGCGATAGCGCCGAGGATCACGACGAAAACCTGCACGCGCAGCACCAGCAGGCGGCCAAAACGGTCAGCCAGACGGCCGACGGGCCACTGTCCGACAATACCCGAGCTTACCAGCAGCGCCATCCAGTAACCGACCGTCGCATCGCTCATTCCCTGATGGGAAAGGTAAAGCGGCATCAGGCCGTACAGCGAGCCGAGCAGAATGCCTGAAATAATGCAGCCGTTGATGCCCAGACGCGAGCTGCGTCGACGCAGCATAGGCCAAATTGCGCCTGGCGCCGCTTCCGTTGGCTCATCGCTGGCGGCGAAGCGAGTAAAAATCATCGGCAGGATCGCAGCGACCACCAGCGCAGTGACCCATGGAATGACGCGCAGCAGCTCGGTTGATACTTCGCTGACCAGAAGTTGCCCCGCCACGGTGCCAAGATAATAAACGATCATGTAAGCCGCCAGCAGTTGGCCGCGATTGCGCACCGTTCCGCTGCACAGCATCGCGCTCTCCACCACTACCCATATCATCGCGCAGCCGATACCGGCGATAAAACGCCAGGAGGTCCAAGCCCAGAATCCGTCGGTCAGCAGCAGGCAAAAAGTGGCGAAGCCGAACAGCACGCTGGCGACATAATAGCTGCGATTAAAGCCGTAACGTTTGATCAGCCAGCCGGCCAGCAAAGTACCCGCCAGGTTGCCCGTGTAATAAGAAGAACTCACCATGCCGACCTGCCACGTTGGCAGCGCGTCGTGCGTCAACCACAGCGGAACCAGGGTATTCAAAACGGCGATTGAAACCGTCAACAAAAGCAGGCCGCAAAGCAGCAGCAACACGGGACGAGACCATGTGGACATAGCGAGTAAAACCAAAAGGAAAAGAGGGAATTTGCGCGCAGTTTGCCATTGTGCGCTTTAAAGTCAATGGAGCAAAATCAGGCGCAGCACATTTTGCTGCTCAACAATTTAATTTTTTTATCTTCAGTGAGTTACAGCATTGTAAACGGTATGCTGGCTGTTATCTATCTTTATGAAAACTGAGACTTTTAGAGACGGGAATAGCAAAAGGGACGATAACGATTGTTTCTGCAAAATTCATGCTGAGGATTAAACAGGAAGAGGGAGTAGAAGACGAAAAAAAACCCGGCGTCGCCGGGTTTTTTAGCGGGTTATATTAGCCGATGTATTCCAGGCCTTTCATATAAGGACGCAGCACCTCAGGAATGGCGATGCGGCCGTCAGCCTGCTGATAGTTTTCCAGCACGGCAACCAGCGTACGCCCTACCGCCAGACCGGAACCGTTCAAAGTATGCACCAGACGCGGTTTTTTATCGTTTTTGCTGCGGCAGCGAGCCTGCATACGGCGCGCCTGGAAATCCCACATGTTGGAGCAGGAAGAGATTTCACGATACGTATTCTGCGCCGGCAGCCAGACTTCCAGATCGTAAGTTTTCGTCGCGCCAAAGCCCATATCGCCAGTGCAGAGCAGCACTTTACGGTACGGCAGCTCAAGCAGCTGCAGGACTTTCTCCGCATGGCCTACCAGCTCTTCCAGCGCCTGCATGGAATCTTCCGGACGGACAATATGCACCATCTCCACTTTATCGAACTGATGCATACGGATCAGGCCGCGCGTGTCGCGTCCATAAGAACCGGCTTCAGAGCGGAAACAAGGAGTATGGGCGGTAAGCTTAAGCGGCAAGCTCTCTTCCTCTACGATCTCATCGCGCACCAGGTTAGTCAGCGGAACTTCGGCTGTCGGAATCAAGGCGTAGTTGCTGCTTTCAGACTCTTCTTCCAGCGGGCGGGTATGAAAAAGGTCTTCGCCAAACTTAGGCAACTGGCCGGTGCCGTAAAGCGTGGCGTGGTTAACCAGATAAGGCACATAGGTTTCCAGATAACCGTGCTGCTCGGTGTGCAGGTCGATCATAAACTGGCTCAGCGCGCGATGCAGACGCGCGATTTGCCCTTGCATAACAACAAAGCGAGAACCGGTCAGTTTTACCGCGGAGGCGAAATCCAGCCCTTTGGCCATTTCGCCCAGCTCAACATGATCTTTTACCGGAAAATCGAACTGGCGCGGCTCGCCCCAGCGGCTGATTTCCAGATTTTCGCTGTCATCTTTGCCTAACGGCACTTCATCCGCCGGCAGGTTCGGCAACGCCAGCGAGAAATCACGAATTTCGTTTTGCAGGGCATCCAGTTCCGCTTTGGCCGCGTCCAGGCGTTCGCCCAGCGCGTTCACTTCCTGACGCAGCGGCTCGATGTCTTCCCCACGTGCTTTGGCCTGACCGATGGATTTGGATCGGGAGTTACGCTCGGCCTGCAGATTTTCTGTCTCCACCTGCAGTACCTTACGACGCTCCTCAAGGGAGGTCAGCGTTTCCACATCCAGCTTAAATCCTCGGCGTGCCAGTTTTTCTGCGACTGCGTCTGGCTCGTTACGCAGCAGATTGGGATCGAGCATGCTATTCCTGTGCTTTAAAAGTTAATGGTATGAACAAAGAAACGCATTCCGGCATGGAATGCGTTGAATTCCTTACTCACCTTACCGCAACGCCAAAACTAGCGGTAGCGTTTTATCGGGCTATTTTGATCCTGTTCAGCAAGCCAGGCCAGCTTTTCGCCAATTTTACCTTCAAGGCCGCGGTTTGTAGGCATATAGTAGTGCGTTTGCGCCATTTCCTGTGGAAAATAGACTTCGCCTGCAGCATAGGCATGGGTTTCGTCGTGGGCGTAACGGTACTCTTTACCCAAACCCATCTCTTTCATTAAGCGGGTCGGCGCATTGCGTAAATGCTCAGGCACGTCGTAATCGGGGTGTTCACGCGCATCGCGCATCGCCGCTTTGAAGGCGGTATAAACCGCATTGCTTTTCGGCGCGCAGGCAAGGTAAACGATAGCCTGCGCGATGGCGCGCTCGCCTTCAGCCGGACCGACGCGCGTAAAACAATCCCAGGCGGCGATCGCCACCTGCATCGCCCGGGGATCGGCGTTGCCGACATCTTCCGAAGCGATAGCCAACAGGCGTCGCGCGACATAAAGCGGATCGCCGCCTGCGGTAATAATTCGCGCATACCAGTAAAGCGCGGCATCCGGCGCGGAGCCGCGTACCGATTTATGCAGCGCTGAAATCAAATCGTAATAGCGATCGCCTTTGTTATCGAAGCGCGCGGCGCGCTCGCCGGAGACCTCGTTAAGCAACTGCGGCGAAAGCTCCCGTTTGCCCTGCGGGCTGGTTTCCGCCATGTCCGCCATCATTTCCAGCGTATTGAGCGCCCGCCGGGCATCGCCATTAACCAGTTCGGCGATCATGCGGCGCGTATTCTCCGGCAGAAGAATATCGCTGTTGCCGTAACCGCGATCCTTGTCCTGCATCGCCTGATCCAGAACCTGCTCGATATCGTCCGTGGTCAGCGACTTCAGCAGGTAAACGCGCGCGCGCGACAGCAGCGCTGAGTTAAGTTCAAACGAGGGATTTTCCGTGGTGGCGCCGATAAAGGTGATGGTGCCGTCTTCAATGTGCGGCAAAAAAGCGTCCTGCTGGCTTTTGTTGAAACGATGCACCTCATCGACAAACAGGATCGTTCGCCGCCCCGCCTGACGATTGTGGCGCGCCCGTTCAATCGCCTCGCGAATCTCTTTCACGCCGGAGGTCACTGCGGAGATGCGCTCGACATCCGCATTACCATAACGGCCGATAATTTCAGCCAGCGTGGTTTTCCCTGTTCCTGGCGGTCCCCAAAGAATCATCGAATGCAGATGACCCGCTTCGATGGCGCGTGGCAACGGCTTACCGGGCGCCAGCAGATGCTGTTGCCCGATATATTGCTGCAGCGTCGCTGGCCGCATACGGGCGGCCAGCGGCTGAAATTCATTGGTGGAAAAATCCAGAGAGAGATTACTCACCGCGACCTCACTGACGTTGGTCGTCCACCGTCACGCCTTGCGGCGGAGTGAACCTAAACTTGTCCGGGGTGATGGCGCCGTTTTGCTGGCTTTTCAACTGATAGCTGCTGCGCTGGCCATCTTGTTCGATAGCGCTGAACTGATTAATGGTGCCGTTAGCGGTGACATTAATCGTGAACTGCTTCAGATTGCCGTCGCTGTTTTTCGGCGTCAGTTCAAAACTGTCGCCCTTCTGGCTGATATTGTACTGCTGCCAGTCGCTGGGCTGATTGCGGGCTATCAGCATAAAAGGCGTATTGCTGGTGGCATCTTTCAGCCAGGTTGCGCTGGCCTGCTCGACAAACGGATTGTAGAACCAGAGCGTTTTGCCGTCGGAGATAATCACGCTCTCATCCGGGGCGGTCATGTGCCAGTTAAACAGACTGGGGCGTTTCACCCATAGCTCGCCTTCGCCGTCCTGCACATTGGCGCCGCCGCTGTCGGTCACTTTTTGCGTAAAGCTGGCGTGGAAACTGTTGACCTTATTCAGGCGCTGTTGCAAATCGCTGGTGGCGTCCGCCAGTGCGTGGGCAGAGAGAAAGGCGCTTAACAGGCTGCAGGCAATAATCTGTTTTTTCATGTAACTCGAATCCTTATTCATTCATTTCCCAACGGTGACAGCGTTAAACCTGGCTGTCCTTTTCCCGATTAAACAGCAGAAAAAACCGAAAGCATTCACAGATATGGGGGCGATCGTCGCATAAACAATGGGCCAGCTTGCGCTAGCCCATCGGTTGTTTGACAACGCGTTTGAACAATCGTCACATTTCATGCGGCGGCGGCGACAGCACCTCGCGGTTGCCGTTATGTCCCGGCTCCGAGACTATTCCCTGGGCTTCCATCTGCTCGATAATGCGCGCAGCACGGTTATAGCCGATGCGGAACTGACGCTGCACGCCAGAAATCGAAGCGCGGCGCTTTTCGACCACGAAGGCCACGGCCTGATCGAACAGCGGATCAAGCTCTTCGCCGCCGTCCAGGCTCAGGCTGCCACTCTCGCTCTCTTCGCCAGCGGTGATGCTATCGATATATTGCGGCCGGCCGCGCGCTTTCCAGTCAGACACCACCGCATGCACTTCCTGATCACGCACAAAAGCGCCGTGAACACGCACCGGAAGCGAAGAGTTAGGCGGCATATAGAGCATATCGCCCATACCTAACAGCGATTCCGCTCCGCCCTGATCGAGAATAGTACGCGAGTCGATTTTACTGGAGACGGTAAAGGCGATACGGGTCGGAATGTTCGCTTTGATCAGACCGGTGATCACATCCACCGACGGACGCTGTGTCGCCAGCACCAAGTGGATGCCTGCCGCTCGGGCTTTTTGCGCCAGGCGAGCGATCAGTTCTTCTACCTTTTTGCCCACCGCCATCATCAGATCGGCGAACTCATCCACCAGCACGACGATATAAGGCAGTTTTTCCAGTACCGGCGGGGTCATGTCCATGCTGTCGCCCGGCTTCCAGAACGGATCCGGTATCGGACGCCCCATCGCTTCCGCCTGCTCGATTTTCTCGTTGTAGCCAGCCAGATTGCGCACGCCCAACGCCGACATCAACTTATAACGACGCTCCATCTCGCCTACGCTCCAGCGCAGGGCATTGGCGGCGTCTTTCATGTCAGTGACGACCTCGGTCAGCAGATGCGGAATGCCCTCATAAACCGACAGCTCAAGCATTTTGGGGTCGATCATAATAAAGCGCACCTCTTCCGGGGTCGCTTTATATAGCATGCTGATGATCATGGTGTTGACGCCTACCGATTTACCGGAGCCGGTCGTACCGGCAACCAGCAGGTGCGGCATCTTCGCCAGATCGGCAACCACGGGTTGACCAGCGATATCCTTGCCCAGCACCACGGAGAGCGGCGACGGATTGTCGCGGAACTTCGCGCAATCGAGCACTTCGCGCAGGTATACGGTCTGGCGGTGCTTATTCGGCAACTCCAGGCCGACATAGGGTTTGCCCGGAATCACTTCAACCACGCGCACCGCGACGGCAGAGAGCGAACGCGCGAGATCGCGGGAAAGGTTGGAGATGCGTGAGGCTTTTACGCCAGGCGCCAGATCGAGCTCAAAGCGCGTGATTACCGGGCCAGGCGAAATGCCGACCACTTCCGCCTTCACGCGATAGTCCGCCAGGCGCGCCTCGACCAGCCGCGCCGTTTGCTCCAGCGCGAACATATCAACCGGCTTCTCCTCTACGGGAGGCGGCGTCAGCAGGTCGAGCGTCGGCAGCGGCGTGGTCGGCTTCTGCAGCGGCTGTTCATGGCGCATAAGAAATGGATGGATCAGGCTGTCCTGCATCGCAGGAGGCGCTTCCGGCTTAGCGGGCTCCGGCGCTGGCGCTGGCGGTGTTTCAGCTGACCAGTGGCTGGCGGCGGTCGGCGAACCGGCGGCTGGCGGCTGGCTGGCGAACGCCGGTTGGCTGCTGGCGAAAGCGGATGGCGCCGCCGTTGTCGGTTGCGGCTCCGCAGGGGT
>DENB01000062.1:47836-98093 GCA_002359495.1 Enterobacteriaceae bacterium UBA2655
CAGTCAGTATCCAGCGCCTGTTCAGGCTCAGCCGCAGGCGCGGCTGCGATGGTAAAGAGCGGCTCGACCGGTCCCTCGTCCACCAAATCTTTCATTGGAGAGAAGTCGAAGGCGGCGGCAGGATCGAGGCTAAAGGTTGGACCGTCGTCCTGCGGAATTTCAGGCTGCGTATAGCGATGCTGCTGCTGTTCGGCGAACTGGCGGGCAAGAGATGCCTGATGGCGCGTTTCTTCATCATCTTCGTCGTCGTTTTGCTGCCAGCTTTCGCCGTAGCGCTGCTGCTGCTGCGAATTAAACGCCTCGCGCAGTTGAGCTTCTTGCAGAGCCGCGTCGTCTTCAACGGAGCCTGAATCATGAATCGGCGCGACCGGCTCTTTTTGCTCAGTTTCTTTCGCTTTCTCTTCCGCCAGACGTTGCGAAGGCAGCTTGATACCGAAAGAGGCAAGCTCGCGTCGCGTCGGAATTTTTACCGGATTAGGCCGCGGCAGTTCCGGTCCGATTCCCTGCTTCACCTGCGGATTGTACTCCCCTTCCGGCGCGGCGCTGAAAGCGGGAATAAAGGGCGCAGAATGTGTCGTCTGCGCTGCGGAAACCGCAGCGACAGTAACCGCCGTTGCGCCGACCGGTATCTCTGGCGCATGCGTCGTCGCTTCTCGCCAGTCGCCCATTTGCGGACCTTCGTCCTCTTCCGGCTGAGAATACCCCGCTATGCCCGCTGGCTGCTCGTCAGGTATGTCAAAACGATACAGCGGCGGCGCTTCGCGCTGCGCGGTAAAAGCGGACGTCGGCGCCGCAGTGGGTTCAGGCGCCGGAGAAATGTTAGGGTTTTGCGGCGCGGCGGCTGGCGTCGTAGCCGGCGGCGTTGCAGGAGGAGCCGATGCGGCGGCTGGCGTCGGCGCAGGCTGGGCAACGGCCGCCGTCGAAGCATAAGTGGATACAGGCGCGGCGGCTGGCGTCGTCGCAGACTGCGCGTCGTCAGGCATGGCCGATTGCGCTGATGCCGGCGCGGCGGTCGTCAGCAACGGATTCTGCCGCTCCGCCACTTCCGCTTCGAGCAACTCGTGTTTACGCGGCGCGGCTAACAGCACGTCGTCTTCAATATCATTATCGATCGCCGCTTTTCCTGATGACCGGGATTCAACGATATCCTCTTCGTCGTCCTCTTCTTCCCAGGGCTCGTCATGACGGGAACGGTTGCTGGCTAAGGTTAAAACGCCCATCACCGCGCCGCCGATTTTTTCCGCAATCGTTAGCCATGACCAGCCGGTATAAAGCGTAATGCCCGCCGCCCAGACGCACAGCAGGGTCAGCGTACCGCCGGCTGGGCTGAACCAGGGCGCCATCGCATTGCTGACCAGGCTGCCGATCACGCCGCCTGATGCGAAATACCAGATATCATCCGCATTGAGCGCCGCCAGGCCGCAGGTGGTTACCACCAGAGCCAGCACGCCGATCAGCCGCAGGCCGACAGCGAAATAATCGATGTAATCCTGGCGATCGCGCTGACGAAACGTAATCCAGCAGAGACCAAGAATAACCGGCGGGATCGCATACGCCATGATGCCGAAGATGAACAGCAGCGTATCCGCCAGCCAGGCGCCGACGCTGCCGCCTATATTATGGATGGGTTCATGCCAGGCGGTTTGCGACCAGCTGGGGTCAGAAGGATTGAAACTGACCAGGGAGACCATCAGATAGATGGCGAAAAGGGCAACGAGAATAAGCAATGCTTCCAGCAGTCGACGACCACTGCTGAGCGGCTGTAACGAAACGTCTTTGTCTTCTGTGTATTCCTGGCTCAAGAGAACTCTCCAGGTGCCTGTAAATTATGAAGGCAACAGCGCCGGGCCAAGCCCGACGCTGGTCCTGTATGAATTCACAGGAGTGTACCGAAATCCTGCAAGCTTTGCACCTGCCCCTGCGTTACCGGGTTTTAATAACCAATCGGTTACTCTGTTTAACCTCTTCCATCACCACGTACGTACGGGTATCGTTTACGCCGGGCAGACGCAACAGGGTTTCCCCGAGCAGTTTGCGGTAGGCGGACATATCCGGCACGCGGGTTTTCAGCAGGTAGTCAAAATCACCGGAAACCAGATGACACTCTTGAGTTTCCTCAAGTTTTTGCACAGCGGCGTTAAATTGCTCGAACACATCCGGCGCGCCACGATTCAGAGTAATCTCAACGAAAACTAGCAGTGAAGCATCCAAATAATGCGGGTTTAACTGTGCCGTATAGCCAAGAATAAAACCCTGACGTTCCAGACGACGCACACGCTCAAGACACGGCGTAGGCGATAACCCTACGCGTTTGGAAAGTTCTACGTTTGAAATTCGACCATCTTTCTGTAATTCATTCAGAATATTTCTGTCGATTCGATCGAGATCTTTCCCGGGGCGTTTCTTATTGTCTACCATTATTATTGTCTCTCTTAAATCCTTCCCTTTACCTGCCACGACCTGAAATCATTCATTGTTCAGGACTTACTGAAGTGAAGACTTAGAGCCTGTGCGTTAACGCGCCCATCCGTATGACGCATGTTGTCTGTCCACATCATGCGTCATGACCAATGTCAGGCTGAGTTTATTTAGCGCAGGTAACAAAACAGAATGAATTTCTGATTTGTTCGCTTAAATATTCTCTGCTTCCTACACTGTTTTCGCAAAAGCGCAGGCGATTGTCAAAGTAAAACATCCAAATTCAGTACAAGATGCCAGATAGCTCGCTGGGTTACTGTTTTTAAATGAGTATTTATAAGCGCCTGCACCATAAAAAGCCGATTATTGCCCCTTTTTGGCGCAAAGGGAGGCAAAACCGCCTCTCATCGACTACGCCGTTTGCAGCTATCGTTAACAAAATCGCTGAAGCCTTTTTTTGCTTCCGTAATTTCCCTACAATCGCTGACTATGTTGTCAGGCGAAAATATTGAGGAACGCATGAGTACGGCCAAACACAGTAAGCTACTTATTCTGGGCTCAGGCCCGGCTGGCTATACCGCCGCAGTCTATGCGGCACGCGCTAACCTGAACCCGGTGCTGATTACCGGACTGGAAAAGGGCGGGCAGTTAACCACCACAACCGAAGTAGAAAACTGGCCCGGCGACCCGCACGACCTGACCGGTCCGTCATTGATGGAACGTATGCATGAGCATGCGGAAAAATTTAATACTGAAATCATCTTTGATCATATTCATACCGTGGATTTGCAAACCCGTCCGTTCCGCCTGATCGGCGACAGCGGCGAATACACGTCGGATTCGTTGATTATCGCGACCGGCGCGTCGGCGCGCTATCTCGGTCTGCCTTCGGAAGAGGTGTTCAAGGGCAAAGGGGTTTCCGCCTGCGCGACCTGCGACGGCTTTTTCTATCGCAACCAGAAGGTCGCCGTCGTCGGCGGCGGCAATACTGCCGTGGAAGAAGCGCTTTATCTGGCGAATATCGCCTCTGAGGTGCATCTGATCCATCGCCGCGACAGCTTCCGCGCCGAGAAAATTCTCATCAATCGTCTGATGGAAAAAGTGCGCAACGGCAACATCGTCCTGCATACCCATCGCGAGCTGGATGAAGTTCTGGGCGATCAGATGGGCGTGACCGGCGTGCGTTTACGCGCGACTGACGGGAATGCCGCGCAGGAAGAACTGGAGGTCGCCGGGCTGTTTATCGCCATCGGCCACAGCCCCAACACCGCGATTTTTAACGGTCAGTTGGAGCTGGAGAACGGCTACATTAAAGTGCAGTCCGGCATCCATGGCAACGCCACGCAGACCAGCATTCCGGGCGTGTTTGCCGCCGGCGACGTCATGGATCACATCTACCGTCAGGCGATTACCTCAGCCGGAACCGGCTGTATGGCTGCGCTGGACGCCGAGCGTTATCTCGACGGTTTGGTTAAAAACGATCTCTAACTTGTTAATATTCTGATCCTATTTACCTGAGGCGACGGTTAAACTGTCGCCTTTTTTATTGCCCCTTGCTACAGTGCTTGCGCCTTTAACAGACAGTTTTTCCGCCTCTTTTAACCCTGGTTTCTGATAATCGAGCGGCATCGCATGAATAAAACCCGGCAACAACTCCTTATCCGCTGGTTACGAGAGCAGCGTCGCTACAGCAAACGCTGGTTAGGTTTCGCCTCGCTATTAGGCTTATGCAGCACGCTCGCGATGATTGCGCAGGCCTGGCTGCTCGCCGCGCTGCTTCAGGCGCTTATTGTCGAGCGCCGCACCCGCGCTGAACTCCTCACGTTGCTGCTGCTTCTCTTTGCCTGCTTCATTCTGCGCGCGGTCTTTAACTACTGGCGCGAGCAGGCGGGCTTTCGCGCCGGGCAAGCGATCCGCAAGGCGCTGCGCAAACAGGTGCTGGATCGTCTGCGCGAGCTGGGACCGGCGTGGATTCAGGGAAAACCGGCCGGCAGCTGGGCTACACTGCTGCTGGAGCAAATCGAAGAGATGCAGGATTATTATGCCCGCTACCTGCCGCAAATGACGCTTGCCCTGCTTATTCCCTGCGCTATCCTGGCGACGATTTTTCCGGTTAACTGGGCGGCAGGTCTGATTTTACTGACGGCCGCGCCGCTGATTCCGCTGTTTATGGCGCTGGTCGGCATGGGCGCGGCAGACGCCAACCGCCGCAACTTCCTCGCTCTGGCGCGGCTCAGCGGCGATTTTCTCGATCGCCTGCGCGGCAGGGAGACGCTGCGGCTGTTTCATCGCGAACAGGCCGAACAGCAGGCTATCGCCGTCAGCAGCGAAAGCTTTCGTCAGCGCACCATGGAAGTCTTGCGTCTCGCCTTTCTCTCTTCCGCCGTGCTGGAGTTCTTCGCTTCGCTCGCTATCGCCGTGGTGGCGGTTTATTTCGGCTTCTCTTATTTGGGCGAGCTTGATTTTGGTCATTACGACCAGCGCATCACGCTGTTCGCCGGCTTTCTGGCGCTTATTCTGGCCCCGGAGTTTTTTCAGCCGCTGCGCGATCTCGGCGCCTTTTATCATGCTAAAGCTCAGGCGACCGGCGGCGCCGACGCGCTGGAGCGCTTTATGCATGCCAGCGCAGAGTCGCCAATGCGCGCAGGTGACCGCACATTAACGGAGGGGACGACGCTGACCCTTGAAGCGCGCGAACTGGTGATCTGTACGCCGACCGGCAAAACCCTTTCCAAACCCCTGACCTTTACGCTGCATCCCGGCGCGCGCGTCGCGGTTGTAGGTCCGAGCGGCGCGGGGAAAACCTCTCTGCTGAACCTGCTGCTGGGCTTTTTACCCTACAAGGGATCGATCAGGGCTAACGGCGTTGAGTTAAGCGAGCTTGAACCGGGCCACTGGCAGCGTCATCTGGCCTGGGTCGGGCAGAATCCTCATTTACCGGCGGCGACCCTGCGGCAGAATATTTTGCTGGATAGCGAAGAGGATGCGCAGCGGCTTGACGCCGTGCTGCAGGCGTCCGGCGTCAGCGAGTTTCTTGATCAACTGCCGCACGGTCTGGAGAGCGAAACGGGCAATCAGACGCTGGGGCTGTCGATCGGCCAGACGCAGCGCGTCGCCGTCGCGCGCGCTTTGTATAAGCAGGCCAGCCTGCTGCTGCTCGACGAGCCTGGTGCCAGCCTGGACGCGCACAGCGAAGAACGGGTTATGCAGTCGCTGGAACAGGCCGCGCGTCGCCAGTCGACGCTGATGATCACCCACCAGCTGGACGGCTTGCAGGAGTGGGATGAGATTTGGGTGATGCAGGCCGGACAGATTGTACAGCGCGGCCCCTACAGCCGCTTAACGCAGCAGGAAGGCCCATTCAACCAACTGCTGCGGCACCGTCAGAAGGAGGTGGTTTGATGAAAGCGTTGCTGCCTTTCCTGCGTCTCTGGCACCGTCATCCCTGGCGACTGGCCCTGAGTCTGGCGCTGGCCATTTTGACGCTGCTGGCGAGCGTGGGCCTGCTTACACTCTCCGGCTGGTTCCTGGCCGCCGCTTCGCTGGCAGGCACCGCCGGGCTTTACAGCTTTAACTATATGCTTCCCGCCGCCGGGGTGCGGGGCGCCGCGATTGTACGCACCGCCGCACGCTATTTCGAGCGGCTGGTGAGCCACGATGCGACCTTCCGCGTGCTGCAGCATCTGCGCGTCTTTACCTTTTCCAGGCTTATCGCGCTTTCGCCGGGCCAGTTGGCGCCGTTTCGCCAGGGCGAGCTGCTCAACCGTTTCGTCAGCGACGTCGATACGCTGGATCATCTCTATCTGCGGGTACTTTCTCCGCTGGCGGGCGCTTTTATCGTGATTGTTGTCGTCACGCTCGGGCTTAGCTATTACGATCTCCGGCTTGCGCTGACGCTGGGCGGTTTGATGATGGCGACGCTGCTGATTGTGCCCCCGCTCTTTTACCGCCTCGGCCAGCCTGCAGGCCAGGCGATAACCCAGCGGCGTGCGCGCTGGCGTCTTCAGCTGACCCGCTGGCTGGAAGGCCAGGCCGAGTTGCGAATTTACGGCGCGGAAGCGCGCTGGCGACGCGAGCTGGATCAATGCGAAGCGTCATGGCAACAGGCGCAGCATCAGCAGCACCGTCTGATTGCGCTGGCGCAAAGTCTGATGATTTTACTCAGCGGCGTCGCCGTTTGCGCCATGCTGTGGCTGGGCGCCGCCGACCCACAAAGGGTAGCGGCTTTCGGGCCGCTCATCGCGCTTTTTGTCTTTTGCGCGCTGGCGGCGTTTGAAGCCCTTGCGCCTGTCGCCGGGGCGTTTCTGCATCTCTCGCAAGTGATCGCTTCCGCACAGCGCGTTGACGAAATTATTTCGCAGCAGCCCGATATCCTCTTTCCGGCGAAACCGGCGCCGTCGACACCCGGCATAGCGATCGACATCGCGTCGCTGCGGTTTAGCTACCCGTCCCGTCCCGAACCGGTTCTGAACGGGTTCGCTTTGTCTGTGGCGGCCGGCGAGCGTATCGCGCTGCTCGGCCCGACCGGCTGCGGCAAAACCACCCTGCTTGCGCTGCTGACCCGCGCCCGGGAGGCCCAACAGGGCGAAATGCTGTTGAACAACGTGCCGCTGGCGCAATGGGATGAAGCCAGCCTGCGTAAGCGCATCAGCGTGGTCACGCAGCGCGTTCACCTCTTCAGCCAGACGCTGCGTGATAACCTGCTGCTGGCCGCCCCGGCGGCGACGGACGATCAGCTGGCAGCGGCGTTGCGGCAGGTTGGGCTTAGCGCGCTGCTGGAAAATGAAGAGGGGCTGAACGCCTGGCTGGGCGAAGGCGGCAGACCGCTTTCCGGCGGCGAACTGCGCCGTCTCGCCATCGCGCGCGCGCTGCTGCACAACGGCGATCTCTGGTTGCTGGATGAACCGACTGAAGCGCTGGATGCCGCCACTGAACAGCAAATTCTGACGCTGCTGCAGGAGGTTACGCAAAACAAAACGGTGATTATGGTGACGCACCGTCTGACCGGGCTGGAAAAGATGTCGCGAATTTGCGTGATGGATGCCGGCAGGGTGATCGAACAGGGCAGTCATCGGGAATTAATCTCAAAACGCGGGCGCTATTGGCGTTTGCAACAACGCTTTGCGCTATAGTCATAGCGTATTCTAGCAAGGTAGAGCAACGCGATGAGACTGGTACAGCTGTCACGAGAGTCCCTGCATTTTCCGCCGCCGGAAATGGCGCTGCGCGAACCCAACGGTTTGCTGGCGATGGGCGGCGATCTCTCCCCTGCCCGTCTGCTAAATGCCTATCAACGCGGTATCTTTCCCTGGTTCTCGCCGGGCGATCCGATCCTCTGGTGGTCGCCCGATCCGCGCGCCGTTCTGCTGCCGGAATCTTTCCACCTGAGTCGCAGCATGAAACGCTTCCATAATCAGTCGCCCTATCGGGTGACGATGAATCAGGCGTTCGCTGAGGTGTTGCAGGGCTGCGCAACCGGACGTCAGGAAGGCACCTGGATCACTTTCGAAGTCAAACGCGCCTGGCTGCGGCTTTTCGAGCTTGGACATGCCCACTCCGTCGAGGTCTGGCATAACCATAAGCTGGTTGGCGGTATGTATGGCCTCGCGCTGGGTAAGATTTTTTGCGGCGAATCTATGTTCAGTCGCATGGAAAATGCGTCGAAAACCGCGCTTTGGGTTTTCTGTCAGCATTTCCTGAAGCATCAGGGACGGCTGATCGATTGCCAGGTTTTAAACCACCATACGGCCTCGCTTGGCGCAGTGGAAATCCCCCGCGTTGATTATTTACAGTACGTTCAGACGCTTGCCTGGCAAAAAATTTCGCCCGGCTGCTGGAGCACGCAAACGCTTTTTTAACCGGGCGTTGATGTTTTGCATACACCGCGCGGCAAAAGTGATATAATGATTTCGTTTGGTATGTCGTTCGCGCTTCGCCCCCGGCGAACCGGAATTGCCAGGCTGGGAATCCCAACGCACTCTCGGAACTGTTTCAATCGTGCGCGTGTCACCGGTTGATTCAGATTCTTAGCCCGCTAATCCCCCGCAGACGTCAAAAACACCCGAATTTAACCGAGATGCTCGCGTAACTGCGCGACGCACGGCGAAGCGTTGGCGTATGCGCCAACGTTTCTTTACATAAATCATGGAATTCGGCATTATCTTGCCGATTCAACTGTTAGGTAGTCCACCCAGAGGATTCGATGGCCAAAGAAGACAATATTGAAATGCAAGGTACCGTACTGGATACGTTACCTAACACCATGTTCCGCGTAGAACTTGAGAACGGACACGTGGTTACCGCTCATATCTCCGGTAAAATGCGTAAAAACTATATCCGCATCCTGACGGGCGACAAAGTGACTGTCGAGCTGACCCCGTACGACCTGAGCAAAGGCCGCATTGTCTTCCGTAGTCGCTAAGTTGCTCCCTGACCCTGTCGTTAGTTAACTAAAGCGACACGAAAAAAAGGCCGGATGATTATCCGGCCTTTTTTATCTCTGCAAAAGCTTAGTGCACTGTGCCTTCTGCTTTGCGTTTTTCCGCGCTCAGGAAATGGTAGGTAAGCTGGTTTTTCTCTTTGTCCAGCCCGACGGAAACCGATCCTCCGTCCACCAGCGAGCCAAACAGCAGCTCGTTCGCCAACGGTTTTTTCAGGTTTTCCTGCACCGTACGCGCCATCGGACGCGCGCCCATCGCCCTGTCGTATCCTTTCTCCGCCAGCCAGTCGCGCGCTTCGTCGCTCACTTCCAGTGAAACGCCTTTCGCATCCAGCTGCGCCTGCAGTTCGACGATAAACTTATCCACCACCTGATGAATCACCTCGGTAGAGAGATGTTTGAACCAGATAATGTTGTCGAGACGGTTACGGAACTCCGGCGTGAAGATCTTCTTGATCTCTTCCATCGCATCGGTGGTGTTGTCCTGATGGATCAGCCCGATGGACTTACGCTCGGTTTCACGCACCCCGGCGTTCGTGGTCATCACCAGCACTACGTTGCGGAAATCCGCTTTGCGTCCGTTATTGTCGGTCAGCATGCCGTTGTCCATCACCTGCAACAGCAGGTTGAAGACGTCCGGGTGCGCTTTTTCGATCTCGTCCAGCAGCACCACCGCATGCGGATGTTTAATTACCGCATCCGTCAGCAGACCGCCCTGATCGAAGCCCACGTAGCCCGGAGGCGCGCCGATTAAGCGGCTCACGGTATGGCGCTCCATATATTCCGACATATCGAAACGCAGCAGCTCGATACCCAGGGCTTTCGCCAATTGAACGGTCACCTCGGTTTTCCCGACGCCGGTAGGGCCGGCGAACAGGAAAGAACCTACAGGCTTGCGCTCCTGGCCCAGCCCGGCGCGGCTCATTTTGATTGCTTCCGTCAAGGCTTCGATGGCATTGTCCTGACCAAACACCAGCATTTTCAGGCGCTCGCCGAGGTTTTTCAGCGTATCGCGATCGGTTGCCGACACGCTCTTCTCAGGAATACGGGCGATACGCGCCACCACCGTTTCGATATCGGCCACGTTGACCGTTTTCTTGCGTTTGCTGGCCGGCTGCAGACGCGCTCTGGCGCCCGCTTCGTCAATGACGTCGATAGCCTTATCGGGCAGATGACGATCGTTGATATATTTCACCGCCAGTTCAACCGCCGCGCGCACCGCTTTCGCGGTATAGCGCACATCGTGGTGAGCTTCATATTTCGGCTTCAGACCATTAAGGATTTGCACCGTTTCGTCGACAGAAGGTTCGGTAATATCGATCTTCTGGAAACGACGCGCCAGCGCGCGGTCTTTTTCGAAAATGTTGCTGAATTCCTGATAGGTGGTAGACCCCATCACGCGGATTTTCCCACCTGACAGCAGCGGTTTGATCAGGTTGGCCGCATCCACCTGACCGCCGGACGCAGCGCCGGCACCGATGATAGTATGAATTTCATCGATAAACAGGATGCTGCTGTTGTCTTGCTCCAGCTGTTTCAGCAGCGCTTTGAAACGCTTCTCGAAATCGCCGCGATATTTGGTGCCCGCCAGCAGCGAGCCGATATCCAGCGAGTAGATGGTGCAGTCTTTCATCACTTCCGGCACGTCGCCCTGCACGATGCGCCAGGCGAGACCTTCGGCGATGGCGGTTTTACCGACGCCTGATTCGCCCACCAGCAGCGGGTTGTTTTTGCGGCGACGGCAGAGAACCTGAACGGCGCGTTCCAGCTCTTTATCGCGGCCGATCAGCGGATCGATACCGCCGACGCGAGCAAGCTGGTTAAGATTGGTGGTGAAGTTTTCCATACGATCCTCCCCGCCTGCTTGCTCTTCGTTAACCGGATGTTCGGGATTCTGCGCCTGGTGAGGCTCGTCTTTACGCGTGCCGTGGGAAATAAAGTTCACCACATCGAGACGGCTGACTTCGTGTTTCCGCAGCAGGTAAGCCGCTTGCGACTCCTGCTCGCTAAAAATGGCGACCAGTACGTTAGCGCCGGAGACTTCGCTGCGGCCGGATGACTGGACATGGAATACCGCGCGCTGCAACACGCGCTGGAAGCTGAGCGTCGGTTGCGTATCGCGCTCCTCTTCGCTGGCGGGCAACACCGGCGTGGTTTGTTCGATGAAGGCTTCGAGTTCCTGCCGCAGAGCCACGATATCCACCGTACAGGCTTCCAGTGCCTCTCTGGCCGACGGGTTACTGAGCAGAGCCAGCAACAGATGCTCGACGGTCATAAACTCATGTCGGTGCTCACGCGCTCTGGCGAAAGCCATGTTTAAACTGAGTTCCAGTTCTTGATTGAGCATTAGGCACCTCCCCCAATTATCGCTCTGACGGCCTGACTCCTATATGGAGACAGGTTCAGGCTTTTTCCAGCGTACACAGCAACGGATGCTCATTTTCCTTCGCATACTTGTTCACCTGGACGACTTTCGTTTCCGCCACTTCTGCAGTATAGACACCGCAGATCGCCTTTCCCTGGTAATGAACTTTAAGCATCAGTTGCGTTGCACGTTCAACATCATAAGAAAAGAACTTTTGCAGAACGTCAATAACAAATTCCATAGGTGTATAATCGTCATTATTCAGGATGACTTTATACATTGAAGGCGGCTTTAGCCCTTCGCGTACTTTCTCTTCGGCAAGATGTTCAAAGTTAAGCCAGTCGTTGTTGTTCGCCATAATGATCCGTTGAAATTCTGCATGACTCGCAAAGACCTTTCTTCACGTCGTCATTAAGAGTTTAACACGCCTGTCAAGCGGCTCCGCTCGAATGGACAGTATCCGATATTCCTCACGCGCGACCTGCATCACAAAATCGGCAATAGCGTTAACTGCTTCAAATTTTGATGAATTTCTCCCCGCGAGCCTTGGGGGTTTGCTTGACGATGCAGTCTGTTTCTCTACATTCTACAGACACAAGCTGATTGAGTTTTAAACAAACTCGATCTACAGCTTCAATGACCTCACCCATTTATCAAAAGTCTTGCGAGGGAAGTAAAAGCATGGAGACGGGTACTGTTAAATGGTTCAACAACGCCAAGGGCTTCGGCTTTATCTGTCCAGTCGGCGGCGGCGATGACATCTTCGCGCACTACTCCACTATCCAGATGGAGGGTTACAGAACGTTAAAAGCCGGCCAACAAGTTCAGTTTGATGTCCATGAAGGGCCGAAAGGCAATCACGCCAGTTTGATCGTCCCGCTTGAAGCAACGGCACGCGCCTGAGTTTCCTTTATTCTGAACAACCCCGAAAAAAAATGCCAGCCAACGGCGCTGGCATTTTTCTCGTTTAACCAAGATGGGGATGCCCGCGCCGTTTTCAAGCAGACGGCTTAATCTTGCCGTTTATCGGCGAAAAGAAGCTGCGCTGAACAAGGCCTGGCCGCCTGAAAACAGAACTGCGAACGCCGCCGACCGTTATTTTCTCCCGCTGATAATACGCCGATTCTTTAGCAGCGTGTTTAACGGCAGATGCGCAGGCTGCGGTAAAACCGCCTGGACATCGACCGGGCGATAAACCTGCGCCGCCGGCCACGCGCGATACCCATCGGGATGCCCCGCGCCAGCGGGCGCGACAGGGTTTACAGCTCCCCTGTTTTTCGTTAGCGTGTCGCCACTTTCCCGCATGGATGGCCTCATTACCGATGTATTCCGGATTACTTATCATTCTTCTGCCGCTGATTATCGGCTGGTTGCTGCCGCTGCGCCATTCCGCCCTGCTGCGCCTGGTAAACAAATTATTGAGCTGGATGGTTTACGTCATTCTGTTTTTTATAGGTATCAGTCTGGCTTTTCTGGAGAACCTCAGCAGCAACCTGGCGACGATTTTTCTCACCGCGTCGGTGAGCGTGTTCTGCATCCTGATCTGCAATTTGCTGGCATTGCGCCTGCTGGAGAAACGCCTGCCGTGGCAGCATCGGCATAAGCAGGAGACGCTGCCGTCGCGGCTGCATATGGCGCTGGAGTCGCTGAAGCTGTGCGGCGTGGTGGTGCTCGGCTTTTTGCTGGGGCTGACGCAGTGGACGCCGCTGCGCCACGCTTCAGACGCCAGCGAATACGCGCTGCTGTTTCTGCTGTTTTTGGTCGGCGTTCAGCTGCGCGGCAGCGGCATGACGCTGCGCCAGATTATGCTGAACCGGCGCGGCATGGGGGTAGCTGGCGTGGTGCTGGCGAGCGCGCTGGTCGGCGGCATCATCGCCGCGCTGATTCTGGATATGCCGTTGAAAACCGGCTTGGCGCTCGCCAGCGGCTTCGGCTGGTATTCGCTCTCCGGCATTCTGATGACGGAGGCGTATGGCCCGGTTATCGGCAGCGCGGCCTTTTTCAACGACCTGCTGCGCGAGCTGATCGCCATCATGTTGATCCCGGCCCTGATCGCCCGCCATCGCTCCTCTGCGCTGGGGCTGTGCGGCGCCACGTCAATGGACTTTACCCTGCCGGTACTGCAGCGCGCCGGAGGGATTGAGATCGTTCCGGCGGCCATCGTCCACGGCTTCATTATGAGTCTGCTGGCGCCGATTTTGATCGCGCTCTTTTCCGCCTGACGTGTTACTCCGCCCGGACGCAGCGCATTTTTTCACGGCTGCGTTGCGCGCGCATCGTCTACGCTTGTTCAATTTAACATCCCGGCAACGGGAGAGCGATCTGACAAGGGCGAGGAGAAGAGGATGAAGCAAACCGTAGCAGCGCTACTGGCTAAAACGCTGGAGAACGCCGGCGTCAAACGCATCTGGGGCGTCACCGGTGATTCGCTTAACGGCCTGAGCGACAGCCTGAATCGCATGGGCACCATTGAGTGGATGCCGACGCGTCATGAAGAAGTGGCGGCCTTCGCCGCGGGCGCCGAAGCGCAAATCAGCGGCGAGCTGGCGGTATGCGCTGGCTCATGCGGGCCAGGCAATCTGCATCTGATCAACGGTCTGTTCGACTGCCACCGCAATCATGTGCCGGTGCTGGCCATCGCCGCGCACATTCCCTCCAGCGAAATCGGCAGCGGCTATTTTCAGGAAACCCATCCGCAGGAGCTGTTTCGCGAATGCAGTCACTACTGCGAGCTGGTCTCCAATCCTGAGCAGCTGCCGCAAGTGCTCGGCATTGCGATGCGTAAGGCAATTCTCAATCGCGGCGTATCGGTGATCGTGCTGCCAGGCGACGTGGCGCTGAAGCCTGCGCCGGAGACGGCCCTCGCCGACTGGTATCCGCCGCAGCCGCCGCAGATCCAGCCTGCCGACGCTGAGCTGACGCAGCTGGCCCGCCTGCTCAACGACGCCAGTAATATCACCCTGCTGTGCGGCAGCGGCTGCGCAGGCGCCCATGATGAGGTCGTGCGGCTGGCCGCCACCCTGAACGCGCCCATCGTCCATGCGCTGCGTGGCAAAGAATTTCTCGAGTATGACAACCCCTACGATGTCGGCATGACCGGCCTGATCGGCTTCTCATCCGGTTATCATGCGATGATGAACGCCGACACGCTGCTGCTGCTGGGCACGCAGTTTCCCTATCGCAACTTCTATCCGCCTCAGGCGAAAATCATTCAGATCGATATCAACCCCGGCAGTCTGGGCGCCCATTCCCGCGTCGATATGGCGCTGATCGGCGATGTCAAAGCCACGATTAACGCGCTGCTGCCGCGGCTGGAACAGAGCGAGGATCGCCATCATCTTGACCGCGCGCTGGAACATTACGCGGATGCCCGAAAAGATCTCGACGATCTGGCTAACCCCAACGATAAACAGGCCATCCATCCGCAATACCTGGCGCAGCAGATCAGCGAGCTGGCCAGCGAAGACGCTATCTTCACCTGCGATGTCGGCACCCCTACCGTCTGGGCTGCGCGCTATCTGAAAATGAACGGCAAGCGCCGTCTGCTGGGCTCGTTCAACCACGGTTCGATGGCGAACGCCATGCCGCAGGCGCTGGGCGCACAGGCGATAAACCGCGATCGTCAGGTCGTGGCGCTGTGCGGCGACGGCGGTTTCAGCATGCTGATGGGCGATTTCATCTCGCTGGCGCAGCTGAAATTGCCGGTGAAGCTGGTGATCTTCAACAACAGCGTGCTGGGCTTTGTGGCGATGGAGATGAAGGCGGGAGGGTATCTGACGGACGGCACCGGGCTGGAGAACCCTGACTTTGCGGCTATCGCGCAGGCCTGCGGCATTAAAGGCATCCGCGTGGAGAAAGCTTCCGAACTGACCGGCGCGCTGCAGGAAGCCTTCGCCCATGAGGGTCCGGTTCTGGTGGACGCGATCACCGCGAAAGAGGAGCTGGCGATGCCGCCGCAAATCAAGATGGAGCAAGCCAAAGGATTCAGCCTATATATGCTGCGCGCGGTTCTGAATGGACGCGGCAACGAAGTGGTCGAGCTGACGAAAACAAACTGGCTGCGGTAAAACGTCTGTAGCAGACAGCGGAGCATCATGGCTGTCGCGCTGACAAAATCACTATGCGGGCTCTGGCAGCCCGCTTCTTTTTCAGGAGAGCGACGTGATCGATTTACGCAGTGATACCGTAACCCGGCCAAGTGCCGCCATGCTTGAAGCCATGATGCGCGCCGAGACAGGCGATGATGTTTATCGCGACGATCCCACGGTCAATGCGCTGGAGGCGGAAGCGGCGCGCCTGAGTGGCAAGCAGGCGGCGATGTTTTTCCCGACCGGCACGCAGGCCAATCTGGTCGCGCTGCTCAGCCATTGCGAACGCGGCGATGAATACATCGTCGGCCAACAGGCGCATAACTATAAGTACGAAGCGGGCGGCGCGGCGGTGCTGGGCAGCATTCAGCCGCAGCCGATTCAGGCCGCTGCCGACGGCACGCTGCCGCTCGATCGGGTCGCCGCGGCGATCAAGCCGGATGATATTCATTTCGCCCGTACGCGTCTGCTTAGCCTGGAAAATACCCATCACGGCAAGGTATTGCCGCTGGACTACCTGGCGGCTGCCTGGCAATTTACCCGCGAACAAAAGCTAGGACTGCATATCGACGGCGCGCGCATTTTTAACGCCGTGGTCGCGCAGCAGGTTACGCTGGAAGAGATTGCACGCTACTGCGATACCCTGACGATCTGTCTGTCGAAGGGACTGGGCACGCCGGTCGGCTCGCTGCTGTGCGGCGAGGTCGCCTACATCGAACGCGCGCGCCGCTGGCGTAAAATGACCGGCGGCGGGATGCGCCAGTCCGGCATCCTGGCGGCGGCCGGTCTCTATGCGCTGAAGCACAACGTGGCGCGCCTGCAGGAAGACCACGACAACGCCGCCTGGCTGGCGCAGCAGCTGACCGATATCGGCGTGGAGGTTGCGGATCGGCAAACCAATATGCTGTTCGTGAAGGTGCCTGCGCAGCAGGTCGAGGCTTTGCAAGGCTGGATGAAAGCGCGCAACGTGCTGATCAGCGCCGGGCCGGTTACGCGTCTGGTAACCCATCTGGATGTGGATCGCGCCGCGCTAGAGAACGTCGTGGCGCACTGGAGCGCTTTTCTTAAGCAGTAAAAATCGGGCGGCGTTAAAACGCCGCGCCATATTTATCCAGCAGGGCCTGAGCAATCGCTTCGGTCTCCGCATCGGCCAGGCCGCGGTAATCCGCCGGGCGGAAATGCATCTGAAAGGCGGCGATCGCCTTTTGCTGTTCGCGCGGCGTCATCGCCGGCGTGACCGCGTAACCATAGCGTAGCAGCAGCGCCAGCAGCGTCGCCGCCTCAACCGGCTGATCTGGCGCGCGGCCCGCCAGCCGCTGCCGTACCCGCTGCGCCTCGGGCCATGCCCCTATCCCCGCCTGCGCCAGCTGTTTCCACGGAAAAAGCGGTCCCGGATCCTGCTTGCGCTGCGGCGCGATATCACTGTGACCGACGATATTTTCCGGCGCAATGCGATAGCGTCGCGCCGCATCCTTCAGCAACGCCTCCAGCACCGCGATCTGTTCAGGGCTGAACGGCGCCCAGCGCAAACCGGTTAGCGTCTGGCGGTAGCCAGGGTTGACCAGCTCGATGCCAATAGAGGTGTCGTTGATGTGCGTCGCTCCACGCCAAAAGCTGGGACCGGCATGCCAGGCCAGCTCGCTTTCCGGCACCAGTTGCCAGAGAGTGCCGTCGCGTGGATATTGCGGAATCAGGTAATGCGCGCTGACCTCCTGCGTGGTCAGCGTAAAGAGCGAAGCGGGAAAATCTTCGGCGGTATAGTGGATCACCAGCACTTTTACCCGCGGTCGGGCGCCCTGCGCCGCGAAACGGTGATCGACCCGATAGCCGTCGCGCTGTTCCGGTTCAGGGTGATGACAGCCCGCCAGCAGCAGCGCGACCAGAAAAACCAGCTTGCGCATCAGCGAACGATGACCGCCGTGCCGCTCACGCTGACCATCAACATGCTGCTATCTTTGCCGACGGTTTCGTAATCGACATCGATGCCGACCACCGCATTGGCGCCCAGCGCTTTCGCCTGCGCCTCCAGCTCGTCAAACGCGATCTGGCGGGCTTTCCGCAACTCTTTTTCATAAGCGCCGGAACGGCCGCCGACGATATCGCGGATCCCGGCGAAAAAGTCGCGAAAAATATTCGCACCCAGAATCGCTTCGCCAGTGACTACTCCGCAGTAGTCAGTGATGGTGTGCCCTTCCAGCGTTGGCGTCGTAGAAAATTTCATATCGATCTCCTTGTTTTAAAACCGGCTTTAGCCCGTAGAAGCAAAAACCGGGACTATACTCTTTGTTAAAAATAGCGCTTTGCCAGTAAACCATAAGGAAATAGACATGAATAACAAAGCCCTTGCGCTGCTTGTTCCCGCCGCATTGTTGCTGAGTGCCTGCACCACCGTCGAACCGGTGATCAAGGATAACGGCCCGCGTACCGCTCCCTGCGTAGAAGGCGGGCCGGACAGCGTAGCGCAGCAGTTCTATAACCTGCGCATCGCGCATCCGACCCAGGGCGTACCGGACAGCCAGACGCTGGCGCAGTATCGTCCCTATTTAAGCGACAAACTTTATCAAAACCTGATCAAGGCCGGCGCGCGCAGCGATAAGCCTGCGGCATGGCGCAGCGGCGATCTGTTTACCAGCCTGGCGCAGGGCGCGACGCAGGCAAGCGTCTACGACGCCTCCAGGATTCCCAATCACGACGCGCGCAACATTCCGCTGCGCGTCGATTTGAGCCGCGACGGCAAACAGTGGCACGACGAAGTCTTGATGATCCATGAAGGCACCTGCTGGGTAGTGGATGATGTGCGTTACGTGGCCGACTGGCCGCATTCGGGCGGCGGCAGTCTGGGCCAGCTGCTGGAAGAATAAGCCGCGCAAAAACCAGGCATCTGAAATCTATTGTTAAGCGCGCCGCATTAAATCAGGGCGCGTTTTTTATGCGCAGGCGGGCGGAATGGGCCTGTTTCGCGCGCGCAGCGAGAGGCGACGCATCATTTTGTGCTACGCTTTCAGAGATCCACCGATCATTAATAAATTTTAACGCACCTCAATTGCATAACTATTCTGGTCACGTTACCATTCGCCACACTAATTGCTATTCATTTTTTGCGCATGAGTATTCAACTAAACGGCATTAACTGCTATTACGGCGCGCATCAGGCGCTGTTCGACATCAATCTGGCGTGCCCGCAAGGGGAAACGCTGGTCCTGCTGGGTCCCAGCGGAGCCGGAAAAAGCTCACTCCTGCGCGTGCTGAATCTGCTTGAGAAGCCGCGTTCCGGTACTTTGCAGATCGTCGGGAACCAGTTCGACTTCAGCAAAACGCCTTCCGACAGCGCGATCCGCGAACTGCGCCAGAATGTTGGCATGGTGTTTCAACAATACAATCTTTGGCCGCACCTTACGGTGATGCAGAACCTGATCGAAGCGCCCTGTCGCGTGCTGGGACTGAGCAAAGCGGAAGCGCGCGCGCGCGCCGATAAGTTGCTGGAGCGCCTGCGCCTGACCCCTTACGCCGACCGTTTCCCGCTGCATCTCTCCGGCGGTCAACAGCAGCGCGTAGCCATCGCCCGCGCGCTGATGATGGAGCCGCAGGTACTGCTGTTTGACGAACCGACCGCGGCGCTCGACCCGGAAATCACCGCCCAGATCGTCAGCATTATTCGGGAACTGGCGCAGACGCAGATTACGCAGGTCATCGTGACGCACGAAGTGGAAGTGGCGCGTAAAACCGCCAGCCGCGTGGTCTACATGGAAAACGGCCATATCGTGGAACAGGGTGACGCCAGCCGCTTTACACAGCCGCAAACCGAGGCGTTTGCACATTATCTTTCGCACTAAGTCAGGATGCCCCTAATGAAAAAAGTCGTACTTGCCGCACTGCTTGCTGGTCTGAGCCTGAGCGCGTCCGCCGCGCAAACCATCCGTTTCGCGACCGAGGCCTCTTACCCTCCGTTTGAATTCGTCGATTCCGACAACAAAATTCAGGGCTTCGACGTGGATCTGGCGAATGCGCTGTGTAAAGAGATGGATGCCACCTGCACCTTTACTAACCAGGCGTTCGACAGCCTGATCCCCAGCCTGAAGTTCCGCCGCTTCGATGCGGTAATGGCGGGCATGGACATTACGCCGGAGCGCGAAAAGCAGGTGCTGTTCAGCAAGCCTTACTACGATAACTCCGCGCTGTTTATCGCGCAGAAAGGAAAAATCGCTGATGTCGATGCGCTGAAAGGCAAACGCGTCGGGGTGCAGAACGGCACCACGCACCAGAAATATCTTACTGACAAGCACAGCGACATCACCACCGTGCCTTACGACAGCTACCAGAATGCGATCCTCGACCTGAAAAACGGCCGTATCGATGCGGTGTTCGGCGATACCGCGGTGGTGAATGAGTGGCTGAAGCAGAACGCCAGCCTGGCGCCGGTGGGCGAAAAGGTAACGGATAAAGCCTACTTCGGCACCGGTCTGGGCATCGCCGTTCGCATGGGCAATACCGATCTGCAGAACAAATTCAACGCCGCGCTGGATAAAGCGAAGGCCGACGGCACCTATAAAGCCATCTACAACAAATGGTTCCAGCAGTAATTTCTGATGAGTGAAATGATACCGCTCGCAAGCGCCGCCGGGATAACCGTCGGCCTTGCCGTTTGTGCGCTGATCGCCGGCCTTGTGCTGGCGATGATGTTTGCCGGCTGGGAGTCGCTGCGCTGGAAACCCCTGGCGTGGATCGGCACCGGGCTGGTGACGATTATTCGCGGCCTGCCGGAGATTCTGGTGGTGCTGTTTATCTATTTCGGCGCGTCGCAGCTGTTGCTGATCCTGTCAGACGGCTTCAGCATCAATTTCGGCCTGTTTCGCCTGCCGGTTCAGATCGCTATCGAAAGCTTCGACGTCAGCCCTTTCCTCTGCGGCGTGATCGCGCTGGCGATGCTCTACTCCGCCTACGCTTCGCAGACTTTGCGCGGCGCGCTGCAAGCGGTGCCGACAGGTCAGTGGGAGTCGGGACAGGCGCTGGGGATGAAAAAATCGGCGATCTTTCTGCGCCTGATCATGCCGCAAATGTGGCGTCACGCCTTGCCGGGCCTCGGCAATCAGTGGCTGGTGCTGCTGAAGGATACCGCGCTGGTCTCGCTGATCAGCGTTAACGACATTATGTTGCAAACCAAAGGCATCGCCGCGCGCACCCAGGAGCCTTTTACCTGGTATCTGACGGCGGCGGCGATCTACCTGGTGATTACCCTGTTGAGTCAGGCGATATTAAAGCGCATTGAGCTGCGCGCCACACGCTTCGAACGGGGGCAAGGCTGATGCTTGGCTACTTACCTGAATTGCTGAAAGGTCTGCATACCAGCCTGACGCTCACCGTCGCTTCGCTGATCGCCGCGCTGGTTTTCTCTCTGCTGTTTACCGTGGTGCTGGCGCTGAAGCTGCCGGTGCTCAATGCGCTGGTCAAAGGCTATATCACGCTCTTTACCGGTACGCCGCTGCTGGTGCAGATTTTCCTGATCTACTACGGACCGGGACAGTTCCCCGCTATCCAGCAGATCCCCTGGCTCTGGCACCTGCTGTCGCAACCCTGGCTCTGCGCCATGCTGGCTTTGTCGCTTAACAGCGCAGCTTACACCACCCAGCTGTTTTACGGAGCGGTGCGCGCCATTCCCGACGGCCAGTGGCAATCCTGCGCGGCGCTGGGCATGAACCGCCAGGCGACCCTGCGCATTTTGCTGCCCTATGCGTTTAAGCGCGCCCTCTCCTCCTACTCCAACGAGGTGGTGCTGGTCTTTAAAAGCACCTCGCTGGCCTACACCATTACGCTGATGGACGTGATGGGGCACGGTCAGCTGCTTTACGGCCGCAGCTACGATGTCACGGTATTCGCCGCCGCCGGGCTGATTTATCTCTGCATCAACGGCCTGCTGACCTTGCTGATGCGCCTGGTAGAACGACGCGCGCTGGCGTTTGAACGCAGAAATTAATATCCAGGCGGGAATTCCCGCCTTTTTTAATTATTTATTTATCCATATTGCATAATAATGCATTTAATGGCATCTTGTTGCGCGTCTTACCGATGTCATGACGACGTATAACAGGAGCTTTACCCATGAAAAAATGGATTGTTGCCGCCGTTGTGGCAACCCTGACGATGAGCGCCCAGGCGGCGGAAAAAATCCGTTTCGCCTCTTCCGCCACCTATCCCCCTTTTGAATCGCTGGATCGCGAAAATCAAATCGTCGGTTTCGATATTGACCTGGCGAAAGCGTTGTGCCAGCAGATGAAAGCGGAGTGCAGTTTCACCAACAATGCCTTTGACAGCCTGATCCCATCGCTGAAATTCCGCCGCTACGACGCCGTGATTTCCGGCATGGACATTACCGCAGAGCGCAGCAAGCAGGTCGATTTTACGCAGCCCTATTACGCTAACTCGGCGATCGCGATCGCCCGCAAAGGGAAATATAGCGACCTGGCGCAGCTGAAAGGCAAGCGTATCGGCATGGAAAACGGCACCACGCATCAGAAATATCTGCTGGAGAAACACCCGGAAGTGACGGCGGTAGCCTACGACAGCTATCAGAACGCGATTCTCGATCTGAAAAATGGTCGGCTGGATGGCGTATTCGGCGACAGCGCGGTCGTGACGCAGTGGCTGAAAAGCAACAGCGATCTCGCCGCCGTAGGCGATCGTGTGACCGATGCGGCTTATTTCGGCACCGGCCTCGGCATTGCGGTACGTCAGGGCAACGACGCGTTGCGTAATCAACTGAACACCGCGCTGGCGGCCATCAAGGCTGACGGCACCTGGCAGCAGCTCAATCAGAAATGGTTTCCTGAATAAGCACAATGGGCCGGAAAGCCCCCGCGTTTGACCGGTTCTGCACTGTCCTCAGTTCAAACGTCGGTTTTCCGGCCCACCCTTCTCACGTCGCGTCAGCAGCGCCAGCGCTTCAAAGTGAGCGGTATGCGGGAACATATCGAACAGCTGGACCCGCGTCACCGCATAATCCGGCAGCCTGGCGATATCCTCCGCCATGGTCTGCGCGTTGCAGCTGGAGTAGAGAATATACGCCGGCGCCATGCGGCTCAGATAATCGCACAGCGCTGCGCCGATGCCGCGCCGCGGCGGGTTCACCAGCACCAGCTGCGGAATATCGTTGCGCGAGGTGGCGAATTGCGTGGAATCCAGCGCGGCAAAATGCACGTCATTTAAGCCCAGCATCTCCGCCGAACGGCTGGCGCAGGCGATCGCCTCCGCGCTGATCTCAATGCCGGTGAGTTTCATCTCCGGCGTGGCGCAATGCAGGCCGAACCCGCCGACGCCGAAAACAGATCCCACATGCTGCTGACCGGCAGCACCCGCACCCAGTCGCGCGCGGCGGCATAGAGCGCGGAAGCGATCTGCGGATTGGTCTGGAAAAAGCTTTGCGGCCGGATCCAGAGCGGCACCGCATTGAAACGCTCCGCCAGCGCCTGCTCTGTCGTCAGGATAATCTCCTGATCGCCCTCCAAAATCGCCATATGCACCGGCTGAATATTGACCGAGATAACCCTGAGCTGCGGCAGCTGTTGCTGCAGCCAGGGCAGCGCAGCGCGCAGCTGCGCCAGTTTCTGCGTGGAGCGCAGCACGAAACGCAGCATCATGCCGCCCCGGGTGCTTTCGGTCAGCAACAGAAATTTCAGCTCGCCGCGCTTGCGCTCGATGTTATAGGGCGTCAGACCCGCGCGGGCGATAAAGGGCTTCAACAGGGCAAATACCGGCGCGAAAGAATCCGGGCAAAGCGGACAATCTGAAAGGTCGACCGCGCTGCCGTCGCGCTGCGCCATGCCGAATACCGGCCGCTCCACGCTGCCGCTGACCACCATTTTGGCCTTGTTGCGAAACGCCTGTTGCGCCGAGGCGACCGGCGGCAGCCATTCGCCGACGGGCTGTCCGGTCAGAAGCTGAACCAGCTGCGACTGTTTTTCGTCAAGCTGTTGCGAATAGGGTGTTTCCAGCCACTGACAGGAGCGGCAGCGGTTAGCGTCATAAAGCGCGCAGTGCATGGTAGAGCCTGTATTAACGATGGAAGGATCAAGCGGGGGGCGATTGTATCATCGCCTCTGAAAAAAAGCGCGGCTGCTGGCGGGAACAAACAGCAACAGCAAAACCAGCGCGTCCGGCAGCTTCTGCAGCAGGGTGTGATGTATTACCTGCGTGCTGTTTTCGCCGCCGATGCTGAAAATTTCCGGGTAGATCCAGCCCATCGAAGCCATCAGCATGTAGCCGAGCACCAGCGCTTGCGTCGCCACATAGCCCCAGCGTCCGCGGTTGGCGCCGCGCATCAGAATGATGGCGCAGCGCAATTCGATAAAAAAGATCATCTGACTGGCGATGAAAATCAGCGTGGAGTCCCATGCCTGGGCGCTACGGTGGACAAAATTGACGATTTCCGCGTAGCCCAGCTCATTGGCGAGCATCAGTACGCTCAGGCAGCGCGTCGCAATAATCGCCACGCCGGCGACCATAACCGGAACCGGCGTTGTTGACAGCGAGGCGGTATGTTTGAGGGTTTCCGACATCGATCTGACTCCGTAACCTGGGCTGGCGAAACCAGCCCATACCAATATGGCAAAAGTTATGGAATTCAGCCACGTTTTGCTTTCTGAATATCGCGCAAACGCTGTTTTTCTTCGTGCGCCATAAAGCGCCAGGCGATCAAGCCCACCAGGCCCACCACAAACAGAATCAGCGAGGCGAGCGCGTTGATCTCCGGATTAACGCCGCGGCGCACGGTGGCGAAAATCGCCATCGGCAAAGTGGTCGCCCCCGGTCCGGTCACGAAGCTGGCGATCACCAGGTCGTCCAGCGACAGGGTGAAGGCCAGCAGCCAGCCGGTCACCAGCGCCGGCGTGATCATCGGCACGGTGATGACGAAGAAGACCTTGAGCGGCGTCGCGCCGAGATCCATCGCCGCCTCTTCTATCGAGCGATCAAGTTCGCGCAGGCGCGAATTGATCACCACCGCCACATAAGCGGTACAGAAGGTCACATGCGCCAGCCAGATGGTCAGCATGCCGCGATCGCCCGGCCAGCCGAGCGTGTTCGCCATCGCCACAAACAGCAGCAGCAGCGACAGACCGGTGATCACGTCAGGCATCACCAGCGGCGCGGTGAGCATAAAGGCGAAGCCGTTATGGCCGCGAAAACGCCCGAAACGCACGATAGCCACTGCAGCGATGGTGCCCAGCACCACCGCCATGCAGGCGGTAAGCGCAGCGATACTCAGGCTGAGCAGCACCGCATCGATCATGGCGTTATCCTGAAACAGCACCCGATACCAGTGGAACGAGAAACTTTCCCACACCGTGACCAGCTGAGAGCTGTTGAAGGAGTAGATCACCAGCAGCAGCATCGGCGCATAGAGAAACAGAAAGCAAAGCGCCAGAATCGCGGTGCGCCAGGGCGAACGGATCGCCGGCAGATTGTTCATCCTTTCTCTCCCGTCTCTTTATTATTTTGCTTATGGAACCAGATGATCGGCAGGATCAGGATCAGCAAAATAATCACCGCCAGCGCCGAGGCGACCGGCCAGTCGCGGTTATTGAAAAACTCCTGCCACAAAATGCGGCCGATCATAATGCTGTCCGGGCCGCCCAGCAGTTCCGGGATAACGTACTCCCCTACCGCCGGAATGAACACCAGCATCGAACCGGCGATAATGCCGCCTTTGGTCAGCGGCACGATGACGCTGAAAAAGGTTTTCAGCGGGCGCGCGCCCAGATCCAAAGAGGCTTCGACCAGCGAGTAGTCGATGCGCGTCAGTGCGGTGTAGATCGGCAGCACCATAAAGGGCAGATAGCAGTAAACGATGCCGATATAGACCGCCGTATTGGTATACAGAATTACCAGCGGGTGATCGATCACGCCGAGCCACATCAGAAAGCGGTTCAGAATGCCGTTATTGTTCAGCAGCCCCATCCAGGCGTAAACGCGCACCAGAAACGAGGTCCACGACGGCAGGATCACCAGCAGCATCAGCACGTTGCGCATCGACGGCTTGCTGTGCGCCACCGCCCAGGCGAGCGGATAGCCGATCAGCAGGCAGATAATGGTGGAGATCGCCGCCACCTTCAGCGACTGCAGATAGGCGTCCACATAGAGCGGATCGTCCGTGAGCTGCAGGTAGTTGGCGAAGTTCACTACCAGGTTCAGCTGATCGTCCGCCCAGCTGACCAGATCGGTATAGGGCGGGATCGCGCGGGCGATGTCGGCGAAGCTGATCTTCAATACGATCAAAAACGGCAGCAGAAAAAACAGCACCAGCCACAGGTAAGGGATGGCGATCGCCAGCTTGCGGCCATGCTGCATTTTTACGCGCGTCGCCCAGCGTTGCAGCGGCGTTCCCGCTTGGGTCGCCGGCGGTTTGCCGCTGCGTTCAGAAATTTGGCTCATTGCGCCTCCTTAAACCGTCAGGACCACACAGCTATCGGCATCCCAGCAGAGACGAACTTCATCGCCCCAGGTTGGCGCACTTTTCCGATAACGGTAAGCATTTTGCAGCTGAGCGCTGATCATTTGGCCGCTGTGCAGGCGGACGTGATAAATCGAGAGATCGCCCAGGTAAGCGATATGCACCACTTCGCCCAAGGCGAAGTTGCACCCGTCCGCCGGAACCTCTTCGCACAACATCACTTTTTCCGGGCGCAGAGCGACATGCACCGGCACGTTTTCCGCCATCAGGATGTCGGACTGCACCTTGAGCGGATGCACCAGCCCCGGGCTGTCGATCACCAGGCCATCTTCCCGACGTTCGCGCAGCAGCCCTTCGAAGACGTTCACCGAGCCGATAAATTCGGCGCTGTAACGGCTGGTCGGATGCTCGTAGATCTCTTCCGGCTCGCCGATCTGGACGAACTTGCCGCGATTCATAATGGCGATGCGGCCCGCCATGGTCATCGCCTCTTCCTGATCGTGCGTCACCATCACGCAGGTGGCGCCGACGCGCTCCAGAATATCCACCACTTCCAGCTGCATGCGGTCGCGCAGTTTTTTATCCAGCGCGCCCATGGGTTCGTCCAGCAGCAACAGCTTAGGCCGCTTCGCCAGGCTGCGCGCCAGCGCCACGCGCTGACGCTGGCCGCCGGACAGCTGATGCGGCTTGCGCTTTGCATACTCCTGCATATGCACCAGCGTCAGCATCTCCTGCACGCGATGGCTAATCTCATTCTTCGACAGTTTGTCCTGCTTCAGGCCGAAGGCGATGTTCTGCTCTACCGTCATATGCGGAAAAAGCGCATAGCTCTGGAACATCATATTAATGGGACGCTGATAAGGCGGCACGTGGGAAAGATCCTGCCCGTCCAGCACTATCTGTCCGCTGGTCGGCGCTTCAAAACCGGCCAGCATACGCAACAGGGTCGATTTGCCGCAGCCGGATGCGCCCAGCAGAGCGAAAATCTCTCCCTTATAAATGGTCAGGCTGACGTCGTCCACGGCGTGCTGGCCGTCAAAGGATTTCGTCAGGTTGCGGATCTCCAGCAGCGGCGTTAACGCCTTTGCGGTTTTATTTTGAGGACGGGGAATCGCGTCGTTCACTAACATTTATCTCCGGCGCTAAGCGGAATAGCACAGCAAAGCCAGCCGCTTAAAAATGGCACAACAGAGGCCATGACCGCGCCTCTGTTGCCGTTTTGTTTAAGCGAATTCGTTCAGAACGAATTACTTACCACTTTTTACTTTAGTCCATGCGCGGGTACGCACACGATCCAGTTTCGGATCCTGCACTTTCAGCACAAAGAGTTTGGACATGGTTTCGGCATTCGGGAAGATGCCCGGGTTGTTGCGCACGTCCGCGTTAACCAATGGCAGCGACGCTTTGTTGCCGCTGGCGTAGAATACCTGGTTAGAAATATCCGCCATGACTTTCGGATCCATGATGTAGTTCAGCCACTGGTAGGCTTCATCGGTATTCTTCGCGTCTTTCGGGATCGCCATCATGTCAAAGAACGCCAGCGCCCCCTCTTTCGGGATGCTGTAAGCGATATGCACGCCGTTTTTCGCTTCGTCGGCGCGCTTTTTCGCCTGCAACACATCGCCAGCCCAGCCGATCGCGACGCAGGTGTTGCCGTTTGCCAGGTCGTTGATGTACTGCGACGAGTGGAAATAACGGATATTCGGACGCAGCTTCAGCAGCAGATCGGTTGCCGCGCCGGAATAATCCTTCGCGTCCGAACTGTTAGGATCTTTGCCCAAATAGTTCAGCACGGTGGCGAAAATCTCTTCCGGCGCATCGAGGAAAGAGACGCCGCAGCTTTTCAGTTTTTCCAGGTTTTCCGGCTTCAGCACCAGATCCCAGCTGTTGACCGGCGCGTCCTGGCCCAGCGCCGCTTTTACTTTATCGACGTTATAGCCGATGCCGGTCGTGGCCCAGAGGTAAGGAATCGCATATTTGTTGTCGGGATCGTGCTGCGCCACTTTCGCCAGCAGAGCCGGATCGAGATTTTTATAGTTCGGCAGCTTGTTCTTATCGAGCGGCTGGAAAACGCCGGACTGCAGCTGACGCGCCAGGAAGCTGGAGGACGGAACCACCACGTCATAACCGGTGCTGCCGGCCATCAGCTTGCCTTCCAGCACTTCGTTGGAATCGAATACGTCGTAGACCACCTTAATGCCGGTCTGCTTTTCAAAATTGGGCACGGTGTCCGGCGAAATATAGTCGGACCAGTTATAAACGTGCACCGTCTTTTCTTCTGCCATAGCGCCAGCGGAAACCGCCATCAGCACGCCAGCAACCACACCTGACAACCATTTTTTACGTTGGTTGAACATCTTCCTTCCTCCTGAGCGGGGTCATTACAACTCGGCAGAAAAAGCGATTCGGACGTTGCGCTTTTCTGTAAATGTACAGGCATAGAATGAATTAATATTCATAGCGAGTTTAATAGAAAAAACCTATGCCTGCGCTGACGTTGCACCTGTTATGCAGCCCCGCAAGAATAGCCCCCCTGATCCTCCAGCACCAGATCCCAGCGTAAAAAACGCCTTTTCGCGATATTTTATGCATGTTTCTGCTATGGGGTTCGGCTTGCACGGCATAAAGCACGACAAATATCTGGCATTAGAGGGCAAAATGCAGAATAAAAAGTGGTGGGGATAAAATAAAAACCGCCGCAAAAAGCGGCAGTTAGAGAGGTATGAAATCAGTGAAGCATGGGATGGCTCAGCAAAGGCGGCTGAAACTCTTCCTCTTCGCCTTTCATCAGCAAATTGTTGGCGAAAGCTTCCATAATCACCATGGAAATCTGCTCTTCGCTCTGCTTGATAAAGCTGGAAAACTGACCAAAGGTTAAGCCTGCGCTGGTACTGAGCGACTGGCAGACAATCAGCTTCGGCAGATTGTCGTCCTGAATATCAAGAAAGGCTTTCACCGTCAGCGAACTGGCGTTGATAAGGGAAAGATCGCCCGCTAACGGCAGCAGCGCGGTGGGTTTTACCTCAGCCAGTCCCGAAAAAAGAATGACATTATCCACCAGATCGATCTTGGCATCGAAGACGCCCTCAAAATTTTGCATATGGGGAAGGTGCAGCGCCTGACAGGCGTCGCACTCAAACCAGGTGATATTTTGTTGATCCAGCCAACGGCGCAGTACGTCGATATCCGGAACGACAAGAGAATCCATCATGATGTCTCGTGGGGTGAAGAATTAAGCGCCTTAGCTTACGGAAAAAACCGTGCTAACGCCACGAAAACCGCCCTGAAAGCGGCGTTACCCCCCGGTTTTAAGACGAAAGCCTGGTTGCGCATGCTGCTCGATCCAGTCGATCATCATCGCGGCGATATTCAGTCCGGTGGTGGTTTCGATGCCCTCCAGCCCCGGCGAGGCATTAACCTCCATTACCAGCGGACCGCGGCGCGCGCGCAGAATATCCACGCCCGCCACCTCCAGCCCCAGCGTCGCGGCGGCTTTGACCGCGATTTCCCGCTCCTGCGGCGTAATCTCTACCGGACGCGCCTTGCCGCCGCGGTGCAGATTGGAACGAAAATCGCCCTCTTTCGCCTCCCGCTCTATCGCACCCACCACTTCATCGCCGATCACCAGACAGCGAACGTCCCGCCCCTGCGCCTCTTTGATGAACTCCTGCACCAGAATATGGGCGTTCAAGCCGCGAAAGGCGTCGATCACGCTCTCCGCCGCCTGGCGCGTCTCCGCCAGCACCACGCCGATGCCCTGCGTGCCCTCCACCAGCTTCACTACCAGCGGCGCGCCGCCCACCATCTCAATCAGATCGCGGGTGTCGTCCGGCGACGAGGCGAAGCCGGTGACCGGCATATCGATCCCTTCGCGCGCCAGCAGCTGCAGCGAGCGCAGCTTGTCGCGCGCGCGGATAATCGCCAGCGACTCGTTGAGCGGATAGCTGCCGCACATCTCAAACTGGCGCAGTACCGCCGTGCCGTAAAAGGTAATGGCGGGCCCGATGCGCGGGATCACCGCATGGAAGGGTCCCAGCGGCTCGCCGCAGTAGTGCACCGCCGGCGAGGCGGGATGGATATTCATATAACAGGAGAGCGGATCGAGAATTTGCACTTCATGGCCGCGCTGTTCGGCGACTTCGCGCAGTCGCCTGCAGGAATAAAGCGAACCGTCGCGCGATAAGATAGCAATCTTCACCTGACCTCTCCTGAGTAAGGGATTAGCGCGTCGCCCAGCCCTGCTGATGCAGATAGTCGAGCATGAACGGGCGCGTTTCCTTGATGATCAAACGCTGAATCAGCTCGCTCCAGGTTTCAGAACGCTGATTGCTGTCGCGCTGCTGATAATAGATATTGGTGCGATTATCGTAATCGGCCAGCACAGCTGGATCCACCGCCTGATACTGATTTTCATGCACCAGCATCGCCTGTGGAATACGCGGTTTGACATCCGGCACGGCGTCGGGATAACCGATGCAGAAACCGAACAGCGGCAGAACGAATTTCGGCAGGCCCAGCAGCTCGGTCACCTCGGCCATGCTGTTGCGGATCCCGCCGATAAACACGCCGCCCAGTCCGAGGGATTCGGCGGCCACCATAGCGTTCTGCGCCATCAGCGCGGTATCCACGCAGCCCAGCAGCAGCTGCTCGGCGCGGCCCAGCTGCGCATCGGGGCAAATCTGCAGATGGCGGTTGAAGTCGGCGCAGAACACCCAAAACTCGGCGGCGTCCGCTACCCACGGCTGGCCACCGGTCAGGTTCACCAGTTTGTCGCGCTTCGCTTTATCCGTGATGCGAATAATCGAGGAGCACTGCAGAAAGCTGGAGGTAGAGGCCGATTGCGCGGCGGCAATAATGGCTTCACGCTGCTCTTCGCTTATCATTTGGTCGGTAAAAGAACGAATCGAGCGGTGGCTGCGCAATAAATCAATGGTCGGCGTCATGAGGATCTCCGGCAAAAGGGTAAATTATTTCTTTTTGTTCGCGTTACCGAACAGCTGCGGCGCCATCGCTTTCGCCGTGCGCCACATCATCAGCCAGGCGGCGGGCAGCATCAGCAGAACGCCGATGAAAAGCAGCGCCGTGGCCAGCGTTTTGCTGTCGAAGCTTGCCGGCAGCGGCAGCCAACCGTTCAGCGCTAACACAGAAAGCAGCAGCATCATGCCGCCGATGGCTTCCAGAATCAGCACCGGCTTCGGCAAATCGGCAAGGGTTCGCATACGGGCAATCTCCGACGTAACGCGGTTCAATAAACCGTCTGTTCTGGTCAAATAGCAGATCAAGCATAGACGGCGCGCATTAGAGTAACAGGCATTTCCTTCTTCCTTTAAGCACTCTGAGCGGGCATGATGTTGACCATCATTGATACGAATTTGTGATATCCGTCACAAATCAATTCCGCAAGGAGAGAACGATGTTTGCTGTTATTTTTGGACGTTCCAGCTGCCCTTACTGCGTGCGCGCGAAAGAGCTGGCGGAAAAACTGACCGCAGAGCGTGACGATTTTGATTACCGTTACGTCGATATTCAGGCGGAAGGCATTACAAAAGCGGATCTGGAAAAAACCGCCGGCAAGCCGGTCAGTACCGTACCCCAGATTTTTCTTGATCAGCAGCATGTGGGCGGTTACACCGACTTTGCCGCCTGGACCAAAGCGAATCTCGGCATCAACGCCTGATCCCTTTGCATCCTGAACATTCACGGGCCTGAAGGCCCGTATTTTATGACGTCTGCTACTCCAGACGCGGAAACCAGAGCAGACGTATCAGTCTGACCAGCAGCGCGCCGCAGCCGGCCCAAAACAGCGCGCTGAGGCTCCATGCGCAAAGTAGCACGACGCTGTGACGCAGCGGCATCCAGTCGCTTAACAGCAAAACGGCAGGCAGCGTCACGATCAGCGCCATAACCAGAGTGCTTTTCAACGGGCTTTCGGGTTGCAATAACGCCATCAGTACGCCCGGCAGCAAGAACAGCAGCAGCTCCGGCTCTCCCCGCATGTGTTGATGGCTGGCCGTCCAGGCGTGATGCGCGTAAATAAATACTGTGCTGTACAGCAATACACCTGTTATTAACGCTGACCAGCGTTTACCGCGCTGCGACATAACAAACCTCTAATCAAAAATTAACATTATTGAAACTAGACTCAATTTCTGGTGTGTTAAGTGGCAATAAAAAGAAACAGCTCACTTCCTGATGAAACCCGAAGCCTGATAGCTGGAAAAGAAATTTGTGATTAGAATAACCGCTGCTTTACTCATTCCAATAATGCTGCGCCTGGCAGCATGGATGCAAACGGTCTGAAAAAGATAGCGAATAACAGACCACCAATCAACAGCTTACTGGTAAAAAAGAAGTTAAACAGTGAATATTAACGTCGCAGATTTGTTAAGCGGAAATGACGTTCTGTTATTATTTGTCGTTTTAGCGCTCGGCCTCTGTTTAGGAAAACTTCGCCTGGGTTCTGTTCAATTAGGAAATTCCATTGGCGTATTAGTGGTTTCGTTATTACTCGGACAACAACACTTCGCGATTAATACCGCAGCGCTCAGTCTCGGCTTTATGCTGTTTATTTTTTGCGTGGGCGTGGAAGCGGGTCCTAACTTTTTTTCTATTTTCTTTCGCGACGGCAAAAATTATTTTATCCTGGCGATCGTCATGGTGGTGAGCGCGCTATTGCTGGCGCTGGGACTGGGCAAAGTCTTCGGCTGGGATATCGGCCTGACCGCCGGCATGCTGGCCGGATCTATGACCTCCACCCCGGTGCTGGTGGGCGCCGGCGACACGCTGCGGCAAAGCATCGCCGACAGCCAGCAGCTCAGCCAGATGCAGGATCATCTCAGCCTGGGCTATGCCCTGACCTACCTCATCGGTCTGGTGAGTCTGATTTTCGGCGCGCGCTATCTGCCCCGCCTGCAACATCAGGATCTCCCCACCTGCGCGCAGCAAATCGCCCGCGAGCGCGGGCTGGATGCCGACAGCCAGCGCAAAGTCTTTCTGCCTGTGATCCGCGCCTACCGCGTCGGCGCAGAGCTGGTGGAGTGGAGCGGCGGTAAAAACCTGCGCGAGCTGGGCATCTATCGGCAAACCGGCTGCTATATCGAGCGCATCCGTCGCAACGGCATTCTGGCCAGCCCCGACGGCGACGCGGTACTGCAACAGGGCGACGACATCTCGCTGGTAGGCTACCCTGACGCGCACGCGCGCCTCGATCCCAGCTTCCGCAACGGCAAAGAGGTTTTCGATCGCGATCTGCTGGATATGCGTATCGTCACCGAGGAAATTGTGGTGAAAAACCACAATGCGGTAAACAAACGCCTCAGCCAGCTAAAATTGACCGATCACGGCTGTTTTCTCAACCGGGTTATCCGCAGCCAGATCGAGATGCCGATCGATGACAGCATTATGCTCAACAAAGGCGACATCCTGCAGGTCAGCGGCGAGGCGCGCCGCGTGAAAAGCGTGGCGGACCGCATCGGCTTTATCGCCATTCACAGCCAGATGACCGATCTGCTGGCCTTTTGCGCCTTCTTTATCGTGGGCCTGATGATCGGCATGATCACCTTCCAGTTCAGCAACTTCAGCTTCGGCATTGGCAACGCGGCGGGCCTGCTGTTTGCCGGCATCATGCTCGGCTTTTTACGCGCCAACCATCCGACCTTCGGCTATATCCCGCAGGGCGCGCTGACGATGGTGAAAGAGTTCGGCCTGATGGTGTTCATGGCTGGCGTCGGTCTCAGCGCCGGCAGCGGCATCAACCAAGGTTTGGGCAGCGACGGCGCGCTGATGCTGCTGAGCGGCCTGCTGGTCAGCCTGATACCGGTAGTGATCTGTTACCTGTTCGGCGCTTACGTGTTGCGCATGAACCGCGCCCTGCTGTTTGGCGCTATTATGGGCGCCCGCACCTGCGCGCCGGCGATGGAGATTATCAGCGATACCGCGCGCAGCAATATTCCGGCCCTCGGCTATGCCGGCACCTACGCGATCGCCAACGTCCTGCTGACGCTTGCCGGTACGCTCATCGTGATTATCTGGCCAGCCCTGCACGCCTTATAAAATATTTTTGACGACGTCCAGAACTTTTTTTTTATGGACCAGTCTCAATAAATGCCACTGCTTTTCTTTGAAATCCCAAATTGTGGAGCCCGTTAGTCTCTGACTGACGGGTTTTTTTATGCCTGACTAATGTTATCGCTTAAGGCTTTCTTAAGCGCCATCGGCGATGATGCGTCTGATGAGATGCGCGCGCGGCGGGCAGGAAAGTTAAACAGATCGACAATTTCGGCCCGGATTAGGAACGCGTCCATTTACGGACAGCCGTGCCGCTTCTACGCTGGAAGCCTTATCTGGCTCGCTTTTTGCGCGGCTGGCCGTTTCATTTTGGCTGCGTCATGCAGTGAATTAACAAGACGAGGATCAGTACGCTGTGATGGATGCGTTAAACCGTATGTTATTTTTGTGGGTCAATGCCACGCCCGATTCGCCCTTATGGCTGCTCAGCCTGGCGACCTTTATCGCTAAAGATCTTATCGCTATCGTGCCGCTGCTGATTGTGGCGCTGTGGTTCTGGGGACCGCATGACCGGGTTCACTCCCAGCGTGCACTGGTGCTGAAAACCGGCATGGCGCTGCTCTACGCCCTCGCCATCTCCTGGTGCGTAGGCCAGTTGATTCCGCACCCGCGACCCTTTGCGGTAGGACTCGGTCATCAGTTTCTTCATCACGCCGCCGATGACTCTTATCCCAGCGATCACGGCACGGCGATATTTACCTTCGCGCTGGCGTTTGTTTTCTGGCATCGCCTGTGGTCCGGCGTGCTGCTGATGGCGCTAGGCAGCGCCATCGCCTGGTCGCGCGTCTACCTTGGCGTCCACTGGCCGCTCGATATGCTGGGCGGCTTTCTGGTGGGCATGCTGGGCTGCCTCGCTTCACAACTCGCCTGGCAGATTTACGGCCAGCGCATGCTCAGGTTGCTGAATGGGCTGCACCGCGTGCTGTTCGCCCTGCCGATCCGCCGAGGCTGGGTGAAGGAATAATCTACCTTACGCTTGCCGTTGTTCCCGCCCGCCGGGCGGGGAGTGCATCAGAACCACTTCCCGAACAGCGCGTTGAGCTTCATCACCACGAAATCCCAGATGCGGCCGAAGAAGCCTCCTTCCTGCACCTCTTCCAACACCACCAGCGGACGCTGCTCGATGGTTTTGCCGTCCAGCTGGAAATCGATGGTGCCGACCACCTGATTTTTCTTCAGCGGCGCTTCCAGCTGCGGCGAGTTCAGAGTAAAGCTCGCTTTCAGGTTCTTCATCTGCCCTTTCGGGATGGTGACGGCGGCATCTTTTTCCACGCCGAGATTGACCTCGCGCTTGTCGCCGAACCAGACGCGCTGTTGCGAAAAAGGCGCGTTGGCTTTGATCGGCGTGACCGTTTCGTAGAAGCGGAAACCCCAAGTCAGCAGCTTTTCGCTTTCACGAAAGCGAATGGCGTCGCTCTGCGTGCCTAGCACCACGGAGATCAGCCGCATATCGTCCTGCTTCGCCGAGGCTACCAGGTTATTGCCCGCGCCGGAGGTATGGCCGGTTTTAATGCCGTCGACGTTAAGGTTGGTGCTCCAGAGCAGACGGTTGCGGTTGTGCTGGCGGATATTATTAAAGGTGAACTCTTTCTCTTTATTTAACGCATACTCTTCCGGCACGTCGCGGATCAGCGCCTGGCCAATCAATGCCATATCGCGCGCGGTACTGTATTGTCCTTCGGTGTCCAGGCCATGCACCGTCATAAAATGGGTATTTTTCAGCCCCAGCGCCTTCACATAGTTATTCATCACGCCGATAAACGCATCCTGACTACCCGCGACATAATCCGCCAGCGCGATACAGGCGTCGTTGCCGGATTGGATCACAATCCCTTTATTCAGTTCCGACACCGGAATGCGATCGCCGGGCTTGAGGAACATCAGCGATGAGCCTTTTAGCTTTGGATTGCCCGTCGCCCAGGCATCCTGTCCTACCGTCACCATATCGTCGCGCGTAATTTTGCCCGACTTGATCGCCTGGCCGATGACATAGCTGGTCATCATTTTCGTCAGGCTGGCGGGATCCAGGCGTTCATCCGCGTCAGATTCGGTCAGCACTTTACCGCTGGCGTAGTCCATCAGGATCCAGGCTTTCGCATCGATTTGCGGCGCGGCGGGCGCCTGTTCGGCAAAGGAGGCGACAGGAACGAAGAGAAGCAGAGCAGTGCAGGCGGCAACGCGCCGCAGGCGGAACAGAGTGGATTTTTTTGTCATGGAGGCGACCAGATTGTCCTTATGAAAACGCGGTTTTTTACATGCGGAAAGTGCATACGCTAAGACGCTAACCGTTAAAACCGGTGAAAAAAACCGTTCAACCGTAAAGTTATCCAGGTTTTCTTAGAGAAACCCTGGCATCGCCCCTGTAGTGATGCCATTTTCAGCGCATCGCCGCGCAGAAAAATTTGCGTTAAATTCCGAATTTTCGCAGAACAGTTAAGTCCGTCACAAAGATCCGCTAACCTGAATTCAGTCAGCTGAGGAGAACCCTGATGGACTTAGCCCTTTTCGATCTGGATGAAACCCTGATTTGCGAAGACAGCACCAGCCTGTGGCTGCGCTGGCTGGTGTCACAAGGCTTTGCGCCGGCGGATTTAATCGCGGAGGAGCAGGCGTTGATGGCGCAATATTATGCCGGCACGCTTTCCATTGAAGAGTACATGCATAAAACGCTCTCTCCTTTAACCGGCATGGGCACCCTGACGGTCAGCGGCTGGGTGCGCCGTTTTATTCATCGTGACATTATGCCGCGCGTTTTCCCTGCCGCCCGCGAGCGCATCGCCTGGCATCAGCAGCGCGGCGACAAAATTATGATCATCTCCGCCAGCGGCGAGCATCTGGTGGTGCCGATCGCCGAACGGCTCGGCGTGCACGGCGCGCTGGCGATCGGCGTGGAGATTGTCGACGACCGCTACAGCGGCCTCACCTACGGCGCGATGACCTATAAAGATGGCAAGGTGTCGCGCCTGACGGATTGGCGAGCGCAGCAGTATGGCGAAGCGTATCAGCGCACCTGGGCCTACAGCGACTCAATGAACGACCTGCCCTTGCTGGAGCAGGCCGATCATGCTCATGTGGTCAATCCTGACGCGCTGCTCCATCAGGAAGCGACGCGGCGCGGCTGGGAGGTTTGCCGCTGGGTGCGCTGATTAACCGCGGGGCGCGTCAGCGCCCTCGTTTAATCCCACCTTCAGCAGCTTGCCATTCGACTCGTCGGTCAGCACATACAGATAACCATCCGGTCCCTGACGCACATCCCGGATGCGCTCGCCGCGATCGGTCAGCAGCCGCTGCTCCTCGACCACTTTTTCGCCGTTGATGCTGAGCCGGATCAGGTTTTTCTCCTTCAGCGCACCGATAAACAGCGAGTTTTTCCATTGCGGAAAGCGGGCACTGTTATAAAAAGCCATGCCGCTGACGGCCGGCGAATTTTTCCAGTAGAAAACCGGCTGTTCAGTGCCCTCTACCTGTCCTCCTTTCGACTCCGGCACCTTCTCGCCGCTGTAGTCGATGCCCCAGGTCGCCAGCGGCCAGCCGTAGTTTTTGCCTTTTTGCGGAATATTGACCTCATCGCCCCCGCGCGGACCGTGTTCGCTTTCCCACATCTGATGCGTCCAGGGATTCAATGCCAGCCCCTGCGGGTTGCGCATCCCCAGCGTCCAGATCTCAGGACGGGCGTTTTTATGCCCGACAAAAGGGTTATCCTGCGGCACCGAACCGTCGGCGTTCAGGCGCAGCAGTTTGCCCTGCAGCTGGTCGAGATCCTGCGCCGTGCTGCTGCGGAAGCTGTCGCCGAAGCCAATCCAGAGAAAGCCGTCGCGATCGAACGCCAGCCGGGTGCCGATATTGGCGCCGCTGGAGAGCTTCGGCTCCTGACGGATCACCACCTTGAAGTCCGCCAGCTGGCGCGCGTCGTCGCTCAGCCGGCCATAGCCCACCACCGCGCCTGCCGCGCCGTTCGTTCCCGCTTCGGTATAGCTGAGCCAGACGCGACGGCTTTGCGCGAAGTCGGGCGCCAGCACCACATCCAGCAGGCCGCCCTGCCGCTGCGCCCAGACTTTCGGCACGCCGCCGATCGGCTGCGACAGGCCCTGCCCGGGCCGCCAGCTCCGCAGCTGACCGGAGCGTTCCGTGATCAGCAGCGTCTGGTTATCCGGCAGGAAAGCCACCGACCAGGGGTGATCAAGCTTATCCTGCAACACCTGCACGGTCACGTCGGCGGCAAGGGTCGAAAAGGAACAGAGCAGCGAGCCGCTTAGCAACAGGGCGGCGGAAAATCGGGACATGGTTCTCTCCTGTTCAGGCGTTTTGCCAATAAGGTTAGTGGTTAGCCCTGCCCGCCCACGATGTTTTACCTTACTTTACTTGCAGGTAGCCGCAGTGCGTTTGACAAGGGCGCTACGCTTCAAACGGAAAGCGGATCCCCCAGCGCTGGCGAATATCGCTCATCAGGGCGACCACGTCGTTGGTCAGGTAGTGCAGCGGGTTCTCTCCCGCAGCGACCCACTGCTCGACCGCCGTTATCTCATACTGCAGCGCGCGTTCGGTGTCGCCCGCCGCGATGACCTCGCTTTCGCCGCTGGCCCATGTCAGCGTCGCCTGCTGCGCGCGCGGAAAATCATCGACGGTGATAAAGCCGTTCTCCCATGCGACGGTGCCGCGCTTGGGCATTTTGGCGCGAAACGCCAGCGCCAGGGTCGCAATCTCGCCCCGGCTATTTTGCAGCACGATGCCGCACTGTTCATCCACGCCGGTAGCAAACTTTTCCACTGTGGTCAGCACCGTTCCGGGCTGTTCGCTCATAAAGAATCGGGCGAAAGAGAGCGCATAGGTGCCGATATCCAGCAGCGCGCCGCCCGCCAGCGCCGGGTTAAAGAAACGGTTTTCAGGATCGTCCACTTTCAGTGAACCGAAGGAGACCTGAATCATCTTTAGCCGCCCCAGACGTCCGCTCTCCGCCAAGGCTTTGAGTTGATGAAACAGCGGCATATGGAAAAGGGTCATCGCTTCCGCGACGATCAGATTTTTCTCCTGCGCCAGTCGGTTGATCGCCCCCAGCTCCGCGCTGCTGACCGTGATCGCCTTCTCCACCAGCAGATGCTTGCCGTTTTCCAGCGCCTGTCTCATCAGGCCATAGTGGCTGGCATGCGGCGTCGAGATATAGACGATGTCGATCGCTTTATCGGCAAAGAGTCGCGCGAAGTCGTCATACACCTGACCGATACCGTAACGCTGAGCGAACGCCTCGCCCTTTTCGCGATTGCGCGCGCCGACCGCCGTAATCTGTCGTCCCATCGCCGTCATCGCCCCGGCAAACTGATGCGCAATGGCGCCCGGCCCTACAATCGCCCAACTCAACGGTTTCATCGCTTGTCCCCTTTCGCTGCGTAAAGGGTAAGTGTATGCGAAAGCTGATTTTATGCGGGCGAACAGTCGGCCAGGCGGTATGGCGGCTGAGTCGCGTAACGCCCTGCGTTTTCCATGGAGATAACGGTATAAATTTCACCTTAACGCATGTAAAATCGCGCGCCAACGCTGTGCAGAACCGGAAATTGAGCCATGTCTAATACCAATACAACACTGGCGCCGCGCGTGGGATTCGTCTCACTGGGCTGTCCAAAAAATCTCGTCGACTCTGAGCGCATCCTCACCGAACTGCGGACCGAGGGCTACGACGTCGTACCACGTTACGATGATGCGGAGATTGTCATCGTTAATACCTGTGGTTTTATCGACAGCGCAGTGCAGGAATCACTGGAAGCCATTGGCGAAGCGCTGAACGAAAACGGCAAGGTGATTGTCACCGGCTGCCTCGGCGCGAAAGAGAACCAGATCCGCGAAGTGCACCCAAAGGTGCTGGAGATCACCGGTCCGCACAGCTATGAGCAGGTGCTGTCGCACGTGCATCACTATGTGCCGAAGCCGCAGCACAACCCGTTCCTCAGCCTGGTGCCGGAACAGGGCGTGAAGCTGACGCCGCGCCATTACGCCTATCTGAAAATTTCCGAAGGCTGCAACCATCGCTGCACCTTCTGCATCATTCCGTCGATGCGCGGCGACCTCGACAGCCGTCCGATCAGCTCGGTGCTGGATGAAGCTAAGCGTCTGGTGGAAGCGGGCGTGAAAGAGCTGCTGGTTATTTCGCAGGACACCTCAGCCTATGGCGTCGATGTCAAACACCGTACCGGCTTCTGGAACGGCTCGCCGGTTAAAACCAGCATGGTCAGCCTGTGCGAACAGCTGGCGAAGCTCGGCGTCTGGGTGCGTCTGCACTACGTTTACCCTTACCCGCACGTGGACGAGGTAATCCCGCTGATGGCGGAAGGCAAAATCCTGCCCTACCTTGATATCCCGCTGCAGCACGCCAGCCCGCGCATCCTGAAGCTGATGAAGCGTCCAGGCGCGGTTGAGCGCACGCTGGAGCGCATCAAGCGCTGGCGCGAAATCTGCCCGGAGCTGACGCTGCGTTCGACCTTTATTGTCGGCTTCCCCGGCGAAACCGAAGAGGATTTCCAGATGCTGCTGGACTTCCTGAAAGAGGCGCGCCTCGATCGCGTCGGCTGCTTTAAATACAGTCCAGTGGAAGGCGCGACCGCCAACCAGCTGGCGGATCAGGTGCCGGAAGCGGTGAAAGAAGAACGTTACGATCGCTTTATGCAGCTGCAGCAGCAGATCTCCAGCGAGCGCCTGCAGGAAAAAGTCGGCCGCGAAATTCTGGTGATGATCGACGAAGTGGACGAAGAAGGCGCGATTGGCCGCAGCATGGCGGATGCGCCGGAAATCGACGGCGCGGTCTATCTCAACGGCGAAACCCAGCTGAAGCCGGGCGACGTAGTGCGCGTTAAGGTTGAAAACGCCGACGAATACGATCTCTGGGGCAGCAAGGTTTAACCATACTTCTGCTGGTGCGCTTTTTTGCGCGCCAGATAATCTTCGTCGGCGCGCAGCCGATCCCAGTACCCTTTAAAAATGGCCGCCGCCGCGGCCTTTTCTTCATCCCGTCCCCAGGGCAGCTCCTTGCCGTCAGCGTCATATTTGCGCCCGCCCTTGTGATTGCTGTAGCGTCGCGCCCGCGTATACCCCATCTGAATAAATTTACGCGCCATATCCATGCCGACGAAATCATCCTGCTCACGATAGGTTTCAAACAGCGACATAATCTTTTCCGCCGATTTTTCCGCCAGCGGCACGGTGCGAAACCGCCAATGGGGCAATATTTCGCTTTTATAAGGTTCGACCATTAATACCCCCTGCTCGCCGCGCCCAACCTGATATAGTTCCGGGTTTTGGCGAAAGTCGATGTTTTTAAAATCCAACTGATAATCGAATGGCTTCATTTCAGTATTCCCACTGGCCGCGGCTTGCGCGCGACGTTATAACGAAAACGATTAAAACTCTATTTTAGTTATTTTTTCTGCAACCGATTAATTAATGGTTAAGCTACCGCATAAAAGAGGCCAAAATGGTTAAAAGGGTTAAGATTGTTACTGCCGTTACTTTTATTTTAGTGATATTTACCGTAATGCAGGTGGCTTCCTGCTCGCTCTTCATTACATCGATGTTTTCTGGAAAGCACGTTTTTTTTGATAGCAGCCAACTATCGAAACAGCAGCACGAACTGGCAGATGGCTTGCAAACGCTAATTAAAACGCGCTTAACCCTCAGCCGCGCCGCTATCCGCCTGTTAAAAAACAATACGGATCTTAATGCACCGCAATCCGGCGATGCGCTAATGACTACTGCCGCAGCCTCGCTCGACGAAGCCCGACAGCATTTCAAAACATATAAAGCTATGCCGCTGATCCAGGGCCAAAACCTCGAAACTCTGGCGCTGATTGAAAAAAAATACAACACCATGACAAACCTGTTGCAACAATCCTTCGCGCTGCTCAAAGCCAATGATTATTCCGGCTATGCCAATGTGGAACTTCAACAGGCGCAAGACGAGCTCGAAATAGCCTATACGCAGTGGCGCGCATTGAATACGCAGTTACTGGCGAAAACCTATGTTAAATTCGATGACGCTTTCTATCGGATGGTCGTGACGGTGAGCATAATCGCCGCAATGGTTCTCTTAATACTTCTTAGCGTCTGGGCGCTGTTGCGTCATATTCTGCTGATACCGATGAAAAAACTGCAACAACAAATGGCGCGCTTCGCTGAAGGTGAAATATCAGAAAGCTTACACATTGAGGGGCGCAGCGAAATGGCTTCGCTCGCCCGCAGCTTTAACCATATGCAACAGGCGTTGCTGAACACCGTCAATAATGTGCGCGACAGCGCCGACGCCATTTTTAGCAACGCCAGCGATATCGCCAGTGGCAATACCGATCTCTCCGCGCGTACCGAACAACAGGCCGCCTCACTGGAGGAGACTGCCGCCAGCATGGAACAACTGACCGCCACCGTGAAGCAGAACGCCGACAATGCGCGTCAGGCATCGCTGCTGGCCAACAACGCCTCCGATATTGCGGGTAAAGGCGGCAAGGTGGTGGAAGGCGTGGTGAAAACCATGCATGACATTACTGACAGTTCGAAGAAGATTGCTGATATCACCAGCGTGATAGACGGCATCGCCTTCCAGACAAATATTCTCGCGCTCAATGCGGCGGTGGAAGCCGCACGCGCCGGCGAGCAAGGACGCGGTTTCGCCGTAGTGGCGAATGAAGTACGCAGCCTCGCGCAGCGCAGCGCGCAAGCCGCGAAAGAGATCAAATTGCTGATTGAAAATTCCGTGCAGCGCGTCAACCAAGGTTCGCAGCAGGTCAGCAGCGCCGGTCATACCATGCAGGAGATCGTCGGCGCAGTAAATCGCGTCACCGACATCATGAGCGAAATTACCCTGGCGTCCGACGAGCAGAGCCGCGGCATTGATCAGGTCGGCCGGGCGGTGACGGAAATGGATAGCGTTACCCAGCAAAACGCCTCGCTGGTTTATAAGTCCGCCAACGCCTCCGCCTCGCTGGAGCAACAGGCCAGACAGCTGTTAACTCTGGTAGCGGGCTTCCACACCGATGCGGAGAGGTCGTCCATCTCACCGATGCGTCAGCCGTCCGTCGATCTTAGCGCGGCGACGCCTCAGCTTTAAGGTCAGCGCGCGCCGGTCAGGTTTTCAGTTTGGGATCAAGCGCGTCGCGCAGCCCGTCGCCCAGCAGGTTAAAAGCCAGCACCGCGAGGAAAATGGCGAGGCTGGGAAAGATCGCTACGTGCGGCGCGATCACCATATCGGCGCGCGCCTCATTCAGCATCGCGCCCCACTCCGGCGTCGGCGGCTGCGCGCCCAGCCCGAGAAAAGAGAGGCTGGCGGCGGTAATAATCGAGGTGCCGATGCGCATGGTGAAATAGACCACAATCGACGACACCGTGCCGGGCAGAATATGGCGTATCAGAATGGTCCAGTCGGAGGCGCCGATGCTGCGCGCCGACTCGATAAAGGTTTGATGCTTCAGCACCAGCGTATTGCCGCGCACCAGCCGGGCGAAAGCGGGAATGCTGAAAATCGCCACCGCGACGATGACGTTGGCCATGCCGCTTCCCATGATCGCCACCACGGCGATCGCCAGCAAAATGCCGGGAAAGGCGAACAGCACGTCGCAGACGCGCATGGTGATGCGATCCCACCATCCTTCGTAGTAGCCCGCCAGCAGACCAAATAGCGTGCCGATCGCCGTACCGATAGCGACCGAAAAGAAGCCGGCGATCAGCGAGATGCGGGTGCCTACCAGCACGCGGCTGAAAATATCGCGGCCCAGCGAATCGACGCCGAACCAGTGGATCAGCGAAGGACCTTCATTCAGCCGGTCATAGTCAAAATAGTTTTCCGCATCGAAAGGGGCGATCCAAGGGGCGATAAACGCCACCACCAGCAGCAGCAGCACAAACAGGCCGGCCAGCATCGCGACATGCTGACGGCGAAAACGCCGCCAGAATTCATGCCAGGGGGTGCGCACCCGATTTTCCGTGAGGGTCGGCATCGCCTTTAATGCCGCTTCGCGTCGCCAGTTTTTCATTGCGACTCCTTATTTGTAGCGAATGGCCGGGTTGATCGTCGCATAAAGCAGATCGACCACCAGATTGATAAGAATGAACTCCAGCGAAAACAGCAGCACTTCAGCCTGGATGACCGGGTAGTCGCGCATCTCGACCGAATCCACCAGCAGTCGTCCCAGCCCCGGCCAGTTGAACACCACCTCCACCACAATCGATCCGCCCAGCAGAAAGCCGAACTGCAACCCCATCATGGTCACCACCGGGATCATGGCGTTGCGCAGGCCATGCTTTACCACCACCAGCGATTCACGCACCCCTTTGGCGCGCGCGGTGCGCATATAATCTTCCTGCATCACCTCGACGAAGGAGGCGCGGGTAAAACGCGCCATCACTGCGGCGACGGCGGCGCCCAGGGTAATGGAGGGCAGGATATAGTGTTTCCAGCCGTCGGCGCCCACGGTCGGCAGCCAGCCCAGCTCCACGGAAAAAATCTGCATCAGCAGCATGCCGAGCGCGAAGGCAGGAAAAGAGATGCCAGAGACGGCGAGCGTCATACCGAGACGATCCGGCCAGCGGTTGCGCCACACGGCGGAGACGATGCCGATCGTCATGCCGAAGATCACCGCCCAGACCATGCTGCTCAGCGTGAGCCAGAGAGTGGGGAAAAAGCGCGTGGCGATCTCTTCGGCAACCGCCCTTTTCGACACCATCGACTGGCCGAAATCGCCCTGCAGGGCGTTCAGCATAAAATGCCAGAACTGCTGTGGCAGCGGCTGATTCAGCCCCAGCTCCTGGCGCACCAGCGCCACCACCGACGCATCCGCTTCCGGTCCGGCGATCAGGCGCGCCGGATCGCCCGGCAGCAGGTGGACGAAGAGAAACACCAGCACCGCCACGATCAGCAGCGTGGGAATCAGTCCCAACAGACGTTTTAGAAAATAGTTAAGCATGCGGTTTCCTGCGCAGCTGACGCCAGCCCCGTCGGGCTGGCGTCCCGGTTACTTCAGATCGGCCTCGTCAAAGTTAAACGAGGTATCGGGCATCACATAAAAACCGCTCAGCGTTTTGCTGTTGGCGGAAAGCAGCTGCTCCACCACCAGCGGGATCCACGGATGGTCGTTCCAGATATGATCCTGCGCATCTTTGTAAAGCTTCGCTTTTTGATCGCGATCGGTGGTTTTCAGCGCGTCAGCCAGATCTTTATCGACCTGCGGATTGCTGTAGAAAGCGGTATTGAAGATGGCCGGCGGCCAGGAAGCGGTGGCGAACAGCGGTGTCAGCGCCCAGTCCGCTTCGCCGGTGGAGGCTGACCAGCCGGTGTAGAACATCCGCACGTTGCTCTCTTTCTGCCCTTTTCCTTCCACTTCCGCGGCGCGCTGGCCCGCATCCATCGCCGTGACCTTCACTTTCACGCCGACCTGCGCCAGCTGCTGCTGGGTAAACTGCAACACTTTTTGCGCGGTGCTGTGGTTATGGGAGGACCAGAGAGTGGTTTCGAAGCCGTTCGGATAGCCCGCCTCTTTCAACAGTTCGCGCGCTTTCGCCGGATTATAAGGCACCGGCGGATAGCTCTGCGCAAAGTCGATGGCTGGCGGCACGACGCCGGTCGCCGGCGTGGCGTAACCGGCGAAGGCGACTTTCGCCAGCGCCTGGCGGTTAATCGCATACTCCAGCGCTTCACGTACCTTAGGGTTATCGAACGGCTTCTGCGTTACGTTCAGGCTGATGTAGCGTTGCATGATCGACGGCGTGGTCACCACGTCGAGCTTGCTGTTTTTTTCCAGCAGTTTGGCCTGCTCGAACGGCACCGGGAAGACGAAATTCGCCTCGCCGGTTTGCAGCATCGCGGCGCGCGTATTGTTGTCCACCACCGGACGCCAGGTAATGCTGTCCAGCTTCGGATAGCCTTTTTTCCAGTAGCCGTCCCATTTGCTGACCTTGACGAAATCGGTCTGATTCCAGGTGACGAACTGGTACGGGCCGGTTCCTACCGGATGGAAGCCGATCTCCTTGCCATACTTTTTCAGCGCGGTAGGCGAAATCATCGCCGCCGCCGGATGCGCCAGGTTGTTAATAAAGGCGGAGAACGGCTGCTTCAGGGTGATTTTTACCGTGGTGGGGTCCACCGCTTCGGTGGTGCCGATATATTTAAACAGGTTATAACGCTTGAGATGGTTATCCGGGTCGCTGGCGCGATCGAGGTTAACCTTGACCGCCTCGGCGTTGAAGTCGCTGCCGTCCTGAAATTTGATGCCGGAACGCAGCTTAATGGTGTAAGTCAGCCCGTCGGCGCTCGCCTGATAACTTTCCGCCAGCACGTTAACCAGCTTCATATCTTTATCGAAGCCAAAAAGCCCCTGGTAGAACGATTTCGCCACGGCCTGAGAGAGCGTGTCGTTGGCGTCGTAAGGATCCAGCGTAGTGAAGTTGGATGCCACGGCGATAACCGCATCTTTCGCCGCCCAGGCGGGCAGCGCGATGACGCTGCTCAGCAACCCGGCCGTCAGCACACTTTTACGCGTCATGTTGATCATGTTACTCGTTCTCCTGTAGTCCCTGAATGGGGTGTCACCGGTACGGCGATGACGATAATGGTTCGATTAACTTCCACAAATGCCGTGACGCGCGACAAAATGTCCCGGCGACACTTCCAGCAGCGGCGCGACTTCCGGCTCATCGCCCAGCGGGCGTATCGGGCTGGGGATCTCATCCACCAGCAGGGCGCGCTCGCGACGGCGATGCGCCGGGTCGGCTACCGGCACGGCGGCCATCAGCTTTTTGGTATAGGGGTGCTGCGGCTGTTCGAACACCGCCTGGCGCGGCCCCATCTCGACGATCTGCCCCAGATACATCACCGCGACGCGATGGCTGATACGCTCCACCACCGCCATATCGTGAGAGATAAACAGAAAGGCGATGCCGAATTCGCGCTGCAGATCGAGCATCAGATTAATGATTTGCGCCTGAATCGAGACGTCCAGCGCGGAGACCGACTCATCGGCGATCACCACTTTGGGATTCAACGCCAACGCGCGGGCGATGCAGATACGCTGACGCTGACCGCCGGAAAATTCATGCGGATAGCGCTGCGCATGCTCCGGCAGCAGGCCGACGCGCTCCAGCAGACAAGCGACGCGCTTCTCCGCATCGCGCCGTCCCATTACCTTGTGCACCAGCAGCGGCTCCATAATCGAGAAGCCGACGGTCAGACGCGGATCGAGCGAGGCGTAAGGATCCTGAAAGATAAACTGAATGTCGCGTCGCAGATGCGCCAGCGCCGGGCCTTTCAGCTGGTCGATACGCTGACCGTTGAAGGTAATGGTGCCGCCCTGACTGGCGACCAGCCGCAGCAGGGAGCGGCCGGTGGTAGATTTGCCGCAGCCCGATTCACCGACCAGCGCCAGGGTTTCGCCGGCGCGCAGATCGAAACTCACCTTCTCCACCCCATGGACGCGGCGCTGCACGCGGTTAAACAGCCCGCCGCGAATATCGAAGCGCGTCACCAGATCGCGCACCTGTAAAATCGGCGCGTCGGCGTAGCGCACCGTATTCTGCGGCGCGCGCGACGCAGGCGTATCGCTGCTGTGCAGCAACGGAAATTTTTTCGGCAGCGGCTCGCCGTTCATGGCGCCCAGCTTCGGCACCGCCGCCAGCAGCGCGCGGGTATAGGGCTGCTGCGGCTGATCGAACAGCTGCTGCACCGGCGCGGTTTCTATGACGTCGCCGCGGTACATTACCTGCACGCGGTCGGCCATTTCCGCCACCACCCCCATATCGTGGGTGATAAAGATCACCCCCATCTGCATCTCTTTTTGCAGTACGCGGATCAGCTGCAGGATCTGCGCCTGAATAGTTACGTCCAGCGCGGTCGTCGGCTCGTCGGCAATCAGCAGCGCCGGCTTGCAGGAGAGCGCCATCGCGATCATCACGCGCTGGCGCATGCCGCCGGAGAGCTGGTGCGGAAAGCGCGACAGGACGTTTTGCGCTTCGGGGATGCGCACCAGATCGAGCATGCGGCGCGCCTCCGCCAGCGCCTGCTGGTGGCTTTTCCCCTGATGCAGGCGCACGGATTCGGCAATCTGCTCGCCCACCGGAAACACCGGATTCAGGGAGGTCATCGGCTCCTGAAAAATCATCGCCATATCGGCGCCGCGCACCCGGCGCATCTGCGACGCGGAGGCGCGCATCACGTCCAGAATATCACCGTTGCGACGGCGCAGCAGAATGTCGCCGCTCATCGCCCCGCCCGCCTGCTCAATCAGCCGCATCAACGCCAGCGAGGTGACCGACTTACCCGAACCCGATTCGCCCACCAGCGCCAGCGTTTCGCCGCGCCTGACATCAAGGGAGAGCTGGCGCACCGCTTCGGTCACGCGCCCTTCGTGCTGAAAGCTAACGCTAAGCTGCCGCACCGCCAGTACCTGATCGTCCGGCAACTGCGCGGTTCGCTGCGTTTCCGTCATGCTTGCTCCTTAGCTTTCACGATAGATAGCCACGTTCAGCTCGCCGTCAACGTAAGCGTAGCCGCGATACATGCCTTCGCTGTTAAACGGCAGCGCCACGTTACCCTGATTATCGACCGCCACCAGGCCGCCGCTGCCGCCGAGCGCCGCGATCTTCTCCTCTACCACGTTGCGGCTCGCTTCCGCCAGGGTGCGTCCCGCATAGCGCATCTGCGCGGCGACGTCGTGAGCCGCCAGAACGCGGATAAAAACTTCGCCGCTGCCGGTACAGGAGACCGCCGCGCTGTCGTTACTGGCGTAACAGCCTGCGCCGGGCAGCGGCGAATCGCCGACGCGCCCGGCCTGTTTATTCGTCATGCCGCCGGTTGAGGTGGCGGCCGCCAGGTTGCCGCGCAGATCGCAGGCGACCGCGCCGACGGTGCCGAATTTACGGTCGGGATCGAGCGGGTCGCCATTGGCGCCTTGCGCTTCGCCATCATGATCCAACAGCGTTTGCTGGCTTTGCCGCGCGCGTTGCAGCTGCTCCCAACGTTCCGGCGTGGAAAAGAAATCGGCTTCGACCTGCTCCAGCCCCTGATCAGCGGCAAATCGCTCGGCGCCTTCGCCGATAAACAGCAGATGCGGGCTATGCTCCAGCACCGCGCGCGCCGCCAGCACCGGGTTGCGAATGCGGCTGACGCCCGCCACCGCTCCCGCCTCCAGCGTGCTGCCATCCATCACGCTGGCGTCCAGCTCATGGGTGCCCTGGTGCGTGAATACCGCGCCTTTGCCGGCGTTGAACAGCGGGCACTCCTCCAGCAGACGCACCGCCTCGGTGACCGCATCCAGCGCGCTGCCGCCGTCGGCGAGAATTTTCTGACCGCTGGAGAGAATTTCCGCCAGCGCCTGGCGGTAGCGCCGCTCTTTTTCCACGCTCATTGCGGCGCGCGTAATGGCGCCCGCCCCACCATGAATGGCGATCACTGCTTTAACCATAGCGCTTTACTCCGTGAATGAACCGGCGTGAATCACTGATTTAAAATGGATTTCACCTTTTTTTAGCAATTTTCGACTATAGAAAGCCTGTCAGGGGTTGTAAAGCGGAAACTGCACTTCGCGGTCATACGCTTTTATTGTGGCTGGCGACCTCTGCCCGCATGTGACTCTGCGCGCGATTGCCACCATAATAGGCTCACTGAGACAACGCAGACTGGAAACGATATGGAAAGCTTTACCGCAGGATTGATCTCCCTTGACGAGGCGCAGGGCAAAATGCTGGCGCAGCTCACCCCGATCGCAGATAAGGTCACCCTTTCCCTGCAGGAAGCGGCAGGCCGCATCACCGCCGAGCCTGTGCGCTCACCGGGTGCCGTTCCCTCTTTCGATAACTCGGCGATGGACGGTTACGCCGTTCGTCTGGCGGACCTGCAGCCGGGCCGGACGCTGGCCGTCGCGGGCAAAGCCTTCGCCGGCGCGCCGTTCAACGGCGACTGGCCAGTCGGCAGCGTGGTGCGCATCATGACCGGCGCGCCGATACCGCAGGGCTGCGAAGCGGTGGTGATGCAGGAGGAGACGGAGAGCCATGCCGACGGCATTGTGATTACCGCTGCCGTTACGCCAGGACAGAACATCCGCCGCATCGGCGAAGATATCCAGGCGAACGCGCAGGTGCTCGACGCCGGCGTGCGGCTCGGCGCCGCTGAACTGCCGCTGCTCGCCTCGCTGGGCATTGCGCAGCTGAAAGTGGTGCGCAAGCTGCGCGTCGCTATTTTTTCTACCGGCGACGAGCTACAGCCGGTGGGCCAGCCGCTGGCGGAAGGCCAGATCTATGATACCAACCGTTTTACCGTCTCGCTGATGCTGGACAAGCTTGGCTGCGAGGTGATCGATCTCGGTCTGGTGCGCGACGATCCGGCGGCGCTGCGCCGCGCTTTCGAAGAGGCCGATCGCCAGGCGGATGTGGTGATCAGCACCGGCGGCGTGTCGGTGGGCGAAGCGGATTACACCAAA
>DENB01000062.1:98240-98462 GCA_002359495.1 Enterobacteriaceae bacterium UBA2655
CCGCCCTGCCGCCGCGCCAGCGCGTGCGTGCGGCGGAACGCATCAAAAAATCGCCCGGCCGTCTCGATTTTCAGCGCGGCATATACGCGCCCGCCGCCGACGGCGCGCTGGAAGTGCGCAGTACCGGCAACCAGGGCTCGCACGTCTTCAGCTCTTTTGCCCTCGCCAACTGTTTTATCGTGCTGGAACGCGAGCGCGGCACGGTAGAGGCGGGAGAATGGG
>DENB01000062.1:98488-124502 GCA_002359495.1 Enterobacteriaceae bacterium UBA2655
GGATAAATGCTGCCGGAACTCAACGATGACGAAACGCTGCGCTATAACCGCCAAATCGTGCTGCGCGGCTTCGATTTCGATCGTCAGGAGCAGCTGAAGGCGTCGCGGGTGTTAATCGTCGGCCTCGGCGGCTTAGGCTGCGCCGCCGCGCCCTATCTTGTCGGCGCGGGCGTCGGCCAGCTGACGCTGCTCGACTTCGATACCGTTTCGCTGTCGAACCTGCAACGCCAGATCCTCCATCGCGACGCCACGCTCGGCCTCGCGAAAGTCGACTCCGCCGCCGTAGAACTGCGGGCGCGCAATCCTCATTGCGCGATCGACACCCTTAGCGAACGGCTGGACGATGCGGCGCTGGCGGCGCTGATTTCACGCCACAACGCGGTGGTCGACTGCACCGACAATGTTGAGACGCGCGAGCAGCTTAACCGCCTCTGCTTTGCCGCCAGGATTCCGTTGGTCTCCGGCGCGGCGATCCGCATGGAGGGGCAGCTCAGCGTGTTTACCTGGCGGGAGGATGAACCTTGCTACCGCTGCATCAGCCGTCTGTTCGGCGCGCAAACCCTGAGCTGCGTTGAAGCGGGAGTGATGGCGCCGCTGGTCGGCGTGATCGGCGCCTTGCAGGCGATGGAAACCATTCGTCTGTTGACCCATTACGGCGCGCCGGTCGCCGGCAAGCTGCTGATGTACGATGCGATGACGCTGCAATTTCAGGAGATGAAGGTGGCGAAAGATCCGCACTGCGAAGTCTGTCATTCCGGTCATTGAAACGCGTCCACAATAAAAAAAGCGCCTCCGCATGACGGAGGCGCTTTTATTTCAGGCGGCGTGACGTTTACAAAATACCCTGGCTGCGCAGGTAATCTTCGTAATTGCCGGTAAAGTCGACCACGCGGTCCGCTTTAATTTCCAGAATGCGCGTCGCCAGCGAGCTGACGAATTCGCGATCGTGCGAAACGAAAATCAGCGTGCCTTCATAAGCTTCCAGCGCCATATTCAGCGACTCAATCGATTCCATATCGAGGTGGTTGGTCGGTTCATCCATAATCAGCACGTTGGGCTTGTGCATCATTAGCTTGCCGAACAGCATACGTCCCTTTTCGCCGCCCGACAGAACCTTAGCCGGCTTTTTAATATCGTCCTGAGTAAAGAGCAGTCGGCCAAGAATACTGCGCACCGCCTGTTCATCGTCGCCTTCCTGTTTCCACTGACTCATCCAGTCAAATACGCTGAGGTCGTTAGCGAAATCTTCCGCATGATCCTGAGCGTAATAACCGATACGCACGTTTTCCGACCATTTAATGGTTCCGCTTTGCGGTGTTGATTCACCAATCAACGTTTTCATTAAGGTGGTTTTACCAATACCGTTGGCGCCCAATACCGCCAGCTTTTCACCCACCTCTAATAATAAGTTGAGGTTTTTAAACAGCGGGCCCTGATCGAAGCCTTTGGTCAGCGCATCGACTTCCAGCGCGTTACGGAACAATTTTTTACCCTGTTCGAAACGAATGAACGGGTTCTGACGGCTGGAGGCTTTCACTTCCTCCAGTTTAATTTTATCGATCTGTTTCGCCCTTGAGGTCGCCTGGCGCGATTTTGAGGCGTTGGCGCTGAAGCGGCTGACGAAAGATTGAAGATCGGCGATTTGCGCTTTTTTCTTGGCGTTGTCGGCTAATAAACGTTCGCGCGCCTGGGTCGCCGCCGTCATATATTCATCGTAGTTGCCTGGATAAACGCGTAATTCGCCGTAATCCAGATCGGCCATATGCGTACAGACCATATTCAGGAAATGTCGGTCATGCGAAATGATGATCATGGTGCTGTTACGTTCATTCAGCACCTGCTCCAGCCAGCGAATGGTATCAATATCCAGGTTGTTGGTCGGTTCATCAAGCAACAGAATATCGGGGTTGGAAAATAGCGCCTGCGCCAGCAGTACGCGTAACTTCCAGCCCGGCGCAATTTCGCTCATCGGGCCATAATGTTGTTCGACCGGAATACCTACGCCCAGTAATAATTCACCTGCGCGCGATTCGGCGCTATATCCATCCATTTCACCATACTGCACTTCCAGGTCGGCGACTTTATAACCTTCCTCTTCGCTCATTTCAGGCAGCGCATATATGCGGTCGCGCTCTTGTTTGACTTCCCATAATTCATGGTGGCCCATGATAACGGTATCCAGAACGCTGTATTGCTCAAAAGCGAACTGGTCCTGGCGTAACTTACCGATACGTTCATTGGGATCGTAAGAGACGTTGCCTGCCGAAGGCTGGAGGTCGCCACCCAGTATTTTCATAAAGGTGGATTTACCGCTGCCGTTAGCACCGATTAAACCGTAACGATTTCCGCCGCCAAATTTAACGGAAATATTTTCAAACAGCGGCTTGCTGCCAAACTGCATGGTGATATTGCTGGTAACGAGCACAGAGTTAACCTTAGATTGCGCAGTGGAATGGGGGAATAGCGGGCATTATGCCAGAAGGCGGCGGCCGCATGCTACCGTTGAGCCGGCCAGGCGCATGAAGGCATTGAAGTGTCACCGGATATAGTTAGCATGACATTTTTATTTATGCCGTTTAATGCGGGATAATAACGGCCGGGAAGCGAATGACGAGCTTATGCCCGCACCCAGACATACCCTTATTGCCGCCAGGCTTATTTAGCGCCGTTAATGAAATAAAGCCGGCGATCTTATCCAGACCACCGGCTCCCGCTAACAAGGAGTGTGAAGCTTATTTGATGAGGAAATCGTCCAGGTTTTTACCTGCGTCCAGCGCTTTTTTAATAGCCGCTGGCGTACGGCCCTGGCCGGTCCATGATTTTTCTTCGCCGTTTTCGTCGGTGTAAGAATATTTAGCCGGACGCGGCGCACGCCTAGTGCGTTTTTTACCGGTTTCCAGCGCGCCCAGTAATTCATTTGGGTCGATGCCGTCAGCCAGCAGCATTTCGCGATATTTAGTCAGCTTCTCTTCTTTTTCGCGATTCTGCGCTTCTTCAGCTTCAACTTCTTCGCGACGTTCGGTCACAACGACGGTTAATTTCTCCAGAATTTCTTCCAGATCGGTCAGCGGCAGCTCACGCGCCTGCGCACGTAATGTACGAATGTTGTTTAGAACTTTAAATGCATCACTCATCACAATGTCCTTGCTTAAGAGGGTTAATTTAACTGTAGCGCCAAGATTACCTAATTCAAATAAAAAAATAAATTAATTTTGTGCAAAAGATATTTCTCATTTACGCATTTTCCATGAGCAGGATGCGCATTCACCTTGTCCGTTTAATTATTAACGCTAAATTAACACCGCCGGAAAGGCGTTGGCCCGCGATGAAGGCATCGATTCCATCACAGGCATTGCTGTTTATACAGTTTATTGTTCCGATTATTGCCGTGCGGACAAGAGAGTTCTATTCGACAAGTGAAACTTTTGTGAGGCTTCTCAGCTTTTCTATATACCCGCCTCTCCGGGGTGACGGCTGCGGCATTTTGCCGCCCTTCGGGTTAAAAATAACCAGGAATAAACTGATTATAAAACTCGCCAAAATTGGGTAACCGGCGATTTCAGACAAACATTTCCCACTGGTTGAGAAGAATATAAAAACGCTTTTCTGACAAAAGTTAACCTCTATTACCGCTGATGTTTAATCTGTTTCACGCCCCGGCGGGACAAGCAATAACGGCGGGAATATCAGATAAATAAGGGAAATTAACCTTCATAGGGTAAACCTTTCGTCTGCAGCGAAATTCCGCACAAACATTGTGGAAAATTCTGAGTTTTAATCGCAAACGATGATTAAAAAGCGCTGCGGCGCCATTTAAACGGCGCGCGCGATGGCGAAGCAATGAAGTTATTTGTCAGAAGGAGAGCATGGCGCTCCCCTTCTTTATCTGACAAAAAGTTTAATTCGCCTGAACGGCGGGACCAAAAACATTGAACTGCGGCAGATCGACCTGCGGATACGCCTCCCAACCGCCGCCCAGCGCTTTATAGAGCGCGACCAGATCAAGCGTGCTCTGCATGCGCGCCTGAGTAGACTGCTGCCGCGCCTGGGCAAGCTGGCGCTGCGCATCCAGCACCTCAATAAAGGTAGAGATGCCCTGACGATAACTGTCGCTGGCAAGGTCGAAAGCGCGCTGCAACGCGCCGGTGGTTTCATCCAGCTCCGTTACGCGCTGCTGATCGGCGCGGTAACTGACCAGCGCATTTTCCACGTCCTGCAACGCCGTCAGCACCGTCTGGCGGTAATTAAGCGCCGCGCTCGCCTGCTGCGCGCGCGCCAGCCTGACGCTGGAGACTAACCTGCCGCCCTGAAAAATAGGGATCGACAGCGACGGACCGTAACTGTAGAAATGGCTGCTCCAGTTATCGAGATAGCTGGCGTCGGTATTGCGCACGCCCAGCTGGCCGGTCAGCGACAGACTCGGAAAGAGCTGCGCCACCGAGACGCCGATGCTGGCGGTCTGCGCGTGCAGTGTCGCCTCCGCCTGACGAATATCGGGACGGCGGCGCGCCAGCGTGGAAGGTATTCCCACCGCGACCTGCGAGGGCAAGGCAGGCAGCGCTTTGGTGGCGTTAAGTTCGTTATCCAGCGCGCCCGGCGTTTTGCCCAGCAACACCGCCAGCCCGTTCATCGCCTGCCGCGCCTGCGATTGATACTGCGGCAGCTGCGAGCGCAGCGAGGCGAGCTGAGCACGGGCGTTCTCCACATCGGTCAGCGGCGCCAGACCGTTGCGCTGCTGGCTCTGGGTTAACTCCCAGGTCTGCTGCGCCAGCTCAATCTGCTGCTGCAGCGTCTGGATGGTCGCCTGCGCGCCGCGCAGTTGCAGATAAGCCCTGGCGACCTCCGCCTCCAGCGAAACCAGCGCGTCGTTGCGCTGCTCGATCGCCTCCTGCTGCTGCGCATTCGCTACTTCAACCTGGCGACGCACCTTGCCCCAGAGATCCAGCTCCCAGCTGGCGTCGAAGCTGCCCTGATAGAGGTTTACCGGCTGCGTCAAACTGTTGAGCTGATTCGCCACGTCGCTGTCCAGCTGATCGTAAGCGCCGTTTGCCTCCAGCACCCCTTTCAGGCCGAGCTGCTGACGCGTCAGCTGCGCCGTGCCGTTCACCGAAGGAAAGAAATTGCCGCGCGCCTGCGACAGCTGCTCGCGCGCCCCGGCAATGCGCAACACCGCCTGCTGCAGCGAGAGGTTGCCGGCGATGGCGCGCTCAATCAGGCTGTTCAGCTGCGGATCGTTGAAGCTTTTCCACCAGAGCGGGCTGGTGGCGGTCGATAAGAGACGGGAAGCGGCCTGCGACGAAAGATCGTGGAAGCTTCCGGGCGTCTGGGTTTTTGGCGGCTGATAATCGGGTCCAACGCTGCAGCCAGCCAGCCAGAGCGCCAGCGTTAAGGTGCTGAGTTGTCTGCCGCGTACCCGATGAAACATAACTTTCATGTCAGTGTGCTCCTGCGCTGCCTGCGCTCTTAATCGGCGCCAGCAGCCAACAAAATGGAATCAAAATCAGCGCCACAATGCTCAGACCGGTAAAAACATCGATATAGGCGAGGATACGGCTCTGCGCCACCATCTCCTGGTAGAGTTGTCCGGTCGCGATCGTCACCGGGTCCCCGACTGCGGAAGTAAAGTCGCGGATCGCCTGCGCCCAGTGTTGCAGAGTAACGTTAAACGGCTCGTTCAGCGGCGTCATGCTGTGCGCCATATGTGCCTGGCGCACCTGTTCCCGTTCGGTGATCGCGGCGGTCGACAGCGAAATGCCAATCGAGCCGGCGACGTTGCGGAACATGGTAAACAGCGCCGACGCATCGGCATTCAGCCGTTGCGGAATGGTGGTATAGGCGATAGTGGTTAAAGGGACGAACAGGAAGCCCAGACCGATCGACTGGGCGCTGCGCATCAGCACCAGGGTTTCAAAATCGACGTCCGGCGTCAGCGTCGAGGAGTAGAGAAACGCCACCATCAGGCAGGTAAAGCCGAAGGCGATGATGTAGCGCGTCTGAACCAGCGGCATCAGCTTCAGCACCAGCGGAATGGTCAGGACAATCAGTATGGCGCCGGGGGAAAGCACCAGCCCCGACCAGGTGGCGGTATAGCCCAAATCCTGCTGCGCCAGCTGCGGCAGCACCACTGAGCTGCCGTAGAGGATCATCGCCATGCCCGCCATCAACAGGCTGGAAACCCAGAAGTTACGATCGCGCATCACCAGAATGTCCACCACCGGACGGCGGGCGTACATCAGCCAATAGACCGCGCCGACGATGCCGATCGCCGCCAGAATTGCGAACAGCACGATAAAATTGGAGCCGAACCAGTCATCGTCCTCCCCGCGATCAAGCATTACCTGCAAACAGCCCAGACCAAGCGTAATCAGACTGATGCCGATATAGTCGATGTTCAGCTTGCCAGGCGCCAGCTTGCGCTCCCAGGGCGGATCTTCCAGCAGCTGATAAATCGCCAGCACGGTCAGAATGCCCACCGGAATGTTAATAAAGAATACCCAGCGCCAGCTGTAGTTATCGGTGATCCAGCCGCCCAGCGTCGGGCCGAGCACTGGCGCGACGATAATGGCGATCGAGGAGAGGCCGAACGCCTTGCCCCTGTCTTTCGGCGAAAAGTAATCCAGCAGCACCGACTGCTGCACCGGCTGCAATCCACCGCCGAAAAAGCCCTGCAGCACGCGGAACAGGATGATCTGCCAAAGCTCGGTGGCGATGCCGCACAGGAACGAGCAAATGGTGAACATAAATATGCAGATCAGGAAAAACTGTTTACGCCCGAACAGACGGGAAAAGAACGCCGAGATCGGCAGCACGATGCCGTTCGCCACCAGATAGGAGGTCAACACCCAGGTCGATTCGTCGTAGCTGGAGGAGAGCGAGCCGGCGATATGCGGCAGCGCCACGTTTACGATGGTGGTGTCGAGGATCTCCATAAACACCGCCAGCGTGACGGTTATCGCCACCAGCCAGGGATTGCTGGCTGGCTGCCAGCTCTGGTTCTGACTCATTCCACCGTTACCTTCGGCTCGACCGACAGACCCAGCGGCAGCGGTTGGTCAGGATTAAGCCCCCGATCAATCACGATTTTCACCGGCACGCGTTGAACGATCTTAACGTAGTTGCCGGTGGCGTTCTCCGACGGGAAGGTGGAAAAGCGGGAGCCGGAACCCATCTGAATGCTGTCGACATGGCCTTCCAGCTTCATATCCGGCCAGGCGTCGACGCTAATCGCCACTTTATCGCCCGGATTCATGCGCTCCAGCTGCGACTCTTTGAAATTGGCGGTGATCCAAATATGCGGCGAAACCAGCGAAAAGAGCGAGGTGCCCGCCTGCACCAGGGTACCGAGCTGAACGTTGCGTTTGGTGACGAAGCCGTCGTAAGGAGCGCGAACCTGGGTATAAGAGAGATTCAACTCGGCGGTGTTGAGCTGCGCCTGCGCCTGCTGCACCTGCTGCTGACGCGCTTCGACGTTGGTTTCCTGCTGGCGAATCTGCAATGCCACCTGCGAGGCGACCTCGACCTGCGCTTTAGCGCTTTGCAGCTGCGCTTCAGCCGAACGCAACTGCGCGGCCGCGCTGTCGATATTGCGCTGCGTGGTCGCGCGCGGATCGACGCCGCGCTGACGGCGGTAATCCGCCTGAGTATTCAGCAGATTCGCCTGCGCTCTGGCTTGATCCGCCAGCGCCTGATCGCGCTGCGCCGGATACTGCACGCGGGAAAGCGCCAGCTGCGCCTGGGCCTGATGCAGTTGCGCCTGAGCCAGTCCAAGCTGGGCCTTCGCCTGATCGCGCTGCGCCAGCGCGTCGCGCGGATCGATCTCAACCAGCAGATCGCCTTTTTTCACCCTCTGGTTATCGGCGACCAGCAGATTCACCACATAGCCGGACACTTTCGGCGCGATGGTAACGGCGTCGCCTTCAGTAAAGGCGTCATCAGTAGTCTCTTCATTACGGGTGCTGAACCAGAAATAAAAACCGACCAGCAGCATAATGACGACAATAACGGCGAGAATAATGATCGGCTTTTTACCCGGACGTTTACGTTCGGGCTGATCCTGCTTTTGATCGTCCTGTTTATCCTGGTCCTGATTATTTTGATCCTGATTTTCATTCGAATTATTTTTAGGGTCTTCCTGTCGGCTATCGCCGTTTTTTGACGCTTTATTTTCAGTATCGCTCATGGTTCTCTTCGCTGGCTGTGGCCCTGTTCCCGGGCATAAAACGGACAAATTAACCATAGATGGGAAATTGACAAATTCCACCTTTTCTTTACATAACCCTGGAAAAGGGGCATTTCCTGCAACAACATCATTTCAGTGACAATTTTACCTGACGAAGCGAACGGCAGCGCCCATGATAATGTCGGGAGAGATACGTGTTGTTTATTTCGGCAGGATGTTATTAATCAACGACAATAGATTCGCTATAAGAAAAGGCGGGATCGGAGAATAGCGTGAAACAATACTGCAGGATTAAACGTCGCGGCCGATGCATTGTTTGTAGGCCTAAAGCGCGCGCAACAGCAGCCAGCCGCTCGCCATCGCCCAGAACAGCATCGGCAGCGAGAAAAGATGAAACTGCCACCAGACGCGGCGATCTTTCGCCATGCGTAAGGCGATCAGGTTCGCCAGCGATCCGGGCAGCAGACCAAATCCGCCGATATTTACCGCCCAGGCCAGCACGTCGCCCGGCGGCGCCTTTTGCAACAGCAGAATGGTTGCCGGCACGTTGCTGATCGCCTGCGACAGCCCTACCGCCACCAGATAAAGCTTGCCTTCGCTAAGGTGTCCCAGCGCATCGATCGTCGACTGCAGCGCCGGCAAACGGGTCAGCAGATGCACATCGATAAACATCACGATAAAAACCGCCAGCAGGCTCCAGTCAATGTTCAACAACACCCGCCGCGCCATCGTCAGATAACAGATCGCGATCAGCAGCAGCGCCCAAGGGGTAAGCTTCATCTCCAGTGAGGCGACAAAAATCAGGTAGAGCAGCACGCTGAGGGCGAACAGCGGCTTATGCCAGCTCAACGCCTCGTCGCTCTGCTGTTTTTCAATGTTGCGGGCCGGAAAGGCGCGCCAGGTCAGCAGCAACAGCGAGGCCAACAGCAGCAGCGCCAGCGGCAACATCTGCCAGACAAATCCCGCCACGCTCAGCGAACCGCGCGTCCATAACAGAATGTTTTGCGGATTGCCGACCGGCGTCAGCAGCGAACCGGCGTTGACCGCCAGCGCCTCGAAAATAATCAGCCGGGAAACAGGCAATCGCGAAAACTTACGCAGCGTCAGCGTCAGGGGAACCAGAATGAAGAGCGCCACATCGTTAGTCAGAAAGGTCGAGAGTGCCGCCGCCGCCGCGACCATAAACAATGCCAGCGAACGCTCGTGACGAAAGCGCTGGATCAGCCGCGCGCCCGCCACGTCGAAATAGCCGCTGTTTTCCAGCCCTTTGGTCAACATCAGCAGGGCCGCCAGCGTTACGATGGTGTGCCAGTCGATCGCCGCCGGCAGCGTCTGCCAGCGGAAATCGGCCTTGATCAGCAGAAAGACGCCACAAAGAGCCAGCAGATGCAGAATACGGTCATGCAAAAATGAGCGCAGCAGAATCGCCATGTGGTCGGGCGCCTCGAAGGTTAACGGTTTTCGTAAAACTTCTGGAAAATGGCCAGGGTTTCGTCGCTGACGTGGTGTTCAATGCCTTCTGAGTCGCGACGCGCCGTTTCCGGGCTGATGCCGAGCGCAAGCAGAAAGGTTTCCACGATATGGTGGCGCGCGCGGCTCTCTTCCGCCAGTTTTTCCCCTTCGCGGGTCAGGAAAACGCCGCGGTAAGGCACCTGCTCCACCAGACCGGTGCTGCCGAGGCGCTTCAGCATTTTCGCCACAGTCGGCTGTGATACGCCTAAACGCGCCGCCATATCAACCTGGCGCGCTTCACCGAATTCCCGGATAAGATCGGAAATTAATTCAACATAGTCGTCGATTAATTCACGACGATGCGCTTCACGCACTTGTCGAAAACCTTCGACATGCTCTTCAATCTCTTTAAGCGGCCCCTGAGGACTGGCTACAGCGCTTTTCGCACGACGACTCATTCAACTTCCTCTTTATAATACGCCGCACTGAACCTGCGATGCGGATTTGCTGGAGCACATTGTAAACCAGGCAGAAAATAGCTCAAATTTTTCGTAAATAGCATTGGCTAAAGGGTATAGCCGATGCTATATTTGTTGATAATATAAGCAAACAGACACACAATGAGGAAGCAGCGATGCACGAACCTTATTTGTTGTTGCTGATGTTTCTGTTATTTGTCGCAGGGCTTTGCTTGCTGCTGCGTCGCCACTGATCGGGAGGTTCCTATGAGCACAATGAAATGTTGCCTCGACTGCGGCAAGTGCTTTCAGGCTGAAAAAAAAGCGCCGGCCATGGATGTCAAATCCCTGCTCTGCCTCTTTTCGCGCTCGCCTTTTGCTCTGCGCCTGATGCTGCTGGAAAAACTCACCGGCAAGAAAACCGATCGCCCCTGCCCGAACCTTATCTGGCGCGGCTGAGCCTGATTTCCCGTCTGTCCGTTTTTAACGCCTTTTCGCCTGGCGGCTGAAAGGCGTTTGCGCCTGTTTATTTCCCGCTTTTTCCGCGCCTCTTTGCTTGCCTGGCAAGCTCGGACCGATCCCGCGCGCCGCGTAAAAAACCATAAAATTTCACAAGCGACAAAAACAAAAACGGCCCATAAAGGGCCGTTCAGACAGCGGATCTAAGTAAAAACTTAGAAGCTGTAGCCTACGCCTGCGATCCAAGTGCCAACGTCGACGTTGCGGATACGGCTCTGCTCGTAACCAACGTCCAGAGCAACGTTTTCGATGCCCGGGTTGAACTGCATACCTGCACCGTAAGAGAAACCTACGTCGCTGGAATCAGATTTGTCGCGCGCGGGACCGTTCTGCTGGAATTTGCCGTAGCCGATACCAACAACGCCGTAGATGCTCGCCCAGTCGTTCAGACGGTAAGCCGGACCACCGGTGATGCCATAGTACTGGCCTTTATCGTAAACGCCGCCGCCAGTCGTATGGTCTTTTTCGGTGTAGGTGAAAGAACCGATCCAGCCCAGCGGGTTAGATTCATCTTCGTAACGGTATTTCAGGTTAAAGCCGTTTGCTTTGTTCGCCACGCCCTGCATATCGCTTTGTGCATAACCACCAGATACGGTGCTCTGCGCCATTGCGGAACCTGCAGAAACTGCCAGAACACAAGCCAGTGCTGAAAGACATGCAATTTTTTTCATAACCACCTCAAATGTGATAATAGTTCTTCTCCTGACAACGCTGAAAATATAACAAAAGATAGCGAGAAACTCTGCCCGTATTTTGTTGTCTAATAGATTGTTTGGTGTAACAGAAAGTTAATGAAGTTTCCTATGTCATTCATTTATCTTATAAAACTGTCATCATTCCGTAATCTGATTAAATGCTACGTTTTTGAATTTTGAGCTTTATCCTAAAGCGACCTGACAATTCTTTACTAAAATGGCGCTAAAAATGATTAAATTTTCTCCGCCATTCGCTTTTGCGCTTCGTTTATATTCCCTCTCTTTGCTTAGCTAAATCTAATACACTGGACGCTTATTATCGGCTTCGTTTAATAACAGGAACGATTAACAGGATGTCCTCTTTTAAAATAAAAGCGCTTTCACCCGCGCTGCTTCCCGTTGCGGTTTTATTGATCGCGATGCTGTCGCTGCAGGGCGGCGCGTCGCTGGCGAAATCGCTTTTTCCCGCCGTCGGCGCGCCGGGCATTACCGCTCTGCGCCTTGGCCTGGGAACCCTTATCCTCTGTCTGTTTTTTAAGCCCTGGCGTCTGCGCTTTACTCGCGCGCAGCGCACGCCGCTGTTGATCTATGGGCTGGCGCTGGGCTGCATGAATTATCTTTTCTATTTATCGATACGCACCGTCCCGCTCGGCGTGGCGGTCGGTCTGGAATTTACCGGGCCGCTGACCCTGGCGCTGCTGGGCTCGCGCCGCGCGCTGGATTTCGTCTGGGTGCTGCTGGCGGTGGCGGGACTTTGGTTTTTGCTGCCGTTCGGCCAGGGCCTGTCGCATATCGATCCGCTGGGCGCGCTGCTGGCGGTTGGCGCGGGCGCCTGCTGGGCTTGCTATATTGTAGCCGGACAACGCGCCGGCGCCGAACATGGCCCCGCCACCGTGGCGATGGGTTCGCTGATCGCCTCCGTTATCTTCGTTCCGCTGGGCTTAACCTTTGCCGAGCCGGGCATCTGGCACTGGGGCGTGCTGCCCATCGCGTTATTGGTCGCGGTGCTTTCCAGCGCGCTGCCCTACTCGCTTGAGATGATGGCGTTGACGCGGCTGCCGGCGCGTATTTTCGGCACGCTGATGAGCCTGGAGCCGGCAATGGCGGCGCTGTCAGGCATGCTGTTTCTCGGCGAAACGCTGAACGGCACCCAGAGCCTGGCGCTGCTGGCTATTATCTGCGCCTCGGCGGGATCGACCCTGACGATGCGGCCCAAAAGCAACGCGCTGAAACCGGTGGATATTAACTCCCGCGATGAGCCATGACATTATTCGGCCCAGTTTGATGCCGGGCTGAATAATTATCATTTATTCAATGTGCTTATTTAACGTCGCAACGGCTGCAACCGTTATTATTTTGCAACAAACAACTATCTTATTTACACTCGCTATGTAATAGCATTAATTTCAATGACTTAAAAACAAATAACGCGTTTTCATTATTTTCTTTTCCTTTTTTAGCGGTCCAAAGGCGCTTTCCGTAATAACTATCCCTGCTATCGATAATTCCTTACCCGCAAGCCTGGATAATGCTGCTATACTTTATTCCGTGCTTGATTAGGAAACCCATCAAACAGAGGATTGAAACGATGAGTACCGCAAAACTGGTTAAAAATAATTCTACCGATCTGATTTACACCCGTAATGACGTGGCAGAGAACGATAAAAAAGCCACTATCGAGGTGCTCAACCGTCTGGTAGTCGAATTCATCGACCTGTCGCTGATCACTAAGCAGGCTCACTGGAATATGCGTGGCGCTAACTTTATCGGCGTACACGAAATGCTGGACGGTTTCCGCACTGCCATCACCGACCATCAGGATACTATCGCTGAACGTGTCGTACAGTTAGGCGGCGTGGCGCTGGGCACCACTCAGGTTGTGTATGACAGAACGCCACTGCAGAGCTATCCGCTGAATATTCACAGCGTGCAGGATCACCTGAAGGCACTGGCGGATCGCTATGGCATCGTTGCTAACGACGTGCGTAAGGCGATTACCGAAGTCAACGATGAAGATACCGCGGATATTTTCACCGCCGCATCGCGCGACCTGGATAAATTCCTGTGGTTTATCGAAGCCAACATTGAATAAGCCAGAAAATAAAATTAGCTTTAGCCAGAAGGCGGGTTATCCCGCCTTTTTTATTGCCTGCCGTTTACCTGCCTCCCCGTTTTTGCCGCCGCCACTGATATTTCTGAAAACCCCTGCGCACGGCGCGGTTTATTCTGGTTTAACGGGACCTTAAGTGCGCAAACCCCCTTTCAGAACTTTCGCTATCGAATCCGCAACTATACTTTTTTCTTGCGCAGCCTGTGCGTCGTTAAAGGAGTTAACTATGTCGTCAGCCCGTCCACACCGGCAAGCCGTACTGGGGTGGTTTCTGTTCTCTGTTCTTGTTTTTACTGGCCTGGCGCCCGCCGCCAGCGCCGTCTCCCTGCCGCAGGCGGCGGTAGCCGCCAAACAGCAAACGGCTCCGGCTGACGCCGCTGCCGCCAGCGATGCAGCGCCGACGCTGGAAGAGAAAAAGGCCGCTTACGCCGCGCTGGCGAATATTCTGGAAAACAATCAGTCGCGCGAAGAGCTGATCGAGCAGCTGCGCAACGCCGCAGCCAGCCCCTCCTCCACCACCGAGCCGGTGCTAACGCCGCCCGAGGCGGAGCCGGAAGAGAAAACCGTGCTGCAAAGCGTGACGGACGTGACGCGTCACTATGGCGGCGTCGTCGCCTCACAGTTTATTCATCTGCACAACAACATCGTTTACGCGCCGCATAAAGCGTTCAATGAAAACACCTTTATCAACGCTCTGAACCACTTCGTCGGTCTGGCGCTGGCGCTGTTCGCTTTTTACTGGCTGCTGCGCCGCCTGATGTCGCCGGTCTACCGCCGCCTCGGTCATTGGGGACGACAGAAAAACAGCGAACGTACCAACTGGTTTCAACTACCGCTGACCATCGGCGCCGCCTTTATCATCGATTTAATGCTGCTGGCGCTAGCGCTGTTTGTCGGCCAGATCATCAGCGACAACTATAACAGCGGCAACCGCACCATCTCTTACCAGCAGGGTCTGTTCCTGAACGCCTTCGCCCTGATTGAATTTTTCAAAGCGGTGCTGCGGCTGATTTTCTGCCCGCGCTACCCGGCGCTACGATTTTTTCACCTCAGCGACCAGCGCGCGGCCTACTGGAACACGCGGCTGTGCTGGCTGAGCGGCGTAATTGGCTACGGGTTGCTGGTGGTGGTTCCGATTGTCTCCAACCAGGTCAACCTGCAGGTTGCGGCACTGCTTAACGTGATAATCATGTGCATCATGACCAGCTGGGCGCTGTGGCTGATTTTCCATAATAAACGCGCCATTCAACAGGCGTTGATCGCTCTCGCCGATCGCTCGCTGGCCTTTTTCGCCCTGTTTATCCGCGCCTTCGCCATGGTCTGGCACTGGCTGGCGAGCGCCTATTTTATCGCGCTGTTTTTGTTCTCTATCTTCAATCCGGGCGACAGCCTGAAATTCATGATGTCCGCCACGGTGCGCAGCCTGGCGATTATCGGCATCGCCGCCATTATCTCCGGCATGCTGTCGCGCTGGATCGCCAAAACCATCATTCTGTCGCCGGAGCTGCGCCGCAATTATCCCGAGCTGCAAAAGCGCGTCAACGACTGGGTCAATATGATGCTGAAGCTGGCGCGTATTCTGACGGTGTTCGCCGCGCTGCTGCTGCTGCTCAATGCCTGGAATCTGTTTGACCTCTGGCACTGGCTGACGGTAGGCGCCGGAGAAAGAGTGGTGGATGTGCTGATCCGCATCGTGATGATCCTGCTGCTCTCCGCCATTGGCTGGACGGTGCTCGCCAGCCTGATCGAGAGCCGTCTCGCCTCGGACTCCCACGGCCGCCCGATGCCGAGCGCGCGCACCCGTACGCTGCTGACGCTGTTCCGCAACGCGCTGGCGGTGGTGATCAGCACCATCACCATTATGATTTTGCTGTCGGAGATCGGCGTAAACATTGCGCCGCTGCTGGCCGGGGCGGGCGCGCTCGGTCTGGCGGTGTCGTTCGGCTCGCAAACTTTGGTGAAAGATATCATCACCGGCATCTTCATTCAGTTTGAAAACGGCATGAATACCGGCGATCTGGTGACCATCGGCGCGCTGACCGGCACCGTAGAGCGCATGTCGATCCGTTCAGTGGGCGTGCGTCAGGATACCGGGGCATATCACATTGTTCCCTGGTCCTCGATCACCACTTTCGCCAATTTTGTGCGCGGCATCGGCTCCTTCGTCGCTAACTACGACGTCGATCGCAATGAAGACACGGAGCGGGTGAAAACGGCGTTGCAGGAGGCGGTGAAAGAGCTGCTGGAAAACGAAGAGATCCGCGCGCTGGTGATTGGCGAACCGAACTTCGCCGGGCTGGTCGGCCTCACCAATCAGGCCTTTACCGTGCGCGTCACCTTCACCACTCTGCCGCTGAAGCAGTGGACGGTGCGCTTCGCGCTGGATGATAAGGTGAAAAAACACTTTGACGCGGCGGGGATCAAAGCGCCGCATCAAACCGTGGAGGTGATGCAGACCGGCAACGACGTAGAAGCGGCCGCCAGCGTACCGGCGCTGCCGCCGCCGCAGTAGCAGACAGAGAGCGGCGACCCGGCGCCGCTATTTTTTCAGGCGCTGCGCCCGTACCGGCTGCGGCATAAAGCTCCAGGCGATAAAGCGGCTTTGCTTCTGGCCCTGCGCCATATCGAGGATGCGGATATCGCTGACCGGCAGCGCCTTCAGCTGGTCGCGCAGCGCCGGCAGATTTTCCCGACGGGATACCAGCGAGGTAAACCAGACGCACTGACCGGCGAACTCCGCGCTCTCAAGCATCATCTGGCTGATAAAGGCTTTTTCGCCGCCTTCGCACCACAGTTCATTATGCTGACCGCCAAAGTTAAGCGGCGCGCTTTTTTTCAGACCGAGATTGCGCGCCTTGCGCTGGGTCACGCCCTGCGCCTCGGCGGCGGAGGCGTGAAACGGCGGATTGCAGAGGGTGGCGTGATAAAACTCGTTTTTATGGATAATGCCCTGAAAAATCGCGCCCTCACGCTTCTGACGCCGCAGGCGAATGCTGCGTTGCAGACCCGGATTGGCGGCGATAATCGCATTGGCGGCTTTCAGCGCCTCTTCAGAGATATCGGAGCCGGTAAAGCGCCAGCCGTACTCTGCATGGCCAATCAGCGGATAGATGCAGTTCGCGCCGCAGCCGATATCCAGCAGATCGAGATTGCGCGGGATCGCGCCGGCGCAGTCCGCCGCCAGCAGATCCGCCAGATAGTGCAGATAATCCGCCCGCCCCGGCACCGGCGGGCAGAGAAAGCCCGGCGCCAGCCGCCACTCCAGCTGATAAAAGTGTTTCAGCAGCGCCTGGTTCAGCAGCAGCACCGCCTCGGGATCGACGAAATCGATCGACAGCGCGCCCCAGCCGTTGGGCCGAACTTTGGCCGCCAGCGCTGGATGGGCGGCGGTCAGGGCGGCGAAATCATACTCGCCCTGATGGCGATTGCGCGGGTGGAACAGTTTTTTTTCGGCGGGCTTAGTCATGGCATCTCTCAGGTTAACGCGGCGCGCGTAAGATACCGATTCCGGGCGGGGAAATAAACCTGCACGATTCGCTTACCTTTTTTCGCCTTTCTCACCCGATGCTGAACGGCTATGTTAAACAGACCTGACTTTTTTCGGAGACGCTATGACGCGCCAACGCTACACCTATCAGCCCCGAGCGGGCCACGGCTTACCGCACGATCCGCTCAACGCGATCATCGGCCCGCGTCCGATCGGCTGGATCAGCTCCATCAGCGCCAGCGGCGCGCGCAACCTGGCACCCTACAGCTTTTTCAACTGCTTCAACTACCATCCGCCGATTATCGGCTTCTCCAGCAGCGGCTGGAAAGACAGCGTGCGCAACATCGTCGAAAGCAAAGAGTTTGTCTGGAACCTGGCGACGCGCCCGCTGGCGGAGGCGATGAACGAAAGCTCCGCCTCGATCCCGCCGGAACAGGATGAGTTCGCCCTGACGGGCCTGACGCCGTTGCCCGCTACCCAAGTCAAGGCGAGCCTGGTGGCGGAAAGCCCGGTCAACTTCGAATGTCGCCTGACGCAGTGCATTCAGTTGCTGGACGCACAGGGCGAAAAAATCGACAGCTGGCTGGTGCTGGGCGAAGCGGTGGCGATCCATATCGATGAATCGCTGCTGGAAGAAGGCATCTACCAGACCGCCAAAGCGCAGCCTATTCTGCGCGCTGGCGGCCCTTCCGCCTATTACGGCATCAGCGAGGCGCAGCGTTTCGACCTGGTGCGCCCCGATGCGCGTAAATCTAACGCCTGATTGACGCCGCGCCCTGCTCCAGCAGGGCGTGAATAAGCGACTTCAGCACGTTTTGCAGCGGTGCGGCGCGCTCCTGACGCCAGGCGAACGGCGGCGTTTCATCCATATAGTTGCATTGCGCCAGCTCAAGCTGCACCGCCTGCTGTCTCTCCTGCGGTCTGCCGTAAGCGCGGGTAATGTAGCCGCCTTTGAAGCGGCCATTGATCACCCAGCTATAGTCAGTCTGTTGTTCGCACGCCGTCCGCAGCCGGGTGGCAGTCTCTTCGCTGCAGCTGGCGCCGTCGTTAGTGCCGATATTGAGATCGGGCAATCGCCCGTCGAACAGACGTGGAATGACTGAGGCGATGGAGTGCGCGTCAAACAGCAGCGCATAGCCGAACGTCGCTTTAAGGCGCGCCAGTTCCTGCTGGATCTGCTGATGATAAGGATGCCAGATCGCCTCCAGATAGCCCTGACGCTGCGCCGCCGTCGGCGTTTTGCCGGGCGCGAAGGTGGGCGCGCCGTCAAACAGCGTTTCCGGGAACAGGCCGGTAGTGGCGCTGGCGTAGAGCGGCTGGTCATCGGGCGGGCGATTTAAATCGATGACGAAGCGCGAATAGCGGCCGATCAGCACGCTGGCGCCCAGATCGCGCACAAAATCGTACAGCAGCGGAATATGCCAGTCGGTATCGGGCAAACCGCGCGCCGCCTCGCTCAGTCCCTGCTCTACTTCCGGCGTCAACCGCGTTCCGGCATGAGGAATGCTCACCAGCAGCGGCAGCGTGCCCGGCGTAAAATGAAAAGGTGTCATTGCGCTTCTCCACGATAGATGACCTGACAGGGCAGTTCGCCCCCCAGCCAGTAAACCAGCTCGGCCGGACGCGCCAGCGGCCAGTGGACGAAGTTCGCCACCTTGCCGGCCTCCAGCGAACCGTGCGTTTTCTCCAGACCCAGCGCCTTCGCGCCCCATAAGGTGACGCCCGCCAGCGCCTCTTCCGGCGTCATGCCGAACAGCGTGCAGCCCATATTGAGCATCAGGCGCAGCGAAAGCGCTGGCGAGGTGCCGGGATTGGCGTCGCTCGCCAGCGCCATCGGTACGCCGTAACGCCGGAACAGCCCGACCGGCGGCCGTTGCGTTTCACGCAGCAGGTAAAAAGCGCCCGGCAGCAGCACCGCCACCGTGCCATGCGCCGCCATCGCCTGCACGTCGCTCTCCTGTGCATACTCCAGGTGATCGGCGGAAAGCGCGCCGAAACGCGCCGCCAGCGCCGCGCCGCCTGACGAGGAAAGCTGCTCGGCATGAAGTTTAACCGGCAGCCCGAGCGCCTGCGCGGCCTGGAAAACCTGTTCAACCTGCTGCGGCGAAAACGCCAGATGCTCGCAAAACGCATCCACCGCATCCGCCAAACCTTCCTGTCGCACGCGCGGCAGCAGGCGCTCGCAGATCAGATCGACCCACTCCTGCGGGTTCTGTTTAAACTCCGGCGGAAAGGCGTGCGCCGCCAGACAGGTGGCCTGAACGTCCGCCGCGACCTCTGTCGCCAGCTGGCGAATCGCGCGCAACATCCGCAGCTCGCTCTCCTCGTCCAGCCCGTAGCCCGATTTGATCTCCACCGTGGTTACGCCCTCCGCCAGCAGGCGCTGCAGCCGCCAGCGGGCCGATGTGGTCAGTTCTGCCAGCGACGCCGCGCGCGTGGCGCGTACGGTAGAGAGGATGCCGCCGCCCTGCGCGGCGATTTCGGCATAGCTCGCGCCATTCAGCCGCTGTTCGAACTCCTGGCTGCGATCGCCGCCGAATACCAGATGCGTATGGCAATCCACCAGTCCCGGCGTGATGATGCCGCCGGCGAACTCCGTGCGCTGTTCTGCTGTAAACGCCGGCATCGTTGCGCGCGGGCCAATCCAGACGATCTGTCCGTCGCTGACCGCAATGGCGCCATCCGGGATCAGGTTATATTTGCCGTCACGCAAGGTGACCAGGTCGGCGCCCAGCCAGAGGCTGTCGATGCGCTGCTGCTCCGCCATCCCGCACTCCTCGTTATGCAGTGCGATTTACACTGCGCGTTAAAGTATGTATATGTATATACAACTACGGCGCATGAGGATCAACCATGGCGATTTTTTTTGCACCGCGCGCGTTACTGGCGGAGGGCTGGCAGCGGCAGGTGCGCATCAACGTCGATGAAGCGGGTTTCATCAGCGAAATCGCTTCGCAGGCCAGCGCGGAAGGCGCGATAAAACTGGATGGCGCGCTGCTGCCGGGCATGACCAATTTGCATTCGCATGCTTTTCAACGCGCCATGGCCGGGCTGGCTGAGGTGGCGGGCGATCCGCAGGACAGCTTCTGGACCTGGCGCGATCTGATGTACCGCATGGTCGCGCGCCTGACGCCGCAGCAGATGGGGGATATCGCCGCTTATCTCTATATCGACATGCTGAAAGGCGGCTATACCCAGGTGGCCGAATTTCATTATCTTCATCACGATCCGCAGGGCCTGCCCTACGCCGATGACGCGATGCTGCGCCAGCTGACTGACGCGGCGCAACGCGTCGGCATCGGTCAGACTTTGCTGCCGGTGCTCTACAGCTACAGCGGTTTCGGCTCGCAGCCGGCGCTGCCGGGTCAGCGCCGTTTTATCCAGCAAACGGAGGCTTATCTGCAGCAGCAGGCGCGGCTGGCGCGCTGGCTGCAGGACAAGCCGCTGCACAATCAGGGGCTCTGTTTTCACTCCCTGCGCGCCGTCAGCGAAGCGCAGATGCGCGAGGTGCTGGCGGCCAGCGATAAAACGCTGCCGGTGCATATTCATGTGGCGGAGCAGGAAAAAGAGGTCGATGACTGTCTCGCCTGGAGCGGCGAACGTCCGGTGAGCTGGCTGCTGAACCGCTTTAACGTCGATACGCGCTGGTGTCTGATCCATGCGACGCATCTGGACAGCAGCGAAATCGCCCGCCTTGCCGCCAGCGGCGCGGTCGCTGGTTTGTGTCCCACCACCGAGGCGAATCTCGGCGACGGCATTTTTCCCGCCGTGGCCTATACGGCACAGCAGGGACGCTGGGGCATCGGCTCCGACAGCCACGTCTCGCTGGAGGCGCAGGAGGAGCTGCGCTGGCTGGAGTATGGACAACGGCTGCGCGACCGCCGCCGCAACCGCATCGTCAGCCCGCAGCAGCCGTCGGTGGGCGATCTGCTCTGGCGCGAAGCGGCGCGCGGCGGCGCGCAGGCCTGCGGCATTCGCAGCGGCGAGCTGGCGGTGGGTCAGCGCGCCGACTGGCTGGTGTTAGCAGAGGACGCCTGGCTGAACAGCGTCGACGACAGCGCCCTGCTCAACCGCTGGCTGTTCGCCGGACGACGCGACGGGATCCGCGACGTTTACGTGGCGGGCAAGGCGGTGATCCAACAGGGGCGGCATGCGCAGCAGGAGATTTGCGCCGAACGTTTCATACAGGCGATGGCGGCGTTGCGATGAAAGGCGTTTACCGCTATCAGAATTTGCCGGTGAGCCGATGGCGCAACGGCGGCGGCGAAACGCGCGAAATCATCAGCTTCCCGCCGGGCGCAGCGGATTTCGACTGGCGCGCCAGCATTGCGACGCTGGCGGCCGACGGCCCCTTTTCTCGCTTTCCCGGCATCGATCGGGTGATTACGCTGCTGGAAGGTGACCCTGTCACTCTGTCTGGCGACAATATTGAACAGCGCCTCGCTCCGCATCAACCCTGGGCCTTTGCCGGCGAGCTGGCGCTGTACGCCCGGCTCAGCGGCGGACGCAGCGAGGACTTTAATATCATGACGCGGCGTGGCCGGTGGCACGCCGCCGTTGAAGTCACCGCCAGGGCGCGGCAGAGCCCGCATGGCGTCTGTTGGGTAGTGGCCGGACGCTGGCTGCTGGACGGCGCGCAGCCGCTGCAGGCGGGCGAAGGGGCCTGGGGGGCAGATGAAGATGGCCGGATCGCGCCCGCCAGCGCAGAAGCCAGCCTGCTGTTTGTCCGGCTCAGCCGTGACCTTTGAAGCGTCCCAGCAGCTTATAGCGTGAACCGGGATAGAGCAGGCGCGCGTAGGTCACAATCCGGTTATCGCTCCAGGTCTGGCGACGGATCAGCAGGCAAGGCTCATGCTCATCCAGCGCCAGATGTTTGCGCTGGCGAATATCGGGCAGCACCGCTTCCACGATATGCTCGCCGGCGGTAAGCGGCGCGACGCGCATCAGATAGGTATAAGGGGTCTGGCTGTGATAATCCTGGCTCAGGTAATCGGGTGCCATCAGCGGATTGACCAGACGATCCTCCAGCTGCACCGGCAGCTCGTTTTCATAATGCACGATCAGGGAGTGGAAAAGGGTCTGGCCGGTGGCTAAACCCAACACCGCCGCCTGTTCCGGGTCAGCTTTCATCTGCCCGAGCGACAAAATTTTGCTGCTGTGTTGATGGCCGCGCTGCGCGATCTCATCGGCGATGTTGTGGACTTCCAGCATTGCCGTGTAGCCCTTCATTTCAGCCACAAAAGTGCCGACGCCCTGCATCCGCACCAGAAATCCCTCGCTGGTCAGCTCGCGCAGTGCGCGGTTAATCGTCATGCGGCTGACGCCCAGCTCGTTAACCAGCTCGCTTTCGGAAGGCACGCGCTGGTTCGCTTTCCAATGGCCGTCGCGGATCTGGCTGATAATCGCCTGCTTAACGCGCTGATAAATCGGCGCCGGCTCGTCGCTCATGGCGGCCGCAAGTTGCGCAATTGCCGTTTGCCCGGCCATATCCTTTTCCCCTTTCTCCTGATAATGACCTAAGTTTACTGTCTCGGCCTGCAAATGTATATACATCCACAGGTTGACGCGGCACGCTTATCGTGCAGGCATTGCCTGTTAAAGGTGCAGCGCCGACGCCGTTTGCGCAGCGGCGACAGCCTGCGCGCGCGGTAAAAAATGTGATCGTTCTGGCACAGCCCTTGCTACTTGTATAGACAAGAATAGACAGTTATGGTTCACTCGCTCTATCGGTAACAGGACGCGTGCTTAACGCCTTGTCGTCAGCGCGCGTTGTCAGCACCCTTCTTGTATAGACAGGAGTAGACTATGGCAGGTTCGGCTCAGGTATGCCGCCTTGTTCCCGGCGAGGTTGATCTCGCCACGCTGCGCAGGTTGTATCAGGGCAACGTCGCGATTGCGCTGGATGAGAAGGCGCGCGATGCAATACTTCAGGCGCAGGAGACGGTCGAGGCGATTGTCGCCTCCGGCAAGGTGGTGTACGGCATCAATACCGGCTTCGGCAAGCTGGCGCAAACGGAAATTCCCGCCGCCCGCCTGGCGGAGCTGCAGCGCAATCTTGTGCTTTCGCACAGCGTAGGTCTGGGCGATCTACTGCCGGATAACGTGACGCGGCTAATCGTGGCGACCAAAATCATCAGCCTGGCGCGCGGCCATTCCGGGGTACGCATCGAGCTGGTCGACGCGCTGATCGCGCTGTTTAATGCGGGCGTGATGCCCTGCATCCCGGAAAAAGGCTCGGTAGGAGCTTCAGGCGATCTCGCGCCGCTGGCGCATCTGTCGCTGATGCTGCTGGGCGAAGGCGAGGCGCGGGTGGAGGGCAAACTGATACCCGCCATGGAAGGACTGGCGCGCGTCGGCCTTGCGCCTTTCGTGCTCGGCCCGAAAGAGGGTCTGGCGCTGCTGAACGGCACTCAGGTTTCCGGCGCGCTGGCTTTGCGCGGCCTGTTTGAAGCGGAAAACGTCTTTGCGGCGGGCCTGCTGGCCGGCGCGCTGTCGCTGGAGGCGATCAAGGGATCGCTGAAGCCTTTCGATGCGCGCATTCACCGGGCGCGCGGGCAGCAGGGTCAGATCGCCGTCGCTGCCGCGGTGAGCGCGCTGATTGAGGGCAGCGAGATCCTCACCTCGCACGCCAACTGCGGACGCGTCCAGGATCCCTACTCCATTCGCTGCGTGCCGCAGGTGATGGGTGCCTGCCTCGATAATCTTCATTACGCGGCGCGCGTGTTGCAGATCGAAGCCAACGCCGCCTCCGATAACCCGCTGGTGTTCAGCGACAGCGGCGACGTCATCTCCGGTGGAAACTTTCACGCGGAGCCGGTCGCCTTCGCCGCCGACATTATCGCGCTGGCGGTGGCGGAGATCGGCGCCATCTCCGAACGCCGGCTGGCGCTGCTGCTCGATACCGGCCTTTCCGGGCTGCCTCCCTTCCTGGTGCATGAAGGCGGTATCAACTCCGGCTTTATGATCGCTCAGGTGACCGCCGCCGCGCTGGCGTCGGAGAATAAATCGCTGGCGCACCCCGGCAGCGTCGACAGCCTGCCGACCTCCGCCAACCAGGAGGATCATGTTTCCATGGCGACCTATGCCGCCCGCCGACTCGGCAGCATGTGCTTCAACAGCGCGGCGGTGGTCGGCATCGAAGCGATGGCGGCCGCGCAGGGGATCGATTTTAACCGTCCGTTGCAAAGTTCCGAACTGCTGGAGCAGGCGCTGGCGGGGATCCGTCAACAGGTGGCCTTCCTCGACCAGGATCGCCTGCTGGCGCCCGATATCGACAAGATGCGCCAGTGGGCCAGCCGCTGCGACTGGCCGCAACCGCTTGCCGCGCTGCTGCCCAGCCGCGCGCCGCAATCTCATTGCTGAATAAAGGAGAAGAGAATGAGCGAAACCCTGAGCCAGGCGATAGCGCGCGAAGTCCGCGCTCCGCATGGCAGCGAACTGCACTGTGCCAACTGGCTGATTGAAGCGGCATATCGGATGATCCAGAACAACCTTGATCCCGACGTCGCCGAGCGGCCCGAGGAACTGGTGGTGTATGGCGGCATCGGCAAAGCGGCGCGCAACTGGGCCTGTTTTGAACAGATCCTGCGCTCGCTGCGCGCCCTGCAACCCGACGAGACGCTGCTGATCCAGTCGGGCAAGCCGGTCGGCGTGTTCCGCACCCATGCGGATGCGCCGCGCGTGCTGCTCGCCAACTCCAACCTGGTGCCGCATTGGGCCAACTGGGATCATTTCCACGAACTGGATAAAGCGGGCCTGATGATGTACGGCCAGATGACGGCAGGCTCCTGGATTTATATCGGCGCGCAGGGCATCGTGCAGGGCACGTTCGAGACCTTTGTCGAGGCAGGCCGCCAGCATTACGACAACGACCTCAGCGGCCGCTGGATCCTGACGGCGGGACTGGGCGGCATGGGCGGCGCGCAGCCGCTGGCGGGCGTGCTGGCTGGCGCCTGCGTGCTGGCGGTGGAGTGTCAGGAATCGCGCATCGATTTTCGTCTGCGCACCCGTTATCTCGACCACAAGGCGTATACGCTGGACGAGGCGCTGTCGCTGATCGAAGCGGCGACCCAGGCGAAGAAAGCGATCTCCGTCGGTCTGCTGGGCAACGCCGCAGAGGTGCTGCCGGAGCTGGTGAAGCGCGCACAGGTGGGCGGCATTCGGCCCGATATCGTGACCGACCAGACCTCGGCGCACGATCCGGTGAACGGCTATCTGCCCATCGGTTGGGATCTGGCGCGCTGGCAGCAGGAACGCGCCAGTCAGCCTAAAGCGGTCGAGCAGGCGGCGCGCGCCTCGATGGCGATCCATGTGCAGGCGATGCTCGACTTTTATCATATGGGCGTGCCGACCGTGGATTACGGCAACAATATTCGTCAGGTGGCGCTGGATGAAGGGATTTCCGACGCCTTCGATTTTCCCGGTTTCGTACCGGCTTATATCCGTCCGCTGTTCTGCGAAGGGAAAGGGCCTTTCCGCTGGGTGGCGCTGTCGGGCGATCCGGAGGATATCCGCAAGACCGACGCCAAACTGAAAGCGCTGTTTCCTGAAGATAAGAACCTGCATCGCTGGCTCGATATGGCGCAGGAGCGCATCGCGTTTCAGGGCCTGCCGGCCCGCATCTGCTGGCTGGGTCTCGGCGAGCGTCACCGCGCCGGTCTTGCCTTTAATGAAATGGTGCGCAACGGCGAGCTGAAGGCGCCGATCGTGATTGGCCGTGATCATCTCGACTGCGGCTCCGTCGCCTCCCCTAACCGGGAGACGGAAGCGATGAAAGATGGCTCTGACGCGGTTTCCGACTGGCCGTTGCTTAACGCGCTGTTGAATACCGCAGGCGGCGCCACCTGGGTCAGCCTGCATCACGGCGGCGGCGTCGGCATGGGCTTTTCGCAGCATGCCGGCGTGGTGATCGTGTGCGACGGCAGCGAGGCCGCCGACGTGCGTCTCGCCCGCGTGCTGTGGAACGATCCCGCCACCGGCGTGATGCGACATGCCGACGCGGGCTATGAGCAGGCGCAGGCCTGCGCGACGAAACATGGGTTGAATCTGCCGATGCAGGGGTAAGGGTGCCCGCCAGGCGGCAGGCAGTTTCAGGGGGCCGCAGCACATGCGGCC
>DENB01000062.1:124559-157658 GCA_002359495.1 Enterobacteriaceae bacterium UBA2655
CCCGATAAGCCGGAAGGAATAAGCCGAAGGCACCGCGAAGCGGCGATGAAGCGGCGATGAAGCGGGCCCCGCCCCGTTTAGCTCTGACTTATTCCATTTTGATTTAGCCCGGATCGCATTTTCTCCTTGGTTGAGATAGACGTCCCCCTGCGCTTGCCACTACAGTGAAGATTCAGATTTTGTCGATGCGCCGTCCTGTCGGCGACATCGCTTCTCAAGGAGATCCCAGCCGTTATGATCCTGCCGACTGCGCTGATTGAAGAAGCTATCCGCTGGCGCCGACAGCTCCACCGCCAGCCTGAACTTGGCTATCAGGAACACCAGACCAGTGGATTCGTCGCCGGACAACTCGCCGATTTCGGCCTGCAGGTGTTCCGCGGCATGGCGGGCACCGGTGTTATCGCGACGCTGGAAAACGGTCCCGGCCCGGCCATCGGCCTGCGCGCCGATATGGATGCGCTTCCCGTCACGGAAAAAGGCACATCGCCCTGGCGATCGCAGCGGCCGGGCGTCATGCACGCCTGCGGCCACGACGGCCATACGGCCATTCTGCTCGCCGCCGCGAAACGGCTGGCGCAGACCCGGCAGTTCAGCGGCACGGTGCATTTCATTTTCCAGCCGGCGGAAGAGAACCTCGGCGGCGCGCGTAAGATGGTGGAAGAGGGACTGTTCCGGCGTTTCCCGATGGATAACATTTACGCCATGCACAACTGGCCGGGCCTGCCGCTGGGCACGCTGGCGGTCAATCCGGACGCCATGATGGCTTCGCTGGACTCGTTTGAAATTACGTTGAGCGGCAAAAGCTGCCATGCGGCGATGCCGGAAAGCGGCGCCGACCCCATGGTGGTGGCCGCCGAACTGATCCTGGCGCTGCAAACCATTCCTTCCCGTCGGCTGTCGCCGCTCGCGTCGGCGGTAGTCAGCGTTACGCAAATTCAGGGCGGCGAAGCCATCAACGTCATCCCGGAGCAGATCACGCTGCGCGGCACGGTGCGCTGCCTGCAGGCCGACGTGCGCCACAGGGTGCAGGGGCTGATCGAAGAGTTTGTCGCTTTTCTGCCGCGTCCCTTCGCGGTAGAGGGGCGCATCAGCTGGTATCCGGGTTATCCGGTGACGGCGAACCATCCGCAGGCGGCGGAACAGGTGCGCGAGGCGGCGCAGCGATTATTGGGCAACGATAAGGTTTGCTGGCAGGTTAACCCCTCAATGGCCTCTGAAGATTTCGCCTGTATGCTGGAGAGCTGTCCGGGCGCCTACTTCTGGCTGGGCGCCGACGGCGAAACCCCATCCGCGCCCCTGCATAACGCCGGTTACGACTTTAACGATGCGCTGATCCCCATCGGCGTGCGCTTCTGGCAGACGCTGGTGGAGAACGTACTGAAGCGATAACAGGGCGACAATGCCGCCCTGCGGCTTAATACCCCGCCGCGTCGAGCGCGGCGAGCGCCTCTTCCAGCGTGTCGCTGTGGCCGGTCGCCCGCAAACAGCAGGCGATTTGCAGACGCAGTGCCTGCGGCAGCGGGATCTGCCGCGCCAGCACCTGCTCAATCCAGCGCGCCGTGATCGCCGCCTCTTTCAAGGGCAGCGTCAGGCTCACTTCCGGCTGACGTTCAACCCAGACTTCCGCCTCCGCCTCTGCGCCGCGAATAAAGCTGATGGCCGGACAGCGCTGCGGGTTGGCGTACACTTCTCCTTCAGTGCCGTTCAGCAGAATGCCGGGCGCGCCGATGTCGCTGAAAAATTTCGCCACGCGCGGCACATATTCGGGGTGCGACACGCTGGAGAGGCGCAGCGCGGCAGTTTCTGCAAAGGGCGTCGCCAGCTTCGCCAGGGTATGGGCGCTGTTGCGCACGCCCATGCGCCAGCGCAGCGCCAGCTGTTTCGCCATCGGCGGGCAGAGCGTATCGATGGTGAGAAACGCCAGCTCGCCGGCGTCCAGCTTCGCCTGCGCCTGCGCGGCGTTCTGCGCCGGCGCGATCCCCAGTTCGGCGAATACCGCTTCGCTGGTGACGCGCGTGGGATCGTCGCTAACGCCATGCACCAACACCGGAAAGCCGAGGCGAACCAGCATCAACGCCAGCAGCGGCGTCAGGTTGCCCTGACGGCGCGCGCCGTTGTAGCTGGGAATGACGATCGGCATGGCGCGCCCGGCTGGCGGCTGAAGCCGCATCATCTGCTGCTGCATCGCCTGGTAGAAGCCGCGCATCTCCTCTTCGCCTTCGCCTTTGATGCGCAGCGCGATCAGCAGGCCGCCCAGCTCCAGATCCGGCACTTCGCCCGCCAGCATGGCGCGATAGAGCGCCTGCGCAGTGTCGAAGTCAATATCCCGCGCATGGTTTTTACCGCGTCCGACCTCTTTAATAATTTTGTTCAGTTCCATCACTCGCTTCCCGCTCCGGGGGCCACGTGCCAGGCGCGGCCACAGTGTAAAGTCACATTCTTATCGCGCCGACAGGCCGGTTTTTTTCTTTGCCGCAGGCCGACGCGCGTTTCTGCTGCGGCCCGGCGCGCTTTTCAAGGCTTTGCTTTTCGGCGCTTCGCCTTCCGGCATTGCCGGTTGCTCAACAGGAAACACCGGCAGCGCCGCCAGCAGGCGGGCACCATAGTTTTTACTCAGCAGCCGCCGGTCGTAAATCACGATTTCGCCATAGCATTGATGGCTGCGAATCAGGCGCCCCACCTGCTGGATCAGCGTAAAGGAGGCGCTGGGCAAGCTTTGTACCTCAAACGGATAGCGCTTCAGGCTTTTCAGCCATTCGCCCTCGGTCAAAATTACCGGACTGTCCACCGGCGGAAAAGCGATTTTATGAATATGCACCTGCGACAGCAGATCGCCTTTCAGATCAAGCCCCTCGGCGAAGGATTGCAGTCCGACCAGAATGCTGAGGTCGCCCTGCTGCACTCGCTTGCGGTGCAGCTCCACCAGCCGGTAGCGCGGCTGGTCGCCCTGCACCAGCATGGAGAGACGCAGATCGGTCACGTGAGAGAGGAATAGCTGCATGGCGCGGCCGCTGGCGAACAGCACCAGCACCCCCTTGTGCTTTTTCTTCGCTATCTGCTGACGAAAGAAGTGCGCCATCTCGGCAATATGCTCCGCCTCGTTAGCCATCAGCGGTTCATAGCGCATCTGCGGGATCACCAGCTTGCCCTGATCGACATGGTTGAACGGCGAATCGAGCGCCACGAAGCGATCCCCCGCCTTCTCATTCAGCCCGGACATCTCCTGCAAACGGCTGAAGCTATTTAGCGAACGCAGCGTGGCCGACGTCACCACCACATGCGGCACTTTGCGCCACAGCAGCTTCTCCAGCTGATCGCTGACGCGAATGCCCGCGCAGTGAAACAGCAGATGCGCCAGCCCTTCGCGCAGCTCGCGCGATATCCATTTCGACACCGGCGCGTTGGACGCCTTCTCCAGCGCCGCCAGCCGCCACAGTTTGCTGATCGACTCTAGCCAGCCATGATGGCGGTTAAGCTGTATTAGCGTGCGGTGCAGGCGCGCCACGTCCGCTTTGCCGGTTTGATCGCTCAGCTCGTTCAGCAGACCTTCCGCCAGGCCGCGCAGCGCATCGCTCAGCTTGAACAGGCGCGCGCAGATCGCCAGCAGCTCCTCCGGCAGCTCGCCGAGCACGAAGCGAAACTCTCCCGGCTGGTTGTCCGCCGGCAGCAGCGGCGTCAGCGCCGCGCAGAGCACGTTCAGCAGCTCGCGCAGCTCGTCGCAGTGCGCCTTCAGCCGTTCCGCATTGCTCAGCGGCGGCGGCGACTTAGGCCGAAACTGCGCCATGATGGTCTCGACCAGACGGACGAAAAGATCAAGCTGCAGGCTGCTCCAGCCCGGCGTGATCTCGGCGCTCATCTCCAGCGCGTCGCGCGCCACCTCCGGCAGATGATGGCCTTCATCCAACACCAGCATCAGGTTTTTCGCCGGCGGCAGCACCGATTCGTTCTCCATCGCCGCCATTACCAGCGCATGGTTCGCCACCACCACGTCGACCTGCTCGATCTCGCGGCGCGCCACGAAAAACGGGCATTCGCGATACCAGCGGCAGTGATGCCCCAGACAGTTCGCTTTGTCGGTGGAGAGCCGCTGCCACAGGCTGTCGCCAATCGCCTCGTCGGTATGATCGCGCAGCCCGTCCCACTGATGCCGCTGCAGAGATTTCTCCAGCCGACCGCAGAGGGTCTGCTCCTCTTTGGAGGCGCTGATGGCGTCGTCCAGATAGAGCAGCAGATCGCCCTGTTGATCCTCATCCGCCGCCAGCGCGGCGAGATTGCGCGGACAGACGTAACGCCCGCGGCCGAAGGCGGCGGTAAAAGTAAGGTCGGGAATGATTTTTCTCAGCAGCGGCAGATCCTTGCTGAAGATTTGATCCTGCAATGCCACGTTGGCGGTGCTGATCACCAGCCGCTTCTCTTCGGCACGGCTGGCCGCGATGCCGGGAATGAGGTAAGAGAGGGTTTTGCCGACGCCGGTCGGCGCTTCGATGGCGAGATGCCGCCCCTCGTCCCCCGTCAGAATCTTTGCGACTTCGGCAATCATCTGCCGCTGCGGCGCGCGCGGAATAAAGTCGGGCACCTGCTGTTGCAGCGCTTTATACCACTGCGCTATCTGGCTTTTTATCGCTGCTGTTAAGGCCATAACCGTCGCTGCCTGGTGAAAATGGCCTGTATTTTTACACAGTATGCCGACAACGTCAGCTTTCCGTTGCGGTTTTTCGGGATGCATTCAGGATTTCGCGCATTGCGCGGATCAGCGTCTCGCGGCTGCGCCCGCGACGAAAGGCGAAGGAGAACGGCGCGCGAAAGTGAAAATGTTCAGGAAGCAGGCGACGTAGCGCTCCCTGCCGTTCCCAGCCTTGCGCGTAGTGCGCCGGCAGAAAGCCGATGTAGCGCCCGGAGAGGATCAGCGTCAGCTGCGCCTCAATGCTCTCCACCGAGGCGGTGCCCTGACGGAAGCCGCGCTTGTTCAGCTCCGCCTGATTCCAGTAGCGCCGCGTCACCATGCCGGCGCGCCTTATCTCCTCCGCGTCGGCGGCGCGCTGCGCCAGCGGATGCGCGGGGCTGCAATAGAGCCACTGCTGCTCCTCATAGAGCGGCACGGTCACCAGATTGCTGGCGCGCAGCGGAAAATGGCCAATCGCCAGATCGATCCGGTCTTCCAGCAGATGCTGTTGCAGCGCGTTGGGATCGCGCACGCTCAGGTTAAGAAACACTGCCGGAAAGCGCTGGTTGAAGCGGGCGATGGCGGCGGGCAGATCGAGCGTGGCGTCGGTGACGGTGGCGTCGACCACGCCGAGGGTAAAGGCGCCACCCTGCTGGCTTTTCAGCGTCTCCACCTGCTGCTGCCAGCCTTCCAGCGTCTCCAGCATCGCCAGGCTGTAGCGATAAAACTGCTCGCCCTTCTCCGTCAGGGAGAAGCCGCCGCGCCCGCGCTGGCAAAGCACGAAACCCAGCTGCGCCTCCAGCTCGCTCATGTAGCCGCTGATGGCTGGCGTCGTCATGTTCAGCGTCTGCTGCGCGCGGGAATAGCCCTTGCAGCGCGCCACGGCGATAAACACCTGTAGCAGCTTGAGATTAGGCAGAGTATGCATCACCGCCTTTCCTTCAGAATTTATGATCGTTAGTTAAGTAATCCCTGAACTGATTATCCACTGTCAAGGATTTTTTCCGGCGCGACGGCGCGTCATGATAAATCGCCTTTTCAATTCCGAACATTGACAACTGGATGCTGCGCGTTCGCCCGGCATTCATTACCCAGAGAAGCAGAGATGAGCCAACTTCAACTGACTTTTCCGGCCCGCGTGCTGCGTGGCGCCGGCGTATTGAACCAGCTCGGCGCGCTGTGCGCCGGTCTGGGCCGCCGCGCGCTGCTGATCGGCGGCAAACAGGCGCTGCGCGCCGTAGAATCCCCGGTGCGGGCCCAGCTTCACGCCGCGGGCGTCGAGCTGCTGGCGCAGGAGTGGTTCGGCGGCGAAACCTCGCTGAAGCACATCGCGCGTCTGGCGGAGCTGGCCCGCCAGCTACAGGCGGAAGTGATCATCGGCGTCGGCGGCGGCAAGTCGCTGGACACCTGCAAAGCGGTGGCGGCGCAGCTTGGCCTGCCGATCGTCACTATTCCCACCATCGCCGCCACCTGCTCCGCCGTCACGCCGCTGAGCATTCGCTATGACGACAACGGCAATTTCGTCGACATCTTTCCGCTGCCGCAGGCGCCCGCCGCGGTCTTAATCGACAGCGATCTGCTGGCTAAGGCGCCGCCGCGCTGGCTGGCGGCCGGACTGGGCGACACCCTGGCGAAATGGTACGAGTTCCGGGCGGTGAGCCAGCGCCATCCGGCGCGCAGCGGCAACGCCCTCTCTTCGCTGGCCCACAGCAAAATTTGTTATGACGTCATCGCGGAACATGGGCCAGGCGCTTACGCCGCGGTGCTGAACGGCAGCAGCAGCCCGGCGCTCGATCAGGTGCTCGATGCGATTTTCACCTGGGCCGGTCTCACCTCGCTGATGAGCAACGGCGCGCATGCGGCGGCGGCGCACGCCATTTATGAAGGTTTCACCTTCTGCGACAAAACGCGCGAGTTCGGCCACGGCCTGCTGGTGGGCTTCGGCAATCTTTGCCTGCTGGCGCTGGAAAACCGCGACGACGCGGAGCTGCTGCGGGAGATGGCGCTGGCCCGCGCGTGCGGCGTACCGCTGACGCTGGCGGAGATCGCCGCGCTGGACGCGCAGGAGCTGGCGCTGATTGTGCATGAATCGGTGCGGGCGCCCGATATGGAGAACATGAGCGAGCCGGTCAGCGAGGCGCGGCTGCAGGCGGCGATCGCCCGCGTCACGGCGCTGGCGGCCTGCGTCTGAGTTAAGGGGAGCGATCGGCTCCCCAGGCTGTCGTCACGCCAGGATTTTATACATCAGCGTCGTGGCGTCCAGCTTCCCTTCGGTCGATTGCGCATAGGCAGGAATCGATCCGGCGATCCGCCAGCCCAGCGACAGATAGAGATCGCCGGCGACGTCGCCGCTGCGCGTATCCAGCACCAGCAAGGAGAGTCCCGCCGCCTGCGCCAGCGCTTCCGCCTGCTGCATCAGGCGACGCGCGATGCCCTGACGCCGCGCCTGCGGATGCACCAGCAGCTTGCTGATCTCCGCCCGATGACGGCCGTTCGGCATTGCGCTGCCGTTCACCATGACGGTGCCGACGACGCGTCCCGCCGCGCGCGCCACCAGCAGACGCGCCTCCTGGCCGGCGAGACTCTGGATCCGATTCTGCCAGAAATCCTTTATCGCTGCGCCGTCGGCGGCATCGGTAAAGCCGACGCTGGCACCAAAGGCCACGCAGGCCTGCAACAGGCCGCACAGTTCCGGCAGCGCCTGCTGCGCCTGCGCCGCGTTCAACTCTTCATACTCGATCATGGGCGGCATACCACCAGCACATAGCGCGCGCCGTCAGCGTCCGACGTCTGGAACGATGATTTTCCGGTTAAATGAAAGCGCAGCACGTCTCCCGCCCGCAGCGACCAGCGCTGCGCCTCCATGCCGATCTCCAGCGCGCCCGCCAGCAGCCAGATATGCTGTTCAAGGCCCTGCACCGGCGGCGCGTCATAATTGATGCGCGCGCCGGGACGCAACTGCCCCTCAATCATTTCGCTCCTGAACCCCTGCGCTGGCGGCGACAGGCTGCGACGGTAAAAACCGCTCTCCTCATCCTGCCAGAGCGGCTGCTGTTCAGGCGTCAACAGCAGCGCGGCCTCCTCCTCCACTTCGCTCAGCAAGCGCGACATGGTTAAGCCGTAGGCGACGCAGAGCCGGTTAAGCAAAGCGGCTGTGGGGCTGGTTTCCCCGCGCTCGATCCGCGACAATGAGGCGCGGCTAATGCCGGTAGCCAACGCCAGTTCGTCAAGCGACCAACTGCGTGACTCGCGCAATTCCGCCAGGCGCGCGGCCAGACGCTGCTCAGTATCAGGTTGCTGCATCGTTTTCCTCTCACATATGGGATTTAATTCTCAATGATGAGATTAAGCGTAAAAATGTGGTCGGGATCAAGTTGTACAGTAAGAAAAAATTTGTACAAGTTGCCTGGCTTCGTTAAGGTTAAAAAGCTCAGGCACTCATTTTGGGGTACATATGGTCTTATACAGTATCGGCGACGTCGCTGAGCGCTGTGGCATCAACCCGGTCACACTTCGCGCGTGGCAGCGCCGCTACGGCCTGTTAAAACCGCAGCGTACCGAAGGCGGACACCGCCAGTTCGATGACGAAGATGTTCAGCGTATTGAAGAGATCAAACGCTGGGTAGAGAGCGGTGTGCCGGTCGGCAAAGTGAAAGCGCTGCTGGAAGGCGAAAAGCTGAACGTCGACGACGGCTGGGCGACGCTGCAGGAAGAGCTGATGGGCGTGCTGCGCCATGCGAAAGCCGCGAAGTTGCGGGCGAAAATCGCCGCTATCGGGCGCGAGAACTCGGTAGACGTGCTGATCGACCAAGTGTTTATGCCGGTGCGCCAGCGACTCGGGCTGGATCAGAATACCGCGCGCACTATGTGCAGCCTGCTGGACGGCGCGCTGATCGACTATGTGGTGTTTTGTCTGAACGGCGCGCGCAAAAAGCCGGGCAAGGACGCGCTAATGCTGGGCTGGGGCGTTGAAGATCGGACGCGCATCTGGCTGGAAGCCTGGCGTCTTGCTCAGCACGGCTGGCGGGTGGATGTGCTGGCGGAGCCGCTGGAGATCCCGCGCCCGGAACTGTTCCCCGGCCAGACGCTGTTTCTCTGGACCGGCAAAAAGCTGACGCGCCGCCAGCAGGAGCAGTTAAGCCACTGGCAGGAGCAGGGTTTTTCCGTACAGATCCACGACGGCCGCTGAGACTTTGCCGTTTTGCCTGTCGCTTATCGGGGAAAACGCACGCAAGGCGCTTGGTGCCTTGCCCGGTCCGCGTTATTATCCCCGCTCTTTGACACGCATCAGGTTGCTTCATGAACTGGCAAAAAATCGCAATTACCCTTCTGTTTCTCATCATGGCGATCGGCGGCACCGGCGGTCTGATGCTGGTAGGCTACACCATTATCCTGCATTCACGCTAAGCCTGCGCTGCAGGCGTTCGAACAGGCGATCGCTGACGATGGCCAGCAGCGCCACCAGCAGCGCGCCCTGAATCACGTAGGCGGTATTAAAGCCGCTCAGGCCGATGATCACCGGCGAGCCGAGGCTTTTCGCCCCGACCGTCGACGCGATCGCCGCCGTGCCGATATTAATAATCACTGAGGTGCGAACCCCGGCGATAATCACCGGCGCCGCCAGCGCCAGCTCAACCTGCCACAACCGTTGCCAGGCGCTCATTCCTACTCCTTCGGCAATCTCGCGACTGCTGGCGGGCACCCCGTCCAGCCCCGCCAGCGTGCCCTGTAAAATTGGCAGCAGTCCATAGAGTAACAGCGCGATAACCGCAGGCCAGGCGCCGAATCCCATCACCGGAACGGCGATCGCCAGCACCGCGACCGGCGGGAAAGTCTGCCCGGCGGCGGCGATGGTCTCCAGCAATGGACGAAACAGCCGCCCGCCGCGGCGCGTCGCCAGTATGCCGCTGCCGACGCCGATAATTAACGCCAGCGCGCTGGCGGAGAACACCAGCAGAATATGCGCCAGCGCCAGCTGCCAGAAACTATCCTGCTGATAGAGCGGGCGCTGCAGCTGCGGAAACCACCAGGCGAACAGCGGGCCGCTGTAGGGCATCAATAGCAGCAGCGCGATGAAGCAGAACAACAGCCACAGCAGCGGATCTTTTATCAGACGCATCAGCTCACCTCGCGCTGGCGCAGCAGATCGGCAAAGTGCAGCACGCCCAGCGGCTGCTGGCGCTCATCCACCACCGGCAGCTTATCGGTCTGCCGCGAGATAAACTGCGACAGCGCCTCGCGCAGCGTCAGGCTGGCGACGATCGCCTCGCCTTCCAGCCATTCGCCGCGCCGCGCCGCCATCCCGACCTGGCCCAGCGCCAGCAAACGCACCCCCAGCTCGCTACGGCCGAAAAAGTCGCGCACGAAGGGGGTTTTCGGCTGGGTCAGCAGCTCCACCGGTTTGCCCTGCTGTACGATTTCGCCGCCGTCCATTAGCACTAGCCGATCCGCCAACGCCAGCGCCTCGTCGATATCGTGCGTCACCAGCACAATGGTGCGGCCGGAAAGGCGATGAATGCGCAGCATCTCCTGTTGCAGCGCGCCGCGCGTGACCGGATCGAGCGCGCCAAAGGGTTCATCCATCAGCAGCACCTCGGGATCGGCGGCCAGCGCGCGCGCCACGCCGACGCGCTGCTGCTGCCCGCCGGAGAGCTGATCCGGCAGGCTTTCGAGCTTTTCTGAAAGCCCCAGCGTTTCAACGACGCCTTTGAGAAAAGCCGCGTCCGGTTCCCGCCCGTCGAGCTGCACCGGCAGGGCGATATTTTCGCGCACGGACAGCACCGGCACGAGGTTGAAGTTTTGAAAAACGAAGCCGATCTTGCGACGGCGAAAAATAGTCAGCGCTTCGTCCTTTAAAGAAAAAATGTCCTTACCGTCAATCCGAACCGTCCCGGACGTGGGCCGGTCAAGCCCGCCGAGCATATGAAGAAGCGTCGATTTGCCGCTGCCGGAGGTTCCGACCACCGCGACAAATTCGCCCTTTTCCACCGTGAGCGTCACGCCGTCGAGCGCGTGCACCGCTGTTTCGCCATCGCCATAAACCTTTCTGAGTTCCTTTGTTTCCAAAATCGTCATTTTGCAGCCTCCTTGTATTTTCTGCTTTTACTCTACCATAGCTTTCTTTCGAGAACCTTTCCTCGCCGGGGCAAAATCTAACGGTTTTGAAAGATTTCGCGACAAAAATGTTGGCGGCAAATACAGTTGTGCTTTTCAACAGGATATTATATAATTAATTATTCATTATTACAAAAGCAAGGAGCGGTCATTACAATGGATTATATGGAACTGTCGCTGCAAAAGCATTACGAATGGGGCGGAAAGATCGACTACGCCGCCAAAATGCCCATCCGCAGCAAGGAGGACCTGAGTATCGCCTACACGCCGGGCGTTGCAAAACCCTGCATGGTCATCCACAACGAGCCGGAAAAGAGCTATGCGCTCACGAACCGCCACAACCTCGTCGCCGTCATCACGGACGGCAGTGCGGTTTTAGGTCTTGGCGACATCGGCCCGGAGGCCGCAATGCCGGTCATGGAGGGCAAGTGCGTTCTCTTCAAGTCCCTCGGTGGGGTGGACGCGGTGCCGCTCTGCGTGCGCACAAAGGATGTGGACGAATTCGTGCGCACCGTTTCGCTTCTTTTGGGCAGCTTCGGCGGGGTAAACCTTGAGGACATCTCCGCGCCCCGCTGCTTTGAGATCGAGCGCAAGCTTAAGCAGATCAGCGACATCCCCATTTTCCACGACGACCAGCACGGCACGGCAGTCGTGACAACGGCGGCGCTCATGAACGCGCTGCGCGTCGTCGGAAAGGACCTCCGCGATATTCGCGTTGTCACCTGCGGCGCGGGCGCGGCGGGCGTTGCAATCGTGAAGCTGCTTCTCTCGCTCGGCCTTGGCGACGTCGTCATGTGCGACCGCAAGGGCGCGATCTTCAGCGGCCGCGATGATCTCAACGACTCCAAGCGCGAGATCGCGGAGCTTACAAACAAAAACAATATTCAGGGAAGTCTCGCGGACGCCATGAAGGGCGCGGACGTATTCATCGGCGTTTCGGCCCCAAACACGGTCACGCCGGAGATGGTGCAGTCCATGGCCCGCGACCCCATCGTTTTTCCGATGGCAAACCCCGTGCCCGAGATCATGCCGGACCTCGCAGAAGCCGCGGGCGCTGCGGTCGTCGGCACGGGACGCAGCGACTTTAAAAACCAAATCAATAACGTCATGGCCTTCCCCGGCATTTTCCGGGGCGCTCTGGACGTCCGCGCACGTGAAATAAACGACGCTATGAAGCTCGCCGCCGCGCGGGCGCTCGCGGGTCTTGTTTCGGATAAGGATCTGCGTAAGGACTTTATTTTGCCTGAGCCGTTCGACGCGCGCGTAGCGCCGGCGGTAGCCAAGGCGGTAGCCGAGGCGGCGCACATTTCCGGCGTTGCCAGGATATAAGATCACCCCCCCAAAAAGAAACGGGCGCGCAGCAAAAACATCCGATCAATGTCCGCCCTTCGCACACGCGGCTGTGCCGTGCATGTGGAGGGCGGGCGACTGTTTCGTTTTTGCGCGCGCCCGTTCTCTTTTTGAATAAAAGCCTTAGAAGTTCTTTTCCATCGCCATAAACGGCGTTCTCTTGAAGCCGTTTTTCTCATAGAAGGCAACGTCCTCATTGAGAGGGTGAAGCTAGATCTTGCAGATGCACTCTTTTTTCAACTCGTCCGGCAGTGCGGAGAGCGCCATACTTCCGCAGCCCTGACGCTGATAGTTGGGGTGGACGAAAATGTCGTCAACATAGAAGCTGTTGCATTCGGCGGCAGTGATGACCCGGCCGAACAGGTAGCCGACGACCTGCGTCTCGACAATCATCGCAAAGCCTCTCGCGTGAAAGCCGGAGAGATAGGCGGATATGCGCTTCTCCGCCCGGTCAAGCGGCCAGTTTTGGTTATAGGGGGCCTCGCCGTACACACGGCAGAACATCTGCGTAGCGTTGGGGACGTCCGATTTGTCACATGGTCTTAGAAACAGCATAGTTACTCACCTCCATAAATTCGCTGCACCGGCAGCGGCAGAAAAGGGAACGTTCCCTTACATTGAACAGTGTAGCATGATTTGTTCAGAAAAGATAGTGAAAAAATGAACAAACTTTTTGTCATGCTTTGCAGAAAAGGGCCGTTCAAATCGAACAGCCCTTTTTCTTCATCGACCGATTATTCCGCGTCGGGCGCGTTGCCGTCTTCGGGTTCCTCGTCTACGTCAAATTCGAGCATCTCGCCGCAGTTCGGGCACTGGATGCGGCCCATGGCGAGAACATCCTCGTCGATGGTAATGGTGTTTTTGCAGGCGGGGCATGTGATCTCATAGAGGTTCACGTCGTGGTGGCAGCAGTGGCCGCCCTCGTGGTGGTGGTGACCGCTGCCGCAGCAGCAGCCGTTCTCCATCTCGCCGCCGACATAATCTTCATCCTCATAGTAATCGTCATCGTCATAATCGTCGTAGTCTTCGTCGTCCTCAAAAACGGCGGCTTCGACATCCGCCAGATCGTCGGACACAGCGTCGATCTCCGCGCCAAGCTCGTAAGTGGTTTCCTCAAGCTCGTCGAGGTCGAGCGCGACGGTGTCGAGCACGTCGATGATGGCTGCGATGAGCTTGTCCTGCTTGTTTTCCTTGTCAAGACCGAGTCCGTCGGCAAAGCCCTTAAGATAGGCAACCTTCTCTGATGTCGTCATGTGGATATCCTCCTTTTTTACATATGGTTTTCAAAGCGCCGGACAACTATATAGTGTGCCCGACGCTTCGTCTTTCATGCCGCCGAATCGAAAAGGCGGCTGTGTTTTCAGCTTTTTGCGCGCTCGAGGTATTCGCCCGTGCGCGTATCGATCTTAATGCGCTCGCCCGGCTCGATAAAGAGCGGCACCTTGATCTCCGCGCCCGTTTCGAGAGTCGCGGGTTTCTGGGCGTTCGTCGCGGTGTTGCCGGCAAAGCCGGGATCCGTCGCCGTGATCTCAAGCTCTACAAAGTTCGGCGCGTCAACCGCGAAGACCTTGCCCTTATAGGAGGAAACGGTGCAGACCATGTTTTCTTTCACGAAGCGGAAGCCGTCCGACAGCTCTTCCTTCTCGATGGGGACAAGCTCGTAGCTTTCGGCGTCCATGAAGTAGTAGATGTCGCCGTCGTTGTAGCTGAATTCCATGCTCTTGCGGTCAACATAGGCATTTTCAAACTTTTCGGTGGGGTTGAACGAGGTTTCAGTCACACCGCCGGTGATGACGTTTCTCATCTTCGTGCGGACGAAAGCGGCGCCCTTGCCGGGCTTGACATGCTGGAACTCAATGACCTGCATGACCTTTCCGTCCCACTCAAAGGTGACGCCGTTTCTGAAATCGCCTGCTGTTATCATAAATGATCCTCCTATATAGAGATTAAAAAATCACAAAGCTGAATTTGGGCGCAATAGCACCTTAGCTGAATTATTCTACACTACTTTCATACGTTTGACAAGCCTTTTCGCAGAAAGCATACAGAAATTAAAGAATGATAAGCTTTTTTTCGGCTTTCGTAAGGTTTTCGCTGCCGCTTTCGGTGATATGAATCATATCCTCGATGCGCACGCCGAACTTTCCGGGGATGTAAACGCCCGGCTCGCAGGTGACGACGGTTCCGGCGGGAAGCGGCCTGTCGCCCTTGGGACTGGCGTTCGGCCCCTCGTGGATATAGAGTCCGACGCTGTGGCCAAGACTGTGACTGAAATACTGTCCGTAGCCCGCGCCGTCGATGACGTCGCGCGCCGCCTTGTCCATATCAATCCCCATGATGCCCGGCTTTGCCGCTTCACATCCGGCGAGCTGGGCGCGGAGGACGACGTCGTATACCCTCTTCATTTCGTCGCTGGCTTCGCCCAGCGCGACCGTGCGGGTCATATCGGAGCAATAGCCGTTTATTTTGCAGCCAAAGTCCATCGTGATGAAATCGCCTTTTTCGAGCTTCTTGCTCCCCGGCACGCCGTGCGGCCGGCTGCTGTTCGCGCCGGAAACGCAGATGGTCTCAAACGCAAGGCCCTCCGAGCCGCCCTTCGTCATGCGGTATTCAAGCTCGGCGGAAACGTCCTTTTCAGTGAGTCCCGGCTTTATAAAGCCCAAAACATAGTCGAGCGCCTTTTCCGCGATGCGCTGCGCCGCGACAATGCTGTCGATCTCGTACTGTTCCTTGATCTCGCGCAGCGAAACGGTGACGTTCTGCGCTGGAACCATGTCGATGTCGAGCTTCGCCGAAACGCGCTGCCACTCGCTGTAGCTCAGGCTCTCGTCCTGCGCGCCGACTTTTTCGATTTTGTTCTCCGTAAGCAGGCGCCCCACGATGTCCATATCCTTGTCGTCGGCGGTGCAGAGAAGCACTTGCGCGCCCTTGACCTTTTCCTGCGCCGCTTCGATATAGCGGCCGTCCGTANNATCGGGGAGGATGAGCACCGCCCCGTCGCTTGTTTCAAAGCCGCCCGCATACAGCCGGTCGAGCGGGTCCGTGAGCAGCAGCGCCGGCAGTCCTTCACATTTCATTTTCTGCTGTATTTTCAGAATGTTGTTCAATGAAATCCCTTCTTTTCATCTTAATCTTCTTTTATCTTCTATAGTATTGCGCTCCCGTATTTTTTTGTTCTCGTTCCTTTTTTGATAGGCCCTTCTAAATGGGAACTCGGCCCAATACCTTGCGCGGTAGAGGAAATTTGTCAGGTCGATCGGCTCCACGGCAATGGCAAGAATGCCCGCGCGCTTCGCGCATAAAACGTCCGTGTAGATCTGGTCGCCGACGAGGGCGGCGTCTCCCGGCGCGATGCCCTTCTGGGCAAGTACCTGCCGGAGCTGCCGTGTTTTTGGCTTTCTTGCCTTGGCGACATATTCGATTGACAGGGCTTTGGAAAACGCGCTTGCCCGCAGGCCGCGGGAGTTTGAAAAAATGAACGGTTCGATCCCCGCATGACGCAGGGAATCGACCCAGTTGCGGAGCTTGACGCTCGGCTGCATGCCCGTGTAGGGCGCAAGCGTGTTATCAAGGTCGAGCAGGAGAAGCCCGATACCGAGCGCTTTCAGGCGCTCCGGCGTAAGCTCGTAAATGTCATTTATGATCAGGTCTGGAACGGGCATTTTCGGCGGCATGACAGCACTTCCCTTCGGGATATTATTTGACGGCGGCGAGCGCCTGATTGAGGTCGGCAATGATGTCCTCAACGTCCTCGATGCCGACGGACAGCCGGATGAGATCGGAGGGGACGCCCGCTTTTATGAGTTCTTCCTCGGAGAGCTGGCGGTGCGTCGCGTTCGCGGGGTGCAGAACGCAGGTGTGCGCGTCGGCGACATGGGTGGCGATGATGGCAACCTTGAGTTCCTTCATGAAGGTCTCCGCGGCCGCTCTTCCGCCCTTGAGACCAAAGGAGGTGACGCCGCAGGAGCCGCCCGGCAGATACTTCTGTGCGAGCGGATAATATTTGTTATCGGGCAGTCCGCAGTAATTCACCCAGGCAATCTTGTCGTGCGTGTTCAGATACTCGGCAACAGCCTGCGCATTTTTGCAGTGCCGCTGCATGCGCACTTCGAGCGATTCAAGGCCAAGTCCGACAAGATAGGCGTTCTGCGGCGAGGGCGACGAACCGAAGTCGCGCATNNTGATGAAGGCGCCGCCCTGCCCGAACTTTTCGGCGTAAACGATGCCGTGATAGCTCTCGTCCGGCGCGGTGAGGCCGGGGAATTTGTCCTTATGGGCCAGCCAGTCGAAATTGCCGGAGTCTACAATCGCGCCGCCGACGCCGGAGGCGTGGCCGTCCATATACTTTGTGGTCGAATGCGTCACAATGTCCGCGCCCCACTCGATCGGGCGGCAGTTCACGGGCGTCGGGAACGTGTTGTCTACGATGAGCGGCACCCCGTGCGCATGCGCTGCTTTTGCGAAACGCTCAATGTCCAGAACCGCAAGGCAGNNTGGTGTTCGGCTGGAAGGCGGCTGCAAGTACCTCGTCCGTGCAGTCCGGCGCCACGAACGTGAAGTCGATGCCCATTTTGCGCATGGTAACGTTAAAAAGGTTATAGGTGCCGCCGTAGAGGGCGGAGGAGCACACAACGTGATCGCCCGCGTTGGCAATATTGAAAACGGCAAAAAAGTTTGCCGCCTGCCCGGAAGACGTAAGCATCCCCGCCGCGCCGCCCTCAAGCGCCGTGATGCGCGCGGCAACATAGTCGCAGGTTGGATTTGCAAGGCGGTTGTAAAAATGGCCCGACGCTTCGAGATCAAAGAGCTTTCCCATGTCCTCGCTGGTGTCGTACTTGAACGTGGTACTCTGGTAAATGGGAATCTCGCGCGGCTCGCCGTTTTTGGGTGTATAGCCGGCCTGAACGCATTTGGTTCCAATTTTCATAAAATTCTGCCTCCGTTTTCGCATAAATGTATCGCCGCGCCGGTAAAGCTGGACGCGGGAAGTGCTTTTTCGGCTCTCAGCCGGAGGTAACGATCATACCGCCGCGCGTAAGGGGGCGGGAGATATCAAAGCCCCAGAGGGATGAGGTCTGCTCGCCGTTAATAAGAATCTGTACGCTGCGCACGCCCGCAAGCGCCGTCAGCGAGTCAGCAACGGAGTAGGCCGCAAGCGCGCCCTGCGTCTTTGTCTTTCCGGCCTGTCCCGCATCGACGCCGGACAGGCTCACCGTACAGACGCCATCCTGCGTATAGACGGACTGGACAAGCGTTCCGACCGGAAACGCGCGCGTGAGCGCCCCGTCCTCTGGTCCCGCCAAAAGGGCCTCCAAAATGCGGCGTTCGGCAGTGTTGTCCTCGTCCACCGTGATCGTCCGGTATTCACAGCCAAGGGATTTTTCATCGTCCCGCGGAAAATACAGCCGCACCTGCGCCTTGTTCACGCTTACAACCGTGTTTTTTAAAACCACGTCGTCGGCTGTAATACGCGCTTCGACAGTCTCGCTGCCGACATGGATGGAAACGGCATTGACGTTTTGCACGGAGCAGAGCGTGAGCGTAAGGCAGCTTTTCAAAACGGCCTGCTCTACGGGTGTCGTGTCCAGATATCCGTCGCTCAGGCCGATGGAAGCGATCCCGTCTGAAAGGCTTGCGTCCGTAATGGAGACGTCCTTTGGCAGCGGGCTTTCGAGCTTATCGTTCCCCGGCATTTCCGAAAGCGCCTTGACGGCCTTTCGCACCGCATCCTCGTTTGCCGGAATTGCAATCGAAACAGGGGTCAAAAGCGCCCCGTCCGTCTGGTAGTCGGTTTTGCGAAGGTAATAGACCGAGATCGTATTTCCCTGCGCGCCACCCTTAACGCCGCCGCAAGCGGTCAGCAGAAGGGCGAGCGCCAGAAGCAGTGGCGCGATCCTTTTCATTTTGTCTCGCCCCCTTCCGGCTTTGCGCAGGCGGGCAGGCGCACGATAAAGCGCGTTCCGCCCTCTTCGCGCTTTTCGACGCCGATTTCGCCCCCGTGGAGCTTCACCGCGTCGTGCGCAATGGAAAGGCCAAGCCCACTGCCGCCCGCATCCGTCGAGCGGGCCTTGTCCACCCGATAAAAGCGGGTGAAGATGTGCGGCACATCCTCGTCCGGGATGCCGATGCCGGTGTCCTCGACGGTCAAAACGACCTCGTCCCCCTCGGTTTTCAACAGGATGCGGACGGTGCCGCCGGGCATATTGTATTTAATTGCGTTTTCCGCAAGATTGAAGATCACTCTGTATAAAAGATCCTCGTTTCCATAGACAAAGCAGTCCTTGGAAAGCGCGGCCGTAATGGAAACGTGGGTTTCCTTCGCGAGCGGATGTAAAAGCTTGAGCGTTTTTTCCGTAACCTTTTTGAGGTCAAGCCGCTCGCGCGTCAGACTCGTGCCGCTGTCGATACGGGAAAGGCTCAAAAGCTTTTCCGTTGTCCGCTGGAGCCGCTCGGCCTCAGTCTCAATGTCGGTCACAAAGTCGCGCATCGTGTCAACATCCATGTTTTCGCTGTTCACAATGCTGTCTGAAAGCAGCCTGATAGATGCAAGCGGCGTTTTCAGCTCGTGTGACGCGTCCGACACAAAACGGCGGCGCAGCTCCTCGGTTTCCTTGAGCCTGCTCGTGAGACTGTTGAACTCAATTCCCAGCTCGGATAGCTCGTCGTGCCCGGAAACGGGGATTCGGTGGTCGTAATCGCCTTCTGAAACAATGCGGGTCGCTTTGGCAAGCTCCGTTATGCGCAGCGTCAGCGCGCGGCTGAAAATGAACATCAGGATAATGGCGGCGGCGGAAACAACGAGCGAGACGCCGCGCAGCTTCGTCTGAATGCTTTTTATAAGCTCCGCCTGCGAAGCGTCGTACTCATAGAGGTAAACGGCCCCAACGGTCACTCCCCCGCTGCGGATCGGCATCGCTTCCCGCGTCATAAAGGCATTGCCGTCGTATACCGAGTAGCAGACGATGTCGCCATTGAGCGCACGGTAAATTTCCGAAAGCATTGCCGTGCGCCCAACGCCGGGGTCGAACTGCGCGGTGTCGTATAAAATTTTTGCGTTTTCGTCCGTCACGATGACGCGCGTGAGACTCCGCAGGTCGAGCTGATCCATGACCTCCGGCACCGTGTCGCTCGTAAGGTCCTCCGGCGCGGAAAGAGACGAGGACATAACGCCGGCCTGATTTTGGAGCGAGACCTTCTTTGAGCTGAACACAAGGTCCCGCGATGCGATCGTCGGGTAGGTGTTCAAAAAAACCGTCAGTACGGCAATGAGAATAAGAAAGGTCACGGCAAATTTGAGCTGAACGCTGTTTGTAATGGATTTGACGGGCAGCTTTTTCATCCGGCGCACCTCTCCGCCCGCCCGGGCGACCGCTGACGTTCAGAAACATAACTAGTTTATTGTATTGCAGTTTAGCGCATTTGTCCAGAAAAATCCGCGCGTCCAACCGACAACGGCCCCGGCGCGCGGAACGTGGTATCGGGTCCCGGCAAAGTCAAAGGCTTTCGCAGGGAACGGAAAAGCAAATCCGTTGACACAGTTTTCCGCTTGCGGGAAGCGAAGTCACAGGGTTCTGCCTTGACGCTGTTCGCTGAAAAAATAGCCGATGCCCCACTTCGTGATAAAAAACTGCGGTTCGGCGGGGTCAAGCTCAAGCTTTTCGCGCAGGCGGCGGATATGGACGTCCACCGTGCGCACGTCGCCCTGATAGTCAAGTCCCCAAACAATATCCAGCAGCTTTTCACGGCTGAAAACCTTGCCGGGATTGCGCATCAGAAGCTCCGCAAGCGAAAATTCCTTCGCCGTGAGATCGACAGGAACGCCCGCTTTCAGGGCAATGCGNNGGCTTTGTGATGTAGTCGTCCGCACCGTACTCAAAGCCGAGAAGCTTATCCGTGTCCTCGCTCTTCGCCGTGAGCATAATGATGGGCACGGTTGAGCTCTCGCGTATTTTCATGCAGGCCTCGAGGCCGTCCAGCTTCGGCATCATGAGATCCAAAAGAACGAGATCGAAAATCCCGCTCTTTGCCATTTCGACGGCTGTTTCACCATCATAGCAGGCGTCAACCTCGTAGCCCTCGGCCTCAAGGTTAAATTTGATGCCCTTTACGAGCACCTTTTCATCGTCTACGACGAGTATCCTCATGCTGCTCCGGCCTCCCCCCTGACCGTCAAACGGTCCTTCATTTTTCCATACTTCCCGGCCCCGATACCTGGCACATTCATGATGTCCGCAACGTCCCGGAACGCGCCGTTTTTCTCCCGGTATTCAATAATCGCCGCCGCAAGCTTTTCACCGACGCCGGGAAGCGCATCCAGCTCCTGCGCCGTCGCGGTGTTGATGTCAATAAGCTGCTCTGCGTCCGCCGACGGGGCCGCGCTCGCGGTCATCGGCGCGAGCGCGACCGTTGCGGCNNAAATAACCATAGCTTTTCGTGCTTCAAAAGCTTCAATCGTTCTTTTCCTCCCGCCCGTTTTTCGGACGTGCCCAATGAAAGGCAGACATTTTTGGTTGCTTTTCGGGACTTTTATTCGTATAATGATGGATGCATGGTTCCCTGCATCCCATTTCATAACTCTATTATTGACAATATATCATATATTTGCGGAGATGCCTATGAAAAAGTTTAAGTTTTTCTCCATTTTTCTTGTTCTCGCGCTTCTGACGGCGAGTCTTTCAGTCCTTCCGGCACAGGCGCTGGACAAGCCCGCGGTCCAGTCCGCGAGCGTTGCGCTCATTGACGCCGCAACCGGAAACATCCTGTTCTCCCAGAACGCGGACGCAAAGGTCTACCCCGCCGCCGCCGCGCAGACCATGACGGCGCTTTTGGCCGTGGAAGCAATCGAGACCGGTAAGGCCGCTTTGTCGGATGCCGTTACCCTCACCTCAGACGGTCTCGGCGCGGCGGCGGCGGACGACGGAAAGGCCGTCACCTTCTCCACCGGCGAAACGGCGACGTTTGAAAAACTCCTTTATTGCGCAATGCTCTCCTCATCGACAGATGCATGCGCCGCCATCGCCCAGCACGTCAGCGGCGGTACCTCCGCCTTCGTCGCTGCCATGAACGCCCGCGCAAAGGATCTCGGCTGCACGGGAACGAATTTCACGAATGCCGGCGGCAGTCAGGACCCGAACCAGTGCACAACCGCGGCGGATCTCGCGAAGATCGCCAAGGAGGCCGCCTCCCACGCGCTGCTCATGCAAATTTGCGGCACGACGACGCGCACCGTCCCCGCGACGAACGCCTCCGACGAGCGCCAGCTCTCAAACGGGAACGGCCTCGTCGATCAGGACCTCGCAAAATATGGCCGCTACTACTACCAGTACGCCGCCGGCATAAAAACGGGCGTCTCCTCCGAGGCAGGGTACTGCCTCGTCTCCTCCGCCTCCAAAAACGGCGTGAAGCTCATCTGCGTCATTCTGGGCGGCAAGGCCATCCCCGAAAACGGAGACACGGCCTACAAAAACTATACCGATACCACGGCGCTTTACGGCTGGGCGTTTGAAAATTATGAATACCGCGAGGTCATCAAGATGACCGAAAACGTGAAGGACGTCCCCGTCAAAATGGGCCGCGATGCCGGCACGGTCGCGGTGCATCCGGAGGCTTCCGTAAAGGTACTCGTGCCGAAGGATGAGGACATTTCCGATTTTAAGACAAAAATCACGATCTACAGCGAGCAGGAGGGCAAAGACCCGCTCATCGCCCCGGTCGAGGCAGGCTCTGTCCTGGGCGAGATTATTGCCGAGCGGGACGGCGCGGCCTACGGCTCGGCGAAGCTTCTCGCCTCGAACTCGGTCGATCTGAGCTATACGCAGTATCTTCGCGCACGCATGGTCAAAACGCTTTTGACGCCGGGTGCTTTCCTCTTTTTTGGTATCGTTGCCTTTCTAATCATCTGGTATTGCAAAATCGTCTCAAACTATCAGAAGCGCCGCAAAGCGGAGGCTTATTACGAGCCATCGCTGGAGCCTCGGCCAAAAAAGGCCCCGCAGCGCCAGCCCGCGATGGCCGTTAAAGGCGCGCCGGAGGACGAGTTTTCGGAGGACGCGCTGGAGGATACGCCGCCCGTTTCCGAACAAACGACCCCGGAGAGCCGGAAACGAGCCGAGGAACAGGCCGAGCATGACTATTTCGCCGAGTTTTTCGGCAAATCGGACAAATAAATAAAGGCGTCCGCGAACCGGACGTTCCGCTTATAAAGGAGTTTTTCGCAATGGAAAAAACATTTGCGTTCATTGGGGCCGGCAACATGGGCGGCGCGATCGTTGAAGCGGTCTGCCGCGCAGTGGACCCCAAGGCCGTAGCCGTCTACGACATGGATATTGAAAAGGTCAAAGCGCTCGCTGAAAAAACCGGCTGCACGGCGGCTTCGGACGTATTGAAGGCTGTTGCAGGCGCCCGTTACGTCTTTCTCTGCGTGAAGCCGAAAATCGAAAAGCTCGCCGTCGCCGAGATCGCCCCCGCCCTCAAGGGGGACAAGGTCATTGTCTCCATCGCCGCCGGGACGACCATTGAAAGCATCCGCGCAATGCTCAGTGAAAACGGCGTTTCGCTGCCCGTCGTGCGTCTCATGCCGAACACGCCGGTGGCGGTCGGAAAGGGTCTCATTCTCATGGCGAAGGCCCCGGATGTATCGGATGCAGACATTTCGGCACTCCGCGAAGCCCTCGCCCCCGGCGGCATGGTCGAGCCGGTGGACGAGAGTCTTATCGACGCGGCGACCCCTGTTTTTAGCTGTTCCCCCGCCTATGTCTACATGTTCATCGAAGCGCTCGCGGACGGCGGCGTCATGGCGGGTCTCCCGCGCGACAAGGCGCAGCTCTTTGCAGCTCAGGCCGTTTTAGGCTCCGCTTCCATGGTGCTCGAAACAGGGAAGCACCCGGGCGAACTCAAGGACGCGGTCTGTTCCCCCGGCGGCTCGACGATCGTCGGCGTCGAAGCGCTTGAAAAAGCCGGCTTCCGGGGCGCTGTCGCCTCGGCCGTGTACGAGGCTTATGTCAAGACGGCTTCGCTCGGAACATAAAACGGAGGTTTTTTATGTACGACGAACAGAAGTGGAAAAAAGCCGCCGCCTTTCACGGCCACGAATGCCCCGGTCTCGCCATCGGCTTTAAGGCGGTCGAAGCGGCGCTTTCGCATCGTCCGGCGAACTCCGCCACGGACGAGGAGATCGTCTGCGTCACTGAAAACGACACCTGCGCCGCCGACGCCGTGCAGTCCCTTCTGGGCTGCACCTTCGGCAAGGGCAATCTGATTTACAAACCCCTCGGCAAAATGGCGTTCAGCTTTTATTTCCGCGAGAGTGGCGAGGCCGTCCGCGTCTATTTTAAAGGCGGAAGCAGCCAAAATCTCGACCGCGCGGCCTACATGGACTTTCTCCTGAACGCCCCGGCAGACGAACTTTTCACCTTTACAGCACCCTCGTTTCCGCTCCCGGAAAAGGCCCGGCACTTCGCGTCCGTCGCCTGCGCGGCCTGCGGGGAAAAGGCGCGCGAGGACAAGCTGCGTCTTAGGGACGGAAAGCCTTACTGTCTCGCCTGCTTCGATGAATATGACCGCTGAAAAAGCGCGCGGCTTCGACGAGCTCTGGCCCGGCGGTCCGCGCTTTTTACAGGCGGAGGAGGGCTTCAAGCTTTCAACGGACTCTGTCCTGCTTGCGGATTTTACGCACGCCGGGAAAAGCACACGCTATCTCGACCTTGGCTGCGGCGCGGGCGTTTTGTTGATCCTGCTCGCCGCCAAAGCGCCGGAAGCCGTGCTCACTGGAGTTGAAATACAGCCTGCTTTCGCCGCGCTTTCCCGCGAAAATCTCAAGGAAAACGGCTATAATTCTCGCGCCAAAGTCATCGGCGGCGACCTCAGATGCCTGCGTGAACTTGTTCCCGCCGAAAGCTTCGACCTTGTCGTCTCCAACCCGCCCTACTTTGCCGCCGGCACGGGCTATTCGGCCCCCAACGCCCCCCGCGCCGCGGCGCGGGAGGAGCGGAGCTGTACGCTTTCGGAGCTTTGCACCGCCGCAAAATGGGCGCTGCGCTGGGGCGGGCGCTTCGCCGTTGTCCACCGCCCCGAGCGTCTGAGCGAGCTTTTTTGCGCGATGACGGAAGCCAGCATCGAGCCAAAACGCCTGCGCGAGGTCGTGTCGTCGCCTGGAAAAGCACCCAGCCTCGTTCTCGTCGAGGGACGGCGCGGCGGCGGAAAGGGTCTTTCTATTGAAGCGCCGCTCATTTTGACGGACAGCGCCGGCGCGGAAACGGACGAAGTCCAAAAAATCTACAGGCGGGGTGTTTATGCCCCGAAGGAAGGAACCCCAACATGAGCGGAACCTTATATCTGGTTGCGACCCCCATCGGCAATCTGAACGACGTGTCGCCACGCGCAGTCGAAATTCTAGGTAGCGCCGACTTCATCGCGGCAGAGGACACGCGCGTCACCTTAAAGCTTCTCAACCACTTCGGCATCAAAAAGCCGCTCATCAGCTATTTTGAGCACAACCGCGCGTTGAGCGGTGAAAAGATCGTCCAGCGGCTTCTAAACGGCGAAAACGTCGCTTTGGTTTCGGATGCGGGTCTGCCCGCCATCAGCGACCCGGGGCAGGACCTTGTAAAGCTCTGCGCAGCTGAAAACATCACGGTCTCCTGCATCCCCGGCCCCTGCGCCGTCGTGACCGCGCTCGCCATGAGCGGGCAGGACACCCAGCGCTTCGCCTTTGAGGGCTTTCTGAGCACCGCCGGAAAGCCGCGCGCCGAGCGTCTCGACTCTCTGCGCGACGAGGTGCGGACAATGGTCTTTTACGAGGCCCCGCACAAGCTCGTGCAAACGCTGGGCGATCTGAAAGCCACTTTTGGCGGGAATCGTTCGTTGAGCCTCTGCCGTGAGCTTACGAAAATCCACGAGGAGGTCATCCGCACGACGATCGACGGCGCGCTGGCGCTTTATGAAATCATTCCTCCAAAAGGCGAATACGTCCTCGTCGTCGCCGGAAAGCCCGAAAGCGAGCTTCCGGAGCTAACGCTCGACGAGGCCCTTTCGCGCGTGGACGCCTACCGTACCGAGGGCAAAAGTCTCAAGCAGGCGTCAAAGCTTGCCGCCGAGGACACCGGCTTTTCCAAAAACGCGCTTTATTCCGCCGCGCTTGAGCGGGATAAGGCTTGATTGCATTCCTTTATTTCCCTATTTTATAATATAAACTCACATAATCGCCCTATATTTGTTCTGCAATCTTTACCTTTTCGGGCGCACCACCGTTGAAAGCCGCTTACTGCCCGTTGACCTCCACGAAACGGGAGCGTATAATGAAATAGCTTTAAACGGATGAATTTTTATTCATATCGGTTGCCGCGTTTTCAACCCGTTACGAACGCGCGGCGTCTGTTTTCTTACATTTTCTTACTCTGACGACGGGAGGAAAAAAGCGTTGAACACGCGTGCAAAAGGCAACGTATCCCTCATTATCGTTTCGATCCTGCTCGCCGCGGGTCTTGTCGCGCTTTGCATTCTCTACCGTTCAAACGCAGAAATGCAGCTCACACTGCAAAAAGAGCGGCTCGTCTACCAACCCGGCTATCTACAGAGCCAGCTCTTTCTAACGGAACTAAACGAGCTTCTGGACACACTCAACGCCTATGCGGCCCGGCTCGCCGAGGTGCCCGCCGAGGAGCGTGCGCACTATCTCGCCGCGGCGACCGGGGGCACGGGCGGTATCGCCTTCCGGCTTGTCGCCCTTGTCGGGCCGGACGGGCAGCTTTGCGGTGAAGACGGCGCCGTTTCGGACGTGAGCAGCGAGCCGTTTTTCAAAAGTGCCGTAGACGGCAAGCGTTCCGTCCAGCGCTGTTCCTTAAACGGCGAAACCCGCTTTGCCTGCGCTGTCCCCTTTGCGGACGCAAACACCCCCGGTGTCCTCGTCGGCTTTCTGACGGAGGACGCATTTGTTGAATTTCTCAACAAGGGAGGCGGTCAGGTCGCTTTCAAACCACTTTTATTTGACAAAAGTGGCAATATCGTCGCGGGTGCATCGCAAATTCCAGCTCTCGCGCCATACGATAACGTCTACACGGCTTTTGAAGCGCTGGAGAAAGCGGGCGTCCTCAAAAAGGGCGCGGCGAAAGCGCTGGACTTCGCCGTGACCGGCGAGGCGGACGAGGTCACGGAGCGTTGCATCGAAAGCGGCGACGGCTATTATACCTGCCATCCCACAGGCATCAACAACTGGTATATTTTAGATTACGTCAAGGCCGACTCTGTAAAAGGCAGCGAGACTCATATTCTGCATCAGTCCGCATTTTCCGCAGGACTTATTGTCCTCGCCGTTTTGCTCGCACTCACGCTTGCCACTCTCCTGCGGCGCCGACGCAAGCAGGTCGCGGCCGAGCGTGTAAACAGCCGTATGGCCTACACCATCGACCCTCTCACGGATCTTTACAATAAGCCCGGCTTTGAAAAGCGCGCCCGAGACGTTTTGTCGAAGGCCCCGCCCGAAAAGGTCTGTGCGCTTGTCTCTTTTGAGATTGTCTCCTTCCGCTCCTACAACACGCTTTACGGCTTTGATGCCGGTGACGAGCTTTTGCGTACCGTCGCGCTCATCGTGCGCTCGCACATGGGCAAATCGGACGTTTCCGGCCGCCTCTATGCCGACCACTTCACATGGCTTCTCTGCCGGGACACGGAAGAGGATGTATACCAGGCGCTGCGCGCGGCCGTGCGTTCGGCGAAGGACAGCAAGCTCCCCTTTTTTCTTTGCGGCGGCATCTACCGCATTGAGGACCGCTCCATGAGCATCGCGGAAATGACGGACTTATCCTCCATCGCAAAGGACACCATCAAATACAAGTTCACAACCGGCATCGCCATCTACAACGACTCCATGCTCAAGTGCCAGCGCGAGGACGCCGAACTCGTCGGCAACATGATGAGCGGCCTTGAAAACGGTGAATTTGTCGCATACTACCAGCCAAAATACAATCTCAACAGCGAGCGCATCACGAGCGCGGAGGCGCTTGTCCGATGGAAAAAGCCAGATGGAGAAATCATCATGCCCGGCCGCTTCATCGAGCTTTTTGAAAAAAACGGCTATATCCGGAAGCTTGATTACTACATGTTTGAGCGTGTGTGCGCCATGCTTTCGGAGGCGCAGGCAACGGGTGCGCCCATGGTTCCCATCGCCGTCAATTTTTCGCGCGTGCACCTTTATGACGCGCATTTCCCGGATAGAATTGCGAACCTTGTGGAAAAATACGGCTTGGATGCAAAATATCTCATCGTTGAGCTTACAGAGTCGGCCTTCATCATGGAGGGAAAAACGCTCATCGAAGTCGTAAACGAGCTGCATGCGAAAGGCTTTTCTGTCGCGATCGACGACTTTGGCAGCGGCTTTTCGTCCCTCAACATGCTCAAGGATGTTGACGTTGACGAGCTTAAGATCGACATGAAGTTTCTGGAGGGCTTTGAGCACGGCGGCAAGGTCGGCACCGTCGTCAGCTCCGTCATCCGCATGGCAAAGTGGCTCGGCATTCCCGCGGTGGCAGAGGGTGTTGAGACCCGCGAGCAGATCGAATTTCTACGCACCCTTGGCTGCGACATGATTCAGGGCTACTACTATTCCCGCCCCATCTCGCGAGAAGAATTTGAAAAGAAGCTTCTCAGCGGCGACATTGCGGCGCCTGCCGGCGATACGCCCGCCGCGCTCACAATCGAAAACATCAACGCCGTTCTTGGCGCGGATAGTCTGGCCACTTCGCTTATAGACTGTATTCTCGGCGGCTTTGGGCTTTACGCCCTTTCGGGCGGCCGGTTGGAGGCTATCCGCGTCAACCGCAATTACCTCGAAACGCTCGGCTACCCGGACATGGGCGCTTTCAGCGCTCACTCCCTGAACATTCTCACGCAGGTCTACCCGGCGGATGTGGAGCCGCTGCTCGCCGCCGTGCGCAACGCCGCAAAAACGGGACAGGTGCAGCGCGCCATCCTGCGCCGCCGCAACTACGCGGGCGAATTCGGTCAATACCGCTGCTTTATCAAGTCCGTAGGCGGAACGGTGGAGGAGCCGCTCATCTGCATTTCCTTCATGGACGCGACGGAGCACATGCGCGCCGAGCGAGAAAAGGAGCTGAACAAATACAGCGCCGCGCTCTATGGCATCTTTGACGACATCTACGAATTCAATTATTCCACAAACGTTTTTCGCGTTCTCTGTGCGGATCAAACGCGCTGCGACAGCGGACCGGACGATTTGAACAAGCGCGAAAAAAGCTGGCTCGAAAAAGTCATTTATCCTCCCGACCGCGCCAAGGTGGAAGGTCTCGTCGCGATGGCCCGAGCGGAAACGATGGAATACCCCATGACCGTCGAGTACCGCATTCTAAAAAACGGCGAGGTCCGCTGGGTCATGTCAACCACGGTCAAGCTTTCCGGCGGCAGCTTCCTCATGTGCATTCTGGACATCACGCGCAGAAAGCAGATCGACTTGCTCGTCGAACAGATGGAGCTTGCTTACCGCTCGGTACAAACGGACGTTTTGCCCGAAAGCGGGCAGCCAAATACCGTCGCGCCGGACGAACTGGCGGAAAAAGAAGCGGACGAAGCTTCGTCCGAAAATCCAAACGAAAAAGGAAAAGAATACTCTGAATAATTTTATGGAAATTAAAAGAGAAAAAGCAATATTGGCAGGTCTCGCGGCCGACATTATGCCCGAGGACGAGCGCTCCACGGAGATCAGTATGGAGGAGCTTGCCGCTCTCGTCGAGACCGCCGGGGGCGAGGCCGAAGCCTACGTTTTGCAAAACCGCCCGGCACCGGACCCCCGCACCTTTCTGGGCGAGGGCAAGGTTGCCGAAATGAAGGCGCTCGTGGATGCGCACGGCTGCGACTTTGCCGTCATCGACAACGAGATTTCCCCTTCGCAGATGCGGGTCCTCTCGGAAGAACTCGGCGTCCGTGTGCTCGACCGCAGTGGCCTGATTCTGGACATTTTCGCCCAGCGCGCCCAGACGAGAGAGGGCCAGCTTCAGGTGGAGCTGGCGCAGTACGAATACCTTCTGCCGCGCCTGACCGGCATGTGGCAGCACCTTGTCCGCCAGACCGCGTCTGGCGGCTCCTCGCCGATCGGCACGCGCGGCCCGGGTGAAACGCAGCTCGAAACGGACCGCCGCCACATCCGCCGCAAGATTCAAAAGCTTCGCGAAGAGCTGGAGGAGGTCCGCCGCGTCCGGGGCACCCAGCGCCGTCTGCGCGAGAAAAACGGCATGCCGGTCGTGGCCCTCGTTGGCTACACGAACGCGGGAAAATCGACCCTTTTGAACTGTCTGACGGACGCCGGCATTCCCGCCAATGACCGCTTGTTCGATACGCTCGACACAACGACGCGCCGTCTCCGTGTCAGCGAAACGCAGGAGGTTCTTTTATCCGACACAGTCGGCTTCATCAGAAAGCTGCCGCACCACCTCGTCGAAGCCTTTAAGGCGACGCTTGAGGAACTGGCCTATGCGGACGTCATTCTCCATATCATCGACATCTCGAACCCGGACTGGGAGGGACAGGCCAAGGTCGTGGAGGCGCTCATTGAAGAGCTGGGCGCTGCCGAAACGCCCTGCATCCGCGTCCACAACAAATGCGACGCCTTTGCAGGCGAGCTGCCGCACGGGCGAAACGTCGTCTGCATTTCCGCCAAAACCGGCGAAGGCACGGCGGCGCTTCTGGAAACGCTCTCAAACCTTCTGGAGAGCGGCAAGAAAAAAGCCGCGCTTCTTATTCCCTACACAGACACGGGCCTTGTCGAAACGCTCCGCCGCGAGGGCGCGGTCGTCGAGAGCGAATACACCGACGAGGGCGTTCGCGTAAAGGCGGTCGTCCGTCCCGAGCTTTGGCCCCGGGTACGCGACTATGAAGTGACCGAATAAAAATCCGGCGCGGAGCTTCTCCGTGCCATTTTTCGAGGAATGCCATGGAACCGNNGGGGACGGCGAGGCGGAATTTACTGAAAAACGCTCGCGCTTCATCGGTCGCGTCCGGCGAACGGACACGGAGGAGGAGGCGCTTTCCATGCTGCGCGAAATTCGTGAAACGCACCGCGACGCAACCCACAACGTCTTTGCCTACACCATCCGCGAAAACAATATCACCCGCTATTCGGACGACGGCGAGCCTTCCGGCACTTCCGGGATGCCGGTGCTGAACGTTTTTCTCGGCGCAGGGATCACGAACGTCTGCTGCGTTGTGACTCGTTATTTCGGCGGAACGCTTTTGGGCACCGGCGGTCTCGTGCGCGCCTACACAAAGGCGGCGCAGCTTGCGCTGGAGGCCGCCGGCATTGCGCAGATGGCAGAATGGGCACAGCTTCTGCTCGCGCTCCCCTACCCCTTTTATGCGCGCGTCCAGCGCATCCTTTTAGAATACGGCGCGGTCACGGAAAAGACCGATTTCGGCGCGGACATCGCGTTAGAGGTCTTCGTGCGCAGCGAAAGGGCGGATGCGCTCATCGCGGCGCTGACCGAAGTAAGCGCCGGAAAGCTTGAGGCCGTCCGGGGCGAAACGAGCGTTCGCGCCGTCATGCAGGAGGGAGGAAAAACGGATGGATAAGGTTCTTCTTTTAGAGGACGACAAGGCTCTGAGCCGGGGCGTCTGTCTCGCGCTGGAGTCGGAAACGCTCGCGGTGACGCCGGTCTTTGACCTCTGCTCCGCCCGCACGGCTTTGACGGAGGAGTCCTTTTCGCTGCTCATTCTGGACGTCAACCTGCCGGATGGCAGCGGTCTCGATCTGCTTTCGCGTCTCCGTGAGGACTCCGCCGTGCCGGTCATTCTGCTCACGGCGAACGATCTGGAAACAGATGTTGTCGCGGGCCTGTCTCTTGGTGCGGACGACTACATCACAAAGCCGTTTTCGCTCGCCGTTCTGCGCGCGCGGGTAGCCGTGCAGCTCCGCCGGGCTTCCTCCGCGCCGCGAGTTGCAACGGGTGGCTTCGTCTTCGATTTTGACCGTATGATCTTCACCAAAAACGGCACGCCGGTCGAGCTTAGTAAAACAGAGCAGCGGCTTTTGCGCTGCCTTGTCGAAAACCGGGGGCAAACCCTGCCGAGCGAGACGCTTTTGACACGTGTGTGGCCGGACGCAGCGGAATTTGTGGACGAAAACGCCCTTTCGGTGACGGTCAAGCGCCTGCGCGACAAACTTGAGGACATACCGGCAAAGCCAACATACATCAAGACGGTCTACGGCGTCGGCTACAGTTGGGCGGCGGAAAGATGAGCGGAATTGCGATTATTTTCCTCAACGTGTCCGCCGTGACAGTCGTTGTTGCGGCGCTCGTCGTCTATTTCGACCGCAGAAAAACGCGCCGCACCCTTGAAGGTCTTGATAAGCTTCTGGACGCTGCCATCGCAGGCAGCTTCACCGAAACGGTCTGGGACGAGAGCCTTCTCTCCTCGGTCGAGACAAAGCTCGCGAATTATCTCGCGGCTTCCGAGGTCTCCGCAAAAAACCTTGCAGCGGAAAAGGAAAAGATTGCGTCCCTCATTGCGGACATCTCCCACCAGACGAAAACGCCCATCGCGAACATTCTTTTATACACAGAGCTTTTGGGCGAAAAAAATCTTCCGGAGGACTGCCGCGACTGTGTAACAGCCCTCACCGGGCAGGCGGAAAAACTCCGCTTTCTCATTGAGTCGCTTGTAAAGGCCTCGCGTTTGGAGACGGGCATTTTGACGCTCTCGCCCCGCCCCGCTCCGCTATCAGATACGCTCGAAGCCGTTGCGGAGCAAATCGCGCCCAAGGCGGTGGCAAAGGACATCCGCTTCACGGTCGGAGCGACAAACGAACGCGCCGTTTTCGACCCGAAGTGGACCGCGGAAGCGCTTTTTAACCTAGCAGACAACGCCATCAAGTACACGCCGTCCGGAGGCTGCGTCACGGTGCGCACGACGCCCTACGAGCTATTCTGCCGCATTGACGTCACGGACACCGGCATAGGCGTTTCGGAGAACGAAAAGGCGAAAATATTTCAGCGCTTCTACCGCTCCTCGTCGGTTATGGACAGTGAGGGCGCTGGCATCGGTCTGTGGCTCGCGCGCGAAATTGTGACCGGCGAGGGCGGCTATATCCGCATTGAGAGCCAAAAAGGAAGCGGCAGCACCTTTTCCGTATTTCTGCCGAGAGAATAAAAAATGGCGAAACGNNCCACGCAGATGCGTTTCGCCGTTTTTGTTTCTTTTACTGGATCATCACCGGGTCGGCCATGAAGGAATACTTCGTGCAAACGGCATCTTCGAGGCGTAGAACCTCAAAAATCTCGTCGCCGAGCTTATAGAGCTGGCTCGGGCCGGTGGGGTCTGCGAGCATCGCCGCGCGGGCCTCGTCGCGGTCGTCGCGGACAAGCTTCGCGGTAACGCGAATCCAAGTACCGTCCTTCTCCATGCCGGAAANNCTTCGGATTTTTCATGATCTGCGCCCAGACCTTTTTTGTGTTATTCGTGCAGAGATAGGGTTGGCCGTCGATTTCCGTCACGCTGCTGAACGGACGCACGCGGGGCTGGTCCCCATCCATCGTGGCGACAAAAAAGGTGCCGGTCTGCTTGAGTTCTTCAACGATCTTGTTCATAATAATAAGCCTCCCGCGCTTCGCGCTATTTTTTTGGCGGTCTTTTTCCCGCCCGCAAGTATAAATTAACGCCATTTCAGCATTTTGTAAAGTAAGCATAATATTTCTTTAGTAGCCATTGTGTTTTTACAGGGATTTGCGGCGACGGATGGGTGCCGAAAAACCGCCGCAAAGGAACCGTCAAACGGCCTTTGCGGCGGGCGTTTTTTAATAATTGTGGATATGGAAGTGTTCATGGCCATGATCCTCATGGACATGGTAAAATTCGTCCACGAGGTTTACGCGCTTTAACAGCTCAATGTTCTCCAAAAGCGTTTCGGTCGGGAGATCGGCGGCAATCTCATGCGTCTCGTCGAACAAAATGGCACGCTGAGAGATATCCTG
>DENB01000062.1:157665-163185 GCA_002359495.1 Enterobacteriaceae bacterium UBA2655
TCGTCCAGCACCAGAACCTCCGGGTTTAAGGCAAGCGTCGCGGCAATGGCGACCTTTTTCTTTTCTCCGCCGCTGAGGTGATAAGGCTGGCGGCGCTTGAAGTCCTCCAGATGCAGCAACGCAAGGCAGTCGTCCACCCGCTTTTCGACCGCCTCCTCGTCCAGTCCCATCTGGCGCGGGCCAAAGGCGACCTCGTCGTAGACGTTCGAGCAGAACAACTGGGCCTCAGAGTCCTGAAACACAAAGCCGAGCCGCTGGTGGAAGCGCTTAGAGGTCCTCGGGTCTTTGAGCATTTTCTGCGTGATTTCCTCGCCATCGAACAGATACGTTCCGGCGGTCGGGAAAATAAGGCCGTTTATAAGCTTCAGGAGCGTGGACTTACCGCTGCCGTTCGGGCCTAAAAGGCAGACGGACTCGCCGTTTTCGATTTTGAAACTGATATTTTTCAGTGCTGTCACGCCCTCGTAGGCGTAGCTGACAGAGTTTAATTCGATCATGTGCGTTTACCTCACGCTAAATTTTGAAAATACACGAACAGCCAGATCATCCCGGCGTTCAAAAGACAGTAGGCGCCGTCGTACATCGTGAATTTAAATCTGTCCGTGACGTGGTACTCCCCGTCGAAGCCACGGCACTCCATGGCGTTGTACATCTCCTCCGACATTGCGCGAGACTTTATAAACAGCGTTCCGCCGACGCCCGCGACGGAGCCGTACTTGCTCTTGTTTTTGCCGACGGAGCGGAGCTTTAGGGCATAGAGCATTTGCAGCGCGAATTCGCCGAGCATGACGATATATTTGATTGTAATGTCGAAAACGAAAATGAAAAGGTCAGGGAACCAGAAGCGCTTTAAAGATGCAATGATGTGATCCCAACGCGTGGAGTAGGACAGGATATTCACTGCCGTGATGCTCGCAAAGACCTTCGCGGGAATCATCGTAATACTGTACCGGTTTCCACCGAGGGCGGCTGGAATTAGGATAAGATAGGTGAATACCGTCGCGATCAGCGCGCCGCGTAGGACCTTGCGAATGTCCTGCGCGGGCAGCGCGCTTAGAATGAGCACGACATAGGTGAGCATGATGTACACGAACGTAAAGCTCCGCGAGGACGACACGAGAATGATATATAAAATTGTGAAAGCAAGCTTGAAGACCGGCGAAACCCAGAGCTTGTCCTGGTCGTTGCCGCTTTGCTGTTTGATCTTTGAAATGAGGCCGATAAAGGATAAAATGCTCTTGTCGATAAAGCGGTCTTTGTCCTTCGGCGGATCATAATTTTCTGGTTTTGTAAGCCATTCGGGTATATCGGGCATGGGAAGTCTCCCTTCCGGAAAATAGGTAACTGCGGCTGCCGGAAGCGACAGCCGCAGTTTATTATATTCCCTTTTTTACACGATGTAAACGCTTTTTCACTTGGCTTCTGCCTTCTTCGTCAAATCCGACGCATCCTTTTTTGCACCTGCAATGAGCTTGAAGACGATGGTCAGGATTGCAACGCCAAGAATTGCGGAAACGATATAGCCCGCGACCTCGGGCATCCCGTTCACGGCGTAATCGGGGATCAGCGCACCGTATTGCAGACCGCTCTCCATGCCCGAGGGCTTATAGCCAAGAGCGGCGCCCTTGCTTGTGACATCTGCAATCTCATCCACGCCCCATTCGCCCCAGGCGGTGCCGCTGGCGAGAAGGCCCAAAGGCGTTGCGCAAATGAGAACCAGTATTAGGCCCCAAATGCCCTTTGTCTTCTTCTCAGGCGTCTCCTCGATCATATCGGGCGAAACTTTCTTCACGAAAGAGATGATGAGTAAAGTGAAGAGAGCCTCGACAATACCCGCGACCGCAAGGTGCGGAATGAGCATCGCCGGAATGGAGGCGGAAAGCGGATACGGGCAGTAGAGCGCTTGTCCCGCCGCATTGTGGAACAAAAGCGGCTGGATGCCGAACTCGACNNGCGACGTTGATGCCAAAATAGGAACCGGCGGCAATACCTGCGTATTCCCCGCCTTTCGAGTTTGTGCGCTCCTTGATGAATTTGTATATGTAGAAGCCAACGAACGGAAGCACGAACGCCATGTTAAAGCAGTTGGCCCCGAACGAGAGGATGCCTCCGTCGCCAAAGAGGAGGGCCTGTGCCATCAGCGCGACGGAAACCGAGATACAGGCGGCATATGGACCCATAAGTATTGCGGCCAGCGTTCCTCCAACAGCATGTCCAGTGGTGCCGCCGGGCAGCGGGACGTTGAACATCATCATTAAAAACGAGAGGGCCGCGAAGATGCCGAGCTGGGGCATTTTCGTTTTGGTGACCTCTTTTTTGACCTTTTTGATTGAGACCGCCCATACAGGCACCATGGCCGCCACCATGACGGCGCAGGTCGAAGGACTCAGATAGTTATCAGGAATATGCAAAATCAATCCATCCTCNNTCCTCATCCTAACAGCGGCGTTCGGTCGCCGCAAGCCCCCCGGGGGGTTATTTTGACGCCCTTTTTTCGGAAAACAGCGTAGAAAAAGAGCCTTCCGCAAAAAACGGCAGGCTCTTTTAAAGTTTGAGAAACAAACTTATTTCTCGACAATCGCGCTGGTCGGGCAAGCATCCACGCAGGTGCCGCAGGAGAGGCACTTGTCGGCGTCGATCTCATAGTGCTGTTCGCCCTCGGAGATCGCGCCAGCGGGGCAGGCATCCGCGCAGGAGCCGCAGGAAATGCAATCGCTTTCGATGGTGTACATTATGAATGTATCCTCCTTGGTTATGTAGTCCTCACTGTGCTGCTGCCGGGTTTCGCCGGGCGCGGAAAACGGCGGCAATTGAGATGAAACCATTATAGCATATGATTTTCTGATTTCAAGCAATTTCTATGAGAAATCCACGTTCTTCCGCTTGGAAAACCGGGCCGTCCGCGCACAAACATAGTTTGTTCTTTTTTGATCTTTCGCAGCCATCCAAAGGGTAACGTAGCGAAAACGTGTGAAAATAAAAGCCAGGGATTGAAAACAAGAGCTTTGTATTGCTTAGATCGTTCTCTTTCAAGGTGTTTAGTCAAAGATGGTCAAAATTGAATTTGCATTTTTGACCTTTCCTGACTATTATAATATTCATAAGGTCAAAGATGGTCAAACTTAAATACAGATACGGTACAGAGGTGACGGAATGGGAACAAGCGATATGATAGCCAATTTCATTTTGGGTATGTTGGATGACGCGGGCGGCTCGGCCGAGCTGCAGCGCTCCAATCTCGCCGAGAAGTTTCGGTGCGTACCCAGCCAAATCAACTACGTAATTTCGACCCGCTTCTCTCCCGAGCGCGGCTATGTGGTCGAGTCCCGGCGCGGCGGAAACGGTTACATCCGCATCACGCGCGTGCAGATGACGCCAAAGATGCTCATCATGCACACGGTCAATTCCGTCGGAGACAGCCTTGACCTTCGCACAGCGGCGGCATTCGTCGCAAATATGCTGGATTCCGAGGCGCTGGACCCAAGGTCCGCGAGTCTCGTCTTGACAGCCATCGGCGACGCTGCGCTTCGCCCCATCTCTCCCGAGCACCGCGACATCGTCCGGGCAAGCATTTTTAAGCACTTGCTCGTTTCGACATTAATGGACGCGGACGGGGAATAATGTAGTAAACAATGGCCATACGGCCCAAACAATTTCCAAACAATTTTTGACTTTAACAGGAGGTCATCATTATGAAGTGCGAAAAATGCGGCAACAATGAAGCAGTATTCCATTATCAGTCCATTATAAACGGCGAAAAGGAAGAGTACCATCTCTGCGCCGACTGCGCAAAGGCCGAGGGCTTCGGCGACATGATGGATTTCCGTCATCACGCCATGTCGATGGTCGATAGCTTTATGCGTCAGCCGGTCGGCAGCCTTATCCAGAACTTCTGGAACGAGCCGTTCGGCATGCTCTCGGACACTCTGTTTGGCACGAACTTCTGGCCGTCGCTGGAGGCGCCGAAGACCGAACAGAAGAACACGGCCGAGGCAGCGCCGGAGCCGCAGAAGCAAATCCCGAACGACGCAGGCGCGGAATTCCGCAAAAAGCGCGAGATTTTTGAGCTTAAGCACCGGCTCCGCGAAGCTGTCCACAAAGAGGAATTTGAAAAAGCCGCCGAGCTGAGAGACAAAATTCGCGAGCTTGAGAAAAAGTAAGGTCACAGACAGACTTCCTGCCCTTGGTTAGAAAGCGGACCGGCAAATCCGTTGACGCGGTTTCGGGAGCAAATTATAAGGCTTTTTGATGCCGCGGCAGGACGTTTTAAATGAAAATCAATCCAAAGGGGGATGAATGCATATGCGTTATCAAGACAGGTTTACAGAACGGGCGCAGTCGGCGCTCACAAAGGCACAGGAAGCTGCGCAGAAAATGGGCCACAGCTATGTGGGGACAGAGCACATCCTCCTTGGGATTGCCGAAGAGGGCGACGGACTCGGCGCAAAGGTTCTCAAGGACAACGGCCTTGACGAATCGCTCATCAAAGAGCTTCTCGAAAAATTCGTCGGTCGGGGCGCGGCAGGTATCCCGGCGCAGGGACTCACGCCGAACGCTAAACGCGTTGTGGAGCTTGCCATCATGTGTGCAAATCAGCTCGGCCACAGCTTCATCGGCACAGAGCATCTTCTTATGGGGCTGCTCCGCGAGCCGGACTGCGCGGCCACCCGGCTCATTGCTTCCACAGGCGCGGACATCAATAAGATCTATACCGACATTGTCGATATTTTCCGCAGCTCCGATTACCGCTCCCAGCCGACCCCGACCGCTCCGACCGGCCGCAGCGGCAAAAAAAGCGACACCAAGACGCTCGACCAGTATTCGCGCGACCTAAACGCGGCGGCGCAGGACGGGCAGCTCGACCCGGTCATCGGGCGCGAGAAGGAAATCCAGCGCGTCATTCAAATTTTGTCCCGCCGCACGAAGAACAATCCCGTGCTGATCGGCGAGCCGGGCGTCGGCAAGACCGCCATTGCCGAGGGTCTTGCACAGCTCATTGTTGCGGGCGACGTCCCGGAGGACCTGCGGGAAAGCGGGTCGTCTCTCTCGACCTCACCGGTATGCTCGCGGGCACAAAATACCGCGGCGATTTTGAGGAGCGTATCAAGGCCGCCTTACAGGAAGCGCACAAGGCAGGAAACGTNNTCTCTTCATTGACGAGCTGCACACCATCATTGGCGCAGGCGCCGCCGAAGGCGCGATAGACGCGGCGAACATCATAAAGCCAGCTCTGGGCCGCGGGGAAATTCAGGTGATTGGCGCGACAACCCTAAACGAATACCGCAAGCACATCGAAAAAGACGCCGCGCTCGAACGCCGCTTCCAGCCTGTCATGGTAGACGAGCCGAGCGCCGAGGAGAGCGTCGCGATCATCAAGGGACTGCGCGACAAATACGAAGCGCACCACAAGCTCGCGATCACGGACGAAGCCATCGAAGCCGCCGTCACGATGTCCGGCCGTTATCTAAACGACCGCTCCCTTCCCGACAAGGCCATCGACCTCACGGACGAAGCCTGCTC
>DENB01000069.1 GCA_002359495.1 Enterobacteriaceae bacterium UBA2655
ACCAAAGAGAGCTATAAAGTGCCTTACGGCGCGACCATGGCGAAAGGCGACGGCGAGCAGGTCGCAGCGGGCGAAACCGTAGCGAACTGGGATCCGCATACCATGCCGGTTATCACCGAAGTGAGCGGTTTCGTCCGTTTCACCGACATGATCGACGGTCAGACCATTACGCGTCAGACCGACGAATTGACCGGTCTGTCATCGCTGGTGGTGCTGGACAGTGCGGAACGTACGTCCGGTGGTAAAGATCTGCGTCCGGCGCTGAAAATTGTCGATGCCAACGGCGACGACGTGCTGATCCCAGGCTCCGATATGCCTGCTCAGTACTTCCTGCCGGGCAAAGCGATTGTGCAGCTGGAAGATGGCGTGAAGATCAGCTCGGGTGATACCCTAGCGCGTGTTCCGCAGGAATCTGGCGGTACTAAGGATATTACCGGTGGTCTGCCGCGCGTTGCCGACCTGTTCGAAGCGCGTCGTCCGAAAGAGCCTGCGATCCTGGCTGAAATCAGCGGGATCATCTCCTTTGGTAAAGAGACCAAAGGCAAGCGTCGTCTGGTGATTACGCCGGTTGACGGCAGCGAGCCGTACGAAGAGATGATTCCGAAATGGCGTCAGCTCAACGTATTCGAAGGCGAGCGTGTTGAGCGTGGCGACGTAGTCTCTGACGGCCCGGAATCTCCGCATGACATTCTGCGTCTGCGTGGCGTCCATGCTGTGACGCGTTACATCACTAACGAAGTGCAGGACGTTTACCGTCTGCAGGGCGTTAAGATTAACGATAAGCATATTGAAGTCATCGTACGTCAGATGCTGCGTAAAGCGACCATCAGCAGCGCCGGTAGCTCTGAGTTCCTTGAAGGCGAACAGGCGGAAGTCTCTCGCATCAAGATCTCTAACCGCGATCTGGAAGCGAACGGCAAAATTGGCGCGACCTATATGCGCGATCTGCTGGGTATCACCAAAGCGTCGCTGGCGACCGAGTCGTTCATCTCTGCCGCATCGTTCCAGGAGACCACGCGTGTCCTGACCGAAGCAGCCGTTGCGGGCAAACGCGACGAACTGCGCGGCCTGAAAGAGAACGTTATCGTGGGTCGTCTGATCCCGGCCGGTACCGGTTATGCATACCATCAGGATCGTATGCGTCGTCGTCAGGCAGGCGAAGTGCCGGCTGCACCGCAGGTTACTGCGGATGAAGCCTCAGCGAGCCTGGCTGAACTGCTGAACGCCGGTCTCGGCGGCGGCGACGACGAGTAATCGTCAAGGCTGATGCCAATGATAAAAAACCCTGCCTCGGCAGGGTTTTTTTATGTCTGAAAAACGCGCTGGCTTGCTTTTTCATCGCGCCTTCATATGTTTCACATACTCATCTGTCGCGCGAAACAAAGTTTGCGCAGCGTCACTGGCTTTTCAACAGAATCACGGGCGAATCGCCGGCGACAGCCTGCGCGTTCAGGCTTTCGGTCAGTGAGATCGCATTCTCGCTGAGGAGATCGCGGTAGCGGCGATTCGCGAGCGCTTCCGGTAGGGCAATCTCCGTTTCTGCCCAAAGGTCGCTATGCGACAGATCCTGACCGTTACGTAAGATGCTGAAGGCGAGGCGCGGAACGATAACCAGCAGCGCGTCGTCGCCTTCCGTCCGGGCGAACGCCAAAACCTTAGCCGCCTGCCTGCCTGCGGCGGCGAGCGGCAGATAGTCGCCCTTGCGAAACAGCGTCGGCATCTGCTGGCGAACAGAAAGCAGCGTTGCGATAACATGCTGCTTCACCCGGCCGCTCAGCCAGTTCTCTTCCGCAGTGAAATTCGGTTGATCACTGTCGGCCAGCATCTGTTCGAGCGCGACGAAATCAGGCTCGTGCCGGTTATCAGGATCGACAAGGCTGAAGTCCAGCGCCTCGCTGCCATGATAGATATCCGGCACGCCCGGCGCCGTCAGCTTAATCGTAGTCTGAGTAAGACTGTTGACCAAACCGGCGCGAACGAAGGGACGCAGCGCCTCGGTGAAATCCTGTAAGAAAGCCTGATTAGCGGGCGAAAGCAGATGACGAGCGTAGCCGAGCACGGCCTGCTCATAATCATCATTGGTGTCAGCCCAGTCGGTACGCAGCTTAGCTTCCCGCAGCGCTTTTTCGACGAAGGGAAGAAAGCGTTCTTCCAATGCTTTCAGGCCCGCTTCGTCGTCCGGTCGCAGCCTGGTCGGCCAGGCGCCGGCCAGCGCCTGATAAAGCATCCATTCGATGGCCGGTTTCGGCGCCGGGCCATCCTCAAGGGTTTTGACCAGGGATTGATTCATCTGACGCCAGCGGGCGACGCACTCCGCCCACTGCTCCGGCGCTTCGGTCAGCGTATAAAGCCGCGCGCGGGCATCTTCGCCGCGTTTGGTATCGTGGGTCGAGGTGCCGGAAAGCGCATCCGGTTGATGTTCGAGCCGCGTTTTCATGTCAGCATGGAAAATAGCGGGCGAAAAGTTGCCAGGCAAGGGTTCGGCGCCGACTTCGTTCAGGGCCAGCGCGGTATGCAGGCGGTAAAACAGCGTATCTTCAACCGATTTCGCCATTAACGGGCCCGTTAGCTGCTGGAAGCGCGTGCGGAACAGGGCGGCCTCGTCGGCGGCTTCGGCGGACACCTTGCCTGTCAGCAGGCGGGTCAGGAAATTGAGCGCGTCGCGATCCGGGGCGTGCGCGCCGCTCTTTACCCTGTCGACGACGTCGTGCAACAGCTTATCGCCTTCCGGCGGCATGCCTTGCGCCGTGCCATAGGTGCGGTAAACCGGGAAGGCGATCAGCAGCTCGCGCAGCGCCGCGCGGATCTTTTGCTCATCCAGCGCGACCTTATCCGTTTCGGCGATGCCCATCGCCAGCCTGAGCAGCGTGGTAAATTCGCCCTCGAAATTTCTGTCCGCCATCAGCGATTTTGCGGCGCGCAGTTCGGCTTCGGCGTTCAGCGGCTTGCCCAATATAGCGTCGTAAGCCTGACGCAGAGCGCCGATCTTCTCGCCATCCACCAGCGCCTGAGAGAGCGATGCGATAAATTCATAGCCGGTAGTGCCGGAGATCGGCCAGTCTGTCGGGATCTGCTCGTCTTTGCCGAGGATCTTTTCCACTGTGATATAGCAGTCCGATCCCGCTTCCTGACGTAGCCGTTCAAGATAGGCTTTTGGATCGGCCAGTCCGTCCACATGATCGACCCGCAATCCGTCGACCGCGCCGGAACGCACCAGTTCGAGGATCAGCCGGTGGGTATCGTCGAAGACCTTTTCGTCTTCGACCCGGACGCCGGCGAGGCCGGTGATCTCAAAGAAGCGACGATAGGAGAGATCGCGCGGCGCATCCCGCCAGGACATCAGCCTGTAAGGTTGGCGATCGTGCAGACGGGCGATTTCTCTCTTATCGGCGAGCTGCAGGATTTTAGCCTCGCACCCTTGCCAGGTTTCCGGCGCCAGCGGATAGAAGTTGTCAAAATAGGCGAAGGCGGGTTTGCCGGTTTTCACATCGGGCTGCAGGCTAATCTCGCCTTTCTCCAGCACCGCTTCAAAGGTATCGCCGAGGAAAGGCAGCGTCAGGCGGCGCGACCAATCAATGTCGAAGTGGCGGGCGTAGCGGCTGTTTTCGCCATGCTCGATCACGTCACGCCACCAGGCGTTTTCCAGCGAGGCGGCCATATGGTTCGGTACGATATCCAGGATCAGGCCCAGTCCCGCAGCTTTCAGCGCCTTCGCCATACGGTCGAAGCCTGCGCGTCCGCCGATGGCGGGATCGATCTCATTGGCGTCGGTGACGTCGTAGCCGTGGGTTGAGCCGGCGGTCGCGGTAAAGATCGGCGAGGCATAGAGATGGCTAATGCCGAGCTGTTTAAGATAGGAGACCAGTTCAGCCGCGCGGTCAAAGGTCATGCCGTTGCGGAACTGGATGCGGTAAGTCGCGGTTGGAATGCTCATTTTGCCTCTCCCGCAGCCAGGCGAACGACAATGGCGTTCTGCGGCAGTTCGCTTGCCGCCTGGGGCCAGGCGAAAATCGTCTCGCCAGGCTGATCGGGAAGCGGCTGGACCCTCTCGCCGATATTCAGCGCGATCGACAGCGTACCCTGCGGGAAAGTCCAGCTAACCGCGACGAAACCTTCTGCCGTTTCCACTATTTTGCCGCTATTGCCGCCTGCGTCGGCCAGCAGCGGCACGACATATTTCTGACGCAGCGCCAGCATTTCGCGGCTCAACGCCAGCCAGGCGCCGCCTTCTTTGCCGCCGGGTTTGCTCCAGTCGAGCTTCGACATCTCAAAGGTTTGCTTTGCGTTCGGATCGGGTACGCTTTCGCCTTCATAGTCAGCGTGGCCTTCGAACTCTTTTGCGCGGCCTTCGCGCACCGCTTTAGCAAGATCGCCATGGAAATCGGTAAAGAACAGGAAAGGATTCGTTTCGCCATACTCTTCGCCCATAAACAGCAGCGGGATGTGCGGTGAGAAGAGCAGCATAGCGAGGAGAACCCGGGTGCGATCGGCACCAGCCAGCGTAATCAACCTTTCACCCTGGGCGCGGTTGCCGACCTGATCGTGGTTCTGAATAAAATCGACAAAGGCGACCGGCGGCTGGCCGGTGCTGTCTACGCCGCGCTTTTTGCCTGAATGCGGCGAAACCTCGCCCTGATACGCGAAACCCTCCGCCAGAGTGCGGGCCACCCGTTTTTCCGGCTGACGGGCGAAATCCTGGTAATAAGCGTGCGTTTCGCCGGTAGCGAAGACGTGTACGGCGTTGTGCAGATCGTCGTTCCATTCGCCGGTAAACAGCGGCACGGAGCCATCCTGCGCGCGCGGATGCAGGAAGATCACGTTGCGGCTGTCTTCGGTGGTCAGGTGAATCGATCGATCGGCGATCTCAGCGCGGATACGCTCGGCGATCTCGATCAGCGCATGTTTTTCCGAGGTATCCTCGATCTGATCGATGGCATCGAAGCGCAGGCCGTCCAGATGGTACTCTTTCAGCCAGTAGAGCGGGGCTTCCACGATATAACGGCGAGCCGCATCGACGTCGTAGGCGATACCGGCGCCCCAGGGCGTTTTCCGCTCTTTATGGAAGAACGCGGGCGACAGCAGCGGCAGGTAGTTGCCTTCCGGGCCAAAATGGTTAAGCACGATATCAAGCACCACCGACAGCCCGTAGCCGTGCGCGGCGTCAATAAAGGCTTTGAAATCATCGGGCGTGCCGTAGGCGGAGTGGGGAGCGTAGAGCAGCACGCCGTCATAGCCCCAGCCGCGATTGCCGGCAAATTGCGAAACGGGCAGCACTTCGAGCATGGTGACGCCAAGATCGGCAAGATAAGGCAGCTTTTCAATCGCGGCCTGGAACGTGCCCTCCGGCGTAAAGGTGCCGATATGCATTTCGTAAACCACCGTCTCGATCCACGGACGACCGCGCCATTCAGTGTTCTGCCAGTGATAGCGGGTCGGGTCGATGACGAGAGAAGGGCCGTTAACGTCCGCCTTCTGCGCGCGGGAAGCCGGGTCCGGCACCACCGTGCCGTCGGCGAGCACGAAGTTATACTCTGCCCCGGGCGCAACCTGGCTTAACTCCAGTTCGAACCAGCCGTCGCCGCTCGGGTTCATCTCCCTCTCTTCGCCGCCAAGCCTGAGCGTGACTTTATCCTGTCCGGTCGCCCAGAGACGAAAGCGCACGGTGTCGGCAGCCACGTATTCAGCACCCCAACTCTTAACAAATGATGTGGACTTCATTCAATTGCCTCGTTTAACCCAAAAAGAACAATGGATGACATCGCGCGGCTGTGGTTCCGGCAATGCGGGCTTCAATAGCTTAAATTTCCAGGGATGATCTGTACGAAGAACAATCATAGACTATTAATGCGAGGCAGAGCGGCGTCGCTGGCGCTGGCGGTAATGCCGCACATCGTCCGCCGTTGAGCGCGCCATGGCGGACTGTGCGGAAACCGCCGCATTCGAACCCGGCGAACAGCATTTATAAATCCATTAGGGCAGAAAGCAGGGCCGACGAGAGGAGGATACCGGCCCTGGTCAGGCTGTTCATCCGCCTGGCGAACACTACTTTAAACGGAACGTAAAACCGCACCAGCAGAAAAAACTGCGGGTGCGGGATGTTTCGCAGCAATGCTGCTCTGTTTGCATAGCAAACACATCAGTTATGTGACGCGCCCCAAATAATTATCCCAGTCCTTCCATACCGGCTGTAAACCGGCGCGGCTGAGCGCGGCAGCGACCTGCTGCGGCGTGCGGTCGTCGTGCGGCGCGAACTGCTCCAGCTCCGGACGATTTTCCGCATAGCCGCCGGGCTGGGTTTTCGAAAAGGCGCTGACGTGGGTAATCGCCAGCGGCACGACGCGATCGCGAAAAGCGGGCGATTCCCGGGTAGAGAGCGTCAGCTCTGCTTCCGGCGCGAACAGGCGGAATGCGCAGATGGCCTGCACCAGCTGGCGCTCGTTCATCAGGGATGCGGGTTCGATGCCGCCCGCGCAGGGGCGTAAGCGCGGGAAGGCGAGCGAGTAGCGCGATTGCCAGTAGTTGCGCTGCAGCCACAGCAGGTGTTCGCCCATCATAAAACAGTCGGCGCGCCAGCTGTCCGATAAGCCGATCAGCGCCCCCAGCCCGATCTTATCGATCCCGGCGCGGCCCAGACGATCCGGCGTTTCGAGGCGAAAGAAGAAATCCTGCTTATTGCCCTTAAGATGGTGCTGCGCATAAAAGCTGGCGTGATAGGTTTCCTGATAAACCAGCACGCCGTCCAGACCCAGGGTTTTCAGTTCGCGGTATTCCGCCTCCTGCAGCGGCTGCACCTCCATCATCAAGGCGCTGAAGCGAGAGCGAATGACGGGCAGATGCTGACGAAAATAATCCATGCCGACTTTGCTTTGATGTTCGCCGGTGACCAGCAGCAGCTGATCGAATCCCAGCGCGCGGATCGCTGCGCATTCGCGCGCGATCTCGTCGCCATCCAGCGTCTTGCGCTTGATGCGGTTGCTCATGGAGAAACCGCAATAGGTGCAGTCGTTGGCGCACAGGTTCGACAGGTAAAGCGGCACATAAAAGCTGACGGTATTGCCGAAGCGCTGTCGGGTAAGGCGCTGCGCCTGTTGCGCCAGCGGCTCAAGATACGCCTCCGCGGCGGGCGAGAGCAGCGCCATCAGCTCGTTGCGTCCGACGCGCGGAGCGTTGAGCGCGTTTTCCACATCGCGCGCGGTTTTGCTGTGAATACGCAGGCGGATATCATCCCAGTCGAGCTGGCGCCAGCGATCG
>DENB01000065.1:0-500 GCA_002359495.1 Enterobacteriaceae bacterium UBA2655
ATGAACTTTGAGTTTATGCCCGAGCTGAGGTGGAGCTTCGGCTATCCGGCGGCGATCGGCCTGATGATCCTCGCCGGCCTGGCGCCTTATCTCTACTTCAAACGCAAAAACTGGCTTTGAATCCGCAGCGGGTCGACAATCGTCGGCCCGTTTCGCTGGCACCGGGCCGCTAATCTGCGTAATCTGTCACCTCTTCTTTTCTCACTTGCTCTCTTCTTCGCTATGGAACGTCTCTCTTTGCGGACGCAATGGACGATTCTGTTGATCGCCTCATTGCTGCTGGGCTTTTTGTTGCAATATTTTCATGTGCCAGCGGCGCTGCTGCTGGGACCGATGATCGTTGGGGTGGCGATGGGGCTGTCCGGCGCCTCGCTGCGTATCGATAAACGGCTGTTTATTCTGGCGCAGGCGGTGTTGGGCTGCATGATCGGGCAGAGCCTCTCGCCTTCGATCCTGACGCCGCTGCTGGCGGACTGGCAGGTGGTGCTGGCGGTGCTGCT
>DENB01000065.1:617-1081 GCA_002359495.1 Enterobacteriaceae bacterium UBA2655
CGGCGGCGGTGGTGGCGCGCATCGGTCTCGGCGACGCGGCGCAGAACGTCAGCCTTACCTGGTTTCCCGCGCTGCACGGCGGGTTTCTGGTTACGCTGGCGGTGATGTTCGGCGGCGCCTGGCTGGGACAGCGGCTGCGCATTCCCTCCGGGGCGCTGCTGCTGCCGGCCTTTATCGGCGCCGCGCTGCACGCCGGCAGCGTTGCGACGCTGCAGGTGCCGGAGTGGCTGCTGGCGCTGGCCTATTCGCTGATCGGCTGGAGCGTCGGCCTGCGCTTCACGCGCCCGATCTTTTTGCTGGCGCTGCGCACGCTGCCGCAGATGATCGTCTCGATTATCGGCCTGATGCTGTTGTGCGGCGGACTCGCCTGGATGCTGACGCGCGTACTGCACGTCGATTTGATGACCGCTTACCTCGCCACCAGCCCGGGCGGACTGGACACGGTGGCGATCATTGCGGCGGGC
>DENB01000065.1:1167-34806 GCA_002359495.1 Enterobacteriaceae bacterium UBA2655
CAGCAGGAACATCAGCGTCGGCCCCAAATACTGAAAAAAGCCGACCGTTGAAAGGCGCAGGCGGGAACAGGCGGCGGCGAACAGCATCAGTGGAATGGTGGTGATAATCCCGGCGGCGACCAGCATCAGGTTAAGGCTCAGCGTATTGGCGCTCAGATGGCTGGTGGCGCTGTCGGCGATGCCGAACAGGTAGATCGCGGCGAGCGGCAGCAGCCAGAACGTTTCGATCAGCATGCCGCTCTGCGCGTCGACCGCGATTTTTTTGCGGATCAGGCCATAGAAGGCGAAGCTCAGCGCCAGGCCGAGCGCAATCAGCGGCAGCGAGCCGAAGCGCCAGAGCTGCACCAGCACGCCGACCGTCGCCAGCAGTACCGCCAGCCACTGCAGGCGGCGAAAGCGCTCGCGCAGAAACAGCATGCCGAACACCACGTTGATCAGCGGGTTGATAAAATAGCCGAGGCTCGCTTCCAGCATATGCTGGTTATTCACCGCCCAGATAAACAGCAGCCAGTTGCCGCCGATGGTAAAAGCCGTCACCGCCAGCAGCAGCACTTTCTTCGGCTGACGCAGCACCAACTTCGCCTGAACCCAGCTGCGGCTCAGGCTGATCAGCAGCACCATAAACAGCGCCGACCAGATCACGCGGTGGGTCATGATTTCGCTGGGCGGAACCTGTTTGACCAGCTTGAAGTAGGCGGGCGCGATGCCCCAGATAAAATAAGCGCCAAGCGCATAAAAAATGCCCTGGCGGGTTTGTTGCGTATCCATAACGTTCTCAATATCCGAAAGGTGGCCGATTTTCGCACCCTTTGCCAGGGTTAACCAACCAAATAGGTCGCCGTGGCGGTGGCGATGTAATCGCCCTGCTGATTATGCAGCTCGACGCGCGCCACGGCGACTTTGTTGCCGGCGCGCAGCAGGCTACTGGTAGCGACGAAGCGTTCGCCCCGTCCGGGACGCAGATAGTCGACGCGCAAATCGATGGTGCCCATGCGCGACAGACGCTGACGCAGATCCGTTTCGCTGATGCTCGCCTGCTGCGTCAGGGCGCCGCTGACGCATACCAGACCGGCCGCTACGTCCAGCACCGAGGCGATGACGCCGCCGTGCAAAATATGCTGAGAATGGTTGCCTACCAGCATGGTTTTGTTGGCGAAGCTCAGCTCGGCGTAATCCGCTTCGAGACGTTCGAGCTGCAGACCCAGCGCCTGATTAAACGGCATATGGTAAACGAAAATTTCGCCGATCAGACGACGGGCCTCCTGCTGAGATAACAGCGTGTCAGACATGATAATTCTTTCCTGAAATGTCCCTGAGAGGGGAGCGAATGTTGCACGGTTGGGTATTCTAAGCCGGGCGCAACGCGCTTTCCAGTTAAGCAAATCTGCGCTCATCTTTAACGCTTTTTGCGTGTAGAATGGCCTGCTTTTCACTTTACATGCAGTGTTTATCGGAGAGATTTATGCGTATGATACGCGCCATTGCGGCAGCGGCTCTGTTACTTCCTGCCCTGGTCCAGGCAGAGGAAGCCGCGATTAAAGAAGTGCATGATGCGCCGTCGGTGCATGGCAGTATTATCGCTAACCTACTGGAAAAACACGATAATCCCTTCGTGCTTTATCCCTATGAAAATAACTACCTGCTTTACACCTACACCAGCGATATCAACCGGAAAGCGATTTCAAGCTACAACTGGAGCGATAATGCCAAAAAAGATGAGGTAAAATACCAAATCAGTCTGGCGTTTCCGCTATGGCGCGGTATTTTAGGCGATAGTTCGCTGCTGGCGGCCTCTTATACGCAGCGCTCCTGGTGGCAGCTCTCCAACCGCGGCGAATCGTCGCCGTTTCGTGAAACCAACTATGAGCCGCAGATTTTTCTCGGCTGGGCGACGGATTATCGCTTTGCCGGCTGGTCGTTGCGCGACGTGGAAGTCGGCTTTAATCATCAGTCGAACGGCCGCAGCGACCCGACGTCGCGCAGCTGGAACCGCGTTTACGCCCGTCTGATGGCCGAGAACGGCAATTTTCTGGCGGAGGTGAAACCCTGGTTTCGTATCTCCGAGAGCGCGAGCAGCGACGATAACCCTGATATCACCAAATATATGGGGTATTATCGACTGAAACTGGGCTATAAGGTCGGCGACAGCATTTTCAGCGTGCAGGGCAACTACAACTGGAATAGCGGCTACGGCGGCGCCGAAATGGCCTGGAGCTATCCTCTCACTGAACACGTTCGTTTCTATACGCAGCTTTTCAGCGGTTATGGGGAATCCCTTATCGATTACGACCATCGCCAGACGCGCTTTGGCGTAGGCGTAACGCTCAACGATCTCTTCTGATTCAAAAAAGACAGGATTACAGTGGCAACATCGGCAGTCATTAATCAGGAAACGCTGGCGCAGCAGGTATTACAGGATACCTTCGGCTATCAGCAGTTTCGCCCTGGTCAGCAAACCATTATCGAGGCGTCGCTGGCCGGACGGGACTGCCTGGTAGTGATGCCGACCGGCGGCGGCAAATCGCTCTGCTATCAGATCCCGGCGCTGGTGCGCGACGGACTGACGCTGGTGGTGTCGCCGCTGATCTCGCTGATGAAGGACCAGGTCGACCAGCTGCTGGCGAACGGCGTGGCGGCGGCTTGCCTGAACTCGACGCAAACGCGCGAGCAGCAGCAGGCGGTGATGGCCGACTGCCGCGCCGGACGTGTCAGGCTGCTCTATATCGCGCCTGAACGTCTGATGATGGACAACTTCCTTGAGACGCTGGCGCACTGGCAGCCGGCGATGTTGGCGGTCGATGAAGCGCACTGTATTTCGCAATGGGGGCACGATTTCCGCCCGGAATATGGCGCGCTGGGTCGGTTGCGCCAGCGTTTCCCCGATCTGCCGGTAATGGCGCTGACCGCCACGGCGGATGAAACCACGCGCAACGACATCGTCAATCTGTTGCAGCTGCACGATCCGCTTATTCAAATCAGTAGCTTCGATCGTCCGAACATTCGCTATACCCTGGTGGAGAAATTTAAACCCACCGAGCAGCTGTTGCGTTACGTGCAGGATCAGCGCGGCAAAAGCGGCATTATTTACTGCAACAGCCGGGCAAAGGTGGAAGACACCGCCGCCCGTTTGCAGAGTCGCGGGCTGAGCGTCGGTGCCTATCATGCCGGCATCGACAGCGAACAGCGCGCGCACGTGCAGGAAGCCTTTCAGCGCGACGATTTACAAATCGTGGTGGCGACCGTGGCGTTCGGTATGGGCATTAACAAGCCGAACGTCCGTTTCGTGGTGCATTTCGACATTCCGCGCAATATCGAATCCTACTATCAGGAAACCGGCCGCGCGGGCCGCGACGGCCTGCCGGCGGAAGCGATGCTGCTCTACGATCCGGCGGATATGGCCTGGCTGCGCCGCTGCCTGGAGGAGAAAATGCCGGGCCAGCTGCAGGATATCGAGCGCCACAAGCTGAACGCCATGGGCGCCTTCGCCGAGGCGCAAACCTGCCGTCGTTTGGTATTGCTGAACTACTTCGGCGAAGGGCGGCAGCAGCCGTGCGGCAACTGCGATATTTGCCTCGATCCGCCCAAGCGCTACGACGGGCTGGTGGAGGCGCAAAAAGCGCTGTCGGGCATCTATCGCGTCGGCCAGCGTTTCGGCATGGGCTATATCGTCGAAGTGCTGCGCGGGGCGAATAACCAGCGCATCCGCGAGATGGGACACGACAAACTGCCGGTTTACGGCATCGGCCGCGACCAAAGCCACGAGCACTGGGTCAGCGTGCTGCGCCAGCTGATCCATCTCGGCCTGGTGACGCAAAACATCGCCCTGCACTGGGCGCTGCAGCTTACCGAAGCGGCGCGGCCGGTGTTGCGCGGCGAAGTGCCGCTGATGCTGGCGGTGCCGCGCCTGATCACGGCGAAAAGCAAAAGCAGCGCGCCGAAATTTTACGGCGGCAACTACGATCGCAAACTGTTCGCCAAGCTGCGCAAGCTGCGTAAAGCGATCGCCGATGAAGAGAATATTCCGCCCTACGTGGTATTTAACGACGCCACCCTGATTGAAATGGCGGAACAGATGCCGGTCAGCGCCTCGGAGATGCTGAGCGTGAACGGCGTCGGCCATCGTAAGCTGGAGCGGTTCGGTAAGCCGTTCCTGTTGATGATAAAAGAGCATCTTGATGAAGAGTAAAGGACTGAAATTATGTTGATGTTGTTTTTAACGGTGGCGATGGTGCATCTGGTTGCGCTGATGAGCCCCGGGCCGGATTTCTTTTTCGTCTCTCAAACCGCCGCCAGCCGCTCGCGCAAAGAGGCGATGATGGGCGTCCTGGGCATTACGCTGGGCATTGTCATCTGGGCCGGGGTGGCGCTGATGGGGCTGCATCTGATCCTGCAAAAAATGGCTTGGCTGCATCAGATTATTATGATCAGCGGCGGGCTTTATCTGCTGTGGATGGGCTGGCAGCTGCTGCGTTCGGCGCGCCAGCAGCATAAACATCCGCAGACCGAAGTTCGCCAGGTTGAACTGCCGAAACGCGGAATGAGCTTTCTGAAAGGCTTTCTGACCAATCTCTCCAACCCGAAAGCGGTGATCTATTTCGGCAGCGTCTTTTCGCTGTTCGTCGGCGATGACGTCGGCGCAGCGGAGCGCTGGGGCCTGTTTTTGCTGATTATCGGCGAAACCTTTGTCTGGTTTTCGCTGGTGGCGGCGATCTTTGCGTTGCCGTGGATGCGCGAGCGCTATCAGCGGCTGGCGAAATGGGTGGATGGGGTCGCGGGCGTGCTATTTACCGGCTTCGGCATTCACCTGATTATCTCAAGGTAAAACCCTGAAATAATTTTCGGCCGGGTTTACTTGCCATTTCGGCGTCGAACTGGCTATGACACCGACGGCCTTGCACCGTGCGGTATTTGAAAACCTCTACGCCGCGCAACGTTTAACAGAAGCTGTTTTCTGCGTCTGATTAAGCTATTTTGCGCGCGCTGGCAAGCAGCGCGCCGACTGCCATAAACAGCCCGCCAAAGGTACGATTAAGCAGCTTCATCTGTTTCGGCCCTTTGATCCAGGCGGCGATGCGCGTCGCCAGCGTGGCGTAGCCAATCATCACGATAATATCGACCACCACGGTGGTGACGCCCAGCGTCAGATACTGCAGCGCCTGCGGCTGATAAGGCAGAATAAACTGCGGAAAGAGCGCAGCGAGAAACACAATGCTTTTCGGGTTGGTCAGATTGACCAGCACGGCGCGTTTGAACAGACGACGGCGCGGCATCGCTTTGGAAACGGCGTGCAGATCGAGCGCGCCCGCCGAGCGCCACTGCTGGATGCCCAGCCACATTAAATAAGCCGCGCCGGCCCACTTCAGAATTTCAAAGGCGAGCAGCGATTGCGAAAACAGCGCGCCGAGACCGATGCCGACCAGCACGATATGCAGCGACAGCCCAAGCTGCAAACCGGCGATAGAAGCCGTCGCGCCGCGATAGCCGTGGCTGATGCCGGTGCTCATGGTATTAATGGCGCCGGAGCCTGGCGAAAGGCTGAGAATCGAGGTGGTGAGAAGATAGGTTAACCACCATTCAATGGTCATGGGTTACGCTCCCTGTACAGGCGGAAGTGTGACACAATACGCCAGAAATAAGCGGGACGCTACGGCGCGCAGACGTACGGATAAAGTAATTTTTTGCGGCAGGAGGGCGGATGAATCGACACCGACAGAGTTGGCTCACGCGCGAAAGGGCATTCGCCGCTTTCGCGACCGGACCGCTGCTTGATTTCTGGCGCACCCGGCAGGAACTGTCTTTCACCGGGGTGGAAAATCTGACGATCCGCTACGTGCGTTTCACCTCCCCGCAACACAAGCGTGTCATCCTGCTGGTGCCCGGACGCATCGAAAGCTACGTGAAATACCCTGAGCTGGCGTACGATCTGTTTCACTGCGGTTTTGATGTCGTCATCATCGATCACCGCGGACAGGGCCGTTCCGATCGGCTGCTGGACGATTCGCATCGCGGACATGTGGTGGAGTTCACCCACTATGTAGAAGATCTGGAGACGCTCTATCTGAAAGAGATCGTCGGCGGGCATTACCACCAACGTTTCGCGCTGGCGCACTCAATGGGCGGCGCGGTGCTGACGCTGTTTCTGGCACGTCAGCCGCAGGCCTTTCATGCGGTCGCGCTGGCGGCGCCGATGTTCGGCATCGCGCTGCCGCTGCCGGACTGGATGGCGCATCGCATTCTCGACTGGGCTGATAAGCGCCCCGCGCTGCGCGAAGGCTATGCGCTGGGCACCGGACGCTGGCGCGCCCACCCGTTCGGCATCAATCGCCTGACGCACAGTCAGGAGCGCTACCGCCGCAGTCTGCGTTTCTATGCCGACGATCCGGCGATTCGCGTCGGCGGTCCGACTTATCACTGGGTGCGCGAAGGCATTTACGCCGGCCGCAATATCATCAGCAAAGCGGCGACGATCACAACGCCGCTTCTGATGCTGCAGGCTGGCGACGATCGGGTGGTGGATAACCGCTCCCAGGATCTTTTTTGCGCGGCGCTGGCGTCGGCAGGCCATCCCTGCGAAGGCGGCAAACCGCGCATTATTCAGGGCGCGCGTCATGAGATCTTGTTCGAAGAAGACAAGATGCGTGCCGAAGCGCTGAATGCCGTGGTCGATTTTTTCGACCGCTACGATTAACGGCATCATTACTCTACCGGCTACGGTTAACTGACATCGATACCAGAGGTTTACATGTACCACATCGTTGCATCCGACCTGGATGGCACGCTGCTTTCACCTGAACATACCTTAACGCCTTTCGCCCGTGAAACCCTGCAACAGCTTATTGCGCAGGATATTCATTTTGTTTTCGCCACCGGGCGTCACCACATCGATGTAGGGCAGATGCGCGATAGTCTCGGCATTCCTGCCTATATGATCACCGCTAACGGCGCGCGCGTGCACAATGCCGACGGCGAGCTGATTTTCAGCCACAACCTTGATGAAGATATCGCCCACGATCTTTACGGGCTGAAATACAGCGACCCGCATATTCTCACCCACGTCTACCGTGACGACGACTGGTTTATCAGCCGCCACCGTCCGGCGGAGCAGGACTATTTTCGCGAGTCGGTGTTCAACTATCAGGTCTTCGAACCGGGCGTTCTGCCGACCGACGGCATCAGCAAAGTCTTTTTTACCTGCGACGATCCCGCGCAGCTGATCCCGATGGAGCGGGCGATCGCCGCGCGCTGGGGCGATCGCGTGAACGTCAGTTTTTCTCTGCCGACCTGTCTGGAGGTGATGGCGGGCGGCGTCTCCAAAGGCCATGCGCTGGAGGCGGTGGCGAAGCGGCTGGATACCTCGCTGGCGGCCTGCATCGCCTTCGGCGACGGCATGAACGATAAAGAGATGCTCACCATGGCGGGCAAAGGCTGCATTATGGACAACGCGCACTACCGCCTGAAAGATCTGCTGCCGGAGATGGAAGTGATCGGCAGCAACCGCGACGACGCGGTGCCGCACACGCTGCGCAGGCTGTTTCTCTCTTAAGCCGACCCGGGCCGGACAGCCGGCCTTTTTTATCATAGCGCGCTGGCCGCCGTCAGGTGAATAACCGTTCAGATGTAAACCAGATATTTCGCCCTTCGCGCACGGCTTTGTTTACACTAACGGCTCACTGTTTTTCGGGACCGTTATCGTGGCATTACTGATTATTACCACCATTTTATGGGCGTTTTCCTTTAGCCTGATCGGCGAATACCTGGCCGGTCAGGTAGACAGCTGGTTTTCGGTGCTGATGCGCCTGGCGCTGGCGGCGCTGGTTTTTCTGCCGTTTCTGCGCTGGCGCGGCTACCGCGCCTCAACTCTGCTGCTCTATATGCTGGTGGGAATGTTGCAGTTAGGCATCATGTACCTGCTCAGCTTCGAAGCCTATCTCTACCTCAGCGTGTCGGAATTTCTGCTGTTTACCGTCATGACGCCGCTCTATGTGACCTTGATTTATGATCTGATCAGCAAACGTCCGCTGCGCGTCGGCTATGCGTTCAGCGCGCTGCTGGCGGTAGCGGGCGCGGCGATTATCCGTTACGACAAAGTGAGCGATCACTTCTGGTTCGGCCTGCTGCTGGTGCAGCTGGCGAATATCTGCTTTGCGGTAGGCATGGTGGGCTACAAGCGCTTGCAGGAGACGCGGCCGATGCCGCAGCATACCGCCTTCTCCTGGTTTTATCTCGGCGCGGTCATTATCGCCGTCATCGCCTGGTCTCTCTGGGGCAACCCGCAGAAACTGCCGACCACCGGTCTGCAATGGGGCATCCTGGCGTGGCTGGGCGTGGCGGCCTCCGGGCTGGGCTACTTTATGTGGAACTACGGCGCGACGCAGGTGGATGCCGGCACGCTCGGCATCATGAACAATATGCATGTGCCGGCCGGTCTGCTGGTGAATCTGGCGATCTGGCAGCAGCAGCCGCACTGGACCAGTTTTATCCTGGGCGCGGCGGTGATCTGCGCCTCGTTGTGGGTACACAAGCGCTGGGTAGTCGGGCACTCGGCGGGATAAAATAACAAAGGCATCGGATTCCGATGCCTTTGTTTTTACGCCGGCTTATTGGCCGCCGGACGGTGAGTCAACGTCAATCCTTTCAAAAAATTACGCAGGATCTGATCGCCGCATTCGCGATAGTTCTTATGGTCGGGCTTGCGGAAAATCGCGCCGATCTCCGCTTGGGAGACGGTAAAATTCGCTTTTTGCAGCACGTCCGGGATGTCGGTGGTTTTCAGCGCAAAAGCGATACGCAGCTTTTTCATAAAAATGTTGTTATTCATTCTGCGCTCGATGGAGGGCGTCGGCGCATCCTCGCTTTTGCCGCGGCGATAGAAGATCAGGCCGTTCAGGAAATACCCCATCAGCACATCGGGACAGGGACGATAAGCGGCGTCGTCCTCTTTCTTCAACCACGCCTGGACATCGGCCAGCTGCACCTCAGTCTCCGCCAGCGCGAAGACCGACACCATTTTCGCATCGCTGAGGTCCAGCATATAGCGCACGCTGCGCAGAATATCGTTATTGGTCATGGCGAGTTCTTCTTTGGGTCGTTAACAGAGGCTGCGCATTATAGGGCAGGGGAGAAGAGGATAACAGAGAAGGGCGGCATTTCATCCGCCCGACAGATTCAGAGCGAAGAGTGCAGCAGCGAGCCGGGACGCGAGGCGTCCCGCACAAAGGGAAGGTGCTCGCAGGCGTGCTGGCGCGCGAAGCGAATAAAGGCTTCCAGCACCGGCTGCCGCTGTTCGCCGTCGCGCACCGCCGCATAGAGCCGGCTCCACAGCCCTTCGCCCAGCGTTTTGGTCACCACCAGCTTCTGCTGTTCAAAATTCTCCACCACCCAGTGCGGCAGAGCGGCGATACCCATGCGCGCCGCCACCATCTGGATCAGCAACAGGGTGTTATCGACGCTCTTCAGCGCCGGAGTAACCCCGGCCGGCTGCAGAAAGTGACGCCAGATATCGAGGCGCTGACGCTGCACCGGATAGATCATCAGCACTTCGCTCGCCAGATCCTCCGGGGCGATATGCGCTTTCTGCGCCAGCGGGTGATCCGGCGCCAGCACCAGACGCACTTCAAAATCGAACATCGGCGAATAGTGCAGCCCGCTGCGCGGCAGGATATCCGAGGTCAGCACAATATCCAGTTCGCCCTGCTGCAGCGCCGGCTGCGGATCGAAAGTGACGCCCGATTTAAAATCCATCACCACCTGCGGCCAGCTCTGGCGGAAATTATTCAGCGCGGGCGTCAGCCACTGAATACAGCTGTGGCATTCAATCGCGATGCGCAGGGTAGTCTGCTGCGGCTCATGGCACGCCTGCAGCGCCTGCTGAATCTGCGGCAACACCTGCTCGGCCAGCTGCAACAAAATTTCTCCCTGCGGCGTAAAGCGCAGCGGCTGGCTTTTGCGCACGAACAGACGGAAACCGAGACGCTGCTCCAGATCGCTGAACTGATGCGATAACGCCGATTGCGTTTGGTGGAGCTGGGCGGCGGCCGCCGCCAGCGAACCGGTATTCCTGAGTGCCTGCAACGTTCGCAGATGTTTGAGTTCGATCATGAGAGTCCTTCACATCGAGATTGAACAATTTGCGCTTGAGCAACATACAGTACCCGCAGATGATAGCAGTGTAAACATCTGGACGGCTAAACATCTTTGGCGGGCGCGCTTTACGTTAGCCCCGGGCTGCGCCAGCGACGTCTGATACTCTCTGGAGAACATCTGATGACCATACTGAACCATACTCTCGGCTTCCCTCGCATCGGCCTGCATCGCGAACTGAAAAAAGCACAGGAAAGTTACTGGGCAGGCAGCAGCACGCAGCAGGAATTGCTGGCGGTGGGCCGCGAACTGCGCGCCCGTCACTGGCGACAGCAGAAAGAGGCTGGCGTGGATCTGCTGCCGGTAGGCGATTTCGCCTGGTACGATCATGTGCTGACCACCAGCCTGCTGCTGGGCAACGTCCCGGCGCGCCATCAGAATAAAGACGGTTCCGTGGATCTCGACACCCTGTTCCGCCTGGGCCGCGGCCGCGCGCCGAGCGGCGAACCGGCCGCAGCGGCAGAGATGACCAAATGGTTTAACACCAACTACCACTACATAGTGCCGGAATTCACTCAGGGCCAGCAGTTCAAACTGAGCTGGACGCAGCTGCTTGAGGAAGTGGATGAAGCGCTGGCGCTGGGATATAAAATCAAACCTGTGCTGCTCGGCCCGGTGACCTATCTGTGGCTGGGCAAAGTCAAAGGCGAGCCGTTCGATCGGCTCTCGCTGCTGAAAGCGATTCTGTCGGTTTATCAGCAGGTGCTGGCTGAACTGGCGAAGCGCGACGTCGAGTGGGTGCAGATTGACGAACCGGCGCTGGCGCTGGAGCTGCCGCAGGCGTGGCGCGAAGCGTTCCAACCCACTTATGACGCGCTGCAGGGCGCGACTAACTTACTGCTGACCACCTACTTCGACAGCATTGGACAGAACATCGAAGCGATCCGCACGCTGCCGGTTCAGGGACTGCATGTCGATCTGGTGCATGGCCGCGACGATCTGCAACAGCTTAATCAGCAAATTCCCGCAGAGTGGCTGCTCTCGCTCGGCGTCATCAATGGTCGTAACGTCTGGCGCGCCGATCTGAGCCGCTGGTTTGAACGGTTACAGCCGCTGGTGAACCAGCGCGAGCGTCTGTGGATCGGCTCTTCCTGTTCGCTGCTGCACAGCCCGATCGATCTCAGCGTGGAAACCCGACTCGATAACGAAGTGAAAAGCGGGTTCGCCTTCGCCCTGCAAAAATGCGCCGAACTGGCGCTGCTCAGCCAGGCGCTGAATAACAATGATCCCGCCGCGCTGGAAGCCTGGAGCGCGCCGATTCGCGCACGCGCTCACTCCGATCGCGTGCATAACGCGGCGGTGGGCAAACGGCTGGCGGCGATTTCCGCGCGGGACAGCCAGCGTCGAAGCCCTTATGCGCAGCGCGCCAGCGCCCAGCGTCAGCGCTTCAATCTGCCGCCCTGGCCGACCACCACCATAGGTTCGTTCCCGCAAACCGCCGAAATCCGCGGCCTGCGCCTTGACTTTAAACAGGGACGTCTCGACGGCAACCGCTACCGCACCGGCATCGCCGAACATATTAAACAGGCGATTGCGGAGCAGGAGCGTCTGGGGCTGGACGTGCTGGTGCATGGCGAGGCCGAGCGTAACGACATGGTGGAATATTTCGGCGAGCATCTCGACGGCTTCGTCTTCACGCAGAACGGCTGGGTACAGAGCTACGGCTCACGCTGCGTTAAGCCGCCGGTGATTATCGGCGACGTCAGCCGTCCTGAAGCCATTACCGTCGAGTGGGCGAAGTATGCGCAATCGCTCACCGACAAGCCGGTGAAAGGGATGTTGACCGGTCCGGTGACCATTCTCTGCTGGTCTTTCCCGCGTGAAGACGTTTCGCGCGAAACCATCGCGAAACAGATCGCGCTGGCGCTGCGCGACGAAGTGGAAGATTTGGAAAAAGCGGGCATCGGCATTATTCAGATCGATGAGCCGGCGCTGCGCGAAGGGTTGCCTCTGCATCAATCCGACTGGGCGGCCTATCTGCGCTGGGCGGTGGAAGCCTTCCGTCTGAGCGCGGCGGTCGCGCAGGACGACACGCAAATCCACACCCATATGTGTTACTGCGAGTTCAACGACATCATGGATTCGATTGCGGCGCTGGATGCCGACGTGATCACCATCGAAACCTCGCGTTCCGATATGGAGCTGCTGGAATCCTTTGAGGAGTTTGAGTATCCGAATGAGATCGGTCCGGGCGTCTATGACATTCACTCGCCGAACGTGCCGAGCGTGGCGTGGATAGAAGCGCTGCTGCGTAAAGCGGCGAAGCGCATCCCGCCAGCGCGTCTGTGGGTGAACCCGGATTGCGGTCTGAAAACGCGCGGCTGGACGGAAACGCGGCAGGCGCTGGCGAATATGGTGAAAGCGGCGCAAAAACTGCGCGGCGAAACGGCGTAACAATCTGTACTAAGCGTTGTGTTGTAGGTTGGGGCGCGAAAACGCCCCTTTTTTATCGCTGTCGTCAGGACAGGCTACACGGCCACGCCATACTGGCGGAACCAGGTCAGCATACGCGACCAGCCATCTTTCGCCGCTTCGGCGTGGTAGCTGGGACGGTAGTCGGCGTTGAAGGCATGGCCCGCATCGGGATAGACCACGATCTCCGCATTGGCGTTGGCGGCGCGCAGCGCCTGACGCATCTGCTCCACGCTCTCCAGCGGAATCCCTTCATCCTGGCCGCCATACAGGCCCAGCACCGGCGCGGTAAGATCGACCGCCACGTCAATCGGATGTTTCGGCTGCTTCAGGGTCTTATCGCCGGTCAGTCGTCCGTACCAGGCGACAGCTGCGCGCAGCTGCGGATTATGCGCGGCGTAAAGCCAGCTGATGCGGCCGCCCCAGCAGAAACCGGTAATGCCCATCCGACGGATATCGCCGCCGTTGCGCGCGGCCCAGTTGGCGACGTGGTCGAGATCGGAAAGCACCTGGGTGTCCGGCACTTTGCTCACCAGCTCTTTAAACAGGGTGGGAATGTCGTGGTAGTCGTTGGGATCGCCTTCGCGGAAATAGAGTTCTGGCGCCACGGCCAGGTAACCTTCCAGCGCCAGACGGCGGCAGAGATCGCGAATATGCTCATGGACGCCAAAAATCTCCTGAACCACCAGCACCACCGGCAACGCGCCGTCGCTCTCTTTAGGCTTCGCGAAATAAGCCGGCATGTTTTCACCCTGGCTGGGAACGGAGGTTTCGCCTGTCTGGATCGCCGGGCTTTCCGTCACGATGGTGGTCGACGCGGTAGGCAGCACGGCCTGAGCGAAGCCGCCAGGCGTCGATTTTTGTGCCATATTTTCTTCGGTTTTCATTGTTCTCTCCGTGCAAGCAATAGCTCAATCACGTAACTATAGCCTGGGGTACGCCAGGCACCGGGAAGCAAAGCGGACGAGCGACCGTCATGTTTTAACTTCTTTATCATCACTGAGAAAGGTTACACAGCGCAGCTTGTAGCAGTGCCGGATGACAGAGTTATTATATGTGACGGATATCACGCTTTTTTTATGGGGAAATGTAACTTTCATTTTTCTCGGTGATGGTAATCACATAATTATCCCGCAGGGTGGCATAGAGTGTCGCCCTTATTTCCTTTTTCAGGAGTCTGTTATGACCCAATCCGACGTATTCCATCTGAGCATCACCAAAGCCGATCTGCAGGGCGCGACGCTGGCTATTGTGCCGGGCGACCCTGAGCGGGTGAAAAAAATCGCCGGGCTGATGGAAAATCCGCAGCATCTGGCTTCGCACCGCGAGTTCACCAGCTGGCTGGCGCGGCTGGACGGCAAGCCCGTGGTGATCTGCTCGACCGGCATCGGCGGACCTTCCACTTCCATTGCGGTTGAAGAGCTGGCGCAGCTTGGCGTGCGCACCTTTTTGCGTGTCGGCACCACCGGAGCGATTCAGCCGCACATTAACGTGGGCGATGTGCTGGTGACGACCGCGGCGGTGCGTCTTGACGGCGCCAGCCTGCATTTCGCGCCGATGGAGTTTCCGGCGGTAGCGGACTTCACCTGCACCACTGCGCTGGTCGAGGCGGCGAAAGCCAGCGGCGCTGGCCTTCATGTCGGCGTAACCGCCTCGTCCGACACCTTCTACCCGGGACAGGAGCGTTACGATACCTTTTCAGGCCGCGTCGTCAGCCGTTTCCAGGGATCGATGCAGGCGTGGCAGCAGATGGGCGTGCTCAACTATGAGATGGAATCCGCTACACTCTTGACCATGTGCGCTAGTCAGGGGCTGCGCGCCGGTATGGTGGCGGGCGTGATCGTCAATCGCACACAGAAAGAGATCCCGGATGCGGCAACCATGAAACAGACGGAAAGCGATGCGGTGAAAATCGTTGTCGAAGCGGCGCGTCGCCTGTTATAACGCCTTTTGCCCGTCGCCTGTTTTCAGTCAGGGCGGCGGGCGCAACAAAAAAAGCGCAAACTGAACATAAAGGGAGAGATGAATGCGCAAAACGATTCCCGTCCGCCGTCCTGCTCTGGCAACGTCTCCTGCCGCCTTGCAGGCCCGTCTTGACGCCACCGCTGCCCGTTTCCGCCAGGCGATGGCGGAATCCGATTTCGCTACCGCTTGCCGATGCTGTGAAGAGGTTCTGCGCTTCGCGCCCAATAATATGCAGGTGCTGAGCGACTATGCGCTGAGCCTGATGCGCGTAGGCGAAAAGGCGAAAGCGTATAAGGTTTATCAAAAAATCTACCGGGCGCCGGCGGCGCAGCGCGCGCAGGCGTCGGAAACCTGGCTCGATGGCCTGGTTGAAGCCTGCGGCTGGCTGGGAAAAACCGACGAGGTACGCCGTTACGGACTGGAAGCGTTGCAGGCCGCCGACGCACGTTTCGCTCAGGGAACGCGCTACCCCCTTCCCGCCGCAACCCCCGCGCCGTTCGACCCGAGCAAACCCGAACAGAACATAATCGCTTTCAGCCTTTACGGCGGCCAGCCGCGCTACTGCGAAACGTTAATTAAAAACGTAGAGGTGGCGCGCGAGCTTTATCCCGGCTGGATTTGCCGGGTCTGGCTGGATGAGAGCGTACCGCAGCACGTCTGGCAGCGTCTGGCGCAGGCGGGTGCGCAGCTGGTCGATATGTCGCAGGAGAAAACCATTTTTCCTACGCTGTGGCGTTTTTTGGTGATGGACGATCCCGAGGTGCAGCGCTTTATCGTGCGCGACGCCGACTCGCTGCTTTCCGAGCGCGAGGCGGCGGCGGTGGAGGCGTGGCTCGCTTCGCCGTACTGGTTTCATCATATGCGCGACTACTTCTCCCACACCGAACTGCTGTTGGCGGGGATGTGGGGAGGATGTCGCGGCGTATTCAGCGGCGTCGGCGCGTGGATGCGCGACTTTCACGCCCGCTACAGCAGCAGCGAGCGCTTCGCCGATCAAAGTTTCCTGAAAACGGTGCTCTGGCCGACGGTGCGGGAGAGCGTACTTAACCACGATACGCTGTTTGGTTTCCACGGCGCGCGCGGCTGGCCGACGCATGCGCCGGTGCGCTGGCAAAACGACAGCTTTCACGTCGGCAGCAATGCCGGTTTCGCCAGCATGACGGGCGAAGCCAGGGTGCCGGAGGGGGAAGCGCAGCCGGTAGAAATCAGCCGGGGCGACGAGCGCTGGCGCTATGCGGCGCAGGTTAAGAATGCCCACTGGCACCTGCCGATGCCGTTTTTCCTCATCGATGAATGGGAGCGCGGCGCGTTAACGGTGCAGGCGCTGTAGCCTTTCGCCCCCGGCGGGCAAAATTGTCTGGACATTCATACAGTGCGATTTTACCTTTTCCCTGAACGACGCGATCGGAGAGGGAAAAGGTGGATCAGCAAATCATTCTCAGCGCCTGTCTGGCGCTGGCCGGACTCGGCATCGGCTGGATTCTGGCGCAGCTGCGCGCCGGCCATCAGCAGGCGGCGTTCACCACCGAGCGGCGGCTGACGGAAGAGGCGCTGCGCCGCCTGGAACAGCAGCTCGCAGAAGCCGGCCAGCAACAGCAGCAGCGCGAGCAGGAATTGCGCCAGCTGCACGGTTCGCTCAGCGCGGCGCAGGAGAAGTTGCAACAGCTCGATTACTGGCGCGGCGAGTGCGAGCAGCTTAACCGCGAGCTGCGCAATCAGCTGGAGGTCAACAGCGCGCAGGAAGCGGAACTGCGCGAAGTGACCATCCGTCTGGAGGAGACGCGCTTCGCCGCCGAAGAGAAACAGCGCCTGTTAACCCACAGCGAACAGCGCCTCAGCGCGCAGTTCGAAAACCTCGCCAACCGTATTTTCGAAAACAGCGGCCGTCGCGTCGACGAGCAGAACCGTCAAAGCCTGAACAGCCTGATCGGCCCGCTGCGCGAGCAGCTCGACGGTTTCCGCCGGCAGGTGAACGAAAGCTTCGGCCAGGAGGCGCGCGAGCGTCACACGCTGGCGCATGAAATCCGCCAGCTTCAGCAGCTTAATGCGCAGATGGCGCAGGAGGCGATTAACCTGACGAAGGCGCTGAAAGTCGACAATAAAATTCAGGGCAACTGGGGCGAAGTGGTGCTCAGCCGGGTGCTGGAAGCGTCCGGCCTGCGGCAGGGCTACGAATATGAAACCCAGGTCAGCGTGCAGCTGGAGCAGCAGCAGGGCCGCATGCAGCCCGACGTGATTGTGCGTCTGCCGCAGGGCAAAGATGTGGTGATCGACGCCAAAATGACGCTGGTGGCCTACGAACGTTACTTTAACGCCGAAGACGAAGTCGCGCGCGAGCAAGCGCTTCAGGACCATGTCAGCGCGATGCGCGCGCACATTCGCTTACTGAGCCGCAAAGATTATCAACAATTGCCCGGTTTACGCTCGCTGGATTATGTGTTGATGTTTATCCCGGTAGAGCCGGCGTTTTTGCTGGCGATCGATCGCCAGCCCGAGATTATCAGCGAAGCGCTGCAACAAAACATTATGCTGGTCAGCCCGACCACCCTGCTGGTGGCGTTGCGCACCATCAACAATCTCTGGCGCTACGAGCACCAGAGTCGCAACGCGCAGCGCATCGCGGATCGCGCCGCCAGGCTGTATGACAAGATGCGGCTGTTCGTCGACGATATGAGCGGCATCGGCCATAACCTGGACAAAGCGCAGCAAAGCTACCGTCTGGCGATGAAAAAGCTCGCCGAAGGGCGCGGCAATTTAATCGCCCAGAGCGAAGCGTTTCGCTCGTTGGGCGTAGAGATTAAACGTTCGATTAACCCGCAGCTGGTGGAACAGGCGAAGCCGGATCAGGATGACGACAGCGCATGGCTAGACGAAGCGGACGAGGTGCCAGACGCGACGGAAACGTCCGCTCACTCCTTGCGCCGCATCAATGAATAACATGGGCGTCGCGTGCCTGACCTTCGGGACTCTGTTACACTTCGGGAAGTCTTGATTGTAGAGCAGGTATAACCCATGGCAGATGAATCACAGGAAACAACCCATTTTGGTTTTCAGACCGTCGCCAAAAGCGAAAAGGCTGAAAAAGTCGCGGACGTGTTTCACTCCGTCGCGGCAAAATATGACCTGATGAACGATTTGATGTCCTTCGGCATCCATCGTATCTGGAAACGTTTTACCATCGATAACAGCGGCGTGCGTCGCGGTCAGCGCGTGCTGGATCTGGCTGGCGGAACCGGCGATCTCACGGCGAAATTCTCGCGTCTGGTGGGAGAAACGGGTCAGGTGGTGCTGGCGGATATCAACAGCTCGATGCTGAAAATGGGGCGCGAAAAGCTGCGCAACCTGGGCGTGATCGGCAATGTCAGCTATGTGCAGGCGAATGCCGAAGCGCTGCCTTTTCCTGACAACCACTTTGATTGCATTACCATCTCGTTCGGTCTGCGCAACGTCACCGACAAAGAGAAGGCGCTGGCCTCAATGTATCGCGTGCTGAAGCCGGGCGGACGTCTGCTGGTGCTGGAGTTTTCTAAGCCGCTGCTCGATCCGCTCAACAAAGCGTACGACGCCTACTCTTTCCATATTCTGCCGCGCATCGGCCAGCTGGTGGCGCAGGATGCGGAAAGCTACCGTTATCTGGCGGAATCGATCCGTATGCATCCCGATCAGGAGACCCTGAAGGCGATGATGAACGATGCGGGTTTTGAAAATACCAGCTATTACAACCTGACCGGCGGCATCGTCGCGTTGCATCGCGGCTATAAGTTTTAATCTGCTATGGCGATGACATTGACGCCCCTGATAACAGCCGGTCTCGAGACCGCGCTGAATCGTATTCTTTACCGCGATCGCAGCCTGAAATCCGCACGCCAGCGGCTGAACGGCAAAGTGCTGACGTTGCGCCTGCAAGAGCTGTCGCAGCCGCTGGTGCTGGTCTTCAGCGAGCAGCAGCTGGACGTGCTGAGCGACTGGCAGGACAAAAGCGATTGTATCGTTAACATGCGCCTTGCGACGCTGCCTAAGCTGCGCGATCGCCAACAGCTTACCGGGCTGATCCGCAGCGGCGAGCTGGAAGTGGAGGGCGATCTGCAGGTGGTGCAGCAGTTCTCCGCGCTGATGGATCTCGCCGAGCTGGATCCGGCGGAGTATTTCGCCCCCTGGATCGGCGATATCGCCGCGCAGAGTATCAGCCAGGCGGCGCAGCGCGCCGTGCGGTTTCTGCGCAGCGACTTTCAGCGCAAGCAAGGATATCTTGGCCAGGCGCTGACCGAAGAGTGGCGCGTCGCGCCGGGCGCGCTGGAACTGGCCTGGTTTTGTGAGGAGGTGGACGCGATGGATCGTTCGCTTGATGCGTTAATGACGCGTTTAGCGCAGCTGGAGGCGAAATGACGCTGGGAGAAATTCGTCGTTTATATTTTATTATCAAGGTGTTTCTGACATACGGCCTTGATGAGCTGATTCCCCGCATGCGCATCACCCTTCCGCTTCGCCTCTGGCGGCGCGGTATTTTCTGGATCCCCAACCGACACAAAGATGAAGCGATCGGCATACGCATGCGTATGGCGATGGAGCAGCTGGGTCCGGTATGGATCAAGCTCGGCCAGATGCTCTCTACCCGACGCGATCTCTTCCCGCCGGATATCGCCGATCAGCTGGCGATTCTGCAGGATCGCGTCGCGCCGTTCGACGGCGTAAAGGCGAAAGCGCAGATTGAGCGTTCACTGGGCGGCCCGCTGGAAACCTGGTTTGATGATTTCGACATTAAGCCGCTGGCTTCCGCGTCCATCGCCCAGGTGCATACCGCCACGCTGAAGGAAAACGGCAAGCAGGTGGTGATCAAAGTGATCCGCCCCGATATTTTGCCGGTCATCAAGGCGGATATGCGGCTAATCTACCGTATCGCCCGTTGGGTGCCGCGCCTGCTGCCCGACGGTCGTCGCCTGCGTCCGGTGGAAGTGGTGCGCGACTATGAGAAAACGCTGCTCGACGAGCTTAACCTGCTGCGCGAGGCGGCGAACGCCATTCAGCTGCGCCGCAATTTCGAAGGCGACCGCCTGCTCTACGTGCCGGAAATCTATTCCGACTACTGCAGCGTATCGATGCTGGTGATGGAGCGCATTTACGGCATTCCCATTTCCGATGTGGTGACGCTGGAGCAGCACGGCGTCAACATGAAACTGCTGGCGGAGCGCGGCGTGCAGGTTTTCTTTACGCAGGTATTCCGCGACAGCTTTTTCCATGCCGACATGCATCCCGGCAATATTTTCGTCAGCTACGAACACCCGGAAGATCCGCAATATATCGGTATCGACTGCGGCATCGTTGGCTCGCTGAACAAAGAAGATAAGCGCTATCTGGCGGAAAACTTTATCGCCTTCTTCAACCGCGACTATCGCAAGGTGGCCGAGCTGCACGTCGATTCCGGCTGGGTGCCGCCGGACACCAACGTAGAAGATTTCGAGTTCGCCATTCGCACGGTCTGCGAGCCGATTTTTGAAAAGCCGCTGGCGGAGATCTCATTCGGACACGTGCTGTTGAATCTGTTTAATACCGCGCGCCGCTTCAATATGGAAGTGCAGCCGCAGCTGGTGTTATTGCAGAAGACGCTGCTCTATATTGAAGGTATCGGCCGTCAGCTCTATCCACAGCTCGATCTGTGGAAAACCGCCAAGCCTTTCCTTGAGGAGTGGATTAAAGACCAGATCGGCCTGCCGGCGATTTGGCGCGCGGTAAAAGACAAGGCGCCGTTCTGGGCTGAGAAGCTGCCGGAGCTGCCAGAGCTGTTTTATGAAAGCATGCGGCAACATAAGATGTTGCAGCACAGCGTTGACAGACTGGCCACCGATCTGAACGCGCAGCGCACGCGTCACCATCAGTCGCGTTATCTGTTCGGCGTTGGCGCGGCGCTGTTGTTGAGCGGAACGGCGGTATTGCTAAACCGGCCGGATTGGGATTTTTTTCCGGCACTGTTAATGGCGGCGGGACTCGTCACCTGGATAATCGGCTGGCGCAAGACAAACTGATTGTCATGCTTACCTAAAACGCGGTAATGTCGCTGATTCAGACCCGGCAATATGCAGCGCGCCCGGGGCTTTCTGTGGTGCGTTATTCGTCGGTTTTTCACAGAATATTAGAGGCTATCTCATGGGCGGTATCAGTATTTGGCAATTGTTAATCATTGCCGTCATTGTCGTACTTCTGTTCGGTACCAATAAGTTACGTAATCTGGGTTCGGATTTGGGCTCCTCTATTCGCGGCTTCAAAAAAGCGATGGGCGACGAGGACGACAAAAAGGATCAACCGAAAGAGCAGGACGCTGAATTCAACGCCAAAACGTTGGCGGACAAACAGCACACTTCGGCGAGCAAAGAAGAAGCCAAGAACGACAAGCAGGTGTAAACCGTGTTCGATATTGGTTTTAGCGAATTGGTATTGGTATTCGTTATCGGGCTGATTGTTCTTGGCCCGCAACGACTGCCTGTCGCGGTGAAAACCGTTGTGGGCTGGATTCGGGCGATGCGCTCGCTGGCGGCGAACGTACAGAACGAGCTGGCGCAGGAGCTGAAACTGCAGGAATTGCAGGACAGCCTGAAAAAAGTGGAAGAGGCGGGCAGAGGATCGCTCTCTCCTGAGCTGAAAGAGTCGATGGAGGAGCTGCGTAAAACCGCTGACTCGATGAAGCGCTCTTATCAGCAAAGCAACGATCCGGAAAAAGCGGATGACGAAGCCAATACCATTCATAGCGCGCGACAGAAGCCTGCAGGCGAAACGCAGGATACCGTGACGCCGGCTTCGTCTGTCAATCAGGCCAGCGCGCCCGCTCAGACGCCCCAGGCCGACAAGAAGGCTGCGGCTACGCCGACCGAAAAGAAGCCTGAAAGCGCTGACGCCGTAAGCGCGACAACCTCCTCTGCAGCAGGTGACGAACGATAACCATGGCCGTTGAAGATACCCAACCGCTCATCAGTCATCTGATTGAGCTGCGCAAGCGTCTGTTGAATTGCATTATCGCCGTATTGGTTATTTTCCTGGCGCTGATCTGGTTCGCGAATGACATTTATCACATCGTGGCGGCGCCGCTGATCGAGCAGATGCCCGTCGGCACCAGCATGATCGCGACGGATGTCGCTTCGCCCTTTTTTACCCCGATCAAGCTGACGATTATCGTTTCCGTGTTTCTGGCGGTGCCGGTGATCCTTTACCAGGTCTGGGCGTTCGTGGCGCCGGCGCTTTATCGCCATGAGCGCAAGCTGGTAATGCCGCTGCTCTTCTCCAGCACGCTGCTGTTTTACGTCGGCGTCGCGTTCGCCTATTTCATCGTCTTCCCGCTGGCGTTCGGCTTTTTCGCTAAAACCGCGCCGCAGGGCGTACAGATGGCGACCGATATCACCAACTACCTCGATTTCGTCATGACGCTGTTTATGGCGTTCGGCGTTGCGTTCGAGGTGCCGGTCGCGATCGTGCTGCTCTGCTGGACCGGCATCACCACGCCGGAAGATCTGAAAAAGAAACGTCCCTACATTCTGGTCGGCGCGTTTATCGTCGGCATGCTGCTGACGCCGCCGGACGTTTTTTCACAAACTTTGCTCGCTATTCCGATGTACTGCCTGTTTGAAGTGGGCGTATTCTTTTCCCGTTACTACGTGGGAAAAGGGCGTCGGGACAGAGATGAGGAACACGAAACCGAATCCTGATCCTTCGACGAGCTTCCCGCGATACGGCGGGATAACGATCAATCCAAACCGCCCCTCGGGGCGGTTTCTTTTTTGGAAAACGCTATGTTTGATATCGGTGTAAACCTGACCAGCACGCAATTCGCAAAAGATCGCGAACAGGTGACTGCTCGTGCGCGCGAAGCGGGCGTCACCGGCATGCTGATTACCGGCACTAACGCGCTGGAAAGCCAGCAGGCGCAGCGCCTGGCGGAACGTCACCCTGACTACTGCTGGTCGACGGCGGGCGTGCATCCCCATCACGCCAGCGAATGGTCGGCGGAAACGGCGAATACGCTGCGGCGGCTGGCGGAGAGTCCGCAGGTGGTGGCGATTGGCGAGTGCGGGCTGGATTTCAATCGCAACTTCGCTGCGCACGATCAGCAGGAGTACGCGTTCGACGCTCAGCTGGCGCTGGCGGCGGAACTGAAGATGCCGGTGTTTTTACACTGTCGCGAAGCCCATGAGCGGCTGGCCGCGGTGCTGAAGCCCTGGTTGCCGCAGTTGCCTGGCGCGGTGGCGCACTGTTTTACCGGAACGCGCGCAGAGCTGGAAGCGTGTCTGGCGATGGGGCTCTATATCGGCATTACCGGCTGGGTGTGCGATGAGCGACGCGGGCTTGAGCTACGCGAGTTGCTGCCGCTGATCCCAGCCAATCGACTGCTGCTGGAGACCGACGCGCCTTACCTGCTGCCGCGCGATATGCGTCCGCGTCCAACTTCGCGTCGCAACGAACCCTGCTTTCTGCCGCATATCGTCCAGCAGGTCGCGCACTGGCGTGGCGAAGAGACGCAGATGCTGGCGTCTCGTCTGGATCGCAATGCGCGAGCGCTATTTGGTCTGGCTTAAACTTTGCGGAACTGCTTATTGTCGACGCTGCGCATCACCTGCTTATTCAGCAGGTTAAGCAGCAAAATGGAGCGGGTTTCGCCATCCGGCTCGGCAAAGATCGCGCGCAGCCCTTCGAACGTGCCTTCGGTGATGATGACCTCGTCGCCGGTTTGCGGCGTTTCGGGATCCTGCAGGGTTTGCGGCGCTTCGCTTTGCAGCGCTTCGATCACTTCCGAGGGAACGGTGGCGGGCATCGCGCCGAAACGGACGAAATGGCTAACGCCGCGCGTTGAGCTGATGGTTGTGGTATGAATAGCTTCGGGATCAAACTCAATAAACAGGTAGTTTGGGAACAGCGGCTCACTCACGGTGGTACGTTTGCCGCGCACGATTTTTTCAAGGGCAATCATCGGGCTGAGGCAATGCACCTCCTGCCGCTCCAGATGCTCTTTTGCGCGCAACAGCTGACCACGTTTACAGTAGAGTAAGTACCAGGATTCCATAACTGCTCCCAAATAACAGACGCTAAGAATAGCAAACCTGCTGGCAGAGTTATAGCGCATCGGGGCCCGTAAAGGGGCGGTTCGCTGAAAATTATTGGGAATTTTCTTAGCATGCGCCGCAGCGCTATGGCATAAACCTCAACACTTCATCGGAATCAGCCCTATAATGGCCGATTCAATCTGGCCGGAAACCGAACGCCATATGAAATATCAGGATTTACGTGACTTCCTGTCGCTGCTGGAGCAGCGGGGAGAGCTAAAGCGGATCGCTCAGGTTATCGATCCCGAACTAGAAATGACCGAAATCGCGGACCGCACGCTGCGCGCGGGCGGTCCGGCGCTGCTGTTTGAAAACCCCAGGGGTTATGACATGCCGGTGCTCTGCAACCTGTTCGGCACGCCGAAGCGCGTGGCGATGGGCATGGGCCAGGAAGATGTCGGCGCGCTGCGCGAAGTGGGCAAACTGCTCGCCTTTCTGAAAGAGCCGGAGCCGCCGAAAGGCTTCCGCGACCTGTTCGACAAAATGCCGCAGTTCAGGCAGGTGCTGAATATGCCGACCAAACGGCTGCGCAACGCGCCCTGCCAGGAGGTGGTTTATCAGGGCGACGAGGTCGATCTGTCGCGCATTCCGGTGATGAAATGCTGGCCCGACGACGCCGCGCCGCTTATCACCTGGGGCCTGACCGTGACGCGCGGCCCGCACAAGGAGCGCCAGAATCTCGGCATCTACCGCCAGCAGGTGATAGGTAAAAATCGCCTGATCATGCGCTGGCTCTCGCATCGCGGCGGCGCGCTCGATTTTCAGGAATGGTGCAAGGCGCATCCCGGCGAACGCTTCCCGGTAGCGGTGGCGCTGGGCGCCGATCCGGCCACCATTTTAGGCGCCGTGACGCCGGTGCCCGATACGCTGTCGGAATACGCCTTCGCGGGCCTGCTGCGCGGCAACAAAACCGAAGTGGTGAAGTGCCTCTCCAACGATCTGGAGGTGCCGGCCAGCGCGGAAATCGTGCTGGAAGGCTACATCGAGCCGGGCGATACGGCGCCGGAAGGGCCTTATGGCGATCACACCGGCTACTATAATGAAGTCGATGATTTTCCGGTGTTTACCGTCACCCACGTCACGCAACGTCACAAAGCGATCTATCATTCAACCTATACCGGTCGTCCGCCCGACGAGCCGGCCGTGCTGGGCGTAGCGCTGAACGAAGTGCTGGTGCCGATTCTGATCAAGCAGTTTCCGGAAATTGTGGATTTCTATCTGCCGCCGGAAGGGTGCTCGTATCGCCTGGCGGTGGTGACGATCAAAAAACAGTATGCCGGGCATGCTAAACGCGTCATGTTTGGCGTCTGGTCATTTCTGCGACAGTTCATGTACACCAAGTTTGTTATCGTGTGCGACGACGACGTCAACGCCCGCGACTGGAACGACGTGATTTGGGCGATTACCACTCGCATGGATCCGGCGCGCGATACGGTGTTGGTCGAGAACACGCCGATCGATTATCTTGATTTCGCCTCGCCGGTTTCCGGTCTGGGATCCAAGATGGGCCTGGACGCCACCAACAAATGGCCGGGCGAAACCCAGCGCGAATGGGGGCGTCCTATCGTGAAAGATCCTGCCGTTACGGCACGTATCGATGCAATTTGGGATGAGTTAGGCATTTTAAATCAGCCGCCGCAGCGTTGACGGCGAGCACAGATCCATACGACGACCCGACAGAGGGAACGCATGACAACCTTGAGCTGTAAAGTAACATCGGTCGAAGCGATCACCGACACCGTTTATCGCGTCCGGCTGGTGCCGGAAGCGGATTTTAGCTTTCGAGCTGGCCAGTATTTGATGGTAGTAATGGATGAGCGCGATAAGCGTCCGTTCTCCCTCGCTTCAACGCCGATGGAAAAAGATATTATCGAGCTGCATATCGGCGCGTCCGACATCAACCTCTATGCCATGGCGGTGATGGAGCGCATCCAGAATCAGCGCCAAATCATCGTCGATATTCCGCACGGCGACGCCTGGCTGCGGGAAGAAGGCAGCCGCCCGCTGATCCTGATCGCCGGCGGCACCGGCTTCTCCTATGCCCGTTCGATTCTGCTCACCGCGCTGGCGCAGCAGCCGGATCGCGATATCGCCATTTACTGGGGCGGACGCGAGCTGAAGCACCTCTACGATCTGGAGGAGCTGAACGCGCTCGCCGTCAAGCATCCCAATCTGAAGGTGATTCCGGTCGTGGAGCAGCCTGAAGCGGGCTGGCAGGGACGGAGCGGTACGGTGTTAACCGCCGTGATGCAGGATTTCGCCACCCTGAGCGAACACGATATTTATATCGCCGGGCGCTTTGAGATGGCTAAAATCGCCCGCGACCGCTTCTGCGCCGAACGCGGCGCGCTGGAAGCGCATATGTTCGGCGACGCTTTCGCCTTTATCTGACCCGGCGATGCCCGTCTTCGCAGGCGGGCGTCGGGTTACGCTTCAGACGCGTTCGAATACGGTAGCGATGCCCTGACCCAGGCCGATGCACATCGTCGCCAGGCCGAAGCGGGCATCGCGGCGCTGCATGATATTCAGCAGCGTCGTGGCGATGCGCGCCCCTGAACATCCCAGCGGATGGCCAAGGGCGATGGCGCCGCCGTTCAGGTTAACTTTTTCATCCAGCCGATCCCGCAGGCCGAGATCGTTGATACAGGGCAGCGTCTGCGCGGCGAAAGCTTCGTTCATTTCGAATACGTCGATGTCGTCGACGGTCAGACCCGCGCGCTTTAACGCCAGCTGGCTGGCCGGCACCGGACCGTAGCCCATCATCGACGGATCGCAGCCGACGACCGCCATGCTTTTGATGCGCGCCAGCGGCGTCAGGCTTAACTCGCGCGCGCGGCTTTCGCTCATCACCAGCATCGCTGCCGCGCCGTCGGAAAGCGCTGATGAACTGCCCGCCGTGACCGTGCCGTTTACCGGATCGAACGCCGGTTTCAGCGCGGCGAGACCCTCCAGGCTCGCCTCTTCGCGGATGACTTCGTCGTAATCGAAGCGTTTCAATACGCCGTCCGCATCATGCCCCCAGACCGGCAGGATCTCAGCGGCAAAGTCGCCGCGCTGTGTGGCCTGCGCGGCGCGCTGATGGGATCGCAGCGCGAAAGCGTCCTGCTGTTCGCGACTGATATGATGCACGCGCGCCAGCATTTCGGCCGTCAGTCCCATCATGGCGGCGCCTTTAGCGATCGTGCGGCTCAGGCCGGGATGAAAGTCAACGCCGTGGCTCATCGGCACATGGCCCATATGCTCGACGCCGCCGATCAGACAGGCCTGGGCGTCGCCGACCATAATAGCGCGCGCCGCATCGTGCAAAGCTTGCATCGACGATCCGCACAGGCGGTTGACGGTAACGGCCGGCACGCGGTGAGGAATCTCCGCCAGCAGCGCCGCGTTGCGCGCAATATTAAAGCCCTGTTCCAGCGTCTGCTGCACGCAGCCCCAGACGATGTCATCCAGCCGGGCGGGATCCAGCGCCGGGTTGCGGTTCAGCAGTTCGCGCATCAGGCGCGCGGAGAGATCTTCCGCGCGGACATGGCGAAACGCGCCGCCTTTCGAACGTCCCATCGGCGTGCGGAGGGCGTCGACGATAACCACTTTTTCCATTTTCTTCTCCTCACGCGCTTTTCAGCGCAGCGCTATCAAGCGGCCTGACGGCGGGATACCAGCTTTCGTGGCGGCGAGCTTTCTCCAGCAACAGCGCCGGTAGCTGATATAGCGCGCCCAGAGCGCTATAGCGTTTGGCCTGATCCACAACATTGCCGTTGCCGAGCGTATCGAGATAGCGCAACGCGCCGCCGCGGAACGGCGGAAAGCCCAGCCCGTAAACCAGCGCCATATCCGCTTCCGCCGGCGAAGCGATGATTTGTTCTTCCAGGCAGCGCACCACTTCGTTCAGCAGCGGGATCATCATGCGATTAATAATCTCTTCATCGCTGAATACGCGTTTGGGCTGGCAAACGCTTTGCAGCAGCGCGTCGACTTCGGGATCGGATATTTTTTGCAGTTTGCCTTTTTTATCCTCTTCCCAGCGCCAGAAGCCGCGCTGGTTTTTCTGGCCGTAACGTCTGGCGTCGAACAGCACGTCAATCGCGTCGCGGTACGCTTTCTTCATGCGCGACGGGAAACCGTCCGCCATGACGCGCTGCGCATGGTGGGCGGTATCGATGCCGACCACGTCCAGCAGCCAGGCCGGTCCCATCGGCCAGCCAAACTGTTTCTCCATCACCTTATCGATTTGCCGGAAGTCGGCGCCGTCGCGCAGCAGCAGGCTGAAGCCAGCAAAATAGGGAAAGAGCACACGGTTAACGAAGAAGCCCGGACAGTCGTTGACCACAATGGGCGTTTTGCCCATTTTGCTGGCCCAGGCCACCACTTTACTCAGGGTCGCGTCAGAAGTTTTTTTGCCGCGCACCACTTCCACTAACGGCATACGCGGCACCGGGTTAAAGAAATGCATCCCGCAAAAATTTTCCGGGCGGCGCAGCGCTTGCGCCAGCTCGCCGATCGGAATCGTGGAAGTGTTGGACGCCAGTATCGCCTCCTCGCGTAAATAGCCTTCCGCTTCCGCCAGCACCTGCATTTTTACCTGCGGGTTTTCCACCACCGCTTCGACGACAATGTCGGCGCGCTCGAAACCCGCATAATCCAGCGTCGGCTGGATCGCCGCGATGACGCCGGCAAGCTGGCCGCCGTCGATTTTTCCGCGCTCAAGCTGTTTGTTCAGCAGCTTGCTCGCTTCTTTCATGCCCAGCTCCAGCGCATGCGGGCTGATATCTTTCATTTTTACCGGCACCCCTTTCCAGGCCGACTGCCAGGCGATGCCGCCGCCCATAATGCCGGCGCCGATGACCGCCGCCTGCGCAGGGGCGTCAGCATCCTGAGCGCGGTTTTTCGCCAGGCTTTTGACGTATTGGTCGTTCAGGAAAATACTCACCAGCGCCCGGGCCGCCTCGGTTTTCGCCAGCGGCACGAAAGCGGCGGTTTCCAGCCGCAGCGCGTCGTCGCGGCCGAGCGCCGCCGCCGCTTCGATGGTTCTCACGGCGGTGAGCGGCGCAGGATAGTGCGGGCCCGCGCTCTGCATAGCTAGAGCTTTGGCGAGGGTAAAACACATCGCCGCCTCGACCGGGCTGAGCTTCAGCGGCTCCAGCTTCGGCTGGCGGCGTTGACGCCAGCCGCCGTCAGCGATGGCGGCTTTCAACATGTTTAACGCGCCGCCATGCAGTTTTTCCTGCGGTACGACAGCATCGACCAGGCCCAGCTTCAGCGCGGCCTCGCCATCGATATCTTTACCGGCGGCGATGATGTCCAACGCATTGTCAGCGCCCAGCAGACGCGGCAGACGAACGCTGCCGCCGAATCCCGGCATAATCCCCAGTTTGGTTTCCGGCAAACCGATGCGCGCCTGCGGCGTCGCGATGCGCAGGTCGGTCGCCAGAATGCATTCGCAGCCGCCGCCGAGCGCGTATCCGTCGATGGCCGCCAGCGTCGGCGCCGGCAGATCCTCAAGGCGATTAAAGATGGCGTTGGCATACACCAGCCAGCGGCTCAGCTCTTCATCCGGCGCGTTGAACAGGGCGAGAAATTCAGTGATATCGGCGCCGACGATAAAAGCGGGTTTAGCAGAGGTAATCAGGAGGCCGCGCAACGTTGGCAGGCTTTCCAGCACGGCGATCGCTTCGCCGAGGCTGGCGACGGTTTGCGTGTCCAGCTTGTTGACCGAGCCGGGTGCGTCAAAAATCAATCTGGCGATGCCGTCTTCAAGCCAGCTGAGAGAAAGGGTAGCGCCCTGGTAAAGCATGTCTGCCTCCTGAAACCGCGATGAGTGATCTGGTCATACCAGATGAACGAGAGTGTGCGAGTGACGTTAATTTTTTGCAAACGAGAAGTTGCTTATTTGCTAACAAGATCACGTCGTGCGGAACACGGCATCCGTCTGGCGGCTGTGATACACTGCGGCCATTTTCGCGACACCGGAGAGAGGCACATGGATTCTCTGAAAGAGCTTTATCGTACACATATCAACACCCTTCAGCAACGTGCGCAGCAGGTGCTGGCGCGCTGTAAACTTGATGCGATGCTGATCCATTCAGGCGAACTATTGACGGTTTTTCTCGATGACCACAGTTACCCGTTTAAGGTGAATCCTCAGTTTAAAGCCTGGGTGCCGGTAACTCAGGTTCCGAACTGCTGGTTATGGATTGACGGCGTGAACAAGCCGAAGCTGTGGTTTTACTCGCCGGTGGATTACTGGCACAACGTCGAACCGCTGCCGCAGAGTTTCTGGACGGATGAAGTTGAGGTTACCGGGCTTAAAAACGCCGACGACATCGGCCAGCTGCTGCCAACGCAGCGGGATAAGGTGGCGTATATCGGTCCGACGCCGTCGCGCGCCGCTCAGTTGGGCATCGGCGCCGACAAGGTCAACCCTCAGGCGGCGATCGACTATCTGCACTATTACCGCAGCTATAAAACCGGCTATGAACTCGCCTGTATGCGCGAGGCGCAAAAACTGGCGGTCGCGGGTCATCGCGCCGCGAAGGAAGCCTTTTTCTCCGGCCTGAGCGAGTTCGATATCAATATCGCTTACCTCTCCGCCACCGGTCATCGCGACATCGATGTGCCTTACGGCAACATTATCGCCCTGAATGAACATGCCGCCGTGCTGCACTACACCAAACTGGATCACCAGCCGCCGGCGAAACGGCGTAGCTTTCTGATCGATGCGGGCGCGGAGTATCTGGGCTATGCCGCGGATTTGACCCGCAGCTACGCCGCGCAAAGCGGTTCGCTTTATGCGCAGCTGGTCGAGGCGATGAATAGCGAAGAGCTGGCTCTCATCGATACGCTGAAGGCGGGCATGCGCTATACCGATTACCATCTGCAGATGCACCAGCGCATTGCGAAGCTGTTGTTGAAGTTTGAACTGGTGCAGGGATTAAGCGAAGAGGCGCTGGTGGCGGAAGATATTACCGGGCCGTTTATGCCGCATGGTCTGGGGCATCCGCTGGGACTGCAGGTTCATGACGTCGCCGGCTTTATGCAGGACGATTGCGGCACGCATCTGGCGGCTCCTGCGCAGTATCCTTACCTGCGCTGCACGCGCGTGCTGGAGCCTGGTATGGTGCTCACCATCGAGCCCGGCATCTATTTTATCGATTCGCTGCTGGCGCCGTGGCGCGAAGGGAAATTCAGCCAGTACTTTAACTGGCAGGCGATCGAGGCGTTGAAGCCTTACGGCGGCGTGCGTATCGAGGACAACGTGGCGATCCACGCCAACCGTATTGAAAACATGACGCGCGATCTGCATCTCGCCTGATGGACGGCTGGGATATTCCCGCGCAGGCCGTCAGCGTCAGCGAGGAAACGATTAAAAAAAGCCGCTTTATCACGCTGCTAGCGCATACTGATGGCGTCGAGGCGGCACGCGCCTTCGTGCAGCAGGTTAAAGCGGAGCATCCTGCCGCGCGCCACCACTGCTGGGCCTGGGTGGCGGGAGCGCCCGACGATTCTCAGCAGCTCGGTTTTTCCGATGACGGCGAACCTTCCGGCACGGCGGGAAAACCGATGCTGGCGCAGCTGATGGGCAGCCAGATCGGCGAAATCACGGCGGTGGTGGTGCGTTACTACGGCGGCATTATGTTGGGCACCGGCGGACTGGTTAAAGCCTACGGCGGCGGCGTGCAGCAGGGGTTAAAGCAGCTGGCGCGGACGCGCAAAGTTCCTATGCTGCGTTTCCATCTGCAGTGCGACTATGCCCAACTGAAAGATATCGAACGCCTTCTGCAACGGTTTGAGGGGGAAATCGCGGAAAGTCAGTATCGCGATCGTATCGATCTTACGCTGGCGTTGCCGCATGGGCAGCTCGACGCATTTTCACAAAATCTGTCAGACTTTAGTCGGGGCGCGTTAACGCTGATCCCGATGAAGCAGTAACTCTTTTCATTTCTGTAAAGGAAACGGCTGAATGCATTTTCGTGCCATTACTCGCATTGTCGGTCTGCTGGTGATTCTCTTTTCGGTAACGATGATCGTCCCTGGTTTGGTGGCCCTGATTTATCGTGACGGCGCCGGGCGCGCGTTCAGCCAGACCTTTCTTATGGCTATTGTTATCGGCTCGCTGTTGTGGTGGCCCAATCGGAAGCAGAAAAGCGAACTGAAACCGCGCGAGGGATTTTTGATCGTCGTCCTGTTCTGGACGGTGCTCGGCAGCGTCGGGGCGATGCCCTTTATCTTTGCTGAACGGCCGCATCTGTCGGTAACCGATGCGTTTTTCGAATCCTTTTCCGGGTTAACAACCACAGGGGCGACCACCCTGGTCGGGCTGGACGCCTTGCCTAAAGCGATACTCTTCTACCGCCAGATGCTGCAGTGGCTGGGCGGCATGGGTATCATCGTGCTGGCGGTAGCGATTCTGCCCATCCTGGGCGTCGGCGGCATGCAGCTCTATCGCGCCGAAATGCCCGGCCCGCTGAAGGACAACAAGATGCGGCCGCGTATTGCCGAGACGGCGAAAACCCTGTGGCTAATTTATGTTTTGCTGACCGTCGCCTGCGCGGTGGCGCTATGGCTGGCGGGAATGCCGATGTTCGACGCGATCGGCCACAGCTTCGCGACAATCGCTATCGGCGGCTTTTCTACGCATGACGCCAGCCTCGGCTACTTCAATAGCCCGACAATCAATACCATCGTGGCGATATTTCTGCTGATCTCCGGCTGTAACTACGGCCTGCATTTCTCAATGCTGAGCGGACGCAATCTGCGCGTTTACTGGCGCGACCCGGAGTTTCGCATGTTTATCGGCGTCCAGATTACGCTGGTAATTATCTGTACGCTGGTGCTCTGGTTTCACAACGTTTACTCCAGTAGCTGGCAAACGTTGAATCAGGCTTTTTTCCAGGTTGTCTCGATGGCGACGACGGCGGGCTTTACGACCGACAGCATTGCCCGCTGGCCGCTGTTTTTGCCGGTGCTGTTACTTTGCTCCGCTTTTATCGGCGGCTGCGCCGGTTCGACCGGCGGGGGATTGAAGGTGATCCGCATTCTGCTGCTGTTTAAACAGGGCTCGCGCGAGTTGAAACGACTGGTGCATCCTAATGCGGTTTATACCATCAAGCTGGGCAACCGCGCGCTGCCTGAACGCATCCTTGAGGCGGTTTGGGGATTTTTTTCCGCTTACGCGTTGGTCTTTCTTCTCAGTATGCTTGCCATCATCGCCACGGGCGTCGATGACTTTTCAGCTTTCGCTGCCGTGGCCGCCACTCTGAATAACCTTGGCCCGGGGCTGGGCGTCGTAGCGGATAATTTCACATCTATGAATGACGTAGCGAAATGGATTTTGATCTCTACGATGCTGTTTGGGCGTCTTGAGGTCTTTACGTTGCTGGTTCTGTTTACGCCGACGTTCTGGCGTGAGTAACTTTGTCAGGAAGCCTTTATGAAAGCATTGATCCTTTTTTCCAGCCGTGACGGGCAAACGCGCACGATCGCTTCTTATATAGCTAATGCGCTGGGGGAGAAGCAGGCCAGCGATGTTGTGGATCTTATGCAGGTTGATACCCTCGACTGGTCTCAGTATGACCGGGTGCTGATTGGCGCTTCGATCCGTTATGGGCATTACCATCCGGTGGTGGCGAAATTCGTGAAGCAGCACTTGCGTCAGCTGCAACAGCGTTCCAGCGGTTTCTTCTCGGTTAACCTTACGGCGCGCAAGCCGGAAAAGCGTACGCCGCAAACTAATGCCTATACGCGCAAGTTTCTGCTGCAGTCTCCCTGGCAGCCCGATTGCTGCGCGGTTTTCGCAGGCGCGTTGCGTTACCCGCGATATCGCTGGTTCGATCGCATCATGATTCAACTGATTATGCGAATGACGAGCGGCGAGACCGATGCGACAAAAGAAGTGGAATATACCGATTGGCAGCAGGTGCAGCGTTTCGCCCGAGAATTTGCGCAATTACCAGGCAAATCGTCTTGAATTAAAACGATTTGATGAAATTTAATCCGAACGGTAGTTTTTTTGTAATTAACCCTTGTCAGCAGGAATTAACTC
>DENB01000064.1 GCA_002359495.1 Enterobacteriaceae bacterium UBA2655
TGTCATGCAGGCGCATGAAAAACGCTACATGAAGCGGGCAGGCGTGGCGGGGATAGCATTGCGCGCTGGAAATATTATTAATTATTTTAAAAATGGAGGGGGCTCCCCTCCAGATGTGTAGTGATTATTTTAAAGTGAAGCTAGAATCGCTGGGGTCAACGTAGCGCCTTTGGCAACCTGATCATCCCCTCCTAGCTTATGGTAATGAGCTAATACAATATCAAGACTTTCATTAAATATAGCATTGTCGATGTTTATTTGATTTGTTGTTGATAGTTTCTGTAAGATATTATCTTTGGTTCCTAAGTATTTTATGGCTGCAACCATTGCAACATAATATTTAATATTTATTGTGGTTTTTGGGTCTGGGGTATATTTTTCTGTTTCTACTTTCAAAAAAGCTTCAGTAGCCTTTATAATTAGTATTACTTTTAAGTAGGTATCAATGGTGATATCTAGACTGAATATTTTTTTATATTCAGCATCAGAGTTGATAAGTGTTGATGGGCGTGCCCTTGCACTATCAGGTCTGAACAATAATATTGTCATCATTGCTTGTGCAAGATACGCAATGCTTATAATTTTTGATGCTGGTTTTCCAAGGTTTTTGTAGAAATTTTTCTTTCTATCATAATAGAAATCATTGGCTTTCAAATAATCCTCAATGTTTCTATGAATTTCATCGGAACTGCGAAGGGATGCAGGTAAAATAGCTGTTTGGCTGTTGGTTGCACGGATTATTCTGTCACGTGCATCTTCATTTTCTTCACAGATTATTCTAATGAGAATAGACCGTTTATCATCTTGGGAATTCTCGGCATTGGAAAAGTGTCGGTATATTTCATGTGAGGTTTGGAGCCCGTTAACAATTTGTGGGTCTTCTATAGTTAATTGTTTTCCTGCGCTGACTGCTTTTGGTGTAATTATTGTAACGCCATTGTTCAAATACCAGAAGTCATCAGAGTTCATATTTTGAAGCGTAAGTCGAATTCCTGTGTTAACAGTTACACTTCCTTGGTAGTCTCGCACGTTTGATTCGAAAATACTTCGAGCTAATGCGCCATTATCGCTGATGAATTCATAATATTTTGTAAGTGAAGTAAGGCAAATGTAGCTACCTGCAGATGTGCTTATTGGCTGTTCTGATACCTCTAATATGCGTGAACTCGCTGGTATGTTTCTGCTCATTTCTAATAGAGTGGTAGCTCCGATGAATGAGAAGTCGCAGACTGAACCACTAAATAATCCATGTATATCGTCACGTAACTTACTTGATTTATCAATTACATTTTGATGAATGTCATTTTCAACACCTTGGGTTGCATAAAAGAATTTGATTAAAATTGTCGGGAATGTTTTTGCAAGTTTTGAATAAGCATTTCTGAACAGGCTAACTTTCTCGAGTAATAATGAGTTATATCGTTTTTTAAATTTATCGAGATCGTTACCTAAGTCAAATAAATCCCGAATGGTTTCTCTGAATTTAATTATTGCATCCTCTTTAAATGTTGAGGATGTTTTAGACTGAATTACTACCAATTCAATTTGGTTTTTTCTTGCTTGGGTATTAAGTTGAGTATCTTCTTTTTGTAGTTCACCGTTAATAAAAGTAAATATAGAGTCAATGCCGCCATCACCACCATTTCCAACAATGCCATATTCAATGTCATCATATGTAACATCGTAATCTTTGAGGATTTCTGACGCTGAGTATATTTCGAAGAATTCAGAATCTTCAATGTCGACATCGAGTTCATTCTTTTTATCTTTAAGAATTTGTTCAAGTATTATTTGGTCATTTGTCTTTTTTGACATGTTAGACTCCCTTATCTTATTTGTTTGAACCATTAACATAGCATCCCCACCATGACATTAGTTCAATACGTTGAGTAATATATGTTGACCGATTATAAGCTTTTCTTACTTCATTTCTATCTGTATGTGCTAAAGCAGATTCAATAACATCAGGGTTTAATCCTGCTTCATTCATAGCTGTACTGGCTATAGAACGCAATCCATGCGCAACTAGCTTACCTCCATATCCAATGCGCTTTATAGCCGCATTAGCCGTTTGACTATTCATTGGTTGCTTTGGATCATTTCTGCTGGGAAAAACATGTTCACGGTGAGCACTGATTGGCTTCATCACTTCCAGAATATCTAACGCCTGAGGAGATAGTGGGACTATGTGCTCACGCTTGGCTTTCATCCTTTCTGCCGGAATGGTCCAGAGCTTTTTATCGAGATCAATCTCTGCCCATCGTGCGCCTGAAGCCTCTGAAGGGCGAACGAGCGTCAGGAGTTGCCATTCAATGAGGCAACGAGTCGAAACAGAGAGATTCGACATTACCAAAGAACGCATGAGTTTTGGTAATTCTTCTGGTCTTAGCGTTGGCATGTTTTGCTTTTTAGGTTTTTCAAATGCCATTCCGACACCAGATGCCGGGTTTGCATCAATCAGGCCAGTGTTAACGGCGTAGATCATTATTTCGTTAATACGTTGCACTAGTCGACGTACAGTCTCAAGCGCTCCACGAGCTTTAATTGGCTCAAGGGCTTCAACCAATGTTCGGGCTTTGATTTGCTGAACGGGGATCTCGCCGATGGCAGGGAATACATCTTTCTCCAGTGAACGCCAAATGTCTTTTGCGTAATCAGGGGTCACGCTTTTGCTTTTGAGCTGGAACCAGTTAGCAGCGACCGTTGAAAATATACTGTCCAGAGCGATTTGCTGTTGTTCCTCTGCAACTTCGGCCTGAATTTGTGGGTCAATTCCGTTAGCTAACAAGGTAAGGTAATCCGCTCTTAGCCCTCGGGCATCAGCAAGCGAAAGGGCAGGGAAAGCACCTAGCCCCATCATTGTCCGTTGTTTTGTCGCCGGACGTTGATAACGAAAGCGCCAGAGCTTTTTTCCACTAGTTTTCACTATCAAGAAAAGCCCATTGCCATCATGCAGCGTTAGATTCTTCTCTAACGCTTTAGCGCGAAGAACTTCGGTATTGGTCAGGGGGCGTGTTGTCCGTGCCACTGTGGCCGCTCCTTCATGAATTGGTATACGCTTTTAGGTATACATCCTACCGTATACCTAAACGTATACCAATAATCACCGGATTTAGCCGGATGTTCTCGGACAAGGACAGACACAAAAAAAGCCCGCAGGGCTTGTGCCGTGCGGGCTTTCTGTACTTCACCGGACGTATCCGGATCATAATGTGGTGGAGCTGGCGGGAGTTGAACCCGCGTCCGAAATTTCTACATCCTCGGTACTACATGCTTAGTCCAATCTTTACATTCGCCTGGCAGCTGCGGACGGACACGCTACTGACAAACTAGCCTGATTAGTTTTAACGCTTCAACCCCAGGCAGGGCATCCACGCGATCTCTTTTGGGTTTGACCTCTCTTGATCCCCGTCCTAAGAGCGGAGGCTAGGGAGAGAGGGCTCTTAGCAGGTTATTAAGCTGCTAAAGCGTAGTTTTCGTCGTTTGCGACTATTTTTTTGCGGTTTGTTAACGAGGCCTACCGCACCTCGGCATGCACCTTGGGTTTCGCAAATCCCGTCGAATCCAGAATCAGCCCCAAGAATTTCTAATCATAGCAAAAAACAGCAGATGAATCCAGCGATTAACGGCCCGCTTTCTTCATGATGCGCGCTTTATCAACCTGCCACTCGCGTTCTTTGATGTCAGCGCGTTTGTCATGCTGCTTTTTACCGCGTGCGACGCCGATTTTGATTTTGCACCAGGCGTTTTTCCAGTACAGAGAAAGTGCCACAACGGTATAACCTTCACGGTTGACCCGACCATAAAGCGAATCGAGTTCACGCTGGTTTAACAGCAGCTTACGGCTGCGCGTGGGATCGCACACGACATGCGAAGACGCCACCGCCAGCGGCTGAAACGTTGCCCCGAAAAGGTAGGCTTCACCGTCGCGCAGCAGAATATAACTGTCGCTGATGTTGGCTTTGCCGGCGCGGAGTGATTTGACTTCCCATCCTTGTAGCGCAAGACCTGCTTCGAACTCTTCTTCGATGAAGTATTCGTGGCGGGCACGTTTGTTCATAGCAATGGTGGCGGAACCGGGTTTGTGAGCTTTATTCTTTGTCATAGTACGGTTTATTTTACATCAGTTGGGCGGTTATGGCATCCCCTGTCCAGCAGGACGATGAAAAACTCGCTATTCTAACACGCCTGTAAAGGTAAGGAATTTTAGTTTGATCGCTGAAAATGGTATCATTCAGCGGTTTTGTGACGAACAGGAACCATTATGGCCCAGATTAGTCGTTCCGCACTTGTCCCTTACAGTGCCGAACAGATGTACCAGCTTGTAAATAATGTGGATGCTTATCCTGAATTTCTGCCAGGCTGTACCGGAAGCCGCGTTCTCGACGCTTCCAATAATCAGATGACCGCATCTGTTGATGTCTCTAAAGCTGGCATTAGCAAAACATTTACTACCCGCAACACGCTCACTGACAATCAAAGCATTCATATGCAGCTGGTAGATGGTCCGTTTCGTAAGCTGACGGGCGGCTGGCATTTTATCTCTCTTGGAGATGACGCCTGTAAAGTGGAATTGAGCCTTGAGTTCGAGTTCACCAATATGCTGGTCGAAATGGCGTTCGGACGCATCTTTAAAGAGTTAGCCAACAGTATGGTTCAGGCGTTCAGTCAGCGCGCCAAAGAGGTTTACCGTGCCTGAGATTGTGGTTGAGGTCGTTTATGCGCTACCGGAAAAACAGTATCTGCGCATCGTAAAGCTGGAAGAGGGCAGTACGATTGAGCAGGCGATAAAAGCTTCAGGCCTGCTGGAGCTACGTCGCGATATCGACCTCGCCAGTAATAAAATCGGTATCTACAGCCGCCCGGTAAAGCTCAACGATCTGCTCGCCGATGGCGATCGGGTAGAAATTTACCGGCCACTGATTGCCGATCCTAAAGAGATGCGTCGTCAGCGGGCGGAGCGCTCGGCCAGTAAAAAATAAGCGCTTGCAGCAGAAAAACAAAAGGCGCCGCATGGGCGCCTTTTATATGCATTTAAATCAGCCTTCAGAACCTGTCAGCTTCGGTTTGTTATCGATATTCGTTAACACGCCGTTACTGTCAAAGGTCAGCGTCAGCGTCTGCTGTTTAACGCGCTCGTGGCCCGGCTGTTCACGGAATACGTAGTACCAGACGTTGCTGCCAAAAGGATCGCGCATCATTGGCGTACCCAGCGTGTAAGCAACCTGTTGCTGCGTCATACCGGTATGGATTTTGGACACATCACTGGCAACCAGATAGTTTCCCTGATTAATATCCGGACGATAGACCACGCGCTCAAGAGTGGAACATCCGGCGGTCATCATCAACATTACCACTGCCGCAGCAGTCAGCGTTTTACAGCGCATCTATACATTCCTTTTTTGGGGCCAAACGCCTGCTGGCAGGCTGCTTTTTTACCATCAAATTCTGAACTCTGCCTGCGGCAGGCTTTATCACTCAGGCGAGATAAGTTGCCGATGATAATAAACCTTTCCGCTATTTGAAACCTCTTCAGAGCAAGCATATGACCATAAAGCGGGAAAAAAGTGCGTTATCAGGCCGCTAAAAGTTCTTTCGCATTGGCCAGCGTGTTGCGCGTCACTTCGCTGCCGCCCAGCAGGCGCGCCAGCTCCTGCAAACGCGCCCGCTTGTCCAGCGGCTGCATATGGGTTTCAGTCATCGCGCCATCCGTCTCCTTGCTGACGAAAAAGTGCTGGTGGCCGCAGCCGGCAACCTGCGGCAGGTGCGTTACGCACATAACCTGAGTCGATTCGCCCAGCTGGCGCAGCATTTTACCTACCACCGCTGCGGTAGGTCCGCTAATGCCCACATCCACTTCGTCGAAAATCATCGCCGGCGTTTCCATCTTCTGCGCGGTAATGACCTGAATCGCCAGGGCGATACGCGACAGTTCGCCGCCGGAAGCCACTTTGCCCAGCGGCTGCAGCGGCTGGCCGGGGTTGGTGGTGACGCGGAAATCGATGCGGTTCGCGCCGTCCGCCGTAAGCTGCTCAGGGTTGAACGCCACGTCGATAGTGAAGCGGCCATGCGGCATGGACAGGGTGCGCATACTTTCCGTAATCAGGATTTGCAGCTCGCGGGCGAAATGCAGGCGCTGCTGATGCAGCGCCTCCGCCGTGGTGAGCGCAGCCTGATAATGCTCGTTGACCTGCGACTGCAGCGTTTCCAGGTCGCTTTCATGCTGCGTTAGCTGTTCAGCTTCCGCCAGCAGCTGCTGGTGTAAAGCGGGCAGCCCTTCAGGGGCGACATGATGCTTGCGGGCAAGGGCGATCTGACGAGAGATGCGCTGTTCCAGCTCATACAGGCGATTCGGATCGAGATCCAGACGGTCGCAGTAGTGACGCAGCTCATCGCTCGCTTCGCTCAGTTGAATCGAGGCTTCCTCCAGCAGGTTGAACACGCCGCTGAGCTTATCGTCCATCGAGATCAGTTCTGAAAGCATCTGGCGCGCGCTATAGAGCAGGCTCTGCAGATTGCTGTCGTCGCCGTCGGCCAGAATCTGCAACGCCTGCTGGCTGGTGGAGAGCAGCTGTCCGCTGTTCGCCAGCCGTTTGTACTCTTCGTCGATCTGTTCATACTCGCCCGCCAGCGGGGCGAAATCATTCAGCTCTTTTAATTGATATTGCAGCAGTTCGCGGCGCGCTTCGCGCTCCTGCGTCAGCTGCTGATGTTGAGCAAGCGCACGGCAACTCTGATGCCACGCCTGATAACGATCGCGCATCTGCTGCGTCAAATCGTTTTTATCGGCGTAGGCATCCAGAAGATGTTTTTGGTGATCGGCTTTCAGCAAAAGCTGGTGGGCATGCTGGCCGTGGATCTGAATCAGCAGCTGTCCCAATTCGCGTAGCTGCGAGAGCGGCACCGCCGTGCCGTTGATAAAGCCGCGCGAACGGCCGTCGGCGCTGATGACGCGGCGCAACAGGCATTCATTGCCTTCATCCAGCTGGTTATCTTCCAGCCAGCGTTGAGCAGAGGGGGACGCTTTTAACTGAAAGCGCGCGCAGATGTCTGCGCGGCTGGCACCCTGACGCACCATATCCGCTTCGGCGCGGCCGCCCAGGCAGAGGCCAAGCGCATCGATAGCGATCGATTTACCCGCGCCGGTTTCGCCGGTAATCGCCGTCATACCACGTTGAAAATCGATTTCCAGTTCGCGCACGATAGCAAAATTACTGATTGTCAGTTGTGCCAGCATTTATTCACCTGTATGAAAAAACAGATATGTTTTTTCGTACAGTATAAACTGGTTTTTTAACCAGTAAAGAGGCTGGCTCGCTTTTCAGAATAATTTTTTCGACCAGCTAAGTTTTGAGCTTAATGTATTGAAATAACTGTAGTTTCTTGGGTGGATCAGGTTCAGGTGGTCCTCGCTGCGCCGAATCAGCACATCTTCTCCCTCCTGAATCGGCAGGGCGATCTGGCTGTCGCAACTGATTTCAAGATCGCTGCGGCGCGAAGAAAAACGCAGTCGAATGGTGCTGCTGCTGTTAATCACCAGCGGCCTGGCGGAAAGGGTATGGGGAAACATGGGAACCAGTACGATGGCGTCCAGCGATGGCGTTAAAATCGGTCCGCCAGCTGAGAGCGAATAAGCCGTCGAGCCGGTCGGCGTCGAAATGATCAATCCGTCGGATCGTTGCGAAAACGCGAAAATCTCATCGATGTAGACTTCAAATTCGATCATATGCGCCACTTTGCCCGGATGCAGCACCACTTCGTTGATGGCGCTGCCGATGCGCGGCGAACAGGCGTCCTTACGGACCTGAGCCTCCAGCAGAAAACGGCTTTCCGTCAGGTAGTCGCCCTGTAAAACGTCATCCAGCTGTTGTTGGGCATTGTCGGGATCGAGATCGGTCAGAAAGCCGAGGTTGCCGCGGTTAATGCCAATCACTTTGATATTGTAGCGCGCCAGCACGCGCGCGGCGCCCAGCATATTGCCATCGCCGCCTACCACGACCGCCAAATCGGCGCGCTGGCCGATTTCAGCCAGCGTGCCGGTTTCCACATGCTTTAACGACAGCTCATGAGCGATTTGCTGCTCTACAATCACTTCATAGCCTTTGGCGGTCAGCCAGCGATAGAGCATCTCATGTGTGGTTAACGCAGTGGGATGACGGGGATGACCGACAATGCCAATGCAGTTAAAGTGTTTGTTCATTTAGCGGGTATTCCTCATAAGCCAAAATGGCCAGGCAATGTGATGGGTTCCCTTGAAACCGTCAAACCGATCCCCATAATAAGCGAACCAGCGAGATGAATGTGCAAAACGCGGAGAAATTCATGAGTAGTAAAGAACAGAACACCCCTAACGAGCAAGTCTCAGACGAAATTCAACAGGACCAACAGCAACATGACGATGCGGAGACAGCAACTGAGGTGGATCCGCGCGATGAACGCATCGCCCAGCTGGAGGCGGAGTTAGCCCAGGCGCAAACCGGCGTGCGCGATGCGCAGTTGCGCGCGCAGGCTGAAGTAGAGAATATTCGTCGCCGCAGCGAGATGGATGTCGAGAAAGCGCATAAATTCGCGCTGGAGAAGTTCGCCAACGAGCTGCTGCCGGTGATCGATAGCCTGGAGCGCGCGCTGGAAGTGGCTGACAAAGAAGACCCTCAGCTGGCGGCGATGATCGAAGGCATCGAGCTGACGCTGAAATCCCTGCTTGGCGCTGTGCGTAAGTTCGGTATCGAAGTGGTAGGCGAGACCAACGTTCCGTTCAACCCGGAAGTGCATCAGGCGATGTCGATGATGGAATCGGAAGAAGTTGCGCCGAACCACGTTATGATGGTGATGCAGCGCGGCTATACCCTGAACGGTCGCCTGCTGCGTCCGGCGATGGTTGCGGTAGCCAAAGCGAAAGGCTGATCGCTTTGGCGACGGCTTTGTACCAACGGCCACGTGAAAACGTGGCCGTTTGTTTTTGTCGTCAGGAAGAGGGCGGCAGTGTCGGCGTCCAGTCGATAGGCTGTTTGCCTGCTTTTTCCAGAATCGCGTTGGTTTGCGCGAAATGCTGACAGCCAAAAAATCCGCGATGCGCGGAGAGCGGCGAGGGATGCGGCGCCTGCAGCACATGATGGCGCTGGCGATCGATAATGCTGCCTTTCTTTTGCGCATGCGAACCCCAGAGCAGGAACACCACGCCTTCACGGTGCGCATTGATAGCCGCAATCACGTTATCGGTAAAGGTTTCCCAGCCGAAGCGCGCATGAGAATGCGCTTTACCCGCCTCGACGGTTAACACCGTATTCAGCAGCAGCACGCCCTGCTTTGCCCAGCTTTCGAGAAAACCGTGATTCGGCCGCTGAAAGTCGGGAAATTCCTGTTCCAGCTCTTTGTACATATTTTGCAGAGAAGGCGGCACCGGCACGCCGGGCAGCACCGAAAAGGCCAGGCCGTGCGCCTGTTTCGGCCCGTGATAGGGATCCTGTCCCAGGATCACCACCTTCACATCGCTTAATTCGGTTAAGCGAAACGCGTTGAAGACATCCTTTTGCGGCGGGTAAACCGTGACGCCGGCGGCGCGTTCGTCGGCAACCATTTTCAGCGTTTCGATGAAGTAAGGTTTTTCTTTCTCTGCGGCCAGCACATCGTGCCAGGTTAGCTTATCAGCCATGCTTAACTCCCTGCGTTGATAACCTGCTTAGCTTAGCGGTTCCTGCGACGGAGCAAAAATTTAAAAAATAGTTGAAAAAAACTGTGAAAATTTTAAGTAAAAAGCAACCTATTATCAGATAGTTGGCAAAGCGTGCATGTCGGCAGGCAATGTTCATTGATACAGGTCAAGGCGGTTGGCGAAAGAGATTGATATATCAAAGCGGCAATATTAATCCATCAAGTACGCTGCGCTGGTTGCGCCGCGTCACGCCCCGGAGGGAATTTATGATTAACGGTATCCAGATAACCAAAGCAAGCAATGCGAATCTTCTTAACTCATTCTGGCTGCTGGATGAAGAGAACGCGCAGGCGTGTTGTGTCTGCGCTAAAGCTGGCTTCGAGGAAGATCAGGTCGTGGCGCTGCGCGATCTGGGAGAGATTGAATATCGCGACGTGCCGCTGGAAATGAAGCCGCAGGCGCGCGTGGAAGGCGGACAGCACCTGAACGTTAATGTGCTTCGTCGTGAAACCCTTGAAGATGCGGTTAAACACCCGGAAAAATATCCTCAGCTCACTATCCGCGTTTCCGGTTATGCGGTGCGCTTTAATGCATTAACGCCGGAACAGCAGCGTGACGTGATTACCCGCACCTTCACCGAAAGTCTGTAATGCAATATCTGTCAGGCGCTACGGCGCCTTTTTTTATGCGCGGTTTAAAACACGCTCAAACATGCATTTCTTTTTAATATAATAAAATCAGGTAATTAGACAATATTCGCTTCGGTATAACTTCTGATTCATGTAGTAACAGGCGAAAATGAGTCTGTTTAAGACTGGCTTTACTTTTTCATAACAAAAGTAAAAAAAATCGCCCCGTTCGGCGCGATTTTTTTGTTGCGGTGTTGAATTATTCCGCACTCTCTTTAGTCGCGTTGGTTGCGCTTGGCTTGCGGCGTTTACCAATGTTTTTGGTATCGCGGTGACGCTTCTTCACGCGCGGTTTTTCCGCCTCGCTCTCTTTTTTCTCTTTACGCTTCGCAAGCACCTTTTTCGACGGTTTTCCGCTGCTTTTTTCGCTGGGCGCGCGCGTCGTCGGACGCAGCTCATCAATGACTCGCGCCTTCATCGGCTCGTTGATGTAGCGGCTAATTTTGCCGAGCAGCAGATGATCGTGCGCCTCCACCAGCGACAGCGCGGTGCCTTTACGGCCTGCGCGCGCGGTACGGCCGATACGATGCAGATAGGTATCCGCCGTGCGCGGCATATCGAAGTTAAATACGTGGCTGACGTCGTCAATATCGATCCCGCGCGCGGCGACATCGGTGGCAACCAGCACCTTAACGCGATCTTCAACCAGACGCTTAATCGCCTCGTTGCGTTTCGCCTGTACCATTTCGCCTTCGAGGTAGCTGCAGCGAATGCCCGCCTCATGCAGCCAGCCCACCAACTCATGCAGGCGCTCGCGCTTGCGCACGAAAACGATAGAGCGCGTAACGTCAGGCTGTTGCAGCAAATGCACCAGCAGTTTGGTTTTATGCTCCAGATCGTCGGCGCGGTAATACCATTGCTGGATCTTTTTACGCTCGCGGTTGCTGGGCGTCGCTTCCACTTCAACCGGATCGTTCAGCAGACGCTCGGCGAAATCTTTAATGCTTTCTCCCTCCAGCGTGGCGGAGAAGAGCAGCGTCTGTTTGCGCCAGCGGGTTTCCGCTGCGATGGTTTCGATATCCTGCGCGAAACCCATGTCCAGCATGCGGTCGGCTTCATCCAGGATCAGCGTTTCTACCGCACGGCAGTCGAAGTTTTCTTCTTTGATGTACTGCAGAAGACGGCCGGTCGTCGCGACCACCACATCCTGATTTTCGCTGAATACCTCAGCGTGGTTCATATAGGCGACGCCGCCCGTGATAGTAGCGATGTCGAGATGAGTATGTTTAGCCAGTTCGCGCGCCTGATCGGCCACCTGCATTGCCAGTTCGCGGGTAGGTGTCAGGATCAAAATACGCGGCGGCCCCGATTTTTTACGCGGAAAATCGATCAGATGCTGTAATACCGGCAGCAGATAAGCGGCCGTTTTCCCCGTACCGGTAGGTGCCGAACCCAGCACGTCACGCCCCTCCAGCGCGGGCGGAATCGCAGCGGCCTGAATGGCGGTTGGGCGCGTGAAGCCTTTATCCTGCAGAGCTTCCAGCAGGCTTTCATCGAGTTCAAGTTCGGAAAATGTGGTTACGGTCATGGTCTACCTCAGTTTGGGGCGCTGATTATAGACAGAACGAACATAATCTTCATCTGTTTGTGCATTAACCTGCCATCAGCGGTCTGTTTTGGCGGAACGATTTGCCCGGACAGTGTAATCTTTGTCGCGTCACGTTACACTGATACGCCGCTTTCCGGCAGCTGAATATCGAATGGTTGCAGAGTATGACGCACGCTGATTTGCCCCCACGTCCTCCGTTAAAAAAGAATGGCTTTACCTTCAAACGTTTTTTCGTTGCGCACGATCGCTGTGCCATGAAGGTCGGCACCGATGCGATCTTACTTGGCACCTGGGCGCCAGTCGCCAATGTGAAACGCGTGCTGGATATCGGCACTGGCAGCGGCCTGATCGCGCTGATGCTGGCGCAGCGCACGCCTGCGTCGGTAACGCTGGATGCGATTGAACTGGATCCCGCCGCCGCCGCGCAGGCGGCGGAGAACGTTCAGGCTTCGCCCTGGGCTGAACGTATTCAGGTCTGGCAGCAGGATATCGTCGCCTGGGCGGAAGCGGGCGAGAAACGCTACTCGCTTATCGTCAGCAATCCTCCGTATTACGCTACCGGCGTGGAGTGCGCCACGCCTGAGCGCGAAACCGCGCGCTACACAGGAGCGCTGGATCATCAGACGCTGCTGCGCTGCGCGAGCATGCTGATCGAAGAAGAGGGCTTTTTTTGCGTCGTGCTGCCGGAGACCATCGGCAACGATTTCGTCGCGCTGGCGCTGGCGGACGGCTGGCATCTGCGCTTTCGCACGGACGTGGCGGAATATGCGCATCGTCTGCCGCACCGGGTGCTGCTCGGCTTCTCGCCTCAGGCGGGAGAAACGCTGCTGGAACGTATGGCGATTCGCGGGCCAGACAAAAATTATTCCGAAGCCTGGTGTAGTCTGACTCGCGATTTTTATCTCTTTATGTAGTTAGCAGGCGCCAGCACCGTAGGCTGAGGGTGCGGCGCGGGTTCAGGGTAATCGAGCATAAAGTGCAATCCCCGGCTCTCTTTGCGGGCCAGCGCGCTGCGGACAATCAGCTCCGCTACCTGGGTCAGGTTTCGTAGCTCCAGCAGGTTATTCGACAGACGGAAATGCGCGTAGTACTCATCGATCTCCTGTCGGAGCAGCATAATACGTCGCAGCGCACGCTCCAGCCGTTTCGTGCTGCGCACGATTCCGACGTAATCCCACATAAACAGGCGCAGCTCATGCCAGTTGTGCTGGATCACCACGCGTTCATCCGAATCATCCACGCGGCTCTCGTCCCAGGCGGGTAAAAAAGGCGCCGCGTCTGTTGTCGGCAGTTGTCGCTGTATCTCTTCTGATGCCGACCAGCCGTAGACCAGACACTCCAGCAACGAATTGGACGCCATACGGTTGGCGCCGTGCAGACCGGTATAACTCACTTCGCCAATAGCGTAGAGGCCGTCGACGTCGGTGCGTCCATGCCGATCCGCCATGACGCCGCCGCAGGTATAGTGGGCGGCCGGCACCACGGGAATCGCATCCCGGGTGAGATCCAGGCCAAGCGCCAGCAGCTTTTCATAAATCATCGGAAAATGCCCACGAATAAAATCGGCGGGCTGGTGGCTGATATCCAGATACATGCATTCGACGCCTAAACGCTTCATCTCATGATCGATGGCGCGCGCGACGATATCGCGAGGCGCCAGTTCGGCGCGTTCGTCAAAGTCCGGCATAAAACGGGTGCCGTCGGGCCTTTTCAGCCAGGCGCCTTCGCCGCGCAGGGCTTCCGTCAGTAAGAAATTTCGCGCCTGGGGATGGTACAGGCAGGTCGGATGAAATTGATTAAATTCCAGATTGGCGACGCGACAGCCGGCGCGCCAGGCCATGGCGATACCGTCGCCGGAAGCGACGTCAGGGTTGGTGGTATATTGATAAACTTTCGCCGCGCCGCCGGTCGCCAGCACGACGGAGCGGGCGCGGCAGGTTTCCACCCGTTCTTTATTACGATTCCAGATCCATGCGCCGACGACGCGTCGCGCGCCGGGCAAACCCAGCTTATCGGAAAGGATCAGGTCGACGGCGTTGGTGCGCTCCAGAATGCGGATATTGGGATGGCTCAGCGCCTGGCTCACCAGCGTGGTTTCCACTTCGCGTCCGGTGGCGTCGGCGCTGTGCAGGATACGGCGGTGGCTGTGGCCGCCTTCCCGCGTCAAATGATAATGTTGTTCACCATCCGCGCGGATCTCTGTATCAAAAGCGACGCCGCGATCGATGAGCCACTGGACGCAGTGACGCGCGTTGCTGGCGATAAAGGAGACCGCGTCGCGATCGCAGAGTCCGGCGCCCGCTATCAGCGTATCTTCGATGTGGGATTCAATGCTGTCCGCTTCATCGAACACGGCGGCAATGCCGCCCTGGGCATAAAACGTGGAACCTTCGCTGACCGGGCCTTTGCTGAGCACGGTGACCTGATACTGCTGCGCCAGGCGTAACGCCAGCGAGAGGCCCGCCGCGCCACTGCCCACCACCAATACATCGCACTGATAATCGGGAGTTGAGGTCATAATGTTTAATGTACTAAACAAAGGATGGGCTGAGCATAAGTCTTAAGCGCAAGGTTGTGAAGTATTTTGAACAAAAAACCGACTTTGTTGCAGTCGGGAATTTGCTTTATAGAGCATTATCAGGGCATTAAGCGTTGCTGTTTAAAAGAGATGTTTGCTATGCAAAACTTTGTTCAGGATAAAGGATTTAAAGATGAAAAAGCCTGTGGCATAGGGTACTCTGCCTGCGATTAGGCGCTCAGCAAAGTCGCACCGGATGAGCGCGGCGGGTGCACATATTCCGAATGAAAAACAATGCGTGTAACACGTCGGTGCAGGAATTATCAGGGCGTAACTGAACTTCAGCCAACAATACAACTCTAAGCGCATGCTTGCTCAGAAAGTTGGATGTGCTGGCGGTTCAATATACGCGTGGAGAAGAATTTGGGGAGAACTTACCTCGGATGAGCGAGCAATTAACGGATCAGGTTCTCGTTGAACGGGTGCAGAAAGGAGATCAGAAGTCATTCAATTTACTGGTAATTCGATACCAGCATAAAGTGGCGAGCCTGGTTTCGCGTTATGTTCCTTCAGGCGATGTGCCTGACGTGGTTCAGGAATCATTTATCAAAGCGTACCGCGCCCTGGAGTCATTCCGCGGCGACAGCGCGTTTTACACTTGGCTGTATCGCATCGCTGTGAATACAGCAAAAAATTATCTGGTTGCCCAGGGGCGTCGTCCGCCATCCAGCGATGTGGATGCCATCGACGCAGAAAATTTCGAAAGTGCCGGCGCACTCAAAGAAATATCGAACCCTGAGAACTTAATGTTGTCTGAAGAATTGAGACAAATCGTCTTTCGAACCATTGAGGCGCTACCTGAGGATTTGCGTATGGCAATCACCCTCAGAGAACTGGATGGACTGAGCTACGAAGAGATCGCCGCTATTATGGATTGCCCGGTAGGTACCGTTCGTTCACGTATCTTTCGCGCACGAGAGGCTATTGATAATAAAGTTCAACCGCTTATCCAACGTCAGTGATAGCGGCTACAGGAAGGGTACTGAGGCATGCAGAAAGAAAAACTTTCCGCTTTAATGGATGGTGAAACTTTAGATAATGAGCTGTTGTCAGTGTTATCAAAGGATGCAAATCTTCAAAAAAGCTGGGAAAGCTACCATCTTATCCGCGATACCATGCGTGGCGATGTAGGCGAATTCCTGCATTTCGATATTTCCGCGCGGGTTGCCGCTGCCATCGAACAAGAACCCGCGCGCAAAACGGCGGATCTGATCGTTGAAGCGCAGCCGACGCCAGCCAGCTGGGAAAAAATGCCGTTCTGGCGCAAAATGCGTCCTTGGGCTTCTCAGCTCACGCAGATTGGCGTGGCGGCCTGTGTTTCTCTGGCGGTGATTGTCGGCGTTCAGCATTACAATCAGCCTGCCGGCAGCAACGAGCCTGTCTCGGAAGCGCCGGTGTTCAATACACTGCCGATGATGGGCAAAGCCTCGCCGGTCAGCCTTGGCGTGCCTTCTGACGCGTTCGACACCAACAGCGCTAATCAGCAGGTACAGGAGCAGCGCCGCAGAGTCAACGCCATGTTGCAGGACTATGAGCTGCAACGCCGCCTGCACGCCGATCGTCTCCAGTTCGATCAGAGCGCGCCGCAGCAGGCGCAGGCGCAGGTGCCTGGTAATCAGTCGTTAGGAACTCAACAGCAGTAATGAAGCAACTTTGGTGTGCCGTTAGCCTGCTGGCAGGCAGCCTGCTTTGGTCATCTACCGCCCCGGCTCAGACTTCTGCCTCCGGGGCGTTGTTACAGCAGATGGAGCAGGCCAGCCAGTCTCTCAATTACGAATTCGCCTATATCAACGTCTCTCGTCTCGGTATCGAATCATTGCGTTATCGCCATGCGGTGATCGATAACCTTATTTACGCGCAGCTGTTGCAAATGGACGGCCCGCGCCGCGAAGTGATCCAGCGCGGCGGCGACATCAGCTATTTTGAGCCGGGGCTTGAGCCTTTTTCGCTGCCGGGCAATCACATCATCGATGCGTTGCCGCCGGTCATCTACGCCGATTTCTCTAAGCTTGCCAACGATTACGATTTTATCCCGGTCGGTCGGGCGCGCATCGCCGATCAGATGTGCGAAGTGGTGCGCATCGTTTCGCGAGACGGCACCCGCTATAGCTACGTGGTGTGGCTCGACGTGGATACCAAGCTGCCGCTGCGCATCGATTTGCTGGATCGCGACGGCGAAACGCTGGAGCAGTTTCGCGTGATCAGCTTCGCCGTCGACGAAGGCGTGCGCAACCTGATGACGGGATTGCAAAAGGCGAATCTGCCGCCGTCGCTCTCCGTGCCGGAAGGCGACAAAGTGACGCTGGACTGGAAGCCGGCCTGGCTGCCTGCCGGCATGAAGGCGGTATCGCAGAGCCGACGTAATATACCCGCGATGAACAAAACCGTGGAGTCGCGCCTGTATAGCGATGGACTGTTCAGCTTCGCCATCAACGTCACCACGGCGGATAAAAGCAGCGTAAATCAGACATTGCGCACGGGACGTCGTACGGTACAGATCAAAGTCAGCGATAATAGAGAAATTACCGTAGTGGGCGAACTGCCTCCCTCGACGGCGAAACGCATCGCAGACAGCATTGATTCAGGTGCGCAAAAATGATGAGAGAATGGGCCACGGTCGTGGCGTGGCAAGACGGTATCGCGACATTACATTCGGAAGCGAAAACTTCCTGCAACAGCTGCTCGGCTCGCAAAGGCTGCGGCAGCCATATGCTGAATAAGCTGGGTCCGAAAGATGCGCATGTTATGCATATCGCCAGCGTTAAGCCGTTGCAGCCGGGTCAGCGGGTTGAGCTGGGCATCAAAGAGAGCAGCCTGCTGGGTTCGGCGCTGCTGGTCTATATGACGCCCCTGTTCGGCCTGTTTATCGTCGCCGGCCTGTTCCAGATGCTGTTCCATACCGATCTGGCGGCGGCGAGCGGCGCGCTGCTGGGCGGCGTGGGCGGTTTTATCCTGGCCAAAGGCGTCTCGACATTGCTGGGCGATCGCGAAGCCTTTCAGCCGGTGATCCTGAACGTCGCGCTGCCGCCCGATCTCCTGCGCGTCGAAACCGAAGCCTGATCCTCTTTCGGACTGCAACGATTGCGGCCCTTTCCGTCCCGTTACCTGCTGAATTCTGTTGCGATTACGCGGCTTTCCATTCTTTTATGCCGGGCGCTAACAGTGTAATATGCGTCGTCATTAATGAGGCTGACAGGATTATGGGTAAAGAGCGATCTTCCTGAATGTGTCTGTGCTCAGGTTCTCAACTGATTTTCTACGTGAAGATATCCATATAAATGAAGCACATAAGAAATTTCTCCATTATCGCGCACATCGACCACGGCAAATCAACCCTTTCTGACCGCCTGATTCAGATTTGCGGTGGCCTAAGCGATCGCGAAATGGCTGCGCAGGTTCTGGATTCTATGGATTTGGAACGTGAGCGCGGCATTACCATCAAAGCGCAGAGTGTGACGCTCGATTACCACGCGAAAGACGGCGAAACTTACCAGCTCAATTTTATCGACACGCCCGGACACGTTGACTTCTCCTACGAAGTTTCCCGCTCGCTGGCGGCCTGCGAAGGTGCGCTGCTGGTGGTCGATGCCGGTCAGGGGGTGGAAGCGCAGACCCTGGCGAACTGCTATACGGCCATTGAGATGGATCTGGAAGTGGTGCCGGTTCTGAACAAAATCGATCTGCCGGCCGCCGATCCCGATCGCGCCGCGCAGGAGATTGAAGATATCGTCGGCATCGATGCCGCCGACGCGGTGCGCTGCTCGGCTAAAACTGGGGTAGGGGTGCCGGACGTGTTGGAGCGGCTGGTGCGCGACATTCCGCCGCCGGAAGGCGATCCGGAAGGGCCGCTGCAGGCGCTGATTATCGACTCCTGGTTCGACAACTACCTCGGCGTAGTGTCGCTGGTGCGCGTGAAAAACGGCACGCTGCGCAAAGGCGAGAAAATCAAAGTGATGAGCACCGGTCAGACTTATAACGCTGACCGCCTGGGCATTTTCACGCCGAAGCAGGTCGATCGCAACGAACTGAAATGCGGCGAAGTGGGCTGGCTGGTGTGCGCCATTAAAGACATCCTCGGCGCGCCCGTCGGCGATACTCTGACCGGCGCCAAATATTCCGCCGAGAAGGCGCTGCCGGGTTTTAAGAAAGTGAAGCCGCAGGTCTACGCCGGTCTGTTCCCGGTCAGCTCCGACGATTACGAAGCTTTCCGCGACGCGCTCGGCAAGCTGAGCCTGAACGACGCCTCGCTGTTCTATGAGCCGGAGAGCTCAACTGCGCTGGGCTTTGGTTTCCGCTGCGGCTTCCTTGGCCTGCTGCATATGGAAATCATCCAGGAGCGTCTGGAGCGCGAATACGATCTCGATCTGATCACCACGGCGCCGACCGTGGTGTACGAAGTGGAAACCACCGACGGTGAAACGGTTTATGTGGACAGCCCATCCAAGCTGCCGCCGTTGAATAATATCGAAGAGCTGCGCGAGCCGATCGCCGAGTGTCATATGTTGTTGCCGCAGGAATATTTGGGCAACGTCATTACGCTCTGCGTCGAGAAGCGCGGCGTTCAGACCAATATGGTTTACCACGGCAACCAGGTAGCCCTGACCTACGAGATCCCGATGGCGGAAGTGGTGCTCGACTTCTTCGACCGCCTGAAGTCGACCTCGCGCGGTTACGCTTCGCTGGATTATAACTTTAAACGTTTTCAGGCCTCTGACATGGTGCGCGTCGACGTACTGATCAACTCGGAACGCGTCGATGCGCTGGCGCTGATCACCCACCGCGACAACTCGCAATATCGCGGCCGCGAACTGGTGGAGAAGATGAAAGATCTGATCCCCCGTCAGCAGTTCGACATTGCGATTCAGGCGGCGATCGGCAACCACATTATCGCGCGCTCCACAGTGAAACAGCTGCGTAAAAACGTTCTTGCCAAGTGCTATGGCGGTGACGTCAGCCGTAAGAAAAAACTGTTGCAGAAACAGAAAGAAGGTAAGAAGCGAATGAAGCAGGTGGGTAATGTTGAGCTGCCGCAGGAAGCGTTCCTTGCCATTCTGCACGTCGGTAAGGACAGCAAATAAGGATACCTAATGGCTAATATGTTCGCCCTGATACTGGCGATAGCAACTCTGATTACCGGCATTATCTGGTGCGTCGACAGGTTTAAGTGGGCGCCGGAACGTCGGGCGAAGCAGGCGGAAGCGCAGGCGCAGACCGGCAATACGCTGGACAGCAAAACCCTGGCGAAAGTATCGGCCCAGCCGGGCTGGATCGAAACGGCGGCATCGGTGTTTCCGGTGCTGTTGGTGGTGTTCGTGGTGCGCTCGTTCGTTTACGAGCCTTTCCAGATCCCCTCAGGTTCGATGATGCCGACCTTGCTGATCGGCGATTTCATCCTGGTGGAGAAGTTTGCCTATGGCATCAAAGATCCCATTACGCAAACCACGCTGATCCCGACCGGCCATCCGCAGCGCGGCGACATTGCGGTCTTTAAGTATCCGAAAGATCCCAGCCTGGATTACATCAAGCGGGTGATTGGCTTGCCGGGCGATAAGGTCAGTTACGATCCCTACAGCAAAACGCTGACGGTGATCCCGAACTGCGCGCAGGATCAGGCATGCAATAAAGCGCTGGCGGTGACCTATTCCGATCTGCAGCCGAGCGACTTTATTCAAACCTTCAGCGGCTTCGACGGCAACGAGAGCGGCAACGGTTTTTATCAGGTCGCTCAGGGCGAAACTATGCGCGGTGGGTTACGCCTGGGCGCGCGCAAAGAGACGCTGGGCAGCGTGACGCACAATATTTTGCTGGTCAATGAAGCGCAAAGCCAGGCCAGCATGTATTATCAGCAGCCGGGACAGCCGCAGGCCAGCTGGATCGTGCCGCAAGGGCAATATTTCATGATGGGCGATAACCGCGATAACAGCGCCGACAGCCGCTACTGGGGCTTTGTCCCGGAGAAAAATCTGGTCGGTAAAGCGGTTGCTATCTGGATGAGCTTTGATAAACAAGAGGGCCAGTGGCCAACCGGCGTACGCTTAAGTCGTATCGGCGGCATTCACTGACAACGCGCCCGCTGCAGCGGGCGACACAGGCTTGGCTCCCTGCGGGGAGCCACTGCACACGAAACGGAACGTGTTGAATCGCCAGCCCTGTTTCGTATGCAGAGTTAGAGACGCAAAAAAACTGGAATCGCATGAACCCCATCCTCATCACCAAGCTTCAGCGCAAACTGGGCTACACTTTTACTCATCCGGAATTGCTGCAACAGGCGCTGACGCACCGTAGCGCCAGCAGCAAACATAACGAGCGTCTCGAATTTTTAGGCGATTCAATTCTCAGCTACGTGATAGCCAACGCGCTTTACCACCGTTTTCCGCGCGTGGATGAAGGCGATATGAGCCGCATGCGCGCCACGCTGGTGCGCGGCAACACGCTGGCGGAGATGGCGCGTGAATTTGACCTCGGCGAATGTTTGCGTCTGGGGCCGGGCGAGCTGAAAAGCGGCGGCTTTCGTCGCGAGTCGATTCTCGCCGATACCGTAGAAGCATTGATCGGCGGGATTTTTCTCGACAGCAATATCCAGACGGTAGAAAAATTGATTCTGGACTGGTATCAGTCTCGCCTGGATCAGATCAGCCCCGGCGATAAACAGAAAGATCCCAAAACCCGCCTGCAAGAATATTTGCAGGGACGCCATCTGCCGCTGCCCTCTTATCTGGTGGTGCAGGTGCGTGGCGAGGCCCACGATCAGGAATTCACCATTCACTGTCAGGTGAGTGGCATGGCTGAACCGGTGGTGGGCGTTGGCTCAAGTCGTCGTAAGGCGGAACAGGCAGCCGCCGAACAGGCGCTGATTAAGCTTGGGCTCGAATAGCAAAACCGCAGCGTCTGAACAGGCGCTGATTAACTCAGGACTCGAATGAGCGAACACGTTACCTATTGCGGCTTCGTCGCGATTGTAGGCCGACCCAACGTCGGCAAATCCACCTTGCTGAACCAGCTTCTGGGGCAGAAAGTGTCGATCACCTCGCGTAAGCCGCAAACCACGCGTCATCGCATTATGGGCATTCATACCGAGGGCGCTTATCAGGCGATCTACGTTGATACCCCCGGTCTGCACATTGAAGAGAAGCGCGCCATTAACCGCCTGATGAACCGTGCGGCCAGCAGCTCCATCGGTGATGTCGAGCTGGTGGTTTTCGTGGTTGAAGGCACGCGCTGGACCGCCGACGACGAGATGGTGCTGAACAAGCTGCGCGACGGCAAAGTGCCGGTGGTGCTGGCGATCAACAAAGTCGACAACATTCAGGATAAAAGCATTCTGCTGCCGCATATTCAGTTCCTCAGCCAGCAGATGAACTTCCTCGACGTGGTGCCGATCTCGGCGGAAAACGGCAAGAACGTCGACGCCATCGCTAATATCGTGCGCAAGCGTCTGCCGCAGGCGGAACATCACTTCCCGGAAGATTACATCACCGATCGCTCCCAGCGCTTTATGGCTTCGGAGATTATCCGTGAAAAGCTGATGCGTTTTCTCGGCGCCGAGCTGCCTTATTCGGTGACGGTCGAGATTGAGCAGTTCGTCGTCAACGAGCGCGGCGGCTACGATATCAACGGCCTGATCCTCGTTGAGCGCGAAGGGCAGAAGAAGATGGTGATCGGCAACAAAGGGGCCAAAATCAAAACCATCGGCATTGAGGCGCGCAAGGACATGGAAGAGATGTTTGAAGCCAAAGTGCATCTGGAGCTGTGGGTGAAGGTGAAATCGGGCTGGGCGGACGACGAACGTGCGCTGCGCAGTCTGGGCTACGTAGACGATCTCTGATTTCATGGAAGGCTGGCAACGCGCTTTTGTGCTGCATAGTCGCCCTTACAGCGAAACCAGCTTGCTGCTGGATTTCTTCAGCGAAAGTCATGGCCGCGTGCGGGTGCTGGCGAAAGGCGCCCGTTCCCGCCGCTCTCAGCTAAAAGGGGCTCTGCAGCCCTTTACGCCGCTGCTGGTGCGCTGGAGCGGACGCGGCGAAGTCAAATCCCTGCGCAACGCTGAAGCGGTGTCGCTGGCGCTGCCGCTGAGCGGACTGACGCTCTACTGCGGGCTTTACGTTAACGAACTGCTCTCCCGCGTGCTTGAGCAGGAAATTCCTTTCTCCGAACTCTTCTTCGATTATCTCAACTGCATCCAGTCGCTCGCGGCGGGGGTCGGCACGCCGGAGCCCGCGCTGCGGCGCTTCGAGCTGGCGCTGCTCGGCCATCTGGGGTACGGCATCGATTTTCTCAACTGCGCCGGCAGCGGCGAGCCGATCGTCGACGCGATGACCTACAGCTACCGCGAAGAAAAAGGCTTTATCGCCAGCCTGGTGGTGAATAACCGCAGTTTTACTGGACGTCAGCTGCGTGCACTCTGGGAACGCGATTTTCCCGACGCCGACACGCTGCGCGCCGCTAAACGCTTTACCCGCATGGCGCTTAAGCCTTATCTCGGCGGCAAGCCGCTCAAAAGCCAGGAGCTGTTTCGCCAGTTTATACCGAAAAAACGCACCGACGCGCCCGTCGAAGGCAGCGCCGGCGACGAGACCTCCGCTGAATAACGCGGGTGATACCGCACAGGGCGTCGGGCGTTGTACACTGCTCATTACTACGGAAAAGAGGTGAGAACTGTCATGGCTGAGTTACTGTTAGGGGTCAACATTGACCATATCGCTACCGTGCGTAACGCACGCGGCACGAACTATCCCGATCCGGTACAGGCCGCTTTTATCGCTGAGCAGGCTGGCGCCGACGGCATCACAGTGCATCTGCGCGAAGATCGTCGTCACATTACCGACCGCGACGTTCGCATTCTGCGCGAAACCATTCAGACGCGCATGAATCTGGAGATGGCGGTGACGGACGAAATGGTGGGCATAGCCTGCGATATCAAACCCCATTTCTGCTGCCTGGTGCCGGAGAAGCGTCAGGAAGTGACCACCGAAGGGGGACTGGATGTGGCGGGACAGCAGGAGAAGATCAACGCGGCGGTCCGACAGCTGAGCGACGCCGGTATTCTGGTCTCGCTGTTTATCGATGCCGATCACCGCCAGATTGAAGCCGCAGTCGCCAGCGGCGCGCCCTATATCGAAATTCATACCGGCGCCTATGCCGAAGCTGAAGAAGGGCGGCTGCGCCAAACGGAGCTGTCACGCATCCGCAAAGCCGCCACTTTTGCCGCCAGCTTGGGGTTAAAGGTCAATGCCGGGCACGGTCTGACCTACCATAATGTGCTGCCGATCGCCGCGCTGCCGGAAATGCACGAGCTGAACATCGGCCACGCCATTATTGGCCGCGCGTTAATCAGCGGCCTGGCGGACGCGGTAAAAGAGATGAAGCAGCTGATTCGGGAAGCGCGTCGCTAATGGCGATCCTTGGACTCGGCACCGATATCGTTGAGATCGAGCGTATCGCCGGGGTGATCGCGCGCTCCGGCGATCGCCTGGCGCGCCGCGTATTAAGCGAGGCCGAGTGGCAACGCTATCAGGCGCATCAGCAGCCGGTGCGTTTTCTGGCGAAGCGCTTCGCGGTGAAAGAGGCGGCGGCGAAAGCCTTCGGCACCGGCATTCGCGGCGGGCTGGCTTTTAATCAGTTCGAGGTTTACAACAACGAATTGGGCAAACCCGGCCTGCGCTTTTTTCAGCATGCCGCTGAAGTGGCGCAAAAGCTCGGCGTTAAATCGGTGCATGTTACCCTGGCTGACGAACGGCATTACGCCTGCGCCACGGTGATTATCGAAAGCTGAAGGTTCGGGCCGGGCAGCGTCGCCGGCCTGCTTCAGTGATGTAAAACCACAAACTTTTCCCACAGCGCGTCGCGGCTCTCGCGATGCTGCGGATCGATAATGATAGTGTTATCGATTGGGCAGACGCTCTGACAGGTCGGGGCGTCGTAATGTCCGACGCACTCGGTACAGCGGCTGACGTCAATCTGATAGATCTCCGCCCCCAGCGAAATCGCCTGGTTCGGGCATTCCGGTTCGCACATATCGCAGTTAATGCATTTCGCGGTAATCAGCAGCGCCATGGTGGTCACTCAATAACATCAGAAAAGGCGCGGGTATTATACGCGCGCCTTTCGATCAGACCAGCTTTTTCACCAGCGCCTCGCTGTGGCGAATATGGCTGGAGGCGCGTTCCGGATCCTGCTGCACCAGCGCCATAAACAGCAGGTCCGTCAGCGCCAGCTGGGCGGTGGTCGAGGAGATCGCCGCGCTGCGCATGCTCTGTTCTTCCGCCACGGTATAGAGCGAATGGGTGGCGCACTGCTGCAACGTATTGGGAGTAAAGCCGGTAAAGGCGACGACGTGCGCGCCGGCGCGCACCGCTTCCTGCGCGGCAAGATTGATTTCGCGCCGTTCGCCGGTATAGGAGATGGCGAGCAGCACGTCGCCCGGCTTCATCGCCTGCACGCTGGCCAGCAGGGCGTGCATATCCTGTTCCGCCACCGCGTTAATGCCGATCTTCATCAGCTTCCAGGAAAAATCTTTCGCCACCAGGCCCGAGGCGCCGATGCCCACCAGCAAAATCCGCTGGGCGTTCTCCAGCAGACGCAGCGTTTCACGCAGCTTCTCTTCGCTGTTGATGTCGAGCGTGGCGCGGATCGCAGACTGTTTTTCGGTAAAAAGTTTCTCGCCTACCACCTTTAGCGAATCGTCGCTAAGAATGTGGTTGTGCACGGTAATCGCATCTCTGTCCGCCAGCGACTCGCTGAGCGCCAGCTTCAGCGCAGGAAAACCCTTATACCCCAGCTTTTGAGCGAACTTCACCACGCTGGACTGACTGACGCCAGCCTCTTCCGCCAGCTTTTGCGAGCTGAGATGCCGTGCCCGATCCGGCTGCGACAGTAGATAATCCGCCAGTCGACGCTCGTTGAGCGCCAGGCGGGGATAAAGTTGGCGAATACGCAGCAATGAACTCATGCCCAGGTCCTTTTCCGGTAAACTTCTTCTGAGTGAAAGGGTCGGCTACCCGGGACGCGAGGCGTGCCGGAGGTCCCGATCGTTGAAGAATAAACTATTCATCCGGCATTGTAGCTCGTGGAATTAAAAATGACACGCGACGCCGCCGCAGGGGTAGCTACACTTGTACTGCACAGGGGCAACGACGAAACAAGGAGCGCTGTTTGACAAAGGGTACGCAACGACGGGTAGTTTTTTTCGACCTTGATGGCACGCTGCATCAGCAGGATATGTTCGGCACATTTATGCGCTATTTGCTCTGGCGCCAGCCGCTTAACCTGCTGCTGGTGGTGCCGCTGTTGCCAGTCATCGGGCTGGGGCTGCTGATCAAAGGGCGCGCCGCGCGTTGGCCGATGAGTCTGCTGCTCTGGTCGATCACCTTCGGTCATAGCGAGCGCCGACTGCTGCAACGCGAGGCGGCTTTCGCCAGCTGGTTTCGCCAGCGCGTCACCGCCTTCCCGGTGGTGGTGCAGCGGCTGACCGATTATCTCAGCAGCAGCGACGCCGATGTCTGGCTGATTACCGGTTCGCCGCAGCCGCTGGTGGAGCAGGTCTATTACGACTCGCCCTTTTTGCCACGGGTCAAACTGATCGCCAGCCAGATGACGCGCGGTTTTGGCGGCCGGGTGCTGGCGATGCGCTGCCTCGGGCACGAAAAAGTGGCGCAGCTTGAAGAGAGGATCGGCACCCCGCTGCAGCTTTACAGCGGCTACAGCGACAGCAAGCAGGACAATCCGCTGCTGTTTTTCTGTCAGCACCGCTGGCGCGTGACGCCGGGCGGCGAGCTGCAACAACTGGAATAAGACGCGGCTGGCTCTTCGATTCCGGCGACCGGCCCGCTATAATGCGCGGCTTTCATTTTACTGGAGTCGCTAACGTGGTTGAACTCAACGATGAATACTGGATGCGTCATGCGCTCAGGCTGGCCCGCGTCGCCTGGGAGCAGGGCGAAGTGCCGGTGGGCGCGGTGCTGGTCCAGGGCGACCGCGTTATCGGCGAAGGCTGGAACCGTCCTATCGGCCAGCACGATCCGACCGCCCATGCGGAGATCATGGCGCTGCGTCAGGGCGGCAAGGTACTGGAAAACTACCGTCTGCTGGATACCACGCTTTACGTGACGCTGGAGCCTTGCGTCATGTGCGCCGGCGCGATGGTGCACAGCCGCATCACGCGCCTGGTTTACGGCGCCCGCGACGAAAAAACCGGTGCGGCCGGCTCGCTGCTGGATGTGCTGGGTCATCCGGGCATGAATCATCAGATAAACATAGAGGAAGGCGTGCTGGCCGAAGCCTGCGCGGCGATGCTCAGCGACTTTTTCCGTATGCGTCGCGAACAGATCAAATCGCTGCGTCAGGCGCAGCGCAGCGGTTAGTTCATGGCGATCTTCGGCTCGACCGCCGGATAGCCTTTGCCCAGCTCCGCCTCCAGCGCGGCGCGCTGGACAAGCTTCTTTTCCTGCTCCTGCAAATAGCCCACCAGGCTGACCTGATACTTACGGATATTCTCTACGTAGTTATAGGCTTCATGGCCGCGCGCGTAGCCGTAGGTGGTCTGGCTGTAATAACGCTTCTGGCTCAGCATCGGCAGCCGCAGTTTAACGTCGGCCCAGCTGTCGGGATTGCCGCCTTGCTTCTCCGTCAGCTTGCGCGCGTCCAGCATGTGGGCGTAGCCCATGTTGTAGGCGGCGAGCGCGAACCAGATGCGTTCGTCGTCGGGAACGCCGGGCGGCACTTTCTCCATCATTCTCTGCAGGTATTCGCTGCCGCCGCGAATGCTTTGTTCAGCATCGAGGCGATCGTTAACGTCCAGGCTGTCGGCGGTGTTGCGCGTCAGCATCATCATGCCGCGCACGCCGGTCGGGGAAGTCGCCTGCGGATTCCAGTGCGACTCCTGATAAGAGATCGCCGCCAGCAGCTGCCAGTCGATGCGGTTGGCGTATTTGACAAACAGTGGTTTGATGTCGGGCAGGGTGCTGTCGATGGCGTGCAGGAAAGTGCGTGTATCCACATAATCGAAGGTGCCGACGTGACCAAGATATTTCTCTCCCAGCCGGGCCATCGCGCCTTCTTCGCCCATGTCATTGAAAAAATCGAGCATGGCGGCGTTCAGGCTGTCGTCTTCGCTGCGCGGCATATACCAGGTGATCGGCTCTTCGTCAGTGATGTCGAAAGCGACCGCCAGCTGCGGATGAATGCGCTGCAGCAGACCGATGGTCACCGAATCGCCGACCGTATAATCCAGCTTGCCGTCGGCGACCGCTTCCAGCAGCGCTTTCGGCGCCAGATCGGTGGAGATCGCCCAGTCGAGATCGGGATACTGGTTCGCCTTGATGCTGCGCAACGAGGAGAGGTAGGCCGAGCCGGAAGCGACGGTAAGGCGGCCTTTCAGATCGCCCAGATTTTTCGGGCGCGGCTTATCGACGCGATAAACCAGCTGCTGCGAGACAGAGTAGTAGCTCGGACCGGTCTGGTAACGCGCAAGCCGTTCGCTGTTGTAGATCAGGCCGGCCGCCAGCAAATCCGCTTTGCCGTCATCCAAATCATCGAACAGATCGCTGAGATTAGGACGTACGGTGACCTGCAGCTTTACCCCCAGATAATCGGCGAAGCGCTTTGCCAGTTCATAATCCATACCGATCGGGTTTTTATTGACGGTGTAGTAGGTCAACGGGGAATTAACGGTACTGATTCGCAGCACTCCCCGCGATTTTATCTGTGATATTGCGTCTTGCGCACCGCCGTACCAGGGTATGGAAGGCCACAGCGCCAGCGCCAGCAGCCCGGTGATAAGACCAATAAAAAGATAATTAAGTTTTAGGCGTTTCAAATAGTTATCTCTCTCTGGCTCGCAGGGTTCTGTCTTTATAAAGGCAGTATTAATCTTGTTTACATTCCCGGAGCGAGGGGCATTTTGCGCAACAAACTGGACCAGAGCAACTTATATAGCAGGTTCTGTGCAATTTTCAGGCTAATACGTGTCCTGATAAATTCTGCGCAAACGGTTTCGTAACGCAGGCGGTTTCTCTATAATACTGCCCGTTTTCCCTGTTGCGCCCAAAGAAGCGTCGCCCGGCGCTCTGACGAGAGATTTTTTTAATGATGGAAATTCTGCGTGGTTCGCCCGCTCTGTCGGCATTTCGTGTAAACAAACTGCTGGCCCGCTTTCAGGACGCTCATCTGCCGGTGAGCGATATTTACGCCGAGTACGTCCATTTTGCCGATGTCAGCGCCGCGCTGAACGCTGATGAAAAAGCCCGCCTGCAGCGCCTGCTTAAATACGGTCCTTCTCTCGCCGAACATACGCCGCAAGGGCGTCTGCTGCTGGTAACGCCGCGTCCCGGCACGATTTCTCCCTGGTCCTCCAAGGCGACCGACATCGCCCATAACTGCGATCTGCCGCAGGTGCGCCGTCTCGAGCGCGGCCTGGCGTTTTACGTCAAGGCGCCGCAGCTGGATGAGTCGCAGTGGCAGGCGCTGGCCGCGCTGCTGCACGACCGCATGATGGAAACCGTCTTCGGCGACATGGACGAGGCTGAGAAGCTGTTCGCCCACCATGAGCCGCAGCCGCTGAAAAGCGTCGATGTGCTGGGCGGAGGACGTCAGGCGCTGGAGCAGGCGAATATGACGCTGGGCCTGGCGTTGGCCGATGATGAAATCGACTATCTGCTTGACGCGTTTAACAAACTGGGCCGCAACCCGAACGACATCGAGCTCTATATGTTCGCCCAGGCGAACTCCGAGCACTGTCGTCATAAGATTTTCAACGCCGACTGGATCATCGACGGCGAGAAACAGCCGAAGTCGCTGTTCAAAATGATCAAGAACACTTTCGAGCAGACGCCGGATCACGTGCTCTCCGCCTATAAAGATAACGCGGCGGTGATGGAAGGCTCCGAAGTGGGACGCTTCTTCGCCGATAGCGAAAAAGGCGTCTATGACTATCACCAGGAAGCGGCGCATATCCTGATGAAGGTGGAAACTCATAACCATCCGACCGCGATTTCTCCCTGGCCGGGCGCCGCTACCGGCTCCGGCGGAGAGATCCGCGACGAAGGCGCTACCGGGCGCGGCGCCAAGCCGAAAGCGGGCTTGGTGGGCTTTTCGGTTTCCAACCTGCGCATTCCGGGCTTCGAGCAGCCGTGGGAAGAGGATTTCGGCAAGCCGGAGCGCATCGTCAGCGCGCTGGACATCATGACCGAAGGCCCGTTAGGCGGCGCGGCGTTCAATAACGAATTCGGCCGTCCGGCCCTGAACGGCTATTTCCGTACTTATGAAGAGCAGGTCAACAGCCACAACGGCGTCGAGCTGCGCGGCTATCACAAGCCGATCATGCTGGCGGGCGGCATCGGCAACATTCGCGCCGAACATGTGCAGAAAGGCGAAATCACCGTCGGCGCCAAACTGATCGTGCTGGGCGGACCGGCGATGAATATCGGTCTGGGCGGCGGCGCGGCCTCGTCTATGGCGTCAGGTCAGTCCGATGCCGATCTCGACTTCGCCTCGGTGCAGCGCGACAACCCGGAAATGGAGCGTCGTTGCCAGGAGGTTATCGACCGCTGCTGGCAGCTGGGCAAAGAGAACCCGATTCTGTTTATCCACGACGTGGGCGCCGGCGGGCTCTCCAACGCCATGCCTGAGCTGGTCAGCGACGGCGGCCGCGGCGGACGTTTCAACCTGCGCGACATTCTCAGCGACGAGCCGGGCATGAGCCCGCTGGAAGTCTGGTGCAACGAGTCGCAGGAACGCTATGTGCTGGCAGTCGCTCCGGAAAAACTGGCGCTGTTCGACGCCCTGTGCCAGCGCGAGCGCGCGCCCTATGCGGTGATTGGCGAAGCGACCGAGGAACAGCACCTGTCGCTCGCCGACAGCCATTTCGACAACAAGCCGATCGACATGCCGCTCGACGTGCTGCTGGGCAAAACGCCGAAAATGACCCGCGACGTCGCCAGCCTGCAGGTAAAAGGCGATGCGCTGCTGCGTCACGATATTACGCTGGAAGAGGCGGTGAAGCGCGTGCTGCATTTGCCGACCGTGGCGGAGAAAACCTTCCTCGTGACCATCGGCGACCGTACCGTAACCGGCATGGTGGCGCGCGATCAGATGGTCGGCCCGTGGCAGGTGCCGGTAGCCAACTGCGCGGTCACCACCGCCAGCCTGGACAGCTATCACGGCGAAGCCTTTGCGCTCGGCGAGCGCGCTCCGGTGGCGCTGCTCGACTTCGCCGCCTCGGGACGTCTGGCGGTGGGCGAAGCCTTAACCAACCTGGCCGCGACCCATATCGGCTCGCTGAAGCACGTTAAGCTGTCGGCGAACTGGATGGCGGCAGCGGGCCACCCCGGCGAAGACGCCGGTCTCTACGCTGCGGTGAAAGCGGTGGGCGAAGAGCTTTGTCCGGCGCTGGGCATCACCATTCCGGTGGGCAAAGACTCCATGTCGATGAAAACTCGCTGGCAGCAGGGCAGCGAGCAGCGCGAAATCACCGCGCCGCTTTCGCTGGTAATCACCGCCTTCGCGCGCGTCGAAGATGTGCGTGCTACCGTGACGCCGCAGCTGCAGCCGCAGCAGGATAACGCGCTGCTGCTGATCGACCTCGGCAAAGGTCACAACACGCTGGGCGCCACGGCGCTGGCGCAGGTTTATCGTCAGCTCGGCGACAAACCGGCCGACGTGCGCGACGCGCAGCAGCTGGCAGGCTTCTTTAACGCCATTCAGGCGCTGGTGGCGGACGGCAAACTGCTGGCCTACCACGACCGTTCCGATGGCGGCCTGCTGGTGACGCTGGCAGAGATGGCCTTTACCGGCCACTGCGGCATCGAAGCGGACATCGCGACGCTGGGCGGCGATGCGCTGGCCGCGCTCTTCACCGAAGAGCTGGGCGCGGTAATCCAGATCAACGCGGCGGATCGCGCGGCGGTTGAGCAGGTCTTTGCCGACCATGGCCTGAAAGAGTGCGTTCATCAGATTGGCCGGGCCGTAACGGGCGACCGTTTCGTGATCCGCGCCGGCGACAAAGCGATCTACAGCGAAAGCCGCACCACGCTGCGCACCTGGTGGGCGGAAACCACCTGGCAGATGCAGCGTCTGCGTGATAACCCGATCTGCGCCGATCAGGAACATGAAGCCAAAAAAGACGATCGGGATCCTGGCCTCAACGTTCATCTGACGTTCCGGCCGGAAGAAGATGTGGCTGCGCCGATGATCGCCACCGGCGCGCGTCCGCAGGTAGCGGTGTTGCGCGAACAGGGCGTGAACTCGCACGTCGAGATGGCGGCCGCCTTCCACCGCGCCGGCTTTACCGCGGTTGACGTGCATATGAGCGATCTGCTGGCGGGTCGTCGCAGTCTGGACGACTTCCACGCGCTGGTCGCCTGCGGCGGCTTCTCTTACGGCGACGTGCTGGGCGCCGGCGAAGGTTGGGCGAAGTCGATCCTGTTTAACGCTCGCGTGCGCGACGAGTTCGAAAACTTCTTCCATCGTCCGCAAACGCTGGCGCTGGGCGTCTGCAACGGCTGCCAGATGATGTCCAACCTGCGCGAATTGATCCCCGGCAGCGAGCTGTGGCCGCGTTTCGTTCGCAATCAGTCGGAGCGTTTCGAAGCGCGCTTCAGCCTGGTGGAAGTGGCGGCCAGCCCGTCGCTGCTGCTGGACGGCATGGCGGGCTCGCGTATGCCGATCGCCGTGTCGCACGGCGAAGGCTTTGTGGAAGTGCGTGACGGCGCACACCTCGCCGCGCTGGAGGCGAAAGGGGTAGTGGCGCTGCGCTACGTCGATAACTACGGCAAGGTGACAGAGACCTATCCGGCCAACCCGAACGGTTCGCCGAACGGCATCACGGCAGTGACCAGCGAAAGCGGTCGCGTGACCATCATGATGCCGCACCCGGAGCGCGTGTTCCGCACCGTCAGCAACTCCTGGCACCCGGCGGATTGGGGCGAAGACAGCCCGTGGATGCGTATTTTCCGCAACGCCCGTAAGCAGCTGGGTTAATCAGGCTGCGTTAACCGGCAAAAGGAGGCAGCGATGCCTCCTTTTTTATTTTGTCTGCGAAGCTGTGTTGGGAATGGGCGACACTGGCCTGCTTGCGCTGTCTCTGAATGGCGACATTTATCTTCTTGAATAAAAAGGATTTTAATTAATAAGTCGTGTTGTGTTGTTAAATGGCGACATCTTTTGAAAGCCTGAAGCAGTCATTCCGGGCTTTTTCTCTGCGTGCCTGAGCAATATGCTGATTTTAAAGATAAATAAAAATTGGCACGCATATTGCTTGTATTAGCTAGTGGCTCATTCTCCTGTTTATGATTGCCCTGCTTTAGCGGACAAGAGCTCATAAAAACTGAATGACGCACAAAACGGTGCCTGCCGTCCACTAACCGATAATCGTTTGCTTCGCAACGTTATCAAGCATCGGGCGCAACGTTGAGTTAGGCACCACCTTATTTTCGCGCGAGGCGTCAGGCGTCGCGCCGACGGCAGGCCGCAGGGCCTGTCGTTTTTATTTGCGCCTCTTTCTTCCCGCCGTAGAGTCCGTTAGCATCAAGCCTGCGTTTACAAAAGGAACCGGCCGCGTGAAAAGATGGCGTTTATTCCCCCGTTCGCTGCGCCAGCTGGTGCTGATGGCTTTTCTGCTGGTGCTGCTGCCGCTGCTGGTGCTCGCCTGGCAGGCGTGGGAAAGCCTGTCGGCGCTGAGCGAGCAGGCGGCGGACACCAATCGCAACACCTTCACCGACGTGCGGCGCAGCGAAGCGATGGCGCGCACGGCGCTGGAGCTGGAGCGCAGCTACCGGCAATACTGCGTGCTGGGCGATGCGACCCTGGCGCGGCTCTATCAGACTCAGCGCACGCGTTACAGCCAGATGCTGACTACGCACGCGGGGCGCCTGCCGGAACTGGCCGCCTTTCGCACCCTGCAAACGCTCCTGCCGCAGCTCGATCCGATCCGCTGCGACAACGGCAATCCCGTCGACAGCGTTTCCGCCGCGCTGGAAACCTTTTCCGCCACCAACACGCAAATGGTGCAGGACACCCGCGAAGTAGTATTTTCGCGCGGTCTGCAATTGCAACGTGAAATCGCCGAGCGCGGCCAGTTTTTCGGCTGGCAGGCACTGATTCTGTTTCTGATCAGCCTGGCGCTGGTGCTGCTGTTTACCCGCATGATTATCGGCCCGGTGAAAAGCGTGGAGCGCATGATCAACAGACTGGGCGAGGGGCGCGCGCTGGGGCAGAGCGTGGCGTTTCGCGGTCCGCGCGAGCTGCGTTCGCTGGGGCAGCGCATCGTCTGGCTCAGCGAGCGTCTCGCCTGGCTGGAGACGCAGCGCCATGAATTTTTACGCCATCTGTCGCACGAGTTGAAAACGCCGCTCGCCAGCCTGCGCGAAGGCACGGAGCTGCTGGCCGATCAGGTGGCCGGGCCGCTGAATGCCGACCAGCAGGAGGTGGTCGCCATTCTGGATAGCAGCAGCCGTCACTTGCAAAAATTGATCGAACAGCTGCTGGAGTACAACCGCAAGCTGGCGGACGGCCCAACGCAGCTTGAACCGGTCGATCTGGCGGAGATCGTCGATATGGTAATTAGCGCGCACGCATTGCCGGCCCGCGCCAAGATGATGCATACCCATGTCGATCTGCCGGTCACGCGCTGCCTGGCGGAACCGATGCTGCTGATGCGCGTTATCGATAACCTCTACTCCAACGCCGTGAACTACGGCAGCGAAACCGGTAACATCTGGCTGCGCAGCCAGCGCAAGGGCGAGAAAATCTGGCTGGAGGTCGCCAATACCGGCACCCCTGTTCCGCCAGAAGAGCGGGAGATGATCTTCGAGCCTTTCTATCAGGGCAGCCAGCAGCGCAAAGGCGCGGTAAAAGGCAGCGGGCTGGGGCTGAGCATCGCCAAAGATTGTATTCGTCGCATGCAGGGCGATCTGCGGCTGGTCAGCCGCCAGGATGCCGACGTCTGCTTTCGTATTGAACTGAATATTACAGCCGGGAACCGCTGAAACATGAAATTACCTTTGACCTCGATCACCCTGAGCGGATGCGCCTTGCTGCTGCTCAGCGCCTGCAGCCAGCCCTCCGTCGCGACGCCGGTACTGTCGGGCGGCGCCGTGCCGGAACCGGAGGTAAAACTGCCCGACTATCTGGCCGTCGCCTGTCGGGACCTCTGGCAGATTGAAAATCCCGCGGCGATGAGCAACCCCCTCTACTGGCTGCGCGCCATCGACTGCGCCGAACGCCTGTCGCCGGCCGAGGCGCGGGCGGAAGCGCATCGCTGGCCGGTCGAAAACTGGGGACGCGCCTTTAAGCAGGGCGTTCTGCTGGCGAACGGCAACGTTACGCCCCCCGAGCGGCGGGCATTTGTTGACGAGCTGGACAGCTACAGCAGCGCGTTTCCGGGCGCGGTGCGCCCGCTGATCCAGCTCTGGCGCAGTCAACAGACGGCCCAGCTGGATCTCTCCGAGTCGCGTTCGCGCTATGCGCATCTGCAGCAGGCCAGCGACGGCGAGCTGGATAGCCTGCGTCGCCAGCAGCATCAGCTGGCGCAGGATCTGGCGGATACGCAGCGTAAGCTGGAGCGGCTGACCGATATCGAACGTCAGCTCTCGTCGCGCAAATCGCCGGATGTTCCTGATGGCCCTCATGCCGCGACGCCGGAAGGTTCCGGCGCATCGGGCGACGGCAGCTCACAAGATGAGGATCGGTGATGGTGAAACAGAGTGCCCGACTGCTGCTGGTGGATGACGATCCGGGTTTGCTCAAGCTGCTGGGGATGCGTCTCAGCAGCGAAGGGTTTCAGGTAACGACGGCGGCCAGCGGACCGGAAGCCTTGCGTCAGCTGCATAAAGAGAAAGTCGATCTGGTGATCAGCGACCTGCGCATGGATGAGATGGATGGCCTGGCGCTGTATGGCGAAATTCAGAAGCTGAATCCGGGCCTGCCGGTCATTATCCTGACCGCGCATGGCTCGATACCGGACGCCGTTTCAGCCACCCAACAGGGCGTTTTCAGCTTTCTCACCAAGCCGGTGGATCGGGATGCGCTTTATAAGGCGATCGATCAGGCGCTGGCGCAGCGCGCGCCGGCCAGCGACGAACGCTGGCGCGAGGCGATCGTGACGCGCAGTCCGCAGATGCTGCGACTGCTGGAGCAGGCGCACATGGTGGCACAGTCGGACGTCAGCGTGCTGATTAACGGACAGAGCGGCAGCGGAAAAGAGGTGCTGGCGCAGGCGATCCACGCCGCCAGCCCGCGCGCGGACAAACCCTTTATCGCCATCAACTGCGGCGCGTTGCCGGAGCAGCTGCTGGAATCGGAGCTGTTCGGCCACGCCAAGGGCGCGTTTACCGGCGCGGTAAGCGCCCGCGAAGGGCTGTTCCAGGCAGCGGAAGGCGGCACCCTGTTTCTCGACGAGATCGGCGATATGCCGCCGGCGCTGCAGATCAAACTGCTGCGCGTGCTGCAGGAACGCAAGGTGCGTCCACTCGGCAGCAATCACGATCTGGCGATTAACGTGCGTATCATTTCCGCCACCCACCGCGATCTGCCGAAGGCGATGGAGAAAAAAGAGTTCCGCGAAGATCTCTTCTACCGTCTCAACGTCGTCAACCTGAAGCTGCCGGCGCTGCACGAGCGCGCGGAAGATATTCCGCTGCTGGCCAACCACCTGCTGCGTCAGGCGGCGGATCGCCATAAGCCTTTCGTTCGCAGCTTCTCCGTCGATGCGATGAAAAGACTGATGGCCGCCAGCTGGCCCGGCAACGTGCGTCAGCTGGTTAACGTGATCGAGCAGTGCGTGGCGCTTACCTCGTCGCCGGTGATCGGCGACGCGCTGGTGGAGCAGGCGCTGGCGGGGGAGAGCAGCGTGCTGCCCACTTTTGCCGAGGCGCGCAACGCCTTCGAGCTGAACTATCTGCGCAAGCTGTTGCAGATGACCAAAGGAAATGTGACAAACGCGGCGCGTCTGGCTGGACGCAACCGCACCGAGTTTTATAAGCTGCTGGCGCGCCATGAACTGGACGCCAGCGACTTTAAAGAGTAGCTTTCTGCCGCTGCGACGCGTTCCGGGCCAGATAACGCAGGGTATTCGCCTGTTTTCGCGCTAAGATGCGCTTTCCGCCTGCGACGCCGCCGGGAGCATTTATACTATCAGTTACCCATCCGGCTACGGAGGGAGTAAAAAAAGGATCCGTCATGAAAAAGATCGACGCAATTATTAAGCCCTTCAAACTCGATGATGTGCGTGAAGCATTAGCGGAAGTGGGCATCACCGGGATGACGGTGACGGAAGTGAAAGGCTTCGGCCGCCAGAAGGGGCATACTGAACTTTATCGCGGCGCCGAATATATGGTCGATTTTCTGCCGAAGGTGAAAATCGAAATGGTGGTGGGGGACGATATTGTCGATACCTGCGTTGAAACCATCATGCAGACCGCGCAAACCGGCAAAATTGGCGACGGCAAAATCTTTGTGTTTGACGTTGCGCGCGTGGTGCGTATTCGTACCGGCGAAGAAGACGAAGAAGCGATTTAAGCAGAACGAAGAAAAGCCCGCCGCGCAGATCGCGCGGCGGGCTTTATTTTGTCCTGTGAGGATTACAGCCCCTTATGCGGACCGAAAAGTTCGTAATGGATATTGCTCGCCTCGATACCCGCCTCCAGCAGCTGACGCATCACGAACTGCATAAAGGCCAGCGGGCCGCAGAGATAAAACTGACGGTTCGCCTCCTTCATGTCGGCGCAAACCGCCGCCAGGTTCATCAGGCCCTGAAGATCGTAACGCCCGGCATCCTGCTCGCCCGGCTCGCGATACCAAATCTGCTGCGAAAAGCGGCTTAACTGACTGCCCGCCTCAGCGACTTCATCGCGAAACGCGTGCTGTTCGCCCGTTTCGGCGGCGTGCAGCCAGTTTACCTGTGACGGATGCTGGCGTTTAACCAGCGCGTGCAGCATCGCCAGCATTGGCGTCAGGCCGACGCCGGCGGAGATCAGCGTCACCGGCATCTCCGGCTGCGCGTCGAGATAAAAATCGCCCGCCGGCGCCGCCAGCTGAATCACATCGCCGACGCTGGCGTTGTCATGCAGCCAGCCGGAAACGGTGCCCTGCGCTTCGCGCTTCACCGCGATGCGGTAGCGCTGACCGTCGGGAAGCTGAGTCAGCGAATATTGGCGGATCTGTTGATAAGCGAAGGATTCTGGCTTCAGGTAGACCGCAACATACTGCCCCGGCAGAAAATCCGCCACCGGCTCGCCATCCACCGGCTCGAAGGTCATGCTTTTGATAACGCTGCTCTGCGCCTCAATAGCGCTGATGCGGAAAGCGCGCGTGCCGCGCCAGCCGCCTTGTTTCGCTTCCGACGCCTGGTAAATCGACTCTTCGCGTTTGATAAAGACGTCAGCCAGCACGCCGTACGCTTTGCCCCAGGCCGCCAGTACTTCGTCGCCCGGATTCATCAGCTCTTTGATGGTCGCCAGCAGATGTTCGCCGACCACGTCGTACTGCTCAGGCTGAACGTTAAGGCTGGCATGCTTCTGCGCGATTTTCTCTACCGCCGGCAGCAGCACCGCCAGATTTTCCAGATTGCTGCCGTAAGCGCAAATGGCGTTGAACAGCGCTTCACGCTGGTTGCCGTTGCGCTGGTTATTCATATTAAAGACGTTTTTGAGTTCAGGATGATGCGTGAACAGACGGTCGTAAAAATGGGCGGTCAGTTTCGGTCCGACCTCAGCGATAGCGGGCAGGGTGGATTTCACAATGGCAATAGTTTGCGCGTCGAGCACGATTGCTCTCCTCAGGTCTGCTTAAAGTTGTATTTTAAATACATCTTATAGCTGCCGCTTCGCCATGTAAATACGCGGCGGGTAATTCAACCCGTTAAAATGTACGGGAAACTCACCATAATGAAAAAATCTGCCGCTGCAAATGAAGGAAATTCGTGGCGCGGCAGGCTTGCGTCAAACGCTGAAAAGCGCCTGCTGACGGCTTGCCAATCGTTTGCGCAAAAAGAGGCGTTTCGTGCTACCGTCCCCTGACAAAACGGTTTACACTGTTGGCCTTCGCCCTTCCAGGGGGCAAAATTGCCGTTTAAAGTTAGCTGAGTCAGGAGATGCGGATGTTAAAGCGTGAAATGAACATTGCCGATTATGATGCCGAGTTGTGGCAGGCGATGGAGCAAGAGAAAGTGCGTCAGGAAGAGCACATTGAACTGATTGCTTCTGAAAACTACACCAGCCCGCGCGTTATGCAGGCGCAAGGTTCGCAGCTCACCAATAAATATGCCGAAGGCTATCCGGGCAAACGCTATTATGGCGGCTGCGAGTATGTCGATATCGTGGAGCAGCTGGCGATCGATCGCGCCAAAGCACTGTTCGGCGCCGATTACGCCAACGTGCAGCCGCACTCCGGTTCGCAAGCTAACTTCGCCGTCTACACCGCGCTGCTGCAGCCGGGCGATACCATTCTGGGGATGAACCTGGCGCACGGCGGCCATCTGACTCACGGTTCTCCGGTCAACCTTTCCGGCAAGCTCTACAACGTGGTGCCGTACGGCATCGACGAAACCGGCAAGATCAATTACGACGAGCTGGCTGAGCTGGCGCAAACCCATAAGCCGAAAATGATCATCGGCGGCTTCTCCGCCTACTCCGGCGTGTGCGACTGGGCTAAAATGCGTGAAATCGCCGACAGTGTCGGCGCCTGGCTGTTCGTCGATATGGCGCACGTCGCCGGTCTGATCGCCGCTGGCGTCTACCCGAACCCGGTTCCGCATGCCCATATCGTGACCACCACCACCCATAAAACCCTGGCGGGTCCGCGCGGCGGCCTGATCCTGGCGAAAGGCGGCGACGAAGAGCTGTATAAAAAACTGAACTCGGCGGTGTTCCCGGGCGGTCAGGGCGGCCCGCTGATGCATGTTATCGCAGGCAAAGCGGTCGCGCTGAAAGAAGCGATGGAGCCGGAATTCAAGGTTTATCAGCAGCAGGTCGCGAAGAATGCCAAAGCGATGGTCGAGGTGTTCCTGGCGCGCGGCTACAACGTGGTCTCCGGCGGCACCCATAACCACCTGTTCCTGCTGGATCTGGTAGACAAAAACCTGACCGGTAAAGAAGCTGACGCCGCGCTGGGCCGCGCCAACATTACCGTCAATAAAAACAGCGTGCCGAACGATCCGAAAAGCCCGTTTGTGACCTCCGGCATCCGCATCGGTACGCCGGCAGTAACGCGTCGCGGCTTCAAAGAAGCGGAAGTGCGCGAGCTGGCTGGCTGGATCGTCGATGTGCTCGACAACATCAATGATGAAGGCACCATCGAACGCATCAAGCAGAAAGTTCTCGACCTCTGCGCGCGTTTCCCGGTTTATGCCTGATTAGGTTTCCGCGCAGGCGAAACAGAATGAAGAGAGCGGCGAAAGCCGTTCTTTTTTTACCTGCGCGAAACCGCGCGATTGCCGCAGCCGATCCGTCCGTATTTCCTTTCTTCCGCGCGGTTTCTCCGGCTGCGCGCATTAAGACTCCAGCAAAATGCGGATACGCTGCTGCTGATTCTCGCTGAGCGGCAGCTCGGCGTGGATCAGCGACGGCGAATAGAGGGGCAGGGAAGTCGCATAAGGGGTGATCACCAGGGCAATCTCATGCGGCGCGCCCTGTTGCTGAAACGCATGGATATCCTGATATTTGATGTTAATCGGCAACAGCGTCATCTCGCGTAACTGTTGTTCAATATCCTGCTCCAGTTGGGCATTGTCGCCGGTCAGCAGCAGCACCTGCTTTTCATGCAGCGCATTCTCCTGCATCAGCCAGGCGCCGAAAATCACGGCGATCAGGCTGACTTCCTCCGTGGAAAATTGAATGCCGAAGGCGGACTCGAAATCCGCCAGCGCCTCGCGCGTGGTGCGTAGCAGTCGCGGATAAAGACGGGTCACTTCCAGCGTCAGGCTGTTATCGATGCCGATATGAAAATGGCAGCGATCCAGCGCCTGCGCCAGATGGGTGTAAAGCTGCTGTTCCAGCCCCGATTTATCGTGAAAATCCATGCCCGCCTGCGCTTCGAAACAGGCGATCAGTTGCCGGATCGACGACATCAAACGCCGCTCGCACGCATGTTGCGCCGCCGCTGCGCTGGGCGCGTGGATCATGCTGAACAGTAGCGTCCAGAAATCGGCTTCGCTGATGTCCGGCGCCAGGTGACAGCGCTTTCGCCAGTGCTGAATCACCTCCTCCGCGGCGGCGCGCTCCGCCTTTTGCCTCAGCCACTGCCGCTGCGCTTCGTTAAACAGCGCGGGCTGGCGCTGGCAAAGCCCATACTTCATGAAAATTTGCAGAAACAGCCGATCCTGCGGCGTGAAATGGCGCCCCAGCCGCAGGCCGCAGTGCAGAATTAACGCCTGCAGGTTGGTTTCATCGTAAAGCGCCTTTTCGATTTTCAGCGCTTTCAGGCGCTGGCGCAGCGCCGGAACAAAGTGCTGGCAAACAAACTCTTCAGACAAACGCAAGCTGCGCCGCAGCCAGTGCAACAGGCAAAGCCGTCTGTCCAGTTCGGTGCCATGGATGCGAAAGCTGCCGTCAACCATCTGATGCAGCTCCAGCTGATGATAGCGCTGTATTTCTTCACCGACTTCCGCGATATCCTGTCGGGCAACGGCAGGCTCAACGCCATTAATCTGGCAGAGCTTATCGAGCGTGAGCGCGGGAGCAGGCAGAAATAGCAGCAGTAAAAGATGGCAACGACGCTGAGCACGGCTGAAGAGTGGTGCTGTCAATGAAGCAGAACTCATCGTCGTTATTCCGTCAGGTCATTTCTGAGCTAAGAATAGCCAATTCTTTTCGCCGTTCGTTAGTCGCAGCGGGACTTTCGTTCAGAGTTTCTGAGCGGGTCACAGAATTTGCGCTGCCAGTGGATCCTTAACCTGAATATTGTTACCTTATAACATAATGAAACGTGCCATTATAATATTAACTTTACTGCTGTTCGCCGCTGAAGCCTCGTCGCATCCCCACAGCTTTATCGATATGCAGACGCAGCTGGTCGCCAGCGACGATAAGCTGACCGGGCTGAAAATGACCTGGACGATGGATGAAATCACGTCCGCCGATCTGCTTTATGACGCCGGCGACGCCGGACCTGACTCCGTAGTCTGGAAAAAGCTGGCCGCGCAAGTGATGGCGAACGTGCTGGGTCAGCACTACTTCACGGAAATCTGGCAGGGAAACCGACGTGTCAGGTTTCTTAACTTGCCGCGTGAATACCATCTTTCACGCCGTGGCCCTAAGGCGGTGCTGGAGTTTATTTTGCCGCTTGCAGAAGCGCAGCCGTTGACCGGGCAACGTTACCGCTTTCTGACCTTCGACCCTACATATTTCGTCGACATGTATTACGACAACGCTGGCGCGCTCTCTCTGCCTTCCTCATTGCAGGCGCGCTGCCAGCTCGATCTCCACACGCCAAAACCCGATGACTCTCTTAAGCAGTATGCGCTGTCGCTGGATAAAGCTGACGCGCCGGCAGAGGATATCGATCTGGGACGTCAATTCGCTCAAACGGTAACGCTGACATGTCATTAAACGTTTTTCCCGCCAGTAAGCGCCGCCTTTGGCCGCTGTGGCTGCTGGCGCTGATTATCGCCGGGGCTGTGTTTATGCTCTGGCAATGCTGGCCGCAAATCCTTCTGCAAAGCGTGCTCTGGCAGAAAACGCTGCATCAGCAGATGACGCAGCTCTTACAGCAGACCGCCAGCCAGCCCGGAAAGGCGGGCGTCACGCTGATGTTGTTCAGTCTGGCTTACGGCGTGCTGCATGCGTTGGGGCCGGGACATGGAAAGGTTGTTATTACCACCTTTCTGGCGACCCATCCCGCCCGGTTGAAAACCAGCATGAAACTGACACTGTTGGCGGCGATGCTGCAGGGCGCGGTGACGATCACGCTGGTTACGCTGATGCTGGTGATCCTGCAAACCTCGTCACGCTGGCTTCATCTCAGCAGCTTCTGGCTGGTAAAGAGCAGCTATTTGCTGGTGATGGCGCTGGGCGCGTGGATTGGCTGGCGCGCGCTGCGCGCCTTATGGCGTCAGCAAAAATCGCCGCCGGGCTTACGTATTCATCAAATTCAGCCTCAACACGCCCATCATCACCACGCGTCGTGCGGCTGCGGGCATTACCATGTGCCCGCCGCGCATCAGGTCGCGCAGGCGGTGAGCTGGAAAACCCAGGCGCTGGTCATCGCCTCGATGGGGCTGCGCCCCTGTTCCGGCGCCATTATGATGCTGCTTTTTGCCAAAGTGGTCGGCGTTTATCTCTGGGGAGTCGCATCGGCGCTGGCGATGGCGGCCGGCACCGCGCTGACCGTTTCCGCTCTCGGACTGCTGGTGCAGCGTTCCCGCGCGCTGGCGCTGCGGCTGAGCCTGCGGGAAAGTCATGCCGCATGGCTGCGTAAGGTATCGCCGCTGCTGCTGCTGCTGAGCGGCGGGCTGGCGCTGATTATCGCCGGTCTGCTGCTATGGCAAAGCGCCCAGCCGGCATTCGGCGGCGGAATACGTCCTTTCGGCTGAATTAATTGGACTGAATGAATCGCAGCGGGAGTTTATTTTCCGCTGCGCTTATTTAAAGCGATTATTCCGCTGCGCTTACTTATATTCTTTCATGATTATTTTTCTATTTTGCCGCTTTGCTGGAGAAAGTGCTGTTCTCTGTCTACGATGATAATAACCCAACGAAACTGCATCTCTAACGGGTGAATAAATAAGAACGCGTCATCAAATATTGCAAGGAGAAATAATATGCCTGAAACCTGGACCAATAACGGGGCAACTGAAACAGTCGTCTCCCATGAATCGCACGGATTACCGCTTAAGCGTATTTCCTGGAGCGCCGTGTTTGCTGGTGTAATTTGCGCACTCGTCGTGCACATTTTACTTACGATTTTAGGTACGGCGATTGGCGCCACAACTGTCGACCCGATGGAGGAAGGCAATCCGCTGCAGCACCTCGGCACTGGCGCGCTGGTCTGGACAGGCATTGAAATGCTGATCGCCATGGCGGTAGGGAGCTATGTCGCCGGTCGTCTGGCCCAACGGGAAGGCGCGCTGCACGGCCTGTTAATGTTCGGCATCAGCACCTTAATTACTATCTGGCTGGCGATTACTCTGGTCAGCAGCGTCGTCAGCGGCACCATGAACGTATTAGGCACCGGTTTTCAGGCTCTCGGCAATGGTATTTCCGCCGCAGCGCCGACCGTGACGCAAATGGCGCGAGATAAATTGCAGGAAAATAATATTAATCTGGACGATTTGCAGAATGAACTGGAAACCACGCTGCGCCAAACCGGCAAGCCGGAATTGCAGCCGGAAAATTTACAGAACGACGTAAATAACGAAGCGAATAATGCGCAGAATCAGGCGCAAAATACCGCTAATCATCCGCAAACTGCCGACACGGATTTAACTAACTGGATCCGGGGCGTAATGAGCCGTCATGCTGATACGTTACAGGCGGCTGACCGCGATGCGCTGAAAAATATCATTAAAGCGCGCACCGGAAAAAGCGATCAGGAAGCGGAACAGATTGTGACGCAGACGGAGCAATCCTATCAGCAGGCGATGCAGAAATATCAGCAGCTGAAACAGCAGGCGGAGCAGAAAGCGCGTGAAGCCGCCGATCAGGCTGCGGCCGCTACCGCGAAGGCCAGCTGGTTCGCTTTCTTCATGATGATCATCGAAGCGATTCTGGCCGGTGTGATGGGTATGGTAGGTCGTCGTACTCAGCCGCGTCAGGTACTGAGCAACGAACGCCGTTAAGCTAACTGGCGGCCATAAAAAAAGGCGGAGCAATCCGCCTTTTTCTTTGCCTGTCGCTTAGCGCTTCAGCGCTTCGCTCAGCTCGTCGCGCATGTTCGCCAGCAGCGATTTCACCACGCGCGGATTGCCCGCCACCAGGTTGCCTGAATGCATGTAGCCGTGGCCGCCGGTGAAGTCCGTCACCAGACCGCCCGCCTCGCGCACCAGCAGTTCGCCGCCCGCGAAGTCCCACGGTTTCAGGCCGATTTCAAAATAGCCGTCGACGCGGCCGGCCGCCACGTAGGCGAGATCCAGCGCCGCAGAGCCGGTACGACGGAAATCGGCGCACTGGGTGAACAGCTTGCTGACCACGTTGATAAAGGCGGCGGAGTGCTGCTTGGCTTTGAACGGAAAACCAGTGGCGAGAACGGTGCCGTCAAGATCGCGAGCATTGCTGCCGCGCAGGCGGTAGCCGTTCAGCTGCGCGCCCTGACCGCGCGTGGCGGTAAAGAGCTCGTTACGCATCGGATCGTAGACCACCGCCACTTCGGTGCGGCCTTTAATGCGTACGGCGATAGAAACGGCAAAGTGGGGAAGGCGTTTGATGAAGTTGGTGGTGCCATCCAGCGGATCGATAACCCATTGAATATCCTGATCGTCGCCCGGCAGCTCACCGCTTTCTTCGGTGATGATGGTGTGCTGCGGGTAAGATTTGCGAATCACTTCGATAATCAGGCGTTCTGCGTCACGGTCAACATTGGTCACAAAGTCGTTGCTGCCTTTCTGGCTGGCTTCGACGGCGTCCGGGGTTTCATAGTTTTTGGCAATTAAATTTCCGGCCTTGCGCGCGGCGCGCACGGCAATGTTGAGCATCGGATGCATCGGTATCTCTCGCTGGATGTTAAAGAACGGGGAAAACGGCGCGGAGTATAGCAGCGCGCGCACCAAATGTCTGCTTTTATGTTAGCATGCCCAAAAACGTTATCAGGCTGACTTCAATTATGCTGCAAAATATTCGTATCGTGCTGGTGGAAACGTCACACACCGGCAACATGGGCTCCGTTGCCCGCGCCATGAAAACCATGGGCCTGACCAACCTTTATCTGGTCAATCCGCTGGTGAAGCCCGACTCCCAGGCGATCTCGCTGGCCGCCGGCGCCAGCGACGTGATTGGCGACGCGAAAATCGTCGATACGCTCGACGAGGCGATCTCCGGCTGTAGCCTGGTGGTCGGCACCAGCGCCCGCTCACGCTCGTTGCCATGGCCGATGCTGGACGCGCGCGAATGCGGCGTAAAAAGCATCGAAGAGGGGCAGCAGGCGCCGGTTGCGTTGGTATTCGGCCGCGAGCGCGTGGGCCTGACCAACGACGAGCTGCAAAAATGCCATTATCATGTCGCCATTCAGGCGAACCCTGAATACAGTTCGCTCAACCTGGCGATGGCGGTACAAATTATCGCTTACGAAGTGCGCATGGCGTGGCTGCAGGCGCAGGAGCAGGCGAAACCGCAGTATGAGGAATCGCCTTATCCGCTGGTGGACGATCTGGAACGCTTCTATCAGCATATGGAACAGATGATGCTGCGCAGCGGTTTTATTCGCGAAGCCAATCCGGGCCAGGTAATGAGCAAGCTGCGCCGTCTCTATACGCGTGCGCGTCCCGAACGGGATGAGCTGAATATCCTGCGCGGCATGCTCGCTTCGTTTGAGAAGCGCAAAGACGAAAAATAAGCTCGCGCGGACGGCGCCTATAGTTGACTGTTTTGCCTGGTTAAATAGTTGAGTGTTTTACCAGGTTAAATAGTTGACCAAAATACTCAGGAATGTCAGACTTGCGGCCATCTTTTGTTAACCTCCGACAACCGGAAGATCACCGAGGTCGTACGCTATGAGACTGACATCCAAAGGACGTTATGCAGTTACCGCCATGCTTGACGTTGCGCTTCATTCCCATCAAGGGCCCGTGCCGTTAGCTGATATTTCTGAGCGTCAGGGCATTTCGCTCTCGTATCTGGAGCAGCTCTTCTCTCGTCTGCGTAAAAACGGCCTGGTGGCCAGCGTGCGCGGTCCGGGCGGCGGCTACCTGCTGGGGAAAGATGCCGGCACCATCGCGGTCGGCGCGGTGATCACCGCCGTGGATGAGTCGGTCGATGCCACCAAATGCCAGGGCAAAGAAGGTTGCCAGGGCGGCGAGCGCTGTCTGACCCATGTGCTCTGGCGCGATCTTAGCGAGCGCATCAGCGACTTTCTGAACAACATCACGCTGGCGGAGCTGGTGAACAATCAGGAGATCCTGGATGTCGCCGATCGTCAGAACAGCAACGACAACCGTCGCTTCCAGAGTAACCGCGTGCAGGAAACCATCAACGTCAATCTGCGCGCCTGAGCCTGACGCTCTCGCCTTTCCTGCTAAGCGGGAAGGGCGGAGAAATGGTATAAAACGACGTATATTTTTTTGTTATACGGAGCTTAAGCGCAATGAAATTGCCGATTTATCTGGATTATGCTGCTACGACGCCAGCCGACCCACGCGTGGCGCAGAAGATGATGCAGTATCTCACTCTGGATGGCACCTTCGGTAACCCCGCTTCCCGTTCCCACCGCTTTGGCTGGCAGTCTGAAGAGGCGGTGGACGTTGCGCGCAATCAGGTGGCCGAACTGGTCGGCGCCGATCCGCGTGAAATTGTATTTACCTCCGGCGCGACGGAATCCGACAACCTGGCAATCAAAGGCGCCGCCCGCTTTCATCAGCAGAAGGGCAGGCACATCGTCACCAGCCAGACCGAACATAAAGCGGTTCTCGACAGCTGTCTTCAGCTGGAGCGGGAGGGTTTTGAAGTCACTTATCTTGCGCCGCAGCCCGACGGCATCATCAATCTGCAGGTGCTGGAAGCGGCGCTGCGTGACGACACCGTGCTGGTGTCCATCATGCATGTGAACAACGAGATCGGCGTGGTGCAGGATATCGCCGCCATCGGCGAACTTTGCCATGCCCGCGATATTCTGTTTCACGTCGACGCCACGCAAAGCGTGGGCAAGCTGCCCATCGACCTCGGCCAACTGCCGGTGGATCTGATGTCCTTCTCCGCGCATAAGCTTTACGGCCCGAAAGGCATCGGCGCGCTTTACGTGCGACGCAAGCCGCGTATTCAGCTGGAAGCGCAGATCCACGGCGGCGGCCATGAGCGCGGCATGCGTTCCGGCACGCTGCCGGTGCACCAGATCGTCGGCATGGGCGAAGCCTACCGCATCGCGAAGGCGGAGCGGGAAGAGGAGATGGCGCGCCTGCGTACGCTGCGCGATCGCCTGTGGCAGGGCATCAGCGAGCTGGACGACGTATACCTTAACGGCAATCTGGCGCAGGGCGCGCCCAACATTCTCAACGTCAGCTTTGATCACGTCGAAGGCGAATCATTGATCATGGCGTTGAAAGATCTGGCGCTCTCTTCCGGCTCCGCCTGCACCTCCGCCAGCCTGGAGCCATCCTATGTGTTGCGCGCGCTGGGCATCAGCGAAGAGTTGGCACACAGCTCGCTGCGTTTCTCCCTCGGCCGTTTTACCACGCAAGAGGAGATCGATTACGCCGTCGCGCTGGTGCAGAAGTCGGTAAAACGCCTGCGCGAGCTGATGCCGGCGAGCGCGCGCCGTTAAGGTGAGCTGACGCGCCGTCTGCTTTTTTCTCCACGGGCCGGAATGCGATTCCGGCCCTTTTTGCTTCTGATAAATCACCCTGACCCGATAAAGATCGGAAAGCAGATAAAATTCCCGACGCAATTCTGTTAGTTTGGCTGAATAAATACGAATAACGCATACGGAGCCACGCGATGACAACACAACCGATGAATATTACGCTCAGCACTCAGGCCGCCGATGCGCGCTGGGGCGAAAACGCGAGCCTCACCAGCAACGATGCCGGTTTGACCATCCACCTGACCGGCAGCGAGCCGCTCGTTACTCTGCAGCGGGCGGCGCGTAAAATCGACGGGCAGGGCATTCGCCATGTCGCTCTGAGCGGCGAAGGCTGGGATCTGGAGAAAAGCTGGGCTTTCTGGCAGGGCTACCGCGGGCCGAAAGGCAAGCGTCAGGTGAGCTGGGCGCCGCTCGGCGACAACGATCAGGCCGAGCTGAATCGCCGTCTGAAAATCATCGACTGGGTGCGCAACACCATTAACCTGCCGGCCGAAGAGCTGGGGCCGGAGCAGCTGGCGCACAGCGCGGTAGATCTGATCAGCGACGTAGGCGGCAATGCGGTGAGCTACCGCATCACCAAAGGCGAAGATCTGCGCGAGCAGGGCTACATGGGTCTGCATACCGTGGGGCGCGGTTCGACGCGCGCGCCGGTGCTGCTGGCGTTGGATTTCAATCCTTCCGGCGATGAAAACGCGCCGGTCTACGCCTGTCTGGTCGGCAAAGGCATTACGTTCGATACCGGCGGCTACAGCCTGAAGCAGAGCAGCTTTATGGACTCAATGAAGTCCGATATGGGCGGCGCCGCCACTGTCACCGGCGCGCTGGCGCTGGCGATCGCCCGCGGCCTGCAGAAACGCGTCAAGCTCTATCTCTGCTGCGCAGATAACATGGTCAGCGGCAACGCCTTTAAGCTGGGCGACATTATTCGCTACCGCAACGGCAAAAGCGTCGAGGTGATGAACACCGACGCCGAAGGGCGCCTGGTGCTGGCGGACGGCCTGATCGACGCCAGCGCGCAGCAGCCCGAACTGTTGATCGACGCCGCCACCCTGACCGGCGCCGCGAAAACCGCGCTGGGCAACGACTATCACGCGCTTTTCACCTTTGACGACGTGCTGGCGCAGTCACTGATGGGCAGCGCGGCCAGCGAAAACGAACCCTTCTGGCGTCTGCCGCTGGCGGAGTTTCATCGCAGCCATCTGCCCTCTAACTTTGCCGACCTCAACAACATCGCCAGCCCGGCGCATTCGGCAGGCGCCAGTAGCGCGGCGGCCTTCCTGTCGCACTTCGTGGAGAAGTACCACCATGGCTGGCTGCATATCGACTGCTCCGCCACCTACCGCAAAGGCGCGGTGGATCAGTGGGCGGCGGGCGCAACCGGACTGGGCGTGCGCACCCTGGCGAATATGCTGCTTAAATAATTCTCGCTTACAACGGCAGGCGCTGCGGCGCCTGCCCTGGTTTGGATGTAAAAAGAATATGAACCGTCTTGAAGAGCTGCTCAAGCTGGCGGCGACCGAACCGGCCCACCGCCCGGAATTTTTTCAGCTGCTGTTGTCGTCCGACGCCTGGATCCCTGGCGAAAGCACGGCCGAGGTACTGGTCGCCAGCACCCCGGTCGATCTGCAGCACTGGGAAAAAGAGGATGGCGGCAGCGTCATTCCTTTCTTCAGTTCCGAACAGGCGATGGCGGAAGCCGCTGGTGACGAACAGCCTTATGTCAGAATGCCGGTGCGCGCGCTGTTTGAAATGACGCTGGGAGAAACGCTGTTTCTCAACCCCAAATTGCTGACCGGAAAAGAATTTTCCGCTACGGAGATCGCGCACCTGCTGGGCGAGGCGGGAAGCGCGTTAAGCGAACAGACGGTGCTGGAAGGCGGCCAGTCGCTGCTGCTTTCTGAGGTAGCTGAACCGCCCGCGCAGATGATCGACTCGCTGACGCAGCTGTTCAGTAAATACAAGCAGGTGCGGCGCGCCTTTGTCGCCAGCATCAGAGAAAACGCGGATGAGCAGCCGAATCTGTTGATTGGCATCGAGGCGGAAAGCGATATCGAGGCGATCATTCAGGCGGCGGGCAGCGTCGCGACCGATACCTTACCCGACGACGCCCCGATCGATATTTGTGAAATCGTGGCCGATGAACCCGGCATCAGCCACTTTTTTACCGCGCACATAACGCCGTTTTACGAGCGTCGCTGGGGCAGTTTCCTGCGCGACTTCAAAGGCGGGCAGCGCATTATCTGATCTCAGGGCGCGGCTTGGGGCCGCGCCTTTTCCGCTACTTCTCAATCGGCAGGTCGTCGCGGCTGCCCCATTCGCCCCAGGAGCCGTCATACAGCGCTACGTTGCGCGCGCCCAGCGCCGTCAGCGCCAGAATTACCACCACCGCCGTCACGCCCGAACCGCAGCTTGCCACTACCGGCTCATCCAGCTTTACACCCGCTTTTGCAAAAGCCGCCCGCAGTTCCGCTTCCGGCTTCAGCGCACCGTTCGCGACCAGATCGTTCCAGGGCAGATTCCGGCTGCCCGGAATGTGGCCGCGATGCAGGCCGGGACGCGGCTCGTCGATTTCCGCGTTGAAGCGGTTCGCCGCCCGCGCATCGACAATCTGCGCGCCGCCTTCGTGGCTGATCAACAGCACGTCGGTCAGACGTTTGACCTGGCTGCCGTCGTAGCTGGCTTCAAACTCCGCTTCCGGCAGCGCGACCGGACCAGCCGCCAGCGGCAGACCCGCCGCTTTCCACGCCTGCAGCCCGCCCGCGAGGATAGAAACCTGGCCGATACCGAACGCGCGCAGCATCCACCAGGCGCGGGGCGCGGAGAACAGGTTACCCTCGTCGTAAACGACGAGATGCTTATCGCCGCTGACGCCCAGTTCGCGCATAGCGACGGCGAAGGTTTCCGCGCGCGGCATCATATGGGGGTAAGGGCTAGTGTGATCGGAAAGGGCTTCGATATTAAAGAAAGGCGCGTCGGGCAAATGCCCCGCCAGATACTCCGCGTCGATATCGCGCACGGCTTCCTGGCCGGGCGGCAACATACGGGCGTCCAGCACCTGCACGCTCTCCTCGGTGTAATGTTCATTCAACCAATCAGCGGACACAAATAGGGGCGTTGTCATAGTAACCTCTTTTCATCGCGGGAAAGGATCAGTTTCCGGAAATGTGAAGGCTATCTCAAGGGCAGGCGTTGATTAAGATGATGCTTTGGTGTAAAAATCGCGCGGCGAAACCATCATATTTCCGGTACGGGTAAAAGGATTTACCATGACAAAACGTATTAACCGGCTGCTGCCCAGCATGCTGTTAGGCTGCGCACTGTTTGGCGGTGCGAATACTGAACTGCGGGCGACAGAAACGCCTGCGGCGCAACAAACCGCGAATCCCCTCTCCGTTATCGATTTTTCCGAACTCCAGTTGGATGGCGCGGCCGCGCTGGTGCTGACCTTCAACATGCCGCTGGATGAGAAGCAGGACTTTGCCGCGCGGGTGAAACTGACTGACGACAAGAGCGGCAAAGTCGACGGCGGCTGGGAACTGACGCCAAACGGCAAGTCGCTGCGCTTCCGACATCCGGAGCCTTCGCGCAAACTGAGCGTGAATGTGGGTTCGGGTCTGCGCGCCGCCAACGGTTCAGCCTTATCCACGCCCTTCAGCCAGACCTTAACCACGCGCGACATTCAGCCCATGATAGGGTTTGCCAGCCGGGGTTCGCTGCTGCCTGTGCGCCTGACCCAGGGATTGCCGGTGCTGGCGCTCAACGTGGCGCAGGTAGAAGTCGATTTTTTTCGCGTCAAAAATAGCGGAATGACCGACTTTCTCGCCGGGTGGAGCTATGGCAGTCAATTTTCCGGATGGGAATCAAAGGCGCTGCTGAAAAACGCCGATCTGGTCTATACCGGCCGTTTCGACCTTAACCCGGCACCGAATACGCGTGAAAAATTACAGTTGCCGCTGGGCGGTATCGGGGCGCTGACGCAACCCGGCGTCTATCTGGCCGTCATGAGGCAGGCTGGAAACTATTACCATTATACGTTGCCCGCCACGCTGTTTACGCTGAGCGATATCGGCCTGTCGCTGCACCGTTTCCCTGACAGATTCGAAATTTTTACGCAAAGCCTGGCCAGCGGAGCGCCGTTATCCGACGTCAATGTTGCTCTGCTGGATGAAAAGGGACGACCGCTGGCAAGCAGCGAAAGCGACCGCAGCGGCCATCTGTGGTTGCCGGCGCAGGCGAAGGGCAAACTGCTGCTCGCCACGCAAAACGGCCAGACGTCGCTCATCGACCTCAACCGTCCGGCGTTTGATCTTGCTGAGTTTTCTATCGCTGGACCGCAAAGCTACGACAAGCAGTTATTTATCTTCGGCCCGCGCGATCTCTATCGTCCCGGCGAAACGGTGATGATCAATGCGTTGCTGCGCGATGCCGACGGTAAACCGCTGCCTGCGCAGCCGGTAAAAGCCGAAGTGGTGCAGCCGAACGGTGAAGTGATGCGAACCTTCGCCTGGCTGCCGGAGAACGGCCTGTATCAGCAACGTTTTCCTCTTCCGACGTCGGCAGAGACCGGCGAATGGACGTTACGCCTCAATAGCGGCGATAACCTGCCGCGTAGCTGGAAATTCCACGTCGAAGATTTTTTGCCCGAGCGTATGGCGCTGGCGTTGCAAAACAGCGACACGCCGTTGACGCCAGACGCCAGCGTCACTTTTGATTTGGAGGGGCGCTATCTCTACGGCGCGCCCGCGGCAGGAAACGTGCTGCAGGGCCAACTGTTTTTACGTCCGGCGCGTGAAGCGGTCAGCGCATTGCCCGGTTATCAGTTCGGCGACGTTATGGAAAACGATCTCAGGCGCAGGCTGGATGATGTCGACGGTTCGCTGGATGAGAACGGCAAAATGCAGCTCACTGTCGAAAGCGCATGGACCGGGACGCATTCGCCGCTGGATCTGATTCTGCAGGCCAGCCTGCTGGAAACCGGCGGGCGTCCGGTGACGCGTCGCGCTACGCAAGCCATCTGGCCTGCTTCCGCACTGCCCGGCATCCATCCGCTGTTCGGCACGAAATCAATATACGACTACCGTACCGATCGCTACAGCGATGAGCCAACGGTGCCGGAAAACAGCGTCGCCGAATTTGATGTTGTCTATGCCAACAGCAAAGGTGAAAAGCTCGCCGCGCAGGCGCTGGAGGTGCGGCTGATCCGCGAGCGTCGTGACTATTACTGGAGTTATGCCGACAGCGAAGGCTGGCAGATGCGTCATGACGAAAAGGATTTACAGGAAGACGCGCAGCGCATCGCTATACCCGCAGGCGGCAGCGCGAAAGTCAGCTTCCCGGTAGAGTGGGGTTCCTATCGTATCGAGGTGCAGGCAGGCGAGACGATCGTCAGCAGCATACGTTTCCGCGCCGGTTATGAGTGGGAAGATAATACCAACGGCACCGGCGCGCTGCGCCCGGATCAGGTGAAGCTCAAACTGGACAAAGTCGCCTATCAACCTGGCGACACTGCGCACATCTGGGTGGAATCGCTGGCGGCGGGCAAAGGCTATCTGATGGTGGAGTCCGGCAACGGCACGCTGTGGTGGCGGCCGCTAACCTTGCCCGCGGGCGGTGCGACCCTGGATGTGCCGATCGGCAAAAACTGGCTGCGTCACGATCTTTACCTGAGCGCCATCGTGGTGCGCGACGGCGATAAGGCCAACGGAACCACGCCTAAGCGCGCCGTCGGTCTGCTGCATTTGCCAATGGCCAGCGAGGCGCGACGTCTCGATATCACGCTCGACGCGCCGGTTAAAATCCGTCCTGAACAGACGTTGAAAGTGAAAGTCAAAGCCAGCCGCGTCGGCGCTGAACTGCCGAAGCAGATTCAGGTATTGCTGTCGGCGGTGGATAGCGGCGTGCTCAGTATTACCGGTTACAAAACGCCCGATCCCTGGGAGGCGTTTTTTGGCCGCAAACGCTATAGCGCCGATCAATATGATGTGTTCGGTCAGCTGATCGAGGGCGGCGGCAAGCTGGCAACGTTGCGTTTTGGCGGTGACGGCGACGACGAGGAAGAGATGTCGCGCGGCGGTAAAAAGCCGGAAACGGAAGTGCGCATTGTCGCTCAGCAGTTGCAGCCGGTCAGGCTGGACGAAAACGGCGAAGGCTTGCTGGAGCTGCCGATTCCGGTCTTCAACGGCGAGTTGCGTCTGATGGCGCAGGCGTGGAGCGACGATAGCTTTGGCGCAGCGGAACGCAACGTAGTGGTCGCTGCGCCTATAATCGCCGAACTGGCGACCCCGCGCTTTCTGGCCGGCGGCGATCGGGCTTCGCTGGCGCTGGATCTCACCAATCTGACCGAAGGGCCGCAAACGCTTGACGTGGCGCTGAAAGCCCACGGGATGATTACCTTATCTGGCGCTACGTCGCATCGTGTTCAGCTGGCGAAAGGCGCGCGCAGCACGTTATCTGTTCCGGTGACGGCGCAAGGCAGTTTCGGCGACGGCGAGGTGCAGGTGTCGATTTCCGGGCTGAATCTGCCGGGCGAAAGGCTGCCGGTCAGTGAACGCTCATGGAAGATAGGCGTGCGCCCGGCCTGGCCGGCGGAGACGCTGAGCTTTAATAGCATGATGCAAACCGGACAAAGCTGGCAGGTAATGGCGAGCGCTTTTAATGAGCTGCAGCCTGACACGCTAAGCGGCAAACTGTCGCTCAGCAATCGCCCGCCGCTGAATATTGCCAGCTACATCAGTTCGCTTTACGCCTGGCCCTATGGCTGTCTGGAACAAACCGCCAGCGGCATCTGGCCGTCAATTTTTACCAACCACGCGCAACTCGCCGCGATGGGTATCAAAACCAGCAGCGACGAGGCGCGCCGTGCGGCAGTAGAAACCGGCGTCGTACGCCTGGCCGGCATGCAGCGCGGCAACGGCGGTTTCGGCTTATGGAGCAAGGAGAGCCCGGAAGAGTTCTGGTTAACCGCCTATGTCACTAACTTCCTGCTGCGCGCCAGCGAAGCGGGCTATAGCGTGCCGGAAGGTGTTATTTCTCGTGCAGATAAACGACTGGTGCACTATTTGCAGGATCCCGCGCAGATTAAAACCGGCTGGAGCCGCGATGAAAATGCGCTGCGCTTCAGCGTACAGGCTTACGCCGCACTGGTGCTTGCTCGCCAACAGCAGGCGCCGCTCGGCGCGTTGCGCGCGCTCTATGAAAAGCGCGGCGAAGCGAAATCTGGCCTGGCGCTGGTGCAGTTGGGCGTGGCGCTGAAGCTGATGGGCGACGCACAGCGCGCGCAGCTATTACTCGCCGAGGGTGCCGGTCTGGCGCGGCAGGATACAGCAAGGTTGGGCGATTACGGCAGTACATTGCGCGACAGCGCGCTTATCCTGGCGCTGCTGACGGAAAACCGGCTTCTGAACGATATGCAGGGTCCGCTGCTGGTGGATCTGGCGAAAGCGGCGCACGGTCGGCGCTGGCTCTCCACTCAGGAGAACAATGCGTTGTTTCTCGCGGCGCGCGCATTGCAGCAGAGCAAAGGCGAGGCCTGGCAGGCAACGCTGGAAGGCAGGGCCGATAGGTTGAGCGGCAGGCAGCCGCTTAATCTGGGACTGGATGAAAGCCAGTTGCAGCGCGGGGTCTCGGTCAAAAGCGGCAACGCTTCGCCGCTGTACGTTTCGCTCGATGTTACGGGCTATCCGCAGGCGTCGCCGAAACCCATGAGCAATGTCCTCAATATTAAACGGGAATATTTCAGGCTTGATGGCACCCCGGCGGATCTCAAGAACCTACGAAGCGGCGAGTTGCTGGTGGTGCGTTTGCAGGTATCCGCCAACAAATCCGTCAGCGATGCGCTGGTGGTTGACCTGCTGCCTGCGGGGCTTGAACTGGAAAACCAAAATCTCAGCGACAGCAGCGCCAGCCTGGGCAACAGTGCGGATGCGCTGAAAGAGAGCTTGATGGATATGCAGCAGGTTGATATCAGGCACATTGAGTTCCGCGACGATCGTTTCGTGGCCGCGCTAGCGCTTGACAGCTACAGACCCGCCACGCTGCTTTATCTGGCGCGTGCCGTAACGCCCGGCAGTTACCGTATGCCGCCACCGCAGGTGGAGTCTATGTATGTACCGGCATGGCGCGCCATTGGCAGCACGCCGGAAAAACTGACTGTGCGTTAAGCCGTGAAGATAAAACTTCGGGTAAAGCGGTGGCGCTGGTTGCCGCTTCTTTTTTTGGCGGTGGTGGGGATGCTGTTCGCGCTCGATCGGCGGTTTCCTCTGCCGCTGCGTGAAGCGCAGCCGGCGCGCGTGGTGGTTGCGGAAGATGGCACGCCGCTGTGGCGTGTCGCCGACAGCCAGGGCGTGTGGCGCTATCCGGTGACGCTGAATGAAGTGTCGCCTGCCTATATCGAAGCGCTGTTGAATTTCGAAGATCGCTGGTTCTGGCAACATCCCGGAATCAACCCTGCCGCTTTCCTGCGCGCGTTGGCGCAAAACCTCCGACATGGCGGCATTGTTTCCGGTGGTAGTACGTTAACCATGCAGGTGGCGCGTCTTATCGATCCACAGCCGCGGACGCTGCGCGGAAAGCTGGTGCAGACGTGGCGCGCCGTGCAGCTCGAATGGCATCTCTCCAAGCGCGAGATCCTGACGCTCTATCTCAACTGCGCCCCTTTTGGCGGCACGGTGGAAGGCGTCGGCGCGGCGAGCTGGATCTGGCTCGGCAAGCCGCCGTCCCAGCTTACCAAAGGGGAAGCCGCGCTGCTGGCGGCGTTGCCCCAGGCGCCGAGCCGTCTGCGCCCGGATCGCTGGCCGCGCCGCGCCGAGGCGGCGCGCAATAAGGTGCTGGAGCGTCTGGCCCGTTATCATGTCTGGCCGGAGCGGGAAGTGAAAGAGATTCAACAGGAGGCGGTCTGGCTGCCGCCGCGCCAGTTGCCGCAACAGGCTCCGTTGCTGGCCCGTCGGCTCCTGTCGCTTTCGTCGCAAAACAAAATCGTTTCGACATTAGACGTCTCGTTACAGCGCGAGCTGGAAAGCCTGACAGATTCGGTAAAACTGCGGCTGCCGCCGCGCACTTCACTGGCGCTGCTGGTGGTCGATCACACCAGTATGAAGGTACGCGGCTATGTCGGCTCGGCGGATTTTAACGATGATAGCCGCTTTGGCCATGTCGATATGATTCACAGCATACGCTCGCCGGGATCGGTGCTTAAGCCGTTTATCTATGGTATGGCGCTGGATGATGGCCTGATCCACAGTGAGTCGCTGCTGCAGGATGTGCCGCGCCGCTTTGGCGATTACCGTCCCGGCAACTTCGACAGCGGATTTCACGGTCCGGTAAGCGCCAGCGAAGCGCTGAAGCGCTCGCTTAATCTGCCAGCGGTTCAACTGCTTGATGCATTGGGACCGAAAAACGTGGCGGCGCGACTGCGCAACGTGGGGCTGAATCTGCACTTTCCGCCGGGCGCGGAACCGAACCTGTCGCTGGCTTTGGGTGGAGCAGGCGCGCGTCTGGATGAGATGGTCGCGGCGTACAGCGCCTTTGCACGTCAGGGCAACGCGGCATCGCTGCGCTGGCTGCCGTATCAACCCTTGCGCCAGCGGCCTTTGCTGTCGCCGGGCGCGGCTTGGATCGTACGACATATTCTGGCAGGAGAAACGCAGCCCCTGGCCAGTGGCGCGGCGTCAGACATGGTGTCGCTGGCATGGAAAACCGGCACCAGCTACGGCTATCGCGATGCGTGGGCCATCGGCGTGACGCCGCGCTACCTTATCGGCGTCTGGGTGGGGCGACCAGACGCTACGCCAGTGGCCGGGCAATTTGGTTTCGCCTCAGCGGTACCGATCATGAACCAGGTCAACGCTGTGCTGAGAAAATATATGCCGGTTAAGGGCACGCCGCGCGATCCGCTTCCTGCAACGGTGAGCGCGATAGCGATCTGCTGGCCCGGCGGACAGCCGTTGCCGCCGGACGATGAAAACTGTCGACAGCGACGGCAAAGCTGGGCGCTGAACCAAATCGCGCCGCCCACCTTGCTGGCGCCGGGCCAGGAAGGGGGAAACGGCCTGCGTTTGCGCTACTGGCAGAACGACAAAGGGTTGCGTACCGCAGCAGATTGCCCCGATGCGCGGAGCCGCGAGCGGTGGCTGTGGCCGCTGCCGCTGGAGCCGTGGCTGCCGCAATCCGAGCGGCGCGCGCAACGTCTGCCGCTGGCGGACGCCGATTGCCCTCCGCTGGCGCAGGGGGATACGCCGCCAATGATAATCACTGGCGTCATAAACGGTCAGCGCATGCAGCCGCTGCCGGGAAAAGCGGTGCTAACGCTGTTGGCGAAGGCGCAAGGCGGACGAGGTGAGCAGCGCTGGTGGTTTTTAAATGGCGAACCGGTTGAGCGAAGTGCGGATAAAGGCGGCGTTTCGCTGACATTAAACAAACCCGGACAGTATCAATTGGTGGTAATGGATGAAGCGGGGCAGTTGGCTTCCGTCTCTTTCACACGCCAGTAAACGTCAGGCTATTACACATTTTTTGCCTGTCCGCATCGACGCAAATCAATAAATTTCAAGAAATCATACGATCGCTAATAGGCAACACGCGCCGATCTCCCTATAATCGGCGCGTTTTCTTACCGGGAGCGGGTTCCCGGTTTTTTCAGGATGCTAAAGACAGAGGTCAACATGGCAATCGAACGTACCTTCTCCATCATCAAACCGAACGCAGTCGCAAAGAACGTTATCGGCGCAATCTACAACCGTTTTGAAAGCGCAGGCTTCAAAATCGTCGGCGCTAAAATGCTGCACCTGAGCAAAGAGCAGGCTGAAGGCTTCTACGCGGAGCACAAAGGCCGTCCGTTCTTTGATGGTCTGGTTGAATTCATGACCTCTGGTCCGGTTGTCGTTTCTGTTCTGGAAGGCGAAAACGCGATTCAGCGTCACCGCGACCTGATGGGCGCGACCAACCCGGACAACGCACTGGCAGGCACCCTGCGCGCGGATTACGCTGACAGCTTCACCGAAAACGCCACCCACGGTTCCGACTCTCAGGAATCCGCTGCGCGTGAAATCGCGTTCTTCTTCGGCGAAAACGAAGTCTGCCCGCGTACGCGTTAATTTTTAGCCCTGCCCGCCGTGCCGCTCAGGTTTACAAATAATTACGCCTGTACGGCGCCGCACCCTGGCATCGGGCTGGAGATGTTGTACAATTACGCGCCCTCGATGAGTCTGCTCGCCGGGGGCGCTGTTTTTTTCTATTCTTAACCAGAGCCATAACGTGTAATAACGAGGCCAGAGAACATTATGTCCGAACAGATTGTGACGCCGTCGTCCGCATCCCCCGTGGTTGTTTCCCCCAAAAACGAAAAAATTAACCTGCTGGATCTCAATCGCCAACAGATGCGCGAATTCTTTCTCTCGCTGGGCGAAAAACCGTTCCGCGCCGATCAGGTGATGAAGTGGATTTATCACTACTGCTGCGATGATTTCGAGCAGATGACGGATATCAACAAAGTGCTGCGCGCCAAGCTGATGCAGCTGTGCGAAATCCGTGCGCCGGAAGTGGCTGAAGAGAAACGTTCCGCCGACGGCACCATCAAATGGGCCATCCGCGTCGGCGATCAGCTGGTGGAAACGGTCTATATTCCGGAAGACGACCGCGCCACGCTCTGCGTCTCTTCGCAGGTCGGCTGCGCGCTGGAGTGTAAGTTCTGCTCCACGGCGCAACAGGGGTTCAACCGCAACCTGCGCGTATCTGAAATCATCGGTCAGGTATGGCGCGCGGCGAAAATTATCGGCGCCGCCAAAGTCACCGGCCAACGTCCCATCACCAACGTCGTCATGATGGGCATGGGCGAGCCGCTGCTTAACCTGAACAATGTGGTGCCGGCGATGGAAATCATGCTGGACGATTTCGGTTTCGGCCTGTCGAAACGCCGCGTAACGCTCTCCACCTCCGGCGTGGTGCCGGCGCTGGATAAGCTGGGCGATATGATCGACGTGGCGCTGGCGATCTCGCTGCATGCGCCTAACGATGCGCTGCGCGACGATATCGTGCCGATCAATAAAAAATATAATATTGAAACGTTCCTCGGTGCGGTAAAACGCTATATGGCTAAATCCAATGCCAACCAGGGCCGCGTAACTATCGAATATGTCATGCTGGATCACGTCAACGACAGCACAGACGACGCGCATCAGCTGGCCGAGCTGTTGAAAGATACGCCTTGCAAAATCAACCTGATCCCCTGGAACCCCTTCCCGGGCGCGCCTTACGGCCGCAGCTCCAACAGCCGCGTGGATCGTTTTTCGAAAGTATTAATGGAGTACGGTTTCACTACCATTGTGCGTAAAACGCGCGGCGACGATATCGACGCCGCCTGCGGCCAGCTGGCCGGCGATGTGATCGACCGTACCAAGCGTACGCTGCGGAAAAAAATGGCGGGCGAACCCATTTCTGTGAAAGCGATCTGAAAGCTGACGCCTGCGGGTTTTCTGCAGGCCGCGCCCGTGTCAGGCTTGCCGCAGGGCAGGTAAGGGAGAAGTGGTTCTGACAAGGCGGAGGATGTATGGGTAAAGGATTACCTTTGTTGTTGATGGCTTTATTTGTTGTAACCGGGTGTGTCAGTAAGCCGATGCGCCAGGAGATCGCGGATGTGCGTTTGCAATTAGGAATGCACTATCTCGCCCGACAGGATTATCCGGCCGCAGAGCGCAACCTGTTGCGGGCGGAGCGGGCTACGCCGCGTGATTATCGCGTGGCGCTGGCTTTGGCACGCCTGTTTCAGGCGCAGAATAACAATTCTGCAACCATGCGCTACTATAAACGGGCGCAGGCGCTGGCGCCGGGAAATGGCTACGTGGCTAACAATTACGGTGCGTTTCTCTGTGCTTTAGGGCAGTATGATGAAGCGCATCAACAGTTTAACCAAGCGGCGAAAGCGCGAGAGCCGGAAGCCGACAGCGATGCGCTTGAACTGTCGGGCTATTGTTATTTACAGTCAGGCTCATTGGCGGCGGCAAGACAACAGCTGCTCGCCGCGCTGGCGACGGACGAGGATAAAGGACCATCCTTGTTGCAAGAAGCCGAAAGGCGTTTAGAAAGGAGAGAGCTGGCGACGACGCGGCTTTTATTAGAGGTATATCAACACCGGCTTCCTGCCACCGCAGAAAGTCTGTGGTTAGAGATTCGTTTCGCCGCCCAACAGGGCAACGCTGCTGACGTAACACGTTATGGCGACCGGTTGGCGCGAAGTTTTCCACAATCGATACAGTACCAGCGTTATTTAGCTAATGAATACTGAAGCCACTCAAGATAAAACTGCAGTACATTCCACAGGCGAACGCCTGCGTCTGGCCCGTGAGCAGATGGGGCTGACCCAGCAAAACGTTGCTGAACGTCTGTGCCTGAAACTTTCCACCGTGCGGGATATTGAGGAAGACAAATCGCCCGCCGATTTGGCCTCGACCTTCTTGCGTGGTTATATCCGCTCCTATGCCCGTCTGGTACACGTCCCTGAATATGAACTGCTGCCGATGATGGCGAAGCAGACTCCGGTACGTGCGGCGAAAATCGAGCCGATGCAGAGTTTTTCTCTGGGCAAGCGGCGTAAAAAACGCGACGGCTGGCTGATGATCTTTACCTGGCTGGTGATTTTCGTAGTTATCGGCCTGACCGGCGCCTGGTGGTGGCAGAACCATAAAGCGTCCCAGGACGAGCTGGTATCGATGGCCGATCAAAACGGCAGCGGCGATGACAACAGCCAGTCGATCCCGCTGACCGACAGCGGCAGCAACGCCACCAGCGATAACGCGGCGCCGGATGACAGCGGCGCGGTTGCGCCTGCCGACAACGCGGCGGCGAACAGCGCGCCGGCAACCAATGCGCCGGCGGACAACGCGACCGGCGGCAATCCTGCCGCAGCCAACAATGCCGCGGCGAACAATGCGGTGGTTTCTCCCAGCCAGGCGCCTGTCGCTAACGGCGGTCCGGTCGCTAACGACGTAAATAACGCCGCCGCGCCCATTGCCGCAGGCAATGGCCAGCTGCCGATCGGTAACGCCGCGACCAGCGAGCCTGCCGGCGATTCGAACGCAGTGGTGATGAACTTCAGCGCCGACTGCTGGCTGGAAGTAACCGATGCGACCGGTAAAAAACTCTTCAGCGGATTGCAACGTAGCGGTGGTAAACTCAGCCTGGCCGGCACTGCGCCCTATCGTCTGAAAATCGGCGCGCCCGGCGCGGTTCAGATTCAATATCAGAACCAGCCTGTTGATTTAAGTCGTTTTATCCGTAATAACCAGGTTGCACGCCTGACGTTGGGCGCGCAATAACGCCGCATCGCGTCACCGGGCAATTGTGGAGAGAAAATATGCATAACGAAGCACCCATTATCCGTCGCAAATCAACCCGGATTTACGTCGGCAAGGTGCCAGTCGGCGACGGCGCGCCAATCGCCGTTCAGTCGATGACTAACACCCGCACCACGGATGTGGAAGCGACGGTTAATCAGATTAAAGCGCTGGAGCGCGTCGGCGTCGATATCGTCCGCGTTTCGGTGCCGACCATGGATGCGGCGGAAGCCTTTAAGCTGATTAAGCAGCAGGTGAACGTTCCGCTGGTTGCAGATATCCATTTTGACTACCGCATCGCCTTGAAAGTCGCCGAATACGGCGTTGACTGTCTGCGTATTAACCCAGGCAATATCGGCAATAACGAGCGTATCCGTCAGGTGGTGGATTGCGCGCGCGATAACAATATTCCGATCCGCATCGGCGTCAACGCCGGTTCGCTGGAAAAAGATCTGCAGGAAAAGTATGGCGAACCGACGCCTCAGGCGCTGCTGGAATCCGCCATGCGCCATGTGGATCATCTTGATCGCCTCAACTTCGATCAGTTCAAAGTCAGCGTAAAAGCGTCGGACGTCTTTTTGGCGGTGGAGTCTTATCGCCTGCTGGCGAAGCAGATCGATCAGCCGCTGCACCTTGGCATTACCGAGGCGGGCGGCGCCCGCGCCGGCGCGGTGAAATCCGCCATCGGCCTCGGACTTCTACTCTCTGAAGGCATCGGCGATACGCTGCGTATTTCGCTGGCGGCCGATCCGGTGGAAGAGGTGAAGGTCGGCTTCGATATTCTGAAATCGCTGCGCATCCGTTCGCGCGGCATCAACTTTATCGCCTGCCCGACCTGTTCGCGTCAGGAGTTCGACGTGATCGGCACGGTCAACGCGCTGGAGCAGCGTCTGGAAGATATCATCACGCCAATGGACGTCTCCATTATCGGCTGCGTGGTGAACGGTCCGGGCGAAGCGACTATCTCCACGCTGGGCGTCACCGGCGGCAACAAGAAGAGCGGCTTTTACGAAGATGGCGTGCGTCAGCGCGATCGGCTTGATAACGATGATATGATCGATCAGTTGGAGGCGCGCATTCGCGCCAAGGCCACGATGCTGGATGAAAACCGCCGCATTAACGTGCAGCAGTTGGAAAATTAATGGACGGCGCGTGGCAGCACGCGTCACTTTTGTGATTGAACCTGTGCGGTTTCATCCTCATAAGGTATGATGCCGGACAGGTTTTTTTGTATTAAGAGATTTTAACGTGGCGAAGAACATTCAAGCTATTCGCGGGATGAATGATTACCTGCCTGCGGATACGGCCATCTGGCAACGGATTGAAGGCACTCTCAAACAGGTTCTGGCCAGCTACGGCTACAGCGAAATTCGTTTACCTGTCGTCGAACATACCCCACTGTTTAAACGCGCCATCGGCGAAGTCACCGACGTGGTCGAAAAAGAGATGTACACCTTTGACGATCGCAACGGCGAAAGCCTGACGCTGCGTCCGGAAGGCACCGCAGGCTGTGTGCGCGCCGGCATCGAGCACGGCCTGCTTTATAACCAGGAACAGCGTCTCTGGTATATGGGTCCGATGTTCCGCTATGAGCGTCCGCAAAAAGGGCGCTACCGTCAGTTTCATCAGATGGGCGTTGAAATTTTCGGCCTGCAGGGGCCGGATATCGACGCCGAGCTGATTATGCTGAGCGCGCGCTGGTGGAAAGCGCTGGGCATCGCCGATCACGTTCGTCTTGAGCTTAACTCTATCGGCTCGCTGGAGGCGCGCGCCAACTATCGCGACGCGCTGGTGGCTTTCCTTGAGCAGCATAAAGAGAAGCTGGACGAAGATTGCAAACGCCGCATGTACAGCAACCCGCTGCGAGTGCTGGACAGCAAAAATCCCGACGTTCAGCAGCTGTTGAACGATGCGCCGACGCTGGGCGACTATCTGGACGACGAGTCGCGCGAGCATTTCGCCGGCCTTTGCGCGCTGCTGGATGACGCCGGCATCGCTTACAGCGTCAATCAGCGCCTGGTGCGCGGCCTCGATTACTACAACCGCACCGTGTTCGAGTGGGTGACCAACAGTCTTGGCGCGCAGGGCACCGTTTGCGCCGGCGGCCGTTACGACGGCCTGGTTGAACAGCTGGGCGGCCGCGTTACGCCGGCCGTGGGCTTCGCCATGGGCATGGAGCGTCTGGTGCTGCTGGTTCAGGCGGTTAATCCGCAGTTTGAACCCACGCGCATTGTTGATGTCTATGTTATCGCTTCCGGCCAGGGCGTTCAGTCCGCCGCGATGCGACTGGCGGAAAAACTGCGCGATGCCGCGCCGGAACTGAAGTTAATGACCAACTTCGGCGGCGGCAATTTCAAGAAGCAGTTTGCCCGCGCGGACAAGTGGGGCGCACGTATTGCGCTGGTGCTGGGCGAAGATGAAGTCCGCGACGGACAGGTAGTAGTGAAAGATCTGCGCACGGGCGAACAGCAAACCCTGGCTCAGGCTGATACGGCTGCCGCGTTGCGCGCGCTTCTGCACTGAGCGCCTTAGCTACGACCATTGAAAGGAGAAGGATTGCGTGGAAGTTTACAGCAATGAAAACGAACAGGTTGATGCGCTGCGCCGTTTCTTTGCCGACAACGGCAAGGCGCTGGCGGTAGGTTTGGTCATCGGCATCACCGCGCTGGGCGGCTGGCGTTACTGGGCCAGCCATCAGGCGGATTCGGCAAAAGAGGTGTCGGCGCGTTATCAACAGCTGACCGGCGCGATGCAGGCTGACAAGCCGCAAACGCTGGAAGCGGTCGCTCAGTTTAGCAGCGAAAACAGCAACACCTACGGCGCGCTGGCCGCGCTCGATGTCGCGAAACAGTATGTCGACGGCAACCAGCTGGACAAAGCGGCCGCGCAACTGCAAAACGGTCTGAAAGATACCAAGGACGCCAATCTGCAGGCGGTACTCAACCTGCGTCTGGCTCGCATTCAACTGCAACAAAATCAGGCGGATGCTGCGCTTAAAACCCTTGACGGCGTCAAGGGCGACGGCTGGACGGCCATTGTGGCGGATATCCGCGGCGAAGCGCTGCTGAGCAAAGGCGACAAGCAGGGCGCGCGCGATGCGTGGAGCAAGGGCGTCGCTTCTGACGCTTCTCCGGCGCTGAAACAGATGATGCAGATGAAGATGAATAACTTAAGCTAAGCCAGTCAAGAGAGAGCGCATGGAATTACGTAAATACCTGCTGCCGGGGCTGATTTCAGTCACTTTGCTCAGTGGTTGTTCGCTGTTCAGCGGCGAAGAAGATGTGGTAAAAATGGCCCCGTTGCCGAAGGTGGAAAACCAGTTTGATCCGCAGGAAGCGTGGAGCACCTCGGTCGGCGACGGCGTCGGCGATTTCTATTCGAATCTGCATCCCGCCTGGCAGGAAGGCACCGTTTTCGCCGCCGATCGTTTCGGTGTCGTAAAGGCGCTGGACGCTGAGAACGGCAAAGAAAAATGGGAAGTCGATCTCTCTGAGAAAACCGGCTTTTTCTCGAAAAACCGCTCCGCGCTGCTTTCCGGCGGCGTGACGGCTGGCGGCGATCGTATCTATATCGGCAGCGAGCGCGGCCAGATCTATGCCCTGAACAGCAGCGACGGCAGCATCGCCTGGCAGACCAGCGTGGCGGGCGAAGCGCTGTCCCGTCCGGTGATCAGCGACGGCCTGGTGCTGGTTCATACCAGCAACGGCATGTTGCAGGGACTGGATCAAAACAGCGGCGTGGTGAAGTGGAGCGTTAACCTGGATATGCCGGCGCTCTCGCTGCGCGGCGAATCCGCTCCGGCCACGGCGTTCGGCGGCGCCATCGTCGGCGGCGACAACGGCCGCGTCAGCGCCGTGATCATCAATCAGGGCCAGCTGATCTGGCAGCAGCGCATCTCTCAGCCGAGCGGCGCGACGGAAATCGACCGTCTCAGCGACGTCGACACCACCCCGGTCATCGTCAACGGCGTGGTGTACGCGCTGGCCTATAACGGCAACCTGACCGCGCTGGATCTGCGCTCCGGTCAGATTTTGTGGAAACGTGAAATCGGCGGCGTGAAAGATCTGATCGTCGATGCGGGCCGCATCTATCTCGTCGATCAGGATGACCGCGTTATCGCGCTGAATACGGACGGCGGCGTCGCCATCTGGCGCCAGAGCGACCTGCTGCACCGCAACCTGACCTCGCCGGTGCTCTACAACGGCTACCTGATCGTAGGTGACAGCGAAGGTTATCTGCACTGGATCAATACCGATGACGGACGTTTCGTGGCCCAGCAGAAAGTCGACAGCTCAGGCTTCCAGACGGAGCCGGTCGTCGCGGGCGATAAGCTGCTGATCCAGACCAAAGACGGCGAAGTCTATGCGATTACCCGTTAAGGGATAAGCGTTTTTCAGCGGATCCCGCTGACGTTTCAACGGCTCCTGATGTTCAGGGGCCGTTTCGTTTTTATTCAGGCATGATATTCTTTGCGCCTTCAGCCTGAACTCTACGGCCTGAGCCGTTATAATCACGCCATTCAGGCGATTAATTATTAATTGAGGCAAGTGTTATGGTACCTGTGGTCGCGCTGGTTGGGCGTCCCAATGTGGGGAAATCCACGCTGTTCAACCGCTTAACGCGCACACGTGATGCGCTGGTGGCGGATTTTCCCGGACTGACTCGCGATCGCAAATATGGTCGCGCCGAAGTGGAAGGGCGCGAATTTATCGTTATCGATACCGGCGGTATTGACGGCGGCGAAGAGGGCGTTGAGACGCGTATGGCGGAACAGTCGCTGCTGGCGATTGAAGAAGCCGACGTGGTGCTGTTTATGGTGGATGCGCGCGCCGGTCTGATGCCGGCGGATCAGCAGATCGCTCAGCATCTGCGCTCTCGCGAAAAACCGACCTTTTTGGTAGCCAACAAAACCGATGGCCTCGATCCCAATTCCGCCGTCGTCGAGTTTTACGCGCTGGGTCTGGGCGATATCTACTCTATCGCCGCTTCGCATGGCCGCGGTGTGACCAGCCTGCTGGAAACCGTGCTGCTGCCGTGGATGGACGAACGCGATCCGCAGCCGATCAGCGAAGAGGACGAGAACGAAGCCTATTGGGCGGCGCTGGCGGCGGAAGAGAACGGCGAGGAACCGGAAGAAGAGGAAGAGGCGTTCGATCCGACCGGCCTGCCGATCAAACTGGCGATTGTCGGCCGTCCTAACGTAGGTAAGTCAACGCTTACTAACCGTATTCTCGGCGAAGATCGCGTGGTGGTGTACGACATGCCGGGCACCACGCGCGACAGCATCTACATCCCGATGGAGCGAGACGAGCGCGACTATATCCTGATCGATACCGCAGGCGTGCGTAAGCGCGGAAAAATCACCGATACGGTGGAAAAGTTTTCCGTGATTAAAACGCTGCAGGCAATTGAGGACGCCAACGTCGTCATGCTGGTTATCGACGCGCGCGAAGGGATTTCCGATCAGGATCTCTCGCTGCTCGGCTTTATCCTCAACAGCGGACGTTCGCTGGTGATCGTGGTGAACAAATGGGATGGTCTGTCGCAGGAAGTAAAAGACCAGGTAAAAGAGACGCTCGATTTCCGTCTCGGCTTTATCGATTTCGCCCGCGTACACTTTATTTCCGCGCTGCACGGCAGCGGCGTCGGCAACCTGTTTGAGTCGGTCACCGAAGCTTACGACTGTTCGACGAAGCGCGTTAACACCTCTATGCTGACCCGCATTATGCATATGGCGGAGGAAGATCATCAGCCGCCGCTGGTGCGTGGACGCCGCGTGAAGCTGAAGTATGCGCACGCCGGCGGCTACAACCCGCCGATCGTGGTGATCCATGGCAATCAGGTAAAGGATCTGCCGGATTCCTACAAACGCTACCTGATGAACTATTTCCGCCGTTCGCTGAACGTTATGGGTACGCCGATTCGTATTCAGTTCAAAGAAGGGGATAACCCGTTCGCTGGAAAACGTAATACGCTGACGCCGACTCAGCAACGCAAGCGCAAGCGTCTGCTGTCGCATCTGAAAAAAAACAAACGTTGATCACTGAGGGCCGATTCGGCCCTCTTTTTTTTGTACAAGGGGAGTTATGGATTGGGAGACCTGGCGCTTCGCCTTTGGCGTAACGGTGCCGAATTTACTGTTGCTGCTGTTGGGCGTTATTCTGCGCCGCTTACGTTTACTCGACGATCCCTTTTGCGACGGCGCCACGCGGCTAGTGTTTCATCTGGCCTTGCCCTGTCTGCTTTTTTTCAGCATCGCCACTAACCACACCTCGCTTATGGAGAATCTGCCGCTGGCACTGTATGGCGCCGCAGGCACGCTGCTGGTCTATTTCCTGCTGGAACTGGCGGCGCCGTTGTTGATAAAAAATCCGCGCGAGCGCGGGATTTTCGTGCAGGGCGGTTTTCGCGCCAATACGGCTATTGTCGGGCTGGCCTATGCCTCCATGGCTTACGGCAATGAAGGCGTGGCGGTCGGGTCGCTGTTTATGGCGGCAACGGTTATTCTGTTTAATGTGCTCTCGGTAATCACCCTGACGCACAGCCTGAGCGGCGGACGCCAGACGCCGCCGGGTTCCGGCGCCATTCTGCGCGGCATCGTCACCAATCCCTTGATCATCGGTCTGGTCGCCGGTCTCGCCTGGAACGCGACCGGGATTCCTCTTCCGCAACCGGTGGTGAAAACGGGCGGCTTTATCTCCGGCATGGCGCTGCCGCTGGCGATGCTTTGCGCCGGCGCGAGCCTTGACTGGCGCATGATGTTTCGCGCCACCAACACCGCCATTTACGCTGCCGTGGCGCGCGTGCTGGTGGTGCCGGCGTTGCTGACGCTGGGCGGGGCGCTGTTCGGCTTTCGCGGCGCGGCGCTGGGCGTGATGTTTCTGTTCTCCGCCACGCCGACGGCGGCGGCCAGTTATGTGATGACGCGCGCGATGGGCGGCAACGCCACGCTGGCGGCGAATATCATCGCGATGACCACTGTCGGTTCCTTTTTTACCACGGCGATCGGCCTGTTCGTGCTGCGTTCGACAGGTGTTATTTAACGGAATTTTTATGTCGTACTTGTGTGCTCAGTGCCAGCAGCCGCTCCGGCTCGCTGATGAAGGATTTGTCTGTGACGGATGCGGCGCGCGCTATGAAAAACAGGCGATCTGCCCCGATTGTCGCCAGCCGCTGCAGGTGTTAAAAGCCTGCGGCGCGGTCGACTATTTCTGTCCGCACGGCCATGGCCTGATTTCCCGCGAGCGGATAATTTTCCGCCCGCAGAGCGGGTAACCTGTTCCTGATATTCCGCTTCACGGCAGTCTGTGATAATACGCTTGATTTATCACCGCTTCGTTCTGCACTTGTAGCAAAAATGCTATTACGCCGTAACCCGGGGGTTATGGCTGTTCACATTTTGATGTACCAAATGGTACAATCCTGTCGCTTTATGGGCAGGGGTGCGAATTTTCCTGGTTTCCTCTCCCGTATAGAGTTCATTACGGACGCAATCCGTACCAATGTGTTCCAGAATAAAGTTGTCTCAAAGGTGTTTCCGGCTCAGGCGCGGCGGCATCCCCGTGACCGGGCTTTGACAGGGTTCCCGGTCACGGACGCTTTATTTCTTCAGGAGAGTTAGTGTTATGGCTGAAACAAACGCCCGCGCCTCAAAAGGGTTGGGCATAGGGTCTGTACTGCTGGGACTGGTGCTGCTCGCCATCGGTCTGTTTTTTGTCATCGGCGGCGGCAAGTTAGCCTCGCTTGGCGGCAGCTGGTACTTCTTGATTGCCGGTATTGTTACCGTGCTCTCTGCGATTCAGTTCTTCCGCCGCAAATCTTCAGCGGTGGTGCTGTTTATTTTGATGTTCGTCGGCACCCTGATTTGGGCGCTGGCTGAAACCGGTCTGGATTTCTGGGGACTGGTCTCGCGTCTGATGGTTCCGGCAGGCATGATGCTGCTGGCCTTCCTGATCTGGCCCGCGCTGCGCAAGCGCGAAGGCAAAGCGCCGCTGGCGAAAATTTCTTATCTGCTCTCTGCGGTGCTCGCCGTGGGTATGGTCGCGACCTTTGTTCAGATGTTTCAGCCGCATCCCACCGTCGCTTTCAACGGTAAAGAGCTGCCGCTGATGCCGGTAGACAAAGCCAAAGAGCAGAAAAACTGGGACAACTACGGCAACACGCCGGGCGGCGACCGCTTCGTGGCGCTGGATCAAATCACGCGCGATAACGTGAAGGATCTGAAAGTTGCCTGGACCTTTCATACCGGCGACACGCCGGAAAGCCCGACCGGCAACGGCGCGGAAGATCAGCAAACGCCGCTGCAGGTAGGCAATACGCTTTATCTCTGTACGCCGCATAACAACGTCATCGCCGTAGAAGCGGATAGCGGCAAGCAGCTGTGGAAGCATGAAGTCAACGCGCAGGCGGAAGTCTGGAACCGCTGCCGCGGTCTCGCTTATTTCGACGCCACCAAACCTCTGACGCAGCCGACTCAGCCGGGCTCGACGCCGGTTCCGCCGCCGACTCTGGCGGCCAACGACGCCTGCCAGCGTCGTCTGCTGATGAATACCATCGATGCGCGCCTGATCGCCATCAACGCTGACAACGGCGAGCTGTGCCAGAACTTCGGCGATAATGGCGTGGTGGATCTGAAAGCGGGCCTTGGCGAGGCGCAGGACCCGAAATATCAGCTGACCTCCGCCCCGACCATGGCGGGCACTACCGTGGTGGTAGGCGGCCGCGTGGCCGATAACGTGCAGACCGATATGCCGGGCGGCGTGCTGCGCGGCTTCGACGTCATCACCGGCGCAATGCGCTGGGCGTTTGACCCAGGCAACCCGGACCCGAACGCCAAACTGCAGCCGGGCCAGAGCTTTGTTCGCAGTACCCCGAACTCCTGGGCGCCGATGTCCTACGATCCGGCGATGAACACCGTGTTCCTGCCGATGGGCAGCTCCTCGGTCGACCTGTGGGGCGGAAACCGCACGGCGCTGGATCACAAATATGGCGCTTCCGTGCTGGCGCTGGACGCCACCACCGGTAAAGAGAAGTGGGTTTACCAAACCGTTCATAACGACCTGTGGGATTTCGACCTGCCGATGCAGCCGAGCCTGGTCGACTTCCCGATGAAGGATGGCACTACCAAACCTGCCGTGGTGATCGGCGGTAAAACCGGCATGATCTTCGTGCTGGACCGTTTAACCGGCAAGCCGCTGACCAAAGTCGAAGAGCTGCCGATGCCGCAGGGCCACATCCCGAACGAGCAGTACACCAAGACGCAGCCGCACTCGACCGAAATGCCGCAGATTGGCAACCAGACGCTGAAAGAGTCGGACATGTGGGGCGCCACGCCGTTTGATCAGCTGGTGTGCCGCATCGCCTTCAAATCGATGCGTTACGATGGCCTGTTCACCGTGCCGGATACCGACAAGTCGCTCAGCTTCCCGGGCTCGCTCGGCGGCATGAACTGGGGCGGCATCTCCTTCGATCCGAACAACCAGTACATGTTCGTCAACGATATGCGTCTGGGTCTGTGGGTGCAAATGATCCCTGCGGATACCAGCAAAATCGCGCGCGGCAGCAACGGCGGCGAAGCGATCAATACCGGTATGGGCGCGGTTCCGCTGAAAGGCACGCCTTATGCGGTGAACAAAAACCGCTTTATGTCGCCGCTGGGCATTCCGTGCCAGGAGCCGCCGTTCGGCACGCTCTCCGCGATCGACATGAAAGCGCGTAAAATCGTCTGGCAGGTGCCGTTAGGCACGGTGCAGGATACCGGTCCGTTTGGTATTAAGATGCACGCGCAGATGCCGATCGGCATGCCGTCGCTGGGTGGTTCACTGGCGACGCAGGGCGGACTGGTGTTTATCGCCGGTACGCAGGACTACTACCTGCGCGCCTTTGACTCTTCAACCGGTAAAGAGGTGTGGAAAGCGCGTCTGCCGGTGGGCAGCCAGGGTGGGCCGATGAGCTACGTCTCGCCGAAAAACGGCAAGCAGTACATCGTGATTTCAGCGGGCGGGGCGCGTCAGTCGCCGGATCGCGGAGACGACGTGATCGCTTACGCCTTGCCGTAACGCATAAAAAGGGCCGACGTCTGTCGGCCTGTTTCTGCAAGAGAAGCCGCTTGGCCGGGAGACCGGTTAAGCGGCTTTACTGTTTCCGCCTGTTCAGGGCGTGTTATCCGGCGTCTCCCCGTCCCGCCAGAGCGCCTCCAGCTCGGGCGGCGCCACCTGTTCGGGAATTAAAATTACAACCGAGCCCGCTTTATGATGCGTGGCATAGGTGATCTGAATGCGAAAGTAGCGCTGGTCGCCGCGTCCGGCCTGGCTGGTTTTTCCCTGAGGCTCACCGAGCGGCATCGCCTGCTCCAGCACCGCGCATACCCGCTGCTTTTGCGGCTGCGGCAGCTGGGCGAGGGCGAAGCGGCGTTCGGCGTTCAGCTTCGGGATCCAGGCGAAGCCGCCTTCGCGCGCCACTTCCACAATAGCGTCATCGGTCAGTTCAGGGATGGGATTCATAGCACGCCGACCTCTTGCCAGGCCTGTTCGATCGCCTGGCCGACAGACTGGTTGAAACGCTGCTGGCCGTGGCGAATAGTGAACTGGGCGAAGGTTTTAAAATCGGCATCCTGCGGCAGTTCTTTGTCGCAGACGGTATCGTACCAGGCGTGGCCCGCCAGCTCCCAGGCGTAGCCGCCCAGCGCCTTCGCCGCGAGATAAAAAGCGCGGTTGGGAATGCCGGAATTGAGATGCACGCCGCCGTTATCATCGCGGGTTTTAATGTAGTGATCCATGTGCGCCGGCTGGGGATCTTTGCCCAGCATCGGATCGTCATAGGCCGTGCCAGGTTCCGCCATAGAGCGCAGGCCGCGTCCCTGTATGCCGGCTGCCAGCAGCCCTTCGCCGATAATCCAGTCGGCCCGATCGGCGCTCTGCTTCAGGTTAAACTGTTTTACCAGCGAGCCGAAAACGTCGGAAACCGACTCATTCAGCGCGCCCGCCTGCTCAAAATAGATAAGCCCGGCTTCGGTTTCCGTCACGCCATGCGCCAGCTCATGCGCCACCACGTCGATGGCGATGGTGAAACGATTGAAGATTTCGCCGTCGCCGTCGCCAAACACCATCTGCTGGCCGTTCCAGAAGGCGTTTTGATACTCCCTGCCGTAATGCACCGTGCCCAGCAGCGCCAGGCCCTGATTATCCAGCGAATTACGCTGATAGGTTTGCCAGAAAAAATCATAGGTGACGCCGAGGTAGTTCCAGGCTTCTTCCGCCGCCACGTCGCTGTTTCCGGGCTGGCCTTCCTTGCGCACCAGGTTGCCCGGCAGGTTTTGCGTATTCTGCGCATCGTAGATTTCCCGTTCGACGTGGCCGCCAGCTGCGGTGTGCGGCGCGACCGGCTTCTGCCAGGTTTCCGCCATCAGATGTTGAACGTGGGTCAGGGTGCGTCGCGCATAATCCTGCTGATGACCGGAGCCATTGTCGATGATTTTACGCAGTATATAGGGGGGAATGACGCTGTAGGGCATACCAGGCTCCTTGGCACGGTAAAGGTGCCAAAAAGTATAGTTAACCCCTGACGGTTATGCTTAGCGACGGTACGCGTTTTCCGGCATGATTTGGGTGACCTGGCTCTCAACCCAGCCGTCGTCCAGCCGGGTGCGCAGCAGATCGCCGCTATGCAGCTGACCGGTGTTTTTCACTACCTGGCCGTCGCTGGCGGTGGTGACGCTGAAGCCGCGCGCCAGCGTTGCCAGCGGACTGACGCCTTCAAGCTGCGCCGCGAGCGCGCCGAAGCGCTGTTTATTCTGATTGAGCTGCTTATCCATCGCCTGTTGCAAACGGTAGCGCCACTGTTGCAGCTGCTGCTGCTCCTGCCAGATGCGTCCCTGCGGCTGTTGCGCCGCTAAACGCTGCGCCAGGCGATCCTGCTGGCGCGCGGCGAGGCGCAGCCGCTCCTCCATCGCTTCATCCAGCCTGCGCTGCAGGCGGAACAGGGCGGTTTGCTGACGCGCCAGCCGCAGCTGCGGATGCTGCTGCTGCAAACGGTGGTCCAATCGGGTAAAGGCACGCTGCTGACGAGCCAGATAGTAATCCATCGCCATTTCCAGCCGCTGCTGTTGCGACTGTAGCTGACGCAACAGCTCGATCTGGTTGCGGCTTACCAGCTCCGCCGCCGCGGAAGGGGTCGGGGCGCGTAAATCCGCCACGAAATCGGCGATGGTGACGTCAGTTTCATGACCCACGGCGCTGACGATGGGAATATGGCTGACGAAGATCGCCCGCGCCACGCGCTCATCGTTAAAACTCCAGAGATCTTCCAGCGAGCCGCCGCCGCGTCCGACGATCAACACGTCGCACTCGTCGCGCAGGTTCGCCAGTTCGATGGCGCGTACAATCGACGCCGGGGCGTCGACGCCCTGCACCGCGGTGGGGTAGATGACTACCGGCAACGAAGGATCGCGTCGGTGCAGCACGCGCAGCACGTCGTGCAGCGCCGCGCCGGTGGCGGAGGTGATTACGCCGACCTGCTTCGCCGGATCGGGCAGCGGCTGCTTATGCTGCTGTTCGAACAGGCCTTCCCCCGCCAGCCGCGCTTTCAGCAGCTCGAACTGCTGTTGCAGCAGACCTTCGCCGGCCGGGTGCATGCTTTCGACGATCAGCTGATAGTCGCCGCGCGGTTCATACAGGGTGAGGGTGGCGCGCACCAGCACCTGCTGCCCGTGCTGCGGCCGAAAGCTGACGCGTCGGTTGCTGTTGCGGAACATGGCGCAGCGCACCTGCGCGCCGTCATCCTTTAACGTGAAGTACCAGTGACCCGACGCGGGCTGGGTAAAATTCGAGATCTCCGCGCTCAGCCAGATCGAGCCCATCTCTTTTTCCAGCAGCTGGCGCACCGTGGTGTTAAGACGGCTGACGGTGAAAATATTGGCGGTTGGCGGTAGCGACATGTGATAGAGATCAAATAATAAATCAGCGGGTTAATTAACCGATACTACATGGCTGGTACAGGGGATCAAGACTTTTTCTTAAAAAAAGCTGGAGGCAATCGATTACGCCCTGTATAATGCTGCGGCAATATTTTATCTGTTCTCATTCACCCCAGGTTGAGATATTGCCATGCTAAGAATCGCTAAAGAAGCACTTACATTTGACGACGTTCTGCTCGTTCCTGCTCACTCCACCGTTCTGCCTAACACGGCCGATCTCAGCACCCAACTGACGAAAAACATCCGTCTGAACATCCCGATGCTCTCCGCCGCTATGGATACCGTGACCGAAGCGGGTCTGGCTATTGCGCTGGCGCAGGAAGGCGGTCTTGGCTTTATTCACAAAAACATGTCGATTGAGCGCCAGGCGGATGAAGTTCGCAAGGTGAAAAAACATGAGAGCGGCGTGGTGACCGAGCCGCAGACCGTGCTGCCGACCACCGCGCTGAGCGAAGTGAAAGCGCTGACCGAGCGCAACGGTTTCGCCGGTTACCCGGTAGTGAATGCCGATAACGAGCTGGTCGGCATCATCACCGGTCGCGACGTGCGTTTCGTTACCGATCTGAGCCTGCCGGTTTCTGCCGTGATGACGCCGAAAGCGCGTCTGGTGACGGTGAAAGAGGGCGAAGCGCGCGAAGTCGTGCTGCAAAAAATGCATGAAAAACGCGTTGAAAAAGCGCTGGTGGTGGATGACAGCTTCCATCTGCTTGGCATGATCACCGTAAAAGATTTCCAGAAAGCGGAACGTAAGCCTAACGCCTGTAAAGATGCGCAGGGCCGTCTGCGCGTGGGCGCGGCGGTAGGCGCCGGCGCCGGCAACGAAGAGCGCGTCGATGCGCTGGTCGCCGCCGGCGTCGACGTGCTGCTGATCGACTCGTCGCACGGCCATTCTGAAGGCGTGCTGCAGCGTATCCGCGCGACCCGCGAAAAATATCCTGACCTTGAAATCATCGGCGGCAACGTAGCGACCGGCGCCGGCGCGCTGGCGCTGGTGGAAGCGGGCGTGAGCGCGGTGAAAGTCGGCATCGGCCCTGGCTCTATTTGCACCACCCGTATCGTCACCGGCGTGGGCGTTCCGCAGATCACTGCGGTATCCGATGCGGTTACCGCGCTGGAAGGCACCGGCGTTCCGGTTATCGCCGACGGCGGCATCCGTTTCTCCGGCGATATCGCTAAGGCGATCGCGGCCGGCGCCTCCTGCGTCATGGTGGGGTCGATGCTGGCCGGGACCGAAGAGTCGCCGGGCGAAATCGAACTTTATCAGGGCCGTTCGTTTAAGTCTTACCGCGGCATGGGCTCGCTGGGCGCGATGTCCAAAGGCTCCTCCGACCGCTACTTCCAGACCGATAACGCCGCCGACAAGCTGGTGCCGGAAGGCATCGAAGGCCGCGTCGCCTATAAAGGTCGTCTGAAAGAGATCGTTCACCAGCAGATGGGCGGCCTGCGCTCCTGTATGGGCCTGACCGGCTGCGCCACCATCGACGAGCTGCGCACCAAAGCGGAATTTGTTCGCATCAGCGGCGCCGGCATCTCTGAAAGTCACGTTCACGATGTGACCATCACTAAAGAGTCGCCGAACTACCGCATGGGATCCTGATCCCGTAAGATTTACCGCCCGGCGACCGCCGGGCGATTTCATTATTAGTCTATCGCCCTGGAAGTGCCTTAATGACGACGGAAAACATTCATAAACACCGCATTCTGATTCTCGATTTTGGTTCTCAGTATACGCAGCTGGTTGCGCGTCGCGTGCGCGAACTGGGCGTTTACTGCGAGCTGTGGGCGTGGGATGTCACCGAAGAGCAGATTCGCCAGTTCAACCCGAACGGGATCATTCTCTCCGGCAGCCCGGAAAGTACCACCGAGCTGAACAGCCCGCGCGCGCCGGAATACGTATTCCGCGCAGGCGTGCCGGTACTCGGTGTCTGCTACGGCATGCAGACCATGGCGATGCAGCTGGGCGGTAAAGTAGAAGGCTCCAGCGAGCGCGAATTCGGCTATGCGCAGGTGGAAGTCAAAACCCAGAGCGCCCTGATCCGCGATATCGAAGACGCCATCAGCGATGCCGGCAAGCCGCTGCTGGATGTCTGGATGAGCCATGGCGACAAGGTCACCGCGATCCCATCAGACTTCGTCACCGTCGCCAGCACCGAAACCTGCCCCTTCGCCATTATGGCAAACGAAGAGAAGCGTTTTTACGGCGTGCAGTTCCATCCGGAAGTGACGCACACCCGCCAGGGGCTGCGCATGCTGGAGCGCTTCGTGCGCGACATCTGCGAATGCGAAGCGCTCTGGACCCCGGCGAAAATCATTGAAGACACGGTAAAGCGTCTGCGCGAGCAGGTCGGCAACGACAAAGTGATCCTCGGCCTCTCCGGCGGCGTGGACTCCTCTGTGACCGCGATGCTGTTGCACCGCGCCATCAGCGATCGTCTGACCTGCGTATTCGTGGACAACGGCCTGCTGCGTCTGAACGAAGCCGAGCAGGTGATGGATATGTTCGGCGACCATTTTGGTCTGAACATTGTTCACGTCCCGGCTGAGATGCGCTTCCTGAACGCGCTGGCGGGCATTGACGATCCGGAAGCCAAGCGTAAAACCATCGGCCGCGTCTTTATCGAAGTCTTCGATGAAGAAGCCAGCAAGCTGACCGACGTGAAGTGGCTGGCGCAGGGCACTATCTACCCGGACGTGATCGAATCCGCCGCCTCGGCGACCGGCAAAGCGCATGTGATCAAGTCGCACCACAACGTGGGCGGCCTGCCGAAAGAGATGAAGCTGGGTCTGGTCGAGCCGCTGAAAGAGCTGTTCAAAGACGAAGTGCGCAAAATCGGTCTGGAGCTGGGTCTGCCGTACGACATGCTCTATCGCCACCCGTTCCCTGGACCGGGTCTTGGCGTTCGCGTGCTGGGCGAAGTGAAGAAAGAGTACTGCGACCTGCTGCGTCGTGCGGATGCGATCTTCATCGAAGAGCTGCGTAAAGCGGATCTTTATAACAAGGTCAGCCAGGCGTTCACCGTGTTCCTGCCGGTGCGTTCCGTCGGCGTCATGGGCGATGGCCGTAAATATGACTGGGTGGTTTCGCTGCGCGCGGTGGAAACCATCGACTTTATGACGGCGCATTGGGCGCATCTGCCTTACGATTTCCTCGGTCGCGTCTCCAACCGGATTATCAACGAAGTCAACGGCATTTCCCGCGTGGTTTATGATATCAGCGGCAAGCCGCCAGCGACGATCGAGTGGGAATAATTCTCGTCGTTTAATACGTTAATTCTCCGCTATAAGCCATCAGCCTTTGCTGATGGCTTTTTTATTAGCTCACGCTAAACCAATGTATTGTTATGTTCCGGGCGCCGGACAATGGCGGGATTTACGTCGGCAGAACTCAGGACTGGACGGACTATGTGAACAGTACCTTTCATAAGTTTCCGCGCGGCCAGGCGCGCGCCGGTTCTATCGACGACAATCCGCTGAAGTGGACCTCCCGCTACGGTAGCCTGAGTTTAATAGGTTACGATTTGGGCACGCATAAAGGCGTTAACGAGGCGGGATTAAGCGCGCATCTGCTTTTTCTGGCCAACGAGACCGATTACGGCAAGCGCGATCCCTCGCTGGAAGATAAAACCGGCGACTCCGCCATTATTGAATGGATTAACGGCAAGCCGAAAGTCTGGCACGGTAAAGAGTACCGCGTGATGACCAACGAGCCGACCTATGATAAGCAAATGGCGAATCTGAAAAATTACCGCACCTTCGGCGGCGACCAGCCGCTGCCAGGCGAGCGCCTGCCGATGGATCGTTTTGTGCGCGCCTCTTATTACGTGCGCGGCCTGCCGACGCCGCAAAACAGCGATCAGGGCGTCGCCTGGATTATGAGCGTGATGCGCAACGTTTCCGTCCCTTACGGCGCGGCCGATCCCGAGCGGCCCAACGTCGCCAATACCACCTTCAGAAGCGTGATAGATCTGACGCAGCAGCGCTACTTTTTTGAAAGTACGCTTGCGCCGAATATCGTCTGGGTTGATTATAGTAAGCTCGATTTCAGTCCTGAGAGCGGCGAAAGCGAACTGCGCGTTGAAAAACAGATTATGTCGCTAAGCGGCAACGTGGTTACCCAGTTTAAGCCGGTTGCCAATTTCGTCTGGAAAAGGAATCAATAACGCTGTTCTAACCCCTGGCCCGGACTGAAAATCAGAGACAACGCAATTCCCATTATCCGCTACACCGATCAACATTTCTTGGTCGCCAGTTAACCCGCAAGTTTAACTGGCGATTTTCTTTGTTTGCCAACGGGAAACCGCATAAAGATGATCTCTCTGAAAGTAGTCTGTATCGCTTTTATCTGCATTGTGCTGCTCTCGCTGGGGCAGAGCCTGGCGCAGGCCACGCGCAGCGGCGAGCTGAACGGCCAGGGCTGGTGGTCGGCCCGTCGCGATTCGGCCGGGCTTGCGCCCGATCCAGTACGCAACGGCGATCTCGCCATTATTCAGGTCTTCGTCGCGCCGACCTACGGCTGGAAAGGCGTGGTGGCGGTGCATCCGTGGATTATTTTTAAACGCGCGGGAGAGACTCGCTATCACCGTTACGAAGTGGTGAGCTGGGGCAGCAAAGAGGTGGTTCGGCATAACTATACGCTGCCCGACGGTTACTGGTTCGGCGCCAGGCCGAAGTTGCTGCTTGAGCATCGCGGAGCGGAAGCGCAGGCGATGATCCCGAAAATCGAGGCGGCGATTAAAAGCTATCCCTGGCCGCAGACCTATCACGCCTGGCCCGGTCCGAACAGCAACACCTTTCTGGCGCATATCGGACGCGAAGTGCCGGCGCTGAAGCTGGATCTGCCGGCAAACGCCATCGGCAAAGATTACCGTTCATTATGGCATCCAATTGGCCTGTCGCCCTCCGGCAGCGGCATTCAGGCATCGATTCTGGGCGTGACGCTGGCGAAGGAGGAGGGCATTGAGGTCAACGTGCTCGGGCTGAATATGGGAGTGGATTTCTCACCGCTGCGGCTGCGGCTGCCTTTCATCGGCGGGCTGGGCGGTGATAACCTGCAAAAAAATAACAATCCGGGCGGGCAGAGCGGCGAGTAAGTATTGCAAGGTAAATGCCCCGTCGCGGCGGGGCGGCGAGAACGCTTCAGCAGACGCCGAAGTCGCCCTCTTCGTGATAGAGGTTGACGCTGTCGGCGGACACTTCGATCTCTTTCTTCGCGACGTCATCTACGCGCGCGCACCACAGCGTATCGCCTTCCACACGCAACACCAGCATCTTAGGCCCACCGGTTTTCGACTGTACAAAATCATCAGGTTTAAACATGGTCTTCTCCTTCTGTTGAGGCCGGTACAGGCCAGCATGCGCGCGTAAAAAACCTTTACGGCAATGAAATTGTGCAACGGGATCCTTGAGATTAGCCTGGATGATGGCGTAAAAAAATCGTCGCCAGACCAAGGAAGATAAAAAAGCCGCCGGTATCGGTAATGGCGGTGATCAGCACGCTCGAACCTACGGCGGGATCGCGCTTCATTTTTGTCATCACCAGCGGGATCAGTACCCCCATCAGCGCCGCTAGCAGCAGATTCATCATCATCGCCAGCATCATAACGCCCCCCAGCGCCAGGTTGTGATACATCAGCCAGGTGACGAGGCCCATCATGCCGCCCCAGAACAGGCCGTTCAGCAGGGCGACGCCCAGCTCGCGGAAAATCAGAAAAGAGAAGTTGCCCGGCTCGACCTGGTGCAGCGCCAGCGCGCGCACGATCATGGTAATGGTCTGATTGCCGGTATTACCGCCGATGCCCGCTACGATAGGCATCAGGGTGGCGAGGGCCACCAGCTGCGAAATGGTCTCTTCAAACAGACCGATCACACGGGAAGCGATAAAAGCGGTGCAAAGATTTACCGCCAGCCAGGCCCAGCGTTTGCGCACCGCTTTACGCACCGGCGCGAACACATCTTCTTCCTGACTGATGCCGCTCATCCGGCGAATGTTGCTCTCGTTCTCTTCGTTAACCAAGTCGACGACATCTTCGATGGTGACTCGCCCGATCAGCTTGCCCTGCGCGTCAATCACCGCCGCGGAGATCAGGTTATAGCGTTCGAACGCGCCGGCGGCGTCTTCCGCCTTATCGTTCAGCTGGAAGGTCGTCGGTCGGGCGTTCATGATCGCTTCCACGCGCATTTCCGGCTGATTCATCAGAATGTCGGTAAGCATCAGCTCGCCCAGCAGCTGGTTGTTTTTGTCAGTCACAAACAGCTTATCGGTGCCTTCCGGCATCGCTTTTTTTTGACGCAGAAAGCGCTGCACCGTCGCCAGCGTGACGTCGGCGCGAACGGTAAGGAAATTGAAATCCATGATGCGCCCGACGCGATCGCGCGCGAACTGCACCACGCTTAATACACGGGCGCGCTGACTGGGATCGAGCGAGGAGAGCAGCCTGCCGGTCAGATCGCGCGGCAGATAGCGCGCCAGCCAGACTTGGTCGTCGATATCGAGCGGTTCGATGGCGCGCAGGATATCCCGGTCGCTCATCTCTTCCGTCAGGCTCGCCCAGACCGTTTCCGAGGCTTCGACCAGCACGCGGCCGCGTCGCACGGCGGGCACCAGCTGCCACAGAGCCTGACGCTCCTCTTCGGGCAGCGCTTCCAGAATATCGGCCAGATCGGCGGCGTGCAGCGGGTCGATATTCGCTTCCAGAGCGGCGCGATAGCGGCTGTTTTCCTCAATCTGTTCCGCTGTGTGCCCGGCGGCTTTTCCCAGCAGTTCATCGACCAGCTGCGGTTCGCTGAGCAGCAGCGTCAGGATACGGTGGCGGGTTTCACTTAAGCGTTGGGCGTGAGACGCAGACATAACGATTCCTTGTGTCTGTTAGCAACACGAGGAAGTGTAGCGGTTCGGCTGAAAAGCGGAGCAAAAAAGCGGTCGTCTTAAGAGAGGCCACTTGCCGATCGGCGCAGCGCGACGGGTTTGTCGTTAACGCGTATAGGCGGTACTCACAACCGTTGCCGGTTCAGAAGCGGTTTTCTTTTGCTGATGATGTTCAATGGCGCCGGGGATGGTAAAAATGAGTCGGCTTAAGAGAATGATGAAGCTGATCAGTAAAACGATACGGGTCATGGTACCGGTTTTTTGACGTCTTCGGACGGGCATGGCGCTGTTCACGCGTTTTGTTTCCTGAAATAACCCAAATGGGCGATGGCAACATTTAGACACAGACGGCGGATGAAATCAATCGCCGGATGAAAAAATGAGCAGTTTTTGTTTATCTGAGAAGAGAGGAAAACCCAGGCCGCTCAGGCAAGCGGCCTGTAATGTTTAATAACTCGCTTTTTGCGCCAGCAGCGTGGCGAACCGGCAGCTGATGCGATTGCCGTTTTCATCTTTTTTATGCAGCTGGCCGGGATGCTCGTTGTACTTCACGATGTGCCAGTTGCGATAATAGTGGCTCAGCTCGCCTGATTTAAAGGTGAACGGGAAGTCGACCGGGCAGGGGTAATCGTCGGTGCTCATGGCGGCGACGATCAGGTTATAGCCATGCTTCACCGTACTGGCCTGCATATCGGCGATCTGCTGCGGTATGGTTTCCGGCTGTAAAAACATCATCACCACCGTCGACAGCACAAAGTCCCAGGCACCGTTAAAACGCGTCTGGTTGAGATCGCACTCTCGGGTGTGAATATTCTGCAACCCTTCCTCGGCGATGATCTGGTTCAGACGCGCCAGGCTGGCGGGATTGTGATCCCAGGCGGTGACGTCGAAACCCTGCTGATTCAGAAACAGGCTGTTGCGTCCGCTGCCGCAGCCAAGATCGAGCGCCTTGCCCGGCGTCAGCAGCGGCAGCGCGGCCAGCACTTCAGAGTGGGTCGGCGTCAGGCCGTACTTTTCGGCAAAATTAATATCGGTATCTGTTGGCGTCATGGTTATTTTTCAGAGCGGCGCAGGGCCGCTCTGCCTTCAGGCTTCTTCTTCCAATACCAGCTTCCAGCCGGTGACCTCGTTCCAGTAACTCTGTTCGCGCTCAAGGTCGAGCTGCACAAGATTATTCTGGCTTAAATAGCCCGCCGGGAAGGTAAGCGTCCAGTGTCCCTCATCTGTAGTCAGACGCAGCGAATCGGGGCGCGCAGTGGCCTGACGCTGGTTATTCAGCAGCGTGCCGAGCCGCAGCAAAAACACCAGCGGCAGGAATTGCTTCTTCTTAAACAGCGTAAAGCGCGGGATCTCTTCCAGCTTGACCGCTTTGCGATGAAAGCGTACCAGCATGGCGAGCAGCGTCTGTTGATCCTGATTAAAGCCCGGCATGTTGGAGTGTTGCAGGATATAGGACGAATGACGCTGCATGCCGCTGTGGTTGATGGTCAGGCCCACTTCATGCAGCATCGCCGCCCATTTCAGCAGGGCGGCCAGCTGCGGATGCGCCTGCTTCGCGTTCTGATCGCGCCACTGTTCATAGAGCTGCTCGGTGGTTTCCAGCACGCGACGCGCCTGGTCGTTGTCGATGGCGTAATGGTTCGCCAGGCTTTGCGCGGTGCGGCTGCGAATATCCTGATGACGGAAGCGGCCCTCCATCTCATACAGCACGCCTTCGCGCAGCGCGCCGTCAGAGTAGCGCAGCTCGCGGATCGCCAGCGCGTCGAACACGCCGCACAGGATCGCCAGGCCTGGCACGAAAACCGCCTTGCGCTCTTCCGACAGGCCCGGCAGGCTCAGGGCGGCGAACGATTTATGTTTGATCGTCTCATCAAACAGCTTATCCAGCCGCTCCGGTGTAATCAGCTTCTCTTTCTCGCCCATCGCCATCAGCACTTCGCAGGCGGCCTTGATGGTGCCGGAGGCGCCCAGCGCATATTGCCAGCCGTGCAGCCGGTATTGCCAGGCCAGGGTTTCCAGCTTCTGCGTCGCCGCCAGACGGGCGCGACGGAAATTTTCCCGGCTGATTTCGCCGCCCGGAAAATAGAGGTTAGCGAAGCTGACGCAGCCCATGCGGCGGCTTTCCACCAGCTGCGGCTCGAAGTCCTCGCCGATCACCAGTTCGGTTGAGCCGCCGCCGATATCGATCACCAGCTTGCGGCCCTTTTCCGGTTGGGTATGCTCCACGCCCATAAAAATCAGACGCGCCTCTTCGTTGCCGGAAATCACCTCGATCGGGTAGGGGATGACATCCGCCGCGCGCTGTAAAAACTCCTCGGCGTTAACCGCCTGGCGCAGCGTATGCGTGCCGACGATGGTAACGTTGGCCGCGTTGAAACCCTGCAGGCGCTCGGCAAATAGCGCCAGACAACTGAGACCACGCTGAATCGCTTCTTCGCTTAGGCGGTTGCCGGCGTCCAGACCGTCAGCCAGATGTACCCGCTGTTTGAGCCTTCCCAGCACCTGCAGCGCGCCATCGACCACTCGGGCAATGACCATATGGAAACTATTCGAACCGAGGTCGATAGCAGCAAATTCCTGCGGTTTGGGCGTACTCTTATGAGAAATTGGCATAGAGATTATTCAGGTTGTTCCAGTTGCTTGATGTAATCGTAAATGGCCAGCTGCGAACGCACCTTACGGCGGTTGCCACGGGGCACATAACGATTGCTCAGTTCTTTGTCCACAATGCGGGCCTTCACCGTATCGCTGAACAGAATGGCGATAATGTCCAGGATGCGCTGTTTCAGGCGCGGGTCGAGGATCGCCACGGCGACTTCAATACGGTGATCGATATTGCGCGTCATCCAGTCGGCCGAAGAGAGATAGACTTTCTTGTCGCCGCCGTTTTCAAAGATATAGACGCGATCGTGTTCCAGATAGCGGTCAACGATGCTGATCACCCGGATATTTTCGCTGATCCCGGGCAAATCCGGGATCAACGAGCACATGCCGCGCACCAGCAGGTTTACTTTTACGCCGACGCTGGATGCAGTATAAAGCCGATCGACCAGTCCTTCATCAACCAGGTTGTTTATTTTCAGCGTAATGCCGGCCGGCAATCCCTGTTGCGCATTGGCGATTTCCTCATCCACCAGCTGATAAAGCATCCGGCGCGAGTTTTGCGGCGACACCATCAGGTGATCGAAGCTCACCGGGCGATAGGGGTTTTCGATAAAGTTGAACACGCGACGCACTTCGTTAGTGATGCGAGCGTCGGCGGTCAGCAAGGAATAATCGGTATAAATGCGCGCGGTCTTCTCGTTGAAGTTGCCGGTGCCGATATGCGCGTAGCGCACCACCTCATCGCCCTCGCGGCGGGAGATCAAAAACAGCTTGGCGTGAATTTTCAGCCCCGGCGCGGAAAAGATCACATGCACGCCCGCTTCGGTGAGACGCTTCGCCCAGCGAATATTCGCCTCTTCGTCAAAGCGCGCCTGCAATTCCACCACCACCGTGACTTTTTTGCCGTTATAGGCGGCGTGGATCATGGCGTCGATAATGCGCGAATTCTTCGCCACGCGGTAAATATTGATTTTGATCGCCAGCACGCTGGGGTCGAACGAGGCCTGGCGCAGCAGCTCCAGCACATGTTCGAAGGTGTGGTAAGGATAATAGAGCAGCACGTCGCGATCGCGGATCGCGTCGAAGCCGTTGCGGAAGCCGTCGAAGCCGATATGGCGAATTTGCGGCAACGGCTTATTGACCAGATTTGCCTTGCCGACGTTCGGAAAGCCGATGAAATCTTTAAAGTTGTGATAGCGTCCGCCGGGCACCACCGAGTCATAGTTGGAGATGGAGAGCTTACCCAGCAGCAGTTCGACCATCGCATCAGGCATATCGCGCTGATAAACGAAACGCACTGGCAGCGCGGTCAGACGCTGCTTCAGGCTGGAGGACATCAATTCCAGCAGGCTCGACTCCATCTCCGTCACCAGATCGTAATCGGCATCGCGCGTCATCTTCATTGAGTAGGCGTTTAGCGCATCGTAGTCGAAGAAGCCTTTAAAGATATCATCCAGACAGTATCTCAGAATATTATCCAGAAGAATCATCGGTTTGCGGCGGCGCGGCGATTCCGCTGGCAGATTCACGAAGCGCGGCACTTTATCGGACGGAATTTCCAGCAGCGCGTAGCGCGTTTCGCTACCGCGAATAATCTCTACCGCCAGATAGGTGTAATCGTCTTTTAAAAACTCGGTCAGGTCGGTGTCATGATTAATTAAAATCGGCGTGACATGCTGGCGCAGCTGATGCCTAAAGTAGTGGCGCAGCCAGCTTTGCTGATTAGGCGATAGCTGACGTTCGTTAATCAGGAAGATCTGATTACGCGCCATTTCCAGCAGCAGATCGTTATACAGCCCGTCGAATTCCTGTTCAGATTTCAACACCCGCTGCTGAATCTGCTGCAGTAAATGACGCTGCGCGCTGGGCAAGCCCTGTTCTTCGTTGATTAAAATACGGCGTTTCAGATCGGCAAAACGAACTTTATAAAATTCATCAAGATTGTTCGAATAGATACCCAAAAAACGCATCCGCTCGATCAGCGGGTTGGTTTTATCTGCGGCTTCCTGTAAAACGCGTTCGTTAAAGGATAACCAGCTTAATTCTTTTTCAATATACAGCTTTTCCTGGCCCATTCTGACTCCGTATTGCTGTTGCAGGACTGGAGATCCAGTGTCCGATCCCATTATGGCGAGAGTATGGCAAAGTTGTCCAACCTCAATAGTTGTCATATCAATCAGCTACGGGCAACATAGCGGCTTATTTCTGAGTGCGATCCAGGCAGGCATGACCGATAACCACATTCCCGTTCAATTCAGCGACCGCCGCAGACAGTGGATAGACCGTCTGACGCGACGTATCGTGACGGCCAGCGGCGTCGGTATTCTGATACTGATGGTACTGCTTTTTTTCTGGCTGATCTGGGTGATTTTGCCGCTTTTCGCCGCGCCTGGCATTCAGGCGGGCACGGCGCAGACGCTGAGCGATAAGCATCCCGCGCTGGCGCTGGGCATGGAAGGCGACATCGGCTGGCGCGTCGACGCCTCAGGCGCGGCGCGTTTTATCCCGCTGAAAGGCGACGGCCCGCAGCCCGCGCTCCAGCTTGCGCAAAAGCCCGACGGGGCGGCGGTTAGCGCCGATCGGCGTTCGCTGCTGGTGGCGTCGCGCGGCGCGCTACTGTTAAT